>DATNIB010000014.1:0-72244 GCA_035604685.1 Acidimicrobiales bacterium | reverse complement strand
TTCGAGGTCCAGCACGAGCGTCTCGGGGAGGAGGCCCACCAGCTCGTGATCGTTATTACCGAGCCCCGCCCGGACTTCGGCCAGCCGGCGGAGCTCCTCCCAGGCGCTCGCCGAGACGACGTCGCCGGCGTGGAGCACCAGGTCGGCCTCCTGCATGGCGGTGACGACCACCTCGGGGAGCCTCGTCGTGACGCCGTCCCGGAGGTGGGTATCGGCGAGCACCACGACCTCGAGCTTCGCCACCCGGCCAGCCTATGGGCGGCCTCCCGCCGGCCACGGCGGCGGGAGAAAGGTCAGGGATGGGTGCGGCGACGCCGTATCCTCTTGGCGTCGGACGCCGAGCGGGTGTGACCGCGTGTCCCGTCGGATGCGGCGGCGGACGACCAGATCCCCAAGGAGAACAGATGACCACCGCCCACGGTGAGCTTCCCTTCAAGGTCGCCGACCTCGGACAGGCCGCGTTCGGCCGCCGGGAGATCGAGCTGGCCGAGCACGAGATGCCCGGGCTCATGGCCATGCGGCAGGAGTACGGCGCGAGCCGGCCGCTCGCCGGCGCGCGGATCTCGGGTTCGCTGCACATGACCGTGCAGACCGCGGTCCTCATCGAGACGCTGACCGCACTCGGTGCCGAGGTGCGTTGGGCGAGCTGCAACATCTTCTCCACCCAGGACCACGCGGCTGCGGCCGTCGCGGTCGGCCCCCAGGGGACGCCGACGGACCCGAAGGGGGTGCCGGTGTTCGCCTGGAAGGGTGAGTCGCTCGAGGAGTACTGGTGGTGCACCGAGCAGGCGATGTCCTGGCCGGCCGACGGGCCGACCATGATCCTCGACGACGGCGGGGACGCGACCCTGCTCGTGCACCAGGGGGTGGAGTGCGAGAAGTCGGGGCACGCGCCGGATCCGACCACCGCCGGCTCCGAGGAGTTGGCGGTCGTCTACGCGCTGCTGGCCGGCACCCTGGCCGCGGACCCGCAGAAGTGGACCTCCATCGCCAACGGGATCAAGGGGGTCACCGAGGAGACCACCACCGGCGTCCACCGCCTCTATGAGATGCAGCGGTCCGGCGAGCTCCTCTTCCCTGCCATCAACGTCAACGACTCGGTCACCAAGTCCAAGTTCGACAACAAGTACGGCTGCCGCCACTCGCTCATCGACGGCATCAACCGCGCCACCGACGTGCTCATCGGTGGCAAGGTGGCGGTTGTCTGCGGATTCGGCGACGTGGGCAAGGGCTGTGCCGAGTCCCTCGCCGGCCAGGGGGCGCGCGTGGTGGTCACCGAGATCGACCCGATCTGTGCGCTGCAGGCGGCGATGGAGGGCTACCAGGTGACGACCCTCGAGGACGCGGTCGAGTTCGGCGACCTCTTCATCTCGGCCACCGGCAACCGCCACGTGATCACGGCCGAGCACATGTCGCAGATGAAGCACCAGGCGATCGTGGGCAACATCGGCCACTTCGACAACGAGATCGACATGGCCGGCCTGGCCAAGACGGCCGGCGTCGAGCGGGTGAACATCAAGCCGCAGGTCGACAAGTGGGTCTTCCCGGACGGCCACGCCGTCATCATCCTGTCCGAGGGTCGTCTGCTGAACCTGGGCAACGCCACCGGCCACCCGAGCTTCGTCATGTCGAACTCGTTCACCAACCAGACCATGGCGCAGCTGGAACTCTTCCTCCACCCGGACCGGTACGAGAACCAGGTGTACGTCCTGCCCAAGCACCTCGACGAGCGGGTGGCCCGGCTGCACCTCGACGCGCTGGGCGTCAAACTCACGACGCTGACCGAGAGCCAGGCGGCCTACTTGGGGGTGCCGGTGGACGGGCCCTACAAGCCCGACACCTACCGCTACTAGTCGAGCGGGGTCCGGCGCGGCCGGCGACCAGCGGCCGGTCAGACCTTGACGGTGGCGCTGGCCAGCACCGTCCCGTCGCTGGCAACCAGCCGGGCCATGCGCACCCTCCCTGCGGGGACCGGGAGCGCCGAGGCCCAGTTGGCTGCGCCGGCCGACAGCCAGAATGTGCCGATCTTGATGTGCGCCCCGCTGTCGGTCACCAACTGGCAGGTGACGTAGCCGCTGGCGCCGGCGTTGTGGACGGTCATGAACAACCAGCCCGGCTGGCCCTGGGCCAGGTAGAGCTCGCCCCGGTAGTGGGTGGCCGAGGTGAGGTCCGCCTCGAACAGCCGAGCCACCGTCGACGGGGTCGGCGCGGGGACGGGCGATCGGTCAACCCACAGGCCGACGCCGAATGCGCCGCCGAATGCGACCGCCGCCGCGGCCACACCGAGCAGCACCCGCCGATGTCGAGAGAGCGAGGGCCGACCGCGGGAAGGCACATCGATCCCCATCCGCTCGAACACCCTGACCTCGAACCCGGCGGGCGGATTCACCTCGGGGGCGAGCGGGAGCAGCGCGTCGGCGGCCAGCGACAGCTGCTCGACCTCGTCGCTGCAGCTCGCGCAGCCCTCCAGGTGCTGCAGGACCATCGCCCGGTCGCGCCCGCTGAGCGTGCCCAGGGCGAGAAGGGCCAGGTCGTCGGAGAACGCCTCGCAGGCCGTCTCAGCGCTCATGGTCCACCCGTTCGTCGGCCATGGCGGCCCGCACCTTGGACAGGCCGGCGCGGATGCGGGTCTTGGCCGTCCCGAGCGGGATGCCCTCCTCCTCGCTGATCTCGGCCGCGGTTCTCCCGTAGACCGCAGCGAGCACGAGGGCGCGGCGCTGATCGGGCGGCAAGGCGGCGAGCGCGGAGCGGATCTGGGGGATGGCGGTCGACGCGACGGCCCGGTCCTCGGGGGACTGCGCCAGGCTCACGAGACCGAGCTGCCCGAAGTGGTCGGGATCGGTCGGGATCGCTCGCCGCATGCGTAGCGAGTCGATGGCCAGGTTCCGGGTGATCGACAGCACCCAGGTGGTCACCGACCCACGCCGGGCGTCGAAGACCTGTGCGTGACGCCAGACCCGGAGCATCGCCTCCTGGGCCACGTCTTGGGCGGCGGTCGCGTCACCGATCATGGAGTAGGCCAGGCCGAACACGCGCCGCTGGTAGCGGCGGACGAATTCGACCGACGAGCGTTCGTCGCCGGTCGCCATGCCGGCCAGCAGTGCCTCGTCCGAAGGCTGGGCCACGCCCAATACTCCCATCGACAGGTGTACGGCCGCCGGACCGCGAGGGATTGTTCCAGGTGGGCCGCCCAAGGGCCTGGGCGAAGTCGATGACCGCCCCCTCGGGCGCTTACGGCTCGGAAGCGCCCCGAGCGCGGGCCACTGCGGAGCCGCGCTCGGCCAGGCAGGCGGCCCTCGGCCGGCAGACGATCGTCAGCTCTGCAGGCCCGCCACCGCGTCGGCCAACCCGGCGAGCTCCTCGTTCCACCCGGCCGGCACGGCGATCGGGCGCAACACGAACTTGGAGAACCCGACCGTGATGAACGCCTCGAGGAGCTGTCGGAGCCGGTCGTAGCCGACGGGCACCAGCTCCTCGAGGGGCCGGCCCTTGGCGCGCACCGCCAGCCCGGCCGCGATCCGCTCGTCCAGTGGCGTCGTGGCGTAGCCGATGCTGACACCGAAGTGCTCCGGGTCGATCCGGCGTCCGGCATCGTCGGCGGCCCGTTCGATCACCTGGCGCCCCCGCTCGGCCTCGAGCGGCGTACACAGCGCGGGCAACCACCCGTCGGAGAGCCTCCCGCAGCGGATCAAAGAGGCCGGGGCCAGCCCGCCCAGCCAGACGTCGATCGGCTGCTGGACCGGGAGCGGCGAGATCGTCGTCTCCGAGAAGGCGCCGAACTCGCCGGCGTAGCTCACGCGCTCGCCCGACCACAGCGCGCGGAGGACCGGGAACAACTCGTCGATGGCCCGACCGCGGGCCGCGGGTGGGACGCCCACTGCGTCGCGTTCCGCGCCCTGCGCGATGCCGGGCACGAAGGTGAGCAGCAGTCGACCGCCCGAGAGCGAGTCGAGCGTGGCGATCTGCTTGGCCAGCCGGAGTGGATGGCGACCGGGGAGCAGCATGGTCGTCCCGAGCTTGAGCCGCCGGTGGTGTGCGCCGGCCCAGGCCAGCGCCACGATCGGGTCGAGTGCGGACTCGGTCAGACGCTCCGGCAGCCAGAGCGAGTCGAAGCCGAAGCGGTCGATGTCGTCGACCAGCGCCGTCAGTTCGTCACCGGTCGAACCCAAGCGCCCGGCGCCCACGCCGATGCGGACCTTCATCGATCGATCCGGGCGATGGCGCGGCACGCCTGCTCGATGCCGGCGTCGTCGACATCGTGGTGGGTCATGAGGCGCACGACGCCCGGCGCGATCGTGCCCGCCAGGACGCCCTCCTTCGACAGGGCGTCGACGAGGGCGAGCGGCGCCGGGTGGGTGAAGGTCACCACGTTGGTGAGCACGCAGGCGGGATCCAGGCCGGCCCCGGGCCAGCGCTCGGCCACCGCGTCGGCCAGACGCCGGGCGCGCAGGTGGTCGTCGGCCAACCGGTCGACCATCTTGGTGAGCGCCACCAGACCCGCGGCGGCCAGCACACCGGCCTGGCGCATCGAGCCCCCCAGGCGCTTGCGCTCGATCCGCCCCGCGTCGATCACGTCGGTCGGTCCGGCGAGCAGCGAACCCACGGGGGCGCACAACCCCTTGGACAGACACGACATGACCGTCGTCGCGTAGCCGGCGATGTCGGCGGCGTCCACCCCCGTCGCCACCTGGGCGTTGAACAACCGGGCGCCGTCCAGATGGACCGGCAGGTCCCCGGCCGCCGCCCTGATGGTGGAGAGCTGCTCGATCGACCACGGCGCGCCGCAGGCCGCCATGTGCGTGTTCTCGATGCAGACGAGGCCGGCCGTCGGGTAGTGGTGCGCGGCGGCCTCGCGGGCCCAGTGCACGTCGGCCGGGTCGAGGACGCCGTCCCCGTCGTCGACGGTGTGGAATTGCACCCCGGCGTTGCGCGAGGCCGCGCCGAACTCGTAGGCCACGATGTGCTGGCGGCGCCCCGCGACCACCGCCGAGCCGGGCCCGGCCAGCACCCGGACGGCTATCTGGTTGGCCATGGTGCCCGACGGCACGAAGACGGCCGCCGCCTTGCCGGTGCGCTCGGCGTAGAGCGCTTCGAGCTCGTTGACCGTCGGGTCCTCGCCGTAGCCGTCGTCGCCTACCTCGGCGTCGGCCATGGCCCGACGCATCTCGAGGGTGGGCCGGGTGACCGTGTCGCTCCGGAGATCGACGAGAGGCGACACGCTGCCCGATGCTATCGGGAGGCCCTCGGTCAGCCGTCCGCCAACAGGAGCTCAACAGCGTCGGGGACCGAGGCCACGATGGCATCGGGCGCGTAGTCCGGCTCCTCCCAACGGCGGCCTCGGTGCAACCACGCGGCGCGCATGCCCGCCCGGTGGGCACCCTGGATGTCCGCGGCCGGCATGTCGCCGACCATCCAGGCCCGGCCGAGCGCCTCCTTCCCCCCACCGACCGCGGCGACCGCCGCCGCGAAGATCCGGCGGTCGGGCTTGGCGAATCCGAGCTCACCGGAGATGCAGATCGCGTCGAGCCACGGCGTGAGCCCGGCTGCGTTGATCTTCAAGCGCTGGGTGCTCGGTCCGTTGGTCGCCACGGCCACCCGCCACTCGGCTCCCTTCAGCCGTTCCAGCGCGACCTGGACCGCCTCGTCGGGGGCGAAGTGGGAGAGGTACTCCGGGTAGTAGGCGGCGACCAACTCGTCGAGGGGGTCGGCGAGCCCGAAGTGCGATCGTGCCCGTTCGAAGAGGTACGGGCGTTCCGCCAAGCCATCCCGGTCGGCCTCGATGAGCCACCGGGCGCCCTCTGTTTGGAGACCGTGCCGCTCCGCGAACTGGACGGCGAAGCGCTCGAAGGCGGCCTGGCGATCCACGAGCGTGTTGTCGAGATCGAAGATCGCCACCCGGATCACGGCCGCTCGGTTCTGGGGTAGTGAGTCATTTTCAACTCTTCGCGTGCATTCCGCTCTACGTCGGCAGCTCCGAGAGCATTTCACGCTCCCTCCTACCAGACCGCTGAGACTCCACTACCGATCGCCTCCGAGTGGAGGCGCCGCCCGTAAGCTCGGGCCATGACCGAGATCCCGGCGCCGACCGGTGGTCGCCCGGCCGATCCCATCGTCGATCCCGACGTCGATCCCGAACTCGTCGAGGGCGCCGTCGGGGGGTCCGGGGTGATCGGTCTGTTGGGCGTCGAGGTGCGCGAGCTCACCCGGGAACGGGTCGTCATGGCGCTGCCCGTCGGCCCGAGGGTCCACCAGCCGGGCGGGATCCTTCACGGCGGGGTGTCGGCACTCCTGGCCGAATCGGCGGCCAGCTTCGGCGCCGCGATCTCGGCCCAGCCGGGCCACTCTGCAGTGGGCATCGAGATCAACGCCAGTCACCTCCGACCGATCGCCGAGGGCATGCTCATCGCCACTGCCACTCCGGCGCGCAAGGGCCGGACGGTGCACGTCTGGGACATCGCGCTCACCGACGAGAGCGGCCTCGCCATCTGCGTCGCCCGCTGCACCCTGGCCATCCGCCCTCGAGTCGAGCCCGCCAACCAGGAGGGTCGGTCGGGATAGGGGTGGCGCTGTCCGAGCAATCGGCGCGACCGGGCCCGGCTCTGGCGCGGCGCGAGGCCCACGCATAAGATGTGATGTGCCACTGGTGCGACCTGGCGGCGGACCAGGAACCCTCGGACTGATGCTGCCGACGATTGACGTGGGGAAAGTCCCAGCTAGAACCCGTACTACTGCAGGTAGTACCATTGCCTACCGCAGTAGTACCGCAAAGGCCTTCGCCGAGATCTGCGGCGAGGCGGAGCGTCTCGGTGCCGATGCTCTCTGGGCGTCCGACCACTTGTTCTGGCCCCGGCCGATCGTCGAGTGCCTCAGCGCGCTGGCGATCGCGGCCTCTGCAACCACCCGGGTGACCATCGGCACCTGCGTCCTCCAGCTCCCCCTGCGCGACCCGGCCACCGTGGCCAAGCAGGCCGCGACCTTGCAGCATCTGTCCGACGATCGGTTCATCCTCGGGCTCGGGGTGGGGAGCCACCCCGGGGAGTACGCCGCGGCGGGCACCGACTTTCGGACCCGGGGCCGCCGGATGGACGACTCGCTGGCCGCCCTCGCCCGAGCCTGGGAGAACGACCCCGACGACCCCTACCCGCTCGATCCCTCGCCGCGGGTGCCGCTGTGGTTCGGCGGGGCCGGACCCGCCGCGCTGCGCCGGGCGGGCGCCATGGGCGATGGTTGGGTCCCGATGTTCCTCTCCCCCGAGGACTATCGGGTGGGGCTCGAGCGCCTGGCCGCCGCCGCGCTGGCCGCCGGTCGGACGACCGAGGACATCGACCGGGCGGTCGTCGTCTTCGCCCGGGTCGGCGCGGCCGAGGAGTCGTTCCGCGAGGGATCCGAGTGGCTCGCCTCGCTCTACACGCTTCCGCCGCGGGCGTTCCGCCGCCACCTCGTCTCGGGCCCGCCGGACGACTGTGCGGCGGCGATCGACGCCTACCGCCAGGCCGGCGCCGACCACGTGGTGGTGATGGTGGCCGCCGATGACGCCCTGGAACACTTCGCGGCGCTGCGAGCTGCTCTTCGCCCGGACAACCGCCGTTCGGTTCTGGAGGTGTCCGCGTGAGGCGCCCATCGAGCAGCCGGAGGGAGCCGTGAGCGCGGCGGACGCGGTCGCCGTGACCGGGATCGGCATGACGGACATGAGCCGCCGAGATCTGACGCCCGAGCAGCTGGCCCACCAAGCCGTCTCCGAGGCCATGGCCGACGCCGGCGTCGGGCCGGCCGACCTTTCCCTCGTCATCGTCGGCAACGCCACCGGCGGGCGGTTGAACGGGCAGGGGTGCATCCGGGGCCAGTCTTGGCTGCGCAAGGGCGGCCTGGGCGACGTGCCGGTCGTCAACGTCGACAACTCCTGCGCCGGCGGTGCGAGCGCCCTCCACCTCGGGACCCTGAGCGCGCGGGCGGTGGAGCGGGCGGTGCTCGTCGTCGGGGTCGAGAAGATGTGGACCGGAGACCGGGCGGCCACCCTGGCCGGCATCGAGGATGGACTCCCGGCTGACTACCGCGCCGACATGCACGACCGCCTCGCCAGGGAGCCCAATCCCGCCAGCAGCATCTTGATGGGGCTGAACGCCCACTGGGCCAGCCAGCTGATGCTCGAGCGCGGCACCACGCTCGAGCAGATCGCCGCGACCGCCGTGAAGGCCAGACGGCATGGCGCGCGCAATCCCCTGGCGCAGCTCCAGCAGGAGGTGACCGTCCAGGAGGTGCTCGACTCCCCGCCGGTGGCGCTGCCCCTCAGGAGGCTCATGTGCAGCTCGTTCACCGACGGTGCGGCCGCCGCCGTCCTGGCCGGACCCTCGCTCGGCGCGTCCGCCGAGGCGCCGCGCATCCTGGGCGTCTTCGCGCGTTCGGGGAACGGGAGCTTGGACTACCACGACCGCCTGGCCGAGACCGCACGGGGCGCCTGGGAGGAGTTCGGGTTCGGGCCAGAGGACGTCGACCTCGTCGAGCTGCACGACGCCACGAGCGCAGAGGAGCTCTACTCGCTCGAGTGCCTGGGGTTCTTCGAGCCCGGCGCGGCCGGACCGGCCACGCTGGCCGGAGACACCACCATCGGCGGCCGGGGCCTGACCGTGAACCCGAGCGGTGGGCTGGTCGGGCGCGGCCATCCCCTCGGTGCGACGGGGATCGCCCAGGTGGTCGAGCTCGTCGCCCAGCTGCGCGGGACCGCCGGAGGGCGCCAAGTGGCCGACCCGCACCTCGCCGTCGCCATCAACACCGGCGGCGTGATCGACGGTGACGCGGGGTTCGTAGGCATGGTCGCGCTGGCCGGGGGGCGCTGAGCCTTGAGGGGCATCGCCGTCCGCGGCTGCGGCATCGCCGTCCCCGACAAGGTGCTCACGAACGAGGACCTCTCGGCCCGCCTCGACACGAGCGACGATTGGATCACCGAGCGCACCGGCATCCGGGAGCGCCGGGTGGGTGGGCTGACCTCGGCCATGGCCATCGAGGCGGGCCGCGCCGCCCTGGAGGCCGCGGGCCGCACGGCGGCCGACGTCGACATGATCGTGCTGGCCACCAGCACCCCCGACGCGCAGGTGCCGGCGACCGCCGCCACCGTCCAGCACGCGCTCGGGGTGCACGGCGGCGCCTTCGATCTCAACGCGGCCTGCTCGGGCTTCGTCTACGGCCTCGTGGTCTCGGCCGGGCTGATCGCCACCGGCTCGCGCGGCGTGCTGCTGATCGGGGCCGACGCACTGAGCCGGATCACCGACTGGGACGACCGCTCGATGGCGGTCCTCGTGGGTGACGGCGCGGGCGCCTGCTTCATCGAGGGCGTGGAGGGCCCGGGCGACCTGCTGAGCCACAACCTGAGCGCCGACGGATCGCTGCGCCACCTCCTCACCTGCGACCACGGCGGGTACCTGGCGATGGACGGCAAGGAGATCTTCCGGCGCGCCGTGCGGGTCGTGGTCGAGTCTTCGGAACAGGCGCTGCGCGACGCCGGAATCGGCATCGAAGACATCGCCCTGCTCGTGCCGCACCAGGCCAACCTTCGGATCATCCAGGCCGCCTGCCAGCGGTTGGGCATGCCCATGGAGAAGACGGCCGTCGTCATCGACCGCTACGGCAACACCTCGTCCGCCTCCATTCCGCTGGCCCTGGAGGACGCGGTGGCCGCCGGCCGCGTCCAGCACGGCGACCTGTTGCTCTTGAGCGGGTTCGGCGGTGGGATGACCTGGGCGAGCGCGGTCCTACGCTGGGGCGGGTGATCGAGGCCGCATCCGGACCCGCGCTCGTGGTGCTGGCCGCCGGCCAGGCCCGGCGCTATGGCGGCTGCAAACCGCTGGCGCCGGTGGGGCCCGGCGGCGAGGCAATCATCGACCTGGTGGCAAGCGACGCCATCGCCGCCGGCTTCTCCACCATCGTGCTCGTCCTCAGCCCGAGCACCGGGCCCGCCATCCGCTACCACGTGGAACACGAATGGCCCCGCGCGATCGACGTCCGGTTCGCCGAGCAGGCGACCCCGCGGGGCACGGTCGACGCGGTGGCGTCGGCCTGGGGGGAGGTCGACGCCGACGCCCCCTACGGGGTGGCGAACGCCGACGATCTCTACGGCCCCGCCCCGCTCGCGCTGTTGGCGTCGCACCTGGCCGGCGGCCGCGAGGAGCAGGCGATCGTGACCTTCGCGCTGTCGTTGGCGACCATCGGCGGGGCACCGGTGACCCGCGGCGTGTGCACGGTGTCTCCCGACAGTCTCCTCTCGGGCATCGACGAGCGTCGGCTGGTGGTGCCCGACGGGCCGGGCCGGTTCCGCGCCGGTGACGGCCGGGAGCCGGCGGCGCTGGCCGGGGACTCGCTCGTGTCGATGAACCTGTGGGGCTTCACCCCGGGCATGCGGCCGCACTTGGAGGCGGCGCTGGCGGGGGCCGATCCGGACCGGGGGGAGGTCCTCCTACCCGACGTGGTCGCCAGCCTGGTCGACGGCACGGCCGGCGGCCGCCAACCCTTCCGCGTGCTGAGGGCGACGACGCGCTGCGTCGGCGTCACCCACCCCGACGACCTGACCCTCGTCCAGGAGGCGATCGCCCGGCAGGTGGGGCGCGGCGAGCGGGCGGCCGAGCCCTGGTCGGTCCTCCACCCGGCTCCCTAGCCCTACGCTGGCCGGGTGACTCGCACCACCAGGTTGGTGCTGGCGCTGGCCCTCAACGCCACACTGGCGATCGGTGAGGTCCTGACCGGCCTGTGGTCGCACTCCGCCGGGCTGCTCTCCGACGCCGGGCACAACCTGACCGACGTCGTCGCCGTGGCCATCTCGCTCGTGGCGGTGCGCTGGGCGCTGCGCCCGAGGACCGACCAACGGTCCTTCGGCAACCACCGCGGCACCATCCTCGCCGCACTGGCCAACGCCGCGATCCTGGGCGTCGTGACCGTCGCCATCATCGCCGTCAGCATCGAGCGCCTGGTGCACCCGGCCCGCGTGCACGGGGGCGTGGTGGTCGTGGTGGCGGCGATCGCCATCGGGGCCAACGCGCTGGCCATGCTGGCGCTGCGCGACCGCAGCGCCGACCTCAACATGCGGGCCAACCTCGTGCACATGGCGGCCGACGTCGGTGCCTCCGCGGCCGTGCTGGCCGCCGGCGCGCTCATCGCGGCCGGCGGGGCGGGCCTCGACCGGGCGGACCCGATCGCCTCGCTCCTCGTGGCGCTGGTCATCTGCGTCGAGGCCTTCTACCTGCTCCGTCGCAGCGCCGACGTGCTCTTGGAGTCGACGCCGCGCGACGTCGACCTCCGGGCGCTGCGCGGCGCGATCACCGGCGTCGACGCCGTGGCCGAGGTGCACGACCTGCACGTCTGGAGCCTCTCGAGCGAAGTCCGGGCGTTGAGCGCCCACCTGGTGCTGGCGGGGCACCCGAGCCTGGAAGCGGCCCAGGCCGTGGGCGAGCAGGTGCGGGTCCAGATCTCGCAGGACTTCGGCATCGCCCACACGACGTTCGCCCTCGAGTGCGAGCGCTGCGAGGAAGACGACGACCCTTGTGACATGGACGAGGTCACGAGCGTGGCGGGCCGCGCCGTCGACCAGCGGTAGGGGGCGGGGCGGGCGGGTCCCCAGGCGCGACGCAGCCCCGAGTAACCGTCCGGCCGAAGCCGTCCAGCCCCTCGGGGCTACGCCTGGCGGTCTGCTGCCACCTGCAGCCGGAGCCGTGTCGGACAACCCCGACCCGGTACCGAGCTGGCGACTCCAGGGAAGTCACCGGCTCGTGCAGAGCCACCGTTTCGGGCACCTTTCCTCCGCCCCAACCGACGACTCCTTGCGGTGCCCCCGGTTGTCCTCCGGACCGTCTTGCGACGACCCCTCGGATCCTCCTCTGATCTGCCTTGCGGCTTCTCTTCGGTCTTGCTCCTTCGGTCCACCTTGCGGCGGTCCTCTGGTGCTGTGGCGGGCTTTAGCCACCCGAACTGAGGGCAAGCCTGAACCTTTCGATGTGGGAGGTCAAGGTCTCGTCGCGAAATCCCGAACGTATCCCCACAAATGTTGGAACGTCCCCAAGACGACACGCGTCATCCCCAACACCAGTCACACATTCCCCAAGTGATCCCCAACCGACGCGCGCGCGGCGCGGGCCGGTCGCGACCGTTCCGGCCCTCATCTACCATCCGCGCCCATGACCAACCGAGACGACTCCGACCGAGCGACCACCCCGGGCGTCGAGGCCCTCGACGTCTCGCGCTGCGGGTGGGCGACCGGCGAATGGCTCACCCCCTACCACGACCGGGAGTGGGGGGTGCCGGTCCACGACGACCGCCGGCACTACGAGTTCTTGGTCCTAGAGGCGGCGCAGGCCGGACTGAGCTGGCTCACGGTGCTGAAGCGCCGCACCGGCTACCACCAGGCGTTTGCGGCCTTCGACCCAGAGGCGGTGGCCCGGTTCTCGGCCAAGCGCATCGAGGCCATCCTGGCCGATCCTGGGGTCATCCGGAACCGACAGAAGATCGAGGCGGCGGTCGGCAACGCGCGGGCCCTGCTCGAGGTGCGCGACGAGCTGGGCAGCTTCGACAACTACCTCTGGGCCTTCGTGGGCGGCACCCCGCTGCACAACGGGTGGCGGTCGACCGACCAGATCCCGGCCACCACGCCGCTGTCGGTGGCCCTGAGCAAGGACCTGAAGCGGCGCGGCTTCCGCTTCGTCGGGCCCACCGTCTGCTACTCGCACCTCCAGGCCGCCGGTCTCGTCAACGACCACCTCGTGTCGTGCTTCCGCTGGGCGCAGCTGTCCGGCGGGTCATGACCACCCGGGCGCCGTGGTGGTCGAGCCCGGCGCGCCGCTCGGCCCGGCGGATCTGGCGCAGGCCGGGCGTCCAGTGCCGGCGGGCCAGGACCTCGAAGCCGCAGCGGGCGTAGAAGGGGCCGTTCCAGGGGACGTCGCGGTAGGTGCATAGGGTGACGGCCTCGAACCCGGCGCCGGCCGCCCAGTCCGCCACCGCCGCGACGAGCGCCCGGCCGAGGCCCGCCCGGCCGTGCTCGGGGAGGACGGCCAACTCCTCTAAGTGCGCCTGCCCGTCGAGCAGCTCCACCCAGGCGAACCCGACGGGCGGCCGCCCGGCCACCCAGACAACCGCCGGCTGCCGGCCCGACCGGGCCACGGGAACCTCCGCCTGGAGGTCGAAGCCGATCTCGTCGAAGCGGGCGCCGGCCGCCAGCTCGATCGGTCCGAGCAGGTGGAGCTCGTCGGGCTCGGCCAGCCGAACCCGGTGGACACCTGGGGGGGCGGGCTCAGGACGCTCGGGGATCACCGAGCGGCGCGCCGGCGCCGCGAGCGAGCGCCGCCGAGGGGCACCGACCGCCGGTGGCTCAGTCCTCGACGACCTTGTCGGCCGGCTCCTTGGTCATGCGGGATACCAGTTGGCGGGAGATGCCCCACGTGCGGGCGATCTCGGCCAAGGAGAACCCCTCCTCGACCGCCAGGAGGAACAGGCTGCGCTGGCTCCGGTGCCGCATCCGCTGCACCTCGGCCAGCGCCCCGTTCACCTCGGCCCGCGACTCCATCACGTGGGCGACCCGGGGCAGATCGGCCGCCGGGCCACCGGCGGCGAGGTGCAACCGGGCACGCTCGACCCGCGACTCGAGCAGGGACAGCTTGGCGCGCAGCGCCGAGACCGCCTGCTGGAGCTCGAGCAGGTCGGCCACCACGTCCTGACGGAGCGCGGAGGGGGCTGCCGCGGGTTCGGCGTCGGATGGCTTGGTTTGGATCTGCATCGTTGAATCCAATCGTCGGGCAACGGACCGACCGCAACGACATAGGTCGGTTTCCGACCCACCATACCCACGGCCCGAAACCGGGAAACCTGCATTGCGCAACGCCGGAGGCCCGGCCGCGGGGTCCCACCGGTCGTCGGCGACCGGGCCCCAGAGAGGCGCTACTAGGACGCCCGGCGGCGCTTCTCAGGCGGCGCGGCCTTGGGGGACTTCGCTTTGGCGGCGGGTTTCGCCGCGGCCCCGTCCGTCGGGGCGGCACCACCACGGCCGGAGCGGGGCGGCTTCCCCGCGGCCGCCACGGCGTCGACGCTCGCCTGCAACGCGGCCATGAGGTCGACCACCTTGGGCTTCTCGGGTGCGGCCGGGGTGACGATCTCGTCTCCCCGCAGCTTCTGCTCGACCAGATCCTCGACCCGCTGCCGGTGGCTGTCGTGGTAGTGGTCGGCGGACCATTCGACGGCCATCGAGTCGATCAACATGCGCGCCATGGCGACCTCGCGCTCGCTGAACTCCTCGGCCACCGGGAGGTTCGGGATCTCTTGGGCGGGGTCCCGCACCTCGTCGGAGAAGTACATGGTCTGCAGCACGAGGACCTCGGCTTCGGGCCGGATGGTCACCAGGTACTCCTTGTTGCGCATGACGAGCGTGGCCACCGCCACCTTGTTGGCGTCGGCCAGCACCTGCCGGAGCAGGGCGAAGGCCTTGCGCGCGCCCTCACCCTGGGGGGCGAGATAGTAGGCCGAGCGGTAGTAGACGGGGTCGATCGAGTCGAGGTCGACGAAGTCCGAGATGCCGATGGTGCGCGAGCGCTCGGGGTCGGCCGCCGTGAGCTCGTCGTCGCTCAAGATGACGTAGTCCCCGTCGCCGACGTTGAAGCCCTTCACGATGTCGCTCTGGGAGACCTCCTCGCCCGTCCGCTCGTTGACCTTCTTGTAGCGGATCCGGTCCGAGGTGCCGGCCTCGAACTGGTTGAAGTGGATGGTCTTGTCCTGCGTGGCCGGATAGAGGCCGACGGGCACATTGACCAGCCCGAAGCTCAGCGATCCAGACCAAATGGTTCGGGCCATGGGTCCCAATTTACCCAGCTCAAGGGGTAATCCACCACATTGTCACAGGCCATCGTCACACTGGGCTTTGTGCCTGCGACGACGCGAAAGGTCCCACCCCACTTCGCCACCCTCCTGGCGCTCGGTTTGGCCGAGCTCGAGCCCGAGGACCTCCTCCGGAGCAAGCTGAGCCTGGAGTTCGGCGCCAGCGCCTGGCTACGCCGGTCCGGCGCCGACCTAGCCGAGGCCGAGCGCAGTGCACTCGGCCTCCGGCGGGCCCTCCTGTCGGCCTCGGCCCTGGACCAGGCGACCGAACCGGTGCCCCTCATCGCCCGCGACAAGACGCTCGCCCTGCGCAGCCTGTGCCTCTACCTGCACGGGCTGCTCAGCCGCGCGGCCGCCTCGATGGACCTGACCCGGCCGGAGATGGCCGAGGCGGCGCTCGCGGCCCTGAGAGCCGACGGCGGGCTGGAGCGGAGGCTCTCCTCCTAGATCGATCCGCTCAGCGGGTCGGCCAGGCCGCCGACGTGACCTCGCCGCCGGCGATCACGACGGGCGCCTCGGCACCGTCGGCCGCCCGCAGGTGGTAGACGCCCGAGGGGATCGCCGGGAAGACGGCCGCGTAGACCGGTCCCCCCGGGAGCAGCCGTTCCCGGACCTCGGTGTGGGTCAGCGGCCGAGCCGCGGCCAGCGGGACCAACTCGATCTCCTGGCCGCACCGGTCGCCGTCCGCGGCGACGATCAGCGCGCCCACGTCGCCCCCCACCTCGAGGACGACGCTCCCCGAGGTGCTGGCGGGCAGTCGCGCCTCCCCTGCCGCTGGCTGCGGCCCGGGCTCCACCGAGGTCGGCACCTCAGTACGACGAGAGGATGGACGGGCTGTTGTCGGCCGGGACGTCGAACCCTGCGTAGGGCTGACCCAGGTAGGGGAAGCTCCCGAGGTAGTTCTCCGTCCCGATCACCGACGGGTCGTTGGAGTTGACGATGTGGTAGATGGCTCCCGCCGCCCCGTCGGCCGAGTAGCTCGGTGCTACGAGCGGGTAGGTGGCTCCCGCGATGGCGCGCAGCTCGATCGTGGTGACGTCGTCGAACACCCGCCGGCCGTTGGGGAACCCGGCCGGATCGCCGCCGATGAGGCCGAAGATGTTGGGGCTGCCCGCCGGCGGGATCGCCATGTTGAGCCGGAGCATGTCGGCGAGCGTGTTGCCCGTCGTGTTCTGGAAGCCCGGCACGACGCCCGCCGGGATGCCGGTGAGCAGGATCGCCACCAGGTCGGCGCGGGCGGCCCCGGAGGCCACCAGGGCACCCAGGTTGGGGAACACCCCCGGGTACAAGACGGGCAGGAGGCCGGCCAGCTCGGGCTGGGTGTAGTACGCCTGGAATTGGGAGTCGCCGGCCGGCGACTGGGTGTTCCAGTAGTCCTTCTGACCCATCGGGATGACCACCTCGTTCACCAGCGGGTTCCCGAGCCGCGAGACCTGCACGAAGGGGCCCGAATCAAAGGCGCCCTGCCCACGGACCTGCACCTGCTGGCGGCTGGCCGTCGTCCAGACCCCGATGGTCGCACGCGGGTCGGTGACGTCGGTCGGTGTCGAACCGTCGCGCGTCAAGAGCGAGATGGGCAGCTGCAGGGCGATGCTGTGGACGTTGACGTTCTTGGTGGCGTTGACCCCGCCCGCGTTCGACAGCGGTGACATGCCGAACGGCGTGTGGGCCGCCGCGAACGGTCGGAGGTCCCCCAGGTCGAAGATGGCGCCGAGGTCGACGTAGAAGCCCTCGGCCCGTTGCCCGGCGAAGACCGACCCGCCGCCCGGGAGCCCGTGGATCGCCTGGGCGGCCAGGCCCCCGTAGTTGGGGGTCGACAAGGGGCCGATGTTGCAGGGTGGGCAGGACAGCCCCGACGCCAGCAGGTGGGAGCCGAAGGCGTCGATACGGGTCACGGTGTAGCTCTGGCGGCGGTTCCAGTGCGGGTCCTCGAGCGAGGCGATCGGACCCGTGTTGTACAAGAAGGTGTTCGGGTTCTCGACCACCGTCGTGAACTGGAACTGGTAGGTGATTTCGGGCTGCGCGTCGCCGTTGTTGTCGATGAGGATCTGATAGAGGACGTCGTCGCCGAACTGGTAGAAGTTCGGCCCGCCCGCCGGACCCTGGAGCGGGACGTAGTTGGCCAGGATGGTGACCGTGCCGCCCACGTCGGGGCTGACGAACGCATAGAGGTCCGTGCTGTCGGCGACGGGGTCCTGCGCGATCTCGGGGGCTTCTCGGTGTGACGACATGACGCTCCTCAGTGGGTCTCGGCGTGACTAGGAGGCAGGCCCCAGCGGGACCTGCGTGGGCGAGATTCGAACGGCGACCGAGACGCCGGCCGCCAGGTGGCTCGGCTGGCTACTTCTTCGTGGCTCGGTAGAGCTGGGCGGCCAGGCCGCGGTCGTGGCGGGTCACCTTGTGCGTGCCGAAGAAGAGGTGGATCTCCCCCGTCTGCAGGTTGGCCACGTGGGCCACGATCGGGTCGTCGAGCTTGGTCCCCGCATCCATCCCGGGGGTGTGGCTCGGGGCGGCCACCAGCGCGCCGCCGGTCGAGAGGATCCGGGGCAGGCCCGGCATGGCCGCGGCGGCGCCGGCCACCCCGACGGCCGTGGAAGCCTGCTTGATGAACGTCCTGCGGTCGACCTGCTCCATGTCCAACCTCCCTCTCGGACGGCCCGGGAAACCCGGGCCGGACCGATGGCCGATGCGCCACGACGGCCCGTTGGCCGTCGGAGGGGATTCGGTGCCGCCGATCACTCCGGATGAGCTGGGACGACCAATTCCTCCGCGCGGCCGGCACTCCCCGCGAGACCGGGACGGCGCGGGCCGGAATGGTCCCGGTGGCGCTATAACCGCGGCGGCGCGAACGCGCCATGAAGACCCGAGGAGAGAGCATGGCCAAGATCGTCTGTGTCCTCTACGACGACCCCGTCGACGGGTACCCGCCGCCCGCCGCCCGCGACGACCTGCCGGTCATCCGCCGCTACCCCAACGGGCAGCGCACCCCCACCCCGTCGGCGGTCGACTTCGAGCCGGGCGCCCTGCTCGGCTGCGTCTCGGGCGAGCTGGGCCTGCGCCCGTTCCTAGAAGCTCGGGGCCACACGCTGGTCGTGACCTCGGACAAGGAGGGACCCGACTCGGTGCTCGACCGCGAGCTGGCCGACGCCGACGTCGTGATCTCCCAGCCCTTCTGGCCCGCCTACCTCACGGCCGAGCGCCTGGCCAAGGCACCGAAGCTGGGGCTCGCGATCACCGCCGGGATCGGGTCGGACCACGTCGACCTGCAGGCCGCCATGGACCACGGCATCACGGTGGCCGAGGTCACCTTCTCCAACAGCATCAGCGTGGCCGAGCACGTCGTGATGATGATCCTGTCCCTGGTCCGCAACTACCTGCCCTCGCACGAGTGGGTGCTGAAGGGCGGGTGGAACATCGCCGACTGCGTGGCCCGCTCCTATGACCTGGAGGGCATGACCGTCGGCACGGTGGCCGCCGGCCGCATCGGGCTGGCCGTGCTCCGGCGCCTCCGGCCCTTCGACGTGCACCTGCACTACACCGACCGGCACCGGCTGGACGAGTCGGTCGAGCGCGAGCTCGGCCTCACGTTCCACGAGAACACCGCGACGATGCTGCCCCTCTGCGACGTCGTGACCATCAACGCGCCGCTCCACCCCGAGACCGAGGGCCTCTTCGACGACGCCATGATCGGCCGCATGAAGCGTGGCGCCTACCTGGTCAACACGGCGCGGGCAAAGATCTGCGACCGTGATGCGGTCGTCCGCGCCTTGGAGAGCGGTCAGCTGGCCGGGTATGCCGGTGACGTGTGGTTCCCCCAGCCGCCGCCGGCCGACCACCCGTGGCGGTCGATGCCCCACCACGGCATGACGCCGCACATCTCGGGCTCGTCCCTCTCCGCCCAGGCCCGCTACGCGGCCGGGACGAGGGAGATCCTGGAGTGCTGGTTCGACGACCGCCCCATCCGCGAGGAGTACCTCATCGTCGACCAGGGCACCCTCGCCGGCACCGGCGCCCACTCCTACAGCCCCGGCGACGCCACGTCGGGGGCGACCATCTGAGGCAGTCCCCGAGCTCGGCGCGGATCGCACCGTCGAGCCGGGGCGCCCCACACTCCTAGGCGAGGGGCCGGCCCGCCGCCTGGTAGCTCGCCTGGATGAGCCCCAGGCTCCGGGGGTCGCCCAGGACGTTCTGCATCATCTTGTTCATGACGTAGCCGACCGCGATGCCCTGGTCCGGGTCGGCGAAACCCACCGACCCGCCGGCCCCCGAGTGCCCGAAGGCCCCCGGCGCCCCGCCGAAGGGGGACATCGGGCTGGCCGCCCAGAACCCGAGCCCGAACGCGGTCTCGATGTCCAGGCCGGGGAACGAGAGCACCCGGTCGCGACCCTCGGTCTGGCGGGTCCGGGCCTTGTTCACCTGCACCGGACTGAGGAGCGGCCCGGCAGGCCCGCCCTCGACTGTTCCGATGAGGCCCGCGTAGAAGCGGGCGAGCGAGCGAGCATTGGTGATGCCGTTGGCGGCAGGCATCTCCGCCCGCATGAGGGCAGGGTTGTTGAACCCGTGCTCCAGTCCGTCGAGCGCGCCGTTGAGCGTGGTCGCCCGTATGATCAGCGAGTCGGGGGGCAGGACGGCCACCGACGCCTCGCCGTCGCCGGGCGTGTCCCCGGCCAAGGCGCCGACCAGCCTGGCGACCCGGTGCTCGTGCTCTTCGGGCAGGCCGATCCAGAACTCCAGGCCGAGGGGCCGCGCGAACTCGTCGTGGAAGAAGGTGCCCAGGCTCTTGCCGCTGATCCGCCGCACCACCTCGCCCACCAGGTAGCCGTAAGTGACGGCGTGGTAGCCGTGGGTCGAACCCGGATCCCAGATCGGCGGGGACGACTCGAGCGCCCGGATGACGGGGTCCCAGGCGAACACCTCCTCCGCGCTGAGCGAGCCCTCGAACACGGGCAGTCCGGCCTTGTGACACAGCAGGTAGCGAACCGGCAGGCGCGCCTTGCCGGCCTGCGCGAACTCCGGCCAGTAGTGGGCCACCGGGAGGTCGACGTCGAGCTCCCCTCGCTGCGCGAGCAGGTTGGCACACGCTGCGGTCGCCCCCTTCGTCGTCGAGAAGACGAGCTGGAGCGTGTCCTCGTCGTAGGGCTTTTCGCCGTGTTGATCGGCGGTACCGCCCCAGAGGTCCACCACCTGGGCCCCGTCGACGTAGAGGGAGAAGCCCGCGCCCACCTCGCCCAACTCCTCGAAATTGGCCATGAAGCGGTCGCGGACCGCCTCGTAGCCCGGCTCGACATTCCCACCGACCGCCACTGCCATCCTGGCCGTCCTCCTCGCGTGCGCGTTGGCGTCCTGTCTAGCCTGCTCTGTGGGAGGGAGGCGGCGGGAGCGCCCGACGATGGCGGTGGAAGGGAATCGGTTCCGGCTCGAGCGGTGGGTCACCCCGTATCCCTCGCCGCCCGGAGCCACGGTCGGCCGAAGGTCCCCTCGCCCTCCAAGCTGGGGTGGTGGGGCACGCTCAGCAACGGCCGGTGGCGACACCGGTGCGGGAGGGCGACGCAATAGCGTGCCGTGCATGAACATCGTGGTGAGCGAGGAGGCCAGAGCACACATCGCCCAGGCCGGCGGCGTGCTCTACGTCCGCTCGCGCACCCACCGCTGCTGCACGGGCCAGATCACGATGCTCGAGGCCGCGACCGAGGCTCCCCGGGACCTCGCCCCGTACAGAACCCTGTCATCGGGCTCGCTCACGGTCCTGTTCGCCGCGCCCGGAGCGGGTCCGGCCGAGCTCGCGATCGAGCTGCGAGGGCGCAGGAGGAAGCGGCCCGTAGCCTACTGGGACGGCTGCGCCCTCCGGCCCTAGCCGTCCTCTTGCGCTGGCCGCTCCGGCGCGTCGATCGACGGGCGGCCGCTGTCCGAGCGCCACAGGCCCGGCAACAGGAGGGCTACCACGGCGGTGGCCACCACGCAGGCGATCCCGCCGAAGACGATCGACGTGCGGAGCCCGACCAGGCTCTCGGCGATACCGGCCTCGACGTTGCCGAGCGCCGGCCCCGATGAGTAGCTCACGAGCTCGATGCCGGCCATTCGGCCGCGCAGCAGGTCGGGGACGGTCAGGTTCCACAACGTCATACGCATGAGCCCGCTCACCATGTCGAAGACGCCGGCGATCACGAGGACGGCGAGAGCCAGCCAGAGCCAGCGGGCGAGGCCGAAGACCACGATCGCGAGACCCCACGATCCCGCGGCGAGCACGATGGCGCGGCCCTGTCGGCGCACCGTCGCCACCCAGCCGGCCGTCACGCTGACGATCAGCCCGCCCAGCGCCGGCGCCGCGTAGAGGAGGCCGAGCACCGCGGCACCGCCGAAGCGCGTGGCCAGCTGCGGGAACAGGGCCTCGGGCATGCCGAAGAACATGGCGGCCATGTCCACCGCGTAGGAGCCGAGGAGATCGGGCCGACCGCGCGCGTAGCGGAAACCGTCGGCCAGGCGCGGCCGCGCGTCGCCCGCTTGATCCGCCAGCGGCGGCACCGGCTCCATCCGGGACAGCACCAGCAGGGAGATCCCGAACGTGCCGAGGTCGATCGCGTAGGTCGGCCCGAGGTGGATCCAGCTGATCAGCCCCCCGGCGAGGGCGGGCCCCACCACCTGGCCGACGTTGCCGCGCAACGAGGTGAGGGCGCTGGCCGCCGGGATGTCCGCGCGCGCGACCACCCGTGGCAGGAGCGCCGTGAGCGAGGGCTGGCCGAGGGCCCCCAGCACGGCGGTGAGCGCGGCGACCACGAAGAGCACCCACAGGCGCCCGTGGCCGACGGTGGCGTTCTCCACCAGCGCGCCGGTGCAGGCGCACAGGCCGAACTCGGTGAGGAGCACGATCCACCGTCGGTCGCGGGTGTCGGCGAGCGACCCGCCGACGAAGCTCACGACCAGGTACGGCACCACCTCGGCGGCGCTCAGCAGCCCGACCACCAAGGACGAGTGACTGAGGGCGTAGGCCTGGAACGGGATCGCCACCGCGGTGATCATCGTGCCGACGAACGTGACCCCCTGGCTCACGAACAGCATCCGGAACTGGCGCGACCGGCGGAGCGGGCCGACGTCGACCCGCCAGCGCGGCGTGGTCGGTGGTTCGCGGCGGGGCGTGGTGTCCGCTGACACCGCGCCACGGTAGGCCAGCGCGGTCGATCCCCACGGAGACGGGGGTCAGCGGCTCCGGGCGGCGATCAGCGCCCGCAGGCGCTCCACGATGGCGGGGTCGGCCTTCTCGACCGATCCGCTGTCGAACGGCGGCTGCGGGTCGTACTCGATCCCCAGCTGGATGGCCTGGGCCGTCTCGGCGCCGGCGATGAGCGACGCCAGGTGCAGGCCCATGTCGATGCCCGAGGACACGCCCGCCGACGTCACGATCTTGCCCTGCACGACGACCCGCTCCGTCGAGTAGGTCGCCCCGTAGTCGGCCAGGCGATCGGTGGCCGACCAGTGCGTGGTCGCCGCCAGTCCCTGCAGGAGGCCGGCCAGGCCCAAGATGTCGGCACCGGTGCACACCGACGTGGTCCACTGCGTGGTCGGGTGGACCGCGCGGACCCAGTCGGCTAGCCCGGCCTCGGCGGCAACCCGGGAGCTCGGCCCACCCGGCACGACCAGGATGTCGCAGGCGTCGATCTCCGACGTCGCCACGTCGGCCACCAGCTTGAGCACGCCCGGCTCGGTGCGGATCGGGCCGGGACTGAGCGCGGTCCACACGATCTCGGCGCCGGGCAACCGAGACAGGACCTCGTAGGGACCAACCGCGTCGAGCGCGGTGAACCCGTCGAACAGTGGGATGACGATGCGCATGGTCTCTCCGTTCAGGCCGTTCGCCGCTCGGGGCTGAAGCGATCGCGGTACTGGCCGGGTGTCACCCCGAGGGTGCGCTTGAAACACCGGTGCAGGGTCTCGATGGTGCCGAACCCGCAGGCGCGGGCGATGTCGCCGATCCCCCGCCCGGTCGTCTCGAGCAGGCGGCGTGCCGCCTCGACCCGCATGGCGCCGACGTAGGACCCGGGCGTCACCCCGAGCTCGGCCCGAAAGGCACGGGCGAAGTGGCGCGGGCTCATGGCACAGCGCGCCGCGAGGACGGGCACCGCCAGGTCCTCGTCGAGGTGGTCCGGGATCCACGACTCGATCGCCCGCAGGGCCGACGCGGCCGGGCGCTGCGCGGCCAGCTGGGTGCTGAACTGGGCCTGCCCGCCCGGCCGTTGGACGAACAGCACCAGCTCGCGGGCGACGGCCCGGGCGGTGTCGGCACCGAGATCGTCCTCCACCAGGCGCAGCATGAGGTCCATGCCCGCCGTCACCCCGGCCGAGGTCCACACGTCCCCGTCGTGTACGAAGATCGGGTCGCGTTCGACGACGACCGCCGGGAACGCTTCGGCCAGCCGATCGCAGTGGGCCCAGTGGGTGGTCGCCCGCTTCCCGTCGAGCAGTCCGGCCGCTGCCAGCAGGTAGGCGCCGGAGCAGACCGACACGACGCGCCGGGACCGCCCGGCCGCCCGGCCGACCCAGCCGACCAGCTCGGGGGACTCGAGGGCGCGCCGGGTGCCGGCCCCGCCGATCACGACCAGCGTGTCGATGCCTCCCCGGACCGCCGCAAGCGCCCGGTCCGGCCGGATCTCGAGACCGCAGGACGCCCGCAGGGGCTCGCCCACGAGGGTCGCCACCTCGGTTCGGTAGGCCGGGTGCGGCCCACCGTCGATGCGGGACGCCATCGAGCAGACCTCCAGGGGGCCGGTCAGATCGAGGATCTGGAAGTCGTCGAAGGCCACGAACACCACGCGGCGGGTCATGCCTCGATGATGACGGAGGTCCGGCTTGGCTGCAATGCCACAGACATGACGATTTCTGCCACCTGCCGGACCGGTGGTCACCGGTGCCGGAGGGTTACCATCGCCCGATGCCCGACGCCGAGCTCGCCCGCAAGATGTGGCGCACCCTGGAGCCCTACCACGGCATCATCTACTTCACGCCCCACGCGGCGGCCGCGTACGCCGAGCTCGGCATCGAGGGGACCGACGGTTACTTCGCGTCCCGCTCGGCCCCGATGGGGGCGGTCGGACCCGAGCTCGTGATCGCGACCTTCTACAACTTCCACCCGCCGCTCGTCCGCCACGCCATTCCGAGCGCCTGGGCGAAGGCGTCCCCGGCGCGGATCCTCGAGGCCCGGCTCGCGGCGGCCGACGCCGCACTCAAGGAGATCATGGGAGACGCGATTGCGGGTGACGAGGTGGTCGAGGCGGCCGTTCTGGCCGAACGTGCGGCGCGCGCCTGCTCGCTCGAGGGACGCCCGCTCTTCGCCGCGCACGCCCAGCTCCCGTGGCCCGACCCGCCGCACCTGGCCCTGTGGCACGCCATCACCCTGCTGCGCGAGTTCCGGGGCGACGGCCACATCGCGGCGTTGGTGACCGCCAATCTCGACCCATGCGAGGCGCTCATCACCCACGCCGGCGCCAACGACGCCGGGGTCTCGCCCAACGCACTGCAGCGGTCCCGGGCCTGGCCGGAGGCGGACTGGGAGGCCGCCAAACAGCGGCTCGTCGCGCGCTGGCTGTTCGACGGCGAGCGCCTGACCAACGAGGGGGCAGCCCTGCGGGCCCGCGTGGAGCAGCAGACCGACGAGGCGGCGATGGCGCCCTGGGGAGCGCTCTCGACCGACGAGGCGACGCGACTGCGCGCGCTGGTCCGCCCCTGGAGCCGGGCGATCTCCGAGGGCGGGGTCTTCGGTCTGCGCTAGGCGACGGGGTTGCTCAGGACCCAGGAGCGCTTGCCGCTCCCGGTCAGCAGCCGGCCGAACTGCAACCCGTTGAAGTGGGCGGCGGCCACTGGGATGTCCGATCCCTCGAGTTCGCGCGCCAGCGCCACCCGGGTGCGCCGGGCCAGCTCGGGGTCGACATCGCTCATGCCGCCCCACTCGTCGTCCAGCAGCTCGACCGGGCAGTGGACCACGTCGCCCAGCAGCATCGCCCGGTCGGTCCCCGACGAGACCACGATGATCGTGCTGCCCGGGGTGTGCCCGGGGGCCGACATCGTGTCGATCCCGGGGAGCACGGGACCCGATGCCGTCCAGGGCTCGAGCTGGCCCTCCAGGGGGGAGAGCTTCTTCGTGGCGCCGGGATCGGGCCCGACGAAGTGCTCCCAGTCGCGACGGTCGCAGCGATAGGTGGCGTTCTGGAAGACCACCTCGCCGTGGTGCGTCGACCAGCCGACGTGGTCGAAGTGGAGGTGGGTCAAGAGCACGTCGGTCACCTGCTCGGGGCGGATGCCGAGGGCCTCCAGCTCGAGGAGGAAACGGCCACCCTTCATGGGCCCGCGCTCGAGGTCGCCCACCCCGGTGTCGACCAGCACCACCCGATCGCCGGTGCGGACCAGGAAGCCGCCGAGCGCCAGCTCCAGCCTGCCGTCGGCGTCGAGCAGATCGAGGTGCGCCGACCAGTCCTCCGGGTTCCCCCCGCGCGAGCCGGCCACGCCGCCGACCCCGCGATAGGCGGCGCTGGCCTCGATGCGGGCCACGCCGTCGAGCACCGGATCGATCGTGATGTCCCCGACTCGCATGGGGGTGGAGGTTAGCCATGGCGCTCGAGCGGCGGGGTCCGGGTCTTTCGGTCCCGTGGCACTGAGTGAATAAGGTGCCGGCGTGGCCACGACCCGAGGACGCCTCCGCCCGCCGTCGAGCGCGCCATCGGCCGGAGAGTCCGTCGAGATCCTGGCCCGCGGTGCCACCTGGCGGATCGAGCAGATCCTGAGTGGCGAACTGGCCCAACCCGTCGAGGACCGCCTCGACCACGACGAATGGGTGGTCGTGCTGGCGGGCGCCGCCGTGCTCGACGTCGACGGCGTCGAGGTGACGATGGCGGAGGGCGAGTGGATCCACCTCCCCGCTGGGGTGCCCCACCGCGTGCGCTCGACCGCGCGCCCGACCAGCTGGCTGGCGGTCCATCTGGGTGCGGGGCCCGCGCCATGAAGAGCGCGCAGCTCTTGCACAACACGCACCCCGCCCTCCGTCGGTGCTGGCACCCGGTCGCCCGCAGCTCGGAGATCTCCGAACAGCCGACCCGGACCGTCCTGCTCGGGCAGCCGCTCGTCCTCTACCGGAGCGGCGGGGTCGCGGTGTGCTTCGAGGACCGCTGCCCCCACCGGCACTCGCCGCTCTCGCTCGGCTCGTGCGACGGGGACGTCCTCCAGTGCGCCTACCACGGGTGGCGCTTCGACCGCGACGGGCGGTGCGTCGAGATCCCCGCGCTCGGACCCGGCGCGGCGGTGCCGAGCCAGGCCCGGCTCACCGGCGTGGCCGCGGTGGCGGAGCGCCACGGCATGGTGTTCGTGGCGCCCGAACCGCCGCTCGCGCCGCTCGGTTGCATCGCGGAGGCCGAGGACGACACCTTCTTGGCCGGAGAGCTCGCGCCCATCAGGGCCCGCGCCTCTGTCGGTCTCTTGGCCGACAACTTCTTGGACATGGCGCACTTCCCCTTCGTCCACCGGGGGACGTTCGGCGCCGACGAGGCGGCCGAGGTGCCGCGGTTCGAGGTGGCCCGGGACGGGTGGGCCTTCACCGCCTACCGGGAGCACCGGTTCACCAACCGCGAGGACCCGGGCGTGGCGGCCGGGATCCGCCCGCTGGTCCAGTCCCGGCGCCTCACCTACCGGCTCGACGCGCCGTTCCACCTACAGCTGCGCATCGACTTCGTCGAGGCCGGCGGCAGCAACGTGATCGGGTTCTTCCTCCAGCCCGAGACCGACGACTCGACCCGGATCTACACCACCCTGTGGCGCAACGACCTGGGCGGCGACCCGGCCGCCATGGCCGACGCGGTCGCCTTCGAGGGGCGCGTCCTCGAGGAGGACCTGCGCATTCAACAGGCCTACGACGAGCTGGCCCTGCCGCTCGACCCGACCGCCGAGCTCCACACCCGCGCCGACCGCAGCACGCTCGAGCTCCGCCGGCTCCTGGCCGACCTGGTGGCCGCGGCCGAGGCGGAGCGCGGGGGCCGATAGCGGGGATCCGGGTGCGCGCATCCGCCGACGCCATGACGGCCGGTTGCGTCCGATCCGGCGGCGCGCGGCGGATCTGATTGAATCGCGAGGTGGACCGGTTTTCCCAACGGTGCCGACGCGCCCCGACGCCCGAGGGGGCTCGCTGAGCGCGCAGGTGATCGACGGGCGGGCGATCGCCGCACAGGTGCGCAGCGAGGTCCGTCAGCGGGTGGCGCGGTCCGGCGCCCGTCCCGGCTTCGTCGACCTGCTCATCGGCCACGATCCGGCGTCGCTTCAGTATGTGCGCATGAAGAACCGGGCGGCCGAGCGGGCCGGGATGGTCTGGTTCGATCGGCGGCTGCCGGCGGACGCCAGCGAGATCGAGATCGTCTCGGCGATCGAAGCGACGAACCGCGATCCGGCCATCCATGGCGTGCTGGTGCAGCTCCCGCTGCCGGCCGAATGTCCGGCCGACCCCTTCGTCGTGTTGTCGGCCATCGACCCCGGAAAGGACGTCGACGGACTCACCCCCGCCAGCCAGGGCCGCCTGGCCATGGGGACGCCCGGCTTCGAGCCGGCGACACCCCTCGGCGTGGTCGAGCTTCTCCACCGATGCCAGATACCGGTCGACGGCAAGGACGTCGTCATCATCGGGCGGTCACTGCTGCTCGGGCGGCCCCTCTCCATCATGCTGTCCCAGAAGGGCGCCGGCGCCAACGCCACGGTCACGCTCTGCCACACCGGAACCACCGATCTCGCCACCCACGTCCGGCGCGCCGACGTCGTCGTCGCCTGCGCCGGGCGCCCCCAGACGGTGACCGCCGACATGGTCAAGCCCGGGGCCGCGGTCATCGACTGCGGCACCAACCTGCTCCCGGACGGCCGGACCGTGGGCGACGTCGACTTCGAGGCGGTGGCCGAGGTCGCCGGCTGGATCACGCCGGTGCCGGGCGGCGTGGGCCCGATGACGATCGCCATGCTGATGCACAACGTGGCGACCGCCGCCGGCTGCTGAGTCGGGAGGTCTCCCGCCCCTACCAGCCCTCGGGGGGTTCGACCAGGGACTCGCCCGGCTCGGTGGCCAACGCCGGCCGGCGCCACGGCTGGGCGACGGCCACCCAGGTCGTCGCCAGGGCGAGGAGCACGCCGCAGAGCACCCACCCGAGCGTCGTCGTGCCCAGACCCACGTACTTGAGGCCCGACGCGAAGATCACGAAGGTGATGACCGGACGCGTGAACCGGTCCGACGCCCTCGACGAGATGAGGGATCCGACGATGACGGCGGGCACGCTGCCGACGATGATCGAGCTCGTCACCGAGAACTCGACGTGCCCGAAGGCGAGCGCCCCGAGGGCGGCCGCGGCCGTGAGCGGCACGGCCTGGGTCAGGTCGGTGCCGACCAGCTGCTTGGCCCCGAGCGCCGGGTAGAGGAAGAGGAGCAGCACGATCATGAGCGATCCCGACCCGACCGAGGTGATGCCGACGACCAGGCCGCCCACCATCCCGATGGCGACCGACGCCGCCGGACGAACGACGATCGCGTGCAGCTCGCCGTCGCGCTCGTTGCCCCGCCGGCGGTCGAGCACGTAGCGCAGGCCCATGGCCGCGGCACCGGTCAGCAGCGCGCCGCCGAGCGCGATCTGGACGTTGGCCTCGGCCGCGCTCGACTGCCCGAAACGATGGAGGATGTAGGCGCCGAGGAAGGCCATCGGCACCGAGCCGATCAACATCCAGCCGACCAGCGCCAGATTGACCGTCCGGTTTCGCAGGTGCACCGCGGCCCCGAACGGCCGCATCACCACCGCCGCCACGAGGTCGCTCGAGATGGCGGTCGAGGGCTTGACGGAGAACAAGAGGATGAGCATCGGTGTCATCAACGCCCCGCCGCCCGCCCCGGTCATCCCGACCAGGACGCCGACGACCGCGCTGCCGAGGACGATGTAGGGATCCACGCGCGACGGGAGGGACTAGCGGTTCACGCCTGGTTGCCCAGCGCCGCGTAGGAACGGCACGGCTCGCCGCGCAGGGCGCCACAGGCCGGCATCGCTCCGGCGACCTGGACCGGTGCGACCTTGTCCACGACCAGCACCGACCCGTGCGCCGTGCCGAGCGCGACGGTGTCACGCATGGTCGAACCGACGTCGAGCGTGTCGAAGGCCCACGACGGGCGGTCGCCGCCGGGCGCCGAGATCACGATGCGAAGGCTCGTCCCCGGCCGGAATATGTGCGCGATGGGGTCCACCGGGATGCGCACCGTCGAGAATTGGGTCTTCGACAGCGCCAGGCGGTCCGTGGGCAGGTAGACGGGCTTCGGGCTGAGGGCGGTCGATCCGGGCGAGAGCACGCGGAAGGAAGAGCGCAAGAAGCCCGACGTGATGTACTCCTCCTGCGTGTCGCCGGGCCGCACCTCGGTGACGGTGACCTGGAGGTCGGTCACCGGGGAGTTCGACTCGAGGGACAGGTCGAGGCTGGCCGGGCCGACCACGGTGGTGGTCTTGGTGAACGGCGCCGTCTGGAAGGCGACCCCGTTGGCGGCCGGGACGGTCGTCCACTGGTAAGGGGGCTGCGCCGCCCAGGCGTTGCCGGTCGGCAGGTCGATGGCCGGCCGGACGGCCGCGTCGGGCCGGAAGGTGGCCACCGACCGGTGCGCGGCGGGCTGGGTGGTCAACCGGCCCTGCGACCCGAGGTAGAGGGACGTGTCGGTGCCCGGGGGCGGCCAGCTCGGGTAGTCGGCCGACGCGGTCGGCTGCAGCGCGCCCGGCCCGAGGCTGCCGCCGCCGTTGTCGAAGAGCACGCGGACCCGAGGGTCCTGGGCGGCGTAGGCGGTCTTGGCGGCCGCCAACGAGGGCTCGGCGGTGAAGCGGATCGGCGGGAGCGATACCGCCGGCGCCTTGTCGGTGGCGCCGGAGTAGAGCGAGGCGGCGAGCGGCCCCAGGATCGGCTGGTTGGTGGGCACGCGACCGGCGACGTAGATGTCGAGGAACTCGAGCCAGCGCGTGATGATGTCGGGACCGAGCGACTCGAAGTGGGTCCCGTTCACGATCGTCACGTAGACGTTCTTGTCGTGGCTGAGGGCCGGGATGATGGCGGGCCACTGCGGCCCCACCTGCTCGTCCTCCAGCGCGCCGGCCAGGAACACGGGCACCGTGATGTGCGATGCCCAGTCGGTGGGCGACCGCCGGTCGAACAGGGACGGGACCCGTTCCAGTCCCGGCCCGGTCAGCGTGGCCAGCTTCTGGGCCTCCGGGTGCAACGCCTGGTTGGCCAGGCAGGTGGCGTCGCCCGCCTGGATCTCGGCCGCCGCCCAGGGCTGGCCACCGCCAGGCGCCGCTTGGGCGTCCGACACGCGCTGGGCCGTCCAGGTCTTGGCGAAGCCGTCGTTGTAGATGCCGCCCGGGTAGCCGGTCGAGAAGAGGTCATCGGTCGGGCTGAGCGGGGTGATGGCCGCCAGGTCGGGCGGGTCGGTACCCGCGACGATGAGCTGGGAGATCCCCGAATAGGAGATCCCCACCATCCCCACCTTGTGGTTGAGCACCCAGGGCTGGGCCCCCACGGTCTGGATCATGTCGTAGCCGTCGTAGTCCGACGGCAGGCCGAAGAGGTCGAACGCCCCGCCCGAGCACCCGGTCCCCCGCATCTGCACGCTCACGGTCACGAACCCGAGCAGCGGGGCCACGACGGCCCCGACGACGGTCGCCGTGTCGGGCAGCAGCGGGTCGTTGCTGGGTGCCGTGCCCTCCTCCGCCGCGATGAGGCTGTGCGGCGCCGCGGTGTTGTAGCCGGAGTACTCGATGACGGTCGGGAACGGGCCGTCGGCCAGGGTCTTGCCCGGAGGGAGCCGAACGGTGGCGGCGAGCGTGACGCCGTCGCGCATCGTCACGTAGTTGAGGCCGGCGACCAGGTGCTGGTTCGCGTAGAACGAGGGTGGAGGGGCCGAGTGGGTCGACAGGACGCTGAACGGCGCGGTGGCGCTCGGCTGCGCGCTGACCAGCGCCTCGAACCGGTAGCCGGCGCCGGGCCGGACGTTGCGCACGACGAGACCGCCGAGCTTACTCACCACCCCCGTGCCCACCGCGTTGCCGGTGCCGTTGACCAGGCTGAGGCGCTGTCCGACCGGCGCCCCGAGCGCGTAGGCCTCCTCGATCGACCCGTGGCCCGAGAACGTGGCGCGCGCCAGGCCGGCCGCGCCCGCCGGGCCCGGGGTGATCCACAGAGAGGTGGCAACCAGCACGGCCGCACAGGCGCCCAGGCCGAGCGGGCGGCCACGCGGCACCGGGGCTCCCCGTCGGCGCACTCGCACGGCCAAAGGGTACCCGGATGACCGTGCCGGGCGGCGCCGGTGCCGGCTGGGCTGGAAACCGGGGCGGCCGGATCGGCCGAGCGTGGACCGGGCACTCGGCCGGCCGGGCGGTCCCGAACTCGGGTCCTTCGACCCTGGAAAACGACGGCCTGGACTCGGACACTGGGGGTATGGACGTGACGCGCACGAAGCCGGGTGGCTGCGAGGTCACGCTTGCCGCAGACCTCGGCGGCACCCATCTGCGCGCCGCGTTGATCGACGATGCCGGGGAGATTCTGCTCCACGAGAGCGTCGAGACGCCCCATGAGGGGTTGCTGCCGACGACGCTCGTCGAGTTGCTGACGTCGGTGGCGGGGCCGGGTAGGCGGCCCGTGAAGGCCACGGTCGTCGGCGTGCCCGGACCGGTCAACTACGACCTGGGCGCCTTGGCGTGGGCCCCCCACCTCCCGGCGAGTTGGGTGGACGAGCTGCGGGAGGACTGGCTCGGCGAGCGCCTGGGCCGAGCCGTCACGCTCGCCAACGACGCCGACCTGGCGGCCGTCGGGGAGGCCTACTTCGGCGCCGGCCGCCCCTTCGACGATGTCGCCTACCTCACCGTCTCGACCGGCATCGGCGCGGGGGTCCTCTTGGGCCGGCGCCTCGTCCATGGACACCGTTCGATCGGCGAGCTCGGCCACACCGTCATCGATCGGCTGGCGTGGCGGGAGCTGCGACCAGCCACGGTCGAGCGCCTGGGCTCGGGGTCGAGCATCGCCCGGCTCAGCGAGGAGGCGGGGCTCGGTCCGCTCGACGGGCCCCAGCTCGAGGCGGCGGTGGTCGCGGGCGACCGACGGGCCCACCAGGTCTGGGACGGGGTCATCGAAGCCGTCAGCATCGGGGTCCTCAACCTCTGCCGGCTCTTCTCTCCGCAGGCCATCGTCATCGGCGGGGGCCTCGGATGCCGCGAGCGACTCCTCCAACCCGTCCGTAAGCAGCTGGCCGACCGCGAGGGGATCGATGGCTGCGTGCTCCTGGCGGCCGCGCTGGGCGACGATGCCGGTCTGCTCGGCGCGCCGGCGTGGACGCGGGCGTTCGGGCGGGCGCCGGGGCGCGAACGGGGGAGCCAGAGCTGCAGTGCGCAAAGAGGTGGTCATGGCCTTCCGTGACCGGGCCGAAGCCGGCAGGCGCCTGGCCGAGCTGCTGGGAGGCCGGCGACTCGGGGTCGGCGAAGTGGTGGTGCTCGGACTGCCGCGCGGCGGCGTGCCGGTCGCGTACGAGGTGGCCCGGGCCCTCGGCCTGCCGCTCGACGTCATGGTGGTCCGCAAGCTCGGAGTGCCCTTCCAACCCGAGCTGGCCATGGGCGCGATCGGCGAGGGTGACGTCCGCTTCGTGAACGACGAGGTGGTCCGCGAGGCCGGGGTGAGCAAGGACGAGCTGGCCGCGGTGGAGCGCCGGGAACGAGCCGAGCTCGAGCGACGGGCGCGCCGCTACCGGCACGATCGCCCGCCGATGGCGTTGGAGGGCCGCACCGCGGTCGTCGTCGACGACGGCATCGCCACCGGCTCGACCGTCCGGGCGGCCTGTCGCGTCGCCCGGGCCCGCGGCGCGACACGCGTGGTGGTGGCGGCGCCCGTCGCCTCCCCGTCGTCGATCGCCGAGTTGGCGGACGCGGCCGACGAGGTGGTCTGCCTGGAGGCCCCCAGATGGTTCTACGCCGTCGGCGCGTGGTACCGGGACTTCTCCGAGGTCTCCGACGACGAAGTGGTGACCCTGCTCGACCGCGCGGCGGCGGGGTTGGCGCCGCAGCCGGCGACAGGTGCCACGGGAGGTGACGATCCCCCTGTCCGCGACGAGGAGGTGAAGGTACGCGCCGGGAAGGTCGCGCTGGCCGGACATCTGACCGTGCCCGAAGCACTGAAGGGGATGGTCGTGTTCGCCCACGGGAGCGGCAGCAGCCGCCACAGCCCTCGGAACCGCTACGTGGCCACCGTACTCAACCAGGCCGGGCTCGGGACGCTGCTCTTCGACCTCCTCACGACCGACGAGGAGGTCGACCGGGCGCAGGTCTTCGACATCGGGCTGCTGGCCGAGCGGTTGGTCGCGGTCACCGAGTGGCTCCGGGCGCAGCCCGAGGTCAAAGGGACGCGCATCGGCTACTTCGGCGCCAGCACCGGGGCCGCCGCCGCACTGTGCGCCGCCGCCCAACCCGGATCCGGGGTCGCCGCCGTCGTGTCACGGGGCGGGCGCCCCGACCTGGCGGGCCTCCTGCTCGGCGAGGTGCGGGCGCCGACGCTCTTGATCGTGGGTGGGGACGACCAGACGGTGCTCGAGCTCAACCGCCGGGCCAAGCAGCAGCTTCGCTGCGAGAGCCGCCTCGCAGTGGTCCCCGGTGCCTCGCATCTCTTCGAGGAGCCGGGCACCCTGGAAGCGGCCGCCGACCTCGCCGGTAACTGGTTCCTCCACTACCTCTGGTCCCCGGCGGCCGGCGACTCGGGCCCGCCGGCCCACCCCTTCGAGGCCCTCACCACACCGTCCTAGATGCCGCTCGGGCCTAGATGCCGCTAGGGCCTAGATGCCGCTCGGGCCTAGATGCCGCTCGGACGATGCCGCTCGGACGATGCCGCTCGGACGATGCCGCTCGGACGATGCCGCTCGGGCCTAGATGCCGCTCGGGAAGGTCTCCGGCGGCTCGCCCTCGTCCCAGAACGACGTGCGCTCGAGCGGCTCGACCGCCCGGGTGTGATCGAGGTGGATGACCGCGTCGAACTGCTGGCTGAGGTGGGCGTGGAAGTAGTGGCTGGCGCGTTCGGTTTCCGGGCGGTAGATCACCCCGATCGCCCGCTCGAGGCGCGGGACGGCCAGCCTTTCGCGCACGCCGGGCTGCGCCGTGTCCAGCCAGAAGCGCTGCTCCCCGCTCCCGTGCAAGACGGCCTCATGGCTGTCGGGGGCGGCTACGCGCACCCGCTTCCGCTCGGCCGGGCCGCCCCAGTCGCTCGCCGCGGTGACCGTGCCGCCGTAGGTGGTGAAACCGATCAACACGCACTCGCTGCCGTAGCGCTGGCGGGCCAGTTGGCCCACGGTGAGCTCGCCCCGGGCGCCCATCTCGGTGGCCCGGGCGTCGCCCACGTGCGAGTTGTGCTCCCACACGACGACCTTGGCCCGGGGGAGCTGGGCGTCGAGGTGCTCGATGAGCGCGTCGAGGGTGCCGGCCATGTGCCGGTCGCGCAGGTTCCACGACGACGTCTCGGCCCGGTACATCTGCTGGTAGTACTCCTCGGCGTTGCGCACCAGCCGGGCGTTCTGCTCGGCAAAGAAGAACTCGTCGTCGGCGATCCAGCCGTCGCGCCGGAGGTAGGCGTCGGCGCGCCGACGCAGCTGGATCAGCTGGGCCACGACTTCGTTCTCACAGGGAATGGCCCCGGCGAAGGCCAACGCGTACCCGTAGGCCTGCCCCTCGCCGGCCACGTGGTCGAAACAGGAGTACCGCTGACGCGCCCGGCGGGCCTCCTCGGGATCGACTCGGTCGAGGTAGCCGACGACGGCCTCCATCGAGGCCCGGAGCGAGTAGAGGTCGAGGCCGTAGAAGCGGACCTTGGTCGCCGGATGGAGGTGGGCCTCGTTGCGGGCCCGGAGGCCCTCCACGAACGTGAGGACGTCCCGGTTGCGCCACATCCAGGCCGGGAAGCGCTGGAAGTCCGTGAGGGCGCGTTCCGCGTCCTCGTCGTGGGAGAGCCCCATCACGTAGCGGTTGACCCGGTAGGCGTCGGGCCAGTCGGCCTCGACCGCCACCGCATTGAAACCGCACTCGTCGATGAGGCGATGGGTGATGCGGGCCCGCTCGGCATAGAAGTCGTGGGTGCCGTGCGACGCCTCGCCGATCAGCACGAAGCGCCGGTCACCGACGAGGTCAATCAGGCCGTCGTAGTCGGCGCGCGCACCGATCACGGCATGGCCGAGCCGCTCCAACCCTGTCGCGGTCGGCGTCGGTCAACCCTTCTTGGCTCGGGAGGGCCGGACGCTGGCGTCTGAGCCCGGGAAGAAGAGCGTGTCGTGATCGCTGTCCCCCCAGCGCACCAGATACGGCGGCCCGCCATCCCGGCCATGGGCTTCGATCACCTTGCAGTCGCGAGTCGGGTCACCGACGCGGTGACCCTCGATCACGATGCGATCACCTGGTTTCGCCTGCATGCCTGTCTCCCTTCACCAGAACGATCGTGCTCCGGCCGCGTCGGGGTCGCCAGGGTCAAAGGTCCCGAGCCGAATTGGGACCGGTGGTCGGGCCCTTGGGCCCTATCGGCGCCTGCGCCGTCGGCGTACCGTCGAAATCGGAGGTGGCCAGGGTGCAGAACGAACAGGTCTTGGACGAGGTGGTTCGGGCGCGGGCGCCGATCCGCCCCGAAAGTGACCTTCTCCTCTGTTCACCCGACCCCCCCAGAGGGGTAATGGAATGAGTTGAGAACAACGACCGAGGGAGGTCGATGCCGATGACACGAGAGACAGCACGCTCAGCACGTTCATTAGTGGAGTGGTCCCCGCGGTTTCCGGTGGTGCGTTGGCCCGGGCGCTGGCTGGACCTGTTCGAGGATGACGGCCTCATCCGCGTCGAGGAAGTGGTCGAGGACCACACGCTCGTGATCCGAGCCGAACTGCCCGGGGTCGATCCCGACAAGGACGTCGAGCTGACGGTCGACAACGGTCGGCTCACGTTGCGGGCCGAGCGGCGTGAGGAAAAAGAGGAGAAGGACCGGCACCGTCGGCGCTCGGAGTTCCGCTACGGGAGCTTCACCCGCAGCGTCCAGCTGCCGCCAGGGGCGGGTCAGGACGACGTCAAGGCCACCTTCACCGACGGGATCCTGGAGGTCCGCGTCCCGGTCGACGGCGAGAAGGCCGAGACGAAGAAGATCGCCATTACGAGGGTGTGAAACCCTTGGCGGCCGTCCTCGATGGGAAGAGTGACTCCCTGGCCAGTCCGGCCAGGGAGTCATTGGACCGCGGTCCGCTTGGATCTCCCTCCTCGGCCGAAGCGCCGCAGCCGTGACGACGGCCGGTGCTCGGGGGCTTGCAGGCACCCAAGGCGATCCAGCCGGCTCGGGCGAGCCTGCCTCGGCCGGGCACCGGCTGGTGCCGCACGCCAGCGACTGCGTCATCGAGGCCTGGGGTCCCGATCGCGCGTCGTGCCTGACCGAGGCGCTGCAGGCGCTGATGGAAGAGTTCACCGAGGCCCCCGACGCCGCTGCACCCGGGGTCCTCCCCCTGGCGGCCGGGCCGGGCGGAGCCGAGGACGTCCTGGCGTCCCTATTCGAAGAGGTGATCGACGCCATCAATGTCTTCTCGGTGGTGCCCGTGCGGTTCCACCTGACCGAGACCGAGGAGGGCGGTGTCGCCGGAGACATGGAGGTCGTCCCCCTGGACCAGGTGGTGTTCGTCGGGCCCGTGCCGAGGGCCGTGTCGTCTCGCGGGTTGTCGATGGGGGCCCAGGTGGGGGGCTGGCGATGTCACGTGCTCGTGGACATCTGAGGGCGGGCCGTCGCGCCAAAGCGGCAGGGATGTGAGGGAGCGCTTGAACCGGCGGTAGTCCCACGTCCAGGCACTGTGCCAGCGCGGCTCTTGACCGGCCCTCCACCAGGGGCAAGCATCTTCGTGTGCCCCAGACGACAGCCAACGACATCACCCTCGAGTACGAGATCATCGGGGATCTGGCCGACCCCGCGCTCCTCCTCGTGTGCGGCCTCGGGGGGCAGCTCATCTCCTGGCCGGACGCGTTCTGCGCGGAGCTGGCCGACCACGACTACGCCGTCGTCCGCTATGACAACCGCGACGTCGGCCTCAGCCAGAAGTTCGGCGACGCCGGCCTGCCCGATCTCGCCGCCACCCTCAGCTCGCTGGCCGCGGGCGAGGCAACCTCCTCTCCCTACTCGCTCGACGACATGGCGGACGACGGCATCGCGCTGCTGGAGGTCCTCGGGCTCGCTCCCGCGCATATCGTCGGCGCGTCGATGGGCGGCATGATCGTCCAGGCGATGGCGATCCGGCACCCGTGGGCGGTCCGCTCGCTGTGCTCGATCATGTCGACCACCAGCGACCCGGCGGTGGGACAGCCGACGCCCGAGGCCCTCGCCGTCATCCTGCAGCCGCCGCCGGCGACGCGCGCCGACGTCGTCGAGGCCATGGTGAGCGGGTCGCGCCTCATCGGTTCCCCGCGCTACCCGATGGACGAGGCGACCGTGCGCGCCGCGGCGGCGCTCGCCTACGACCGCGCCTACTACCCCGAGGGGACGGCCCGGCAGGTCGCGGCCATCCTCAGCGCGAAGGACCGCACCGCCGCGCTGGGCGAGGTGGCGGTGCCCACGCTCGTGATCCATGGCGACGCCGACCCGCTCGTCACGCCGAGCGGCGGGGAGGCCACCGCCAAGGCGGTGCCCGGCGCCGAACTCCTCATCATCGAGGGGGTGGGCCACGACCTGCCCGAGGCCGTCTGGCCCGAGGTCATCGCGGCCATCGCGGCCAACGCCGACCGGGCCGCCTAGGCAACCCGTCGACGTCATGGGTGCCTTCCGCTTCGGTGGCTTGACGCCGTACCTGCACTACGAGGACGCCGACGCCATGACCGACTGGCTGGCCCGGGTCTTCGGATTCCAGGAGCGGGCCCGCTACGTCGACGACCAGGCGACCGCGCGCCAGGTCGAGATGCTGGTGGGCGACACCGAGCTCTGGCTGGCCGGCCACGGCCCCGGCTATTGGCCGGCGCACGGTGGCGGCCCCGACCAGCTGATCCTGGTGTGGGTGGACGACGTCGACGCCCACCACGCGCACGTGCGCTCGGCCGGGGTGGAGGCCGACCCGCCCGAGGACAAGACCTACGGCGTGCGGACCTACACGGTGCGCGACCCCGAGGGCTACGAGTGGGGGTTCATGGCGCGCACCAGCGCCGGCTACCAGAAGACCGAGGCCGGCGGCCTGACCGAGGTCGTCCCGGCGGCGCGCGCCTGAGACCGACGGTCAGCCGCCGAGCGCGATCTGCGCCTCGGCAGACCCGAAGTCGATGCGCATGGGCCGGACGCCCAGGCGCTGGGAAGGCAGCACCGACTTGGCCTCCTCCCCCACGGGCTCGACCGTCCAGGTGACCGAGCTCAGGTTGCGAAGCACGACCGCCCCGGGCTGGCTGGGGTGGGCCTCGACGACGGCCACCGACTCGTCGTAGGCCCGGTCGCGCCGCAGGTGGTCAGAGGTGATCACCGCCCCCTCGGCCAGCACCACCGTGCGGCCCGGCAGGCGCAGCAGGGGCGGGGCCGGCGGGATCCGGCCGCAGCGCCAGCAGGGCCGGTCCGGCTCATCGGGGTCGAAGAAGATGGCCGCGTTGCAGGGGCAGGTGGCGTGGCAGTCGGCCAACCGGAGGAGCGCGCGGCGCCACACGCTGCCGGTGATCCGTCCCGAGAGGGACGCATCGGTGAGCCCGTCGGTGAAGGACCGGATGAACAGGTCCCGGAAGAAGCGGGGGAAGATCGGCCAGTAGACGAGGAGCGGGCTCTCGGGCGACGGCCGGTTGGCGTCGTCGTCGGGGTCGAACACGAACAGCGGCTCGAACCCGTAGTTGCGCAGGAGCAGCTTGTGCTCCGAGACGTGGTCGGCCGCCGCCCACGAGTAGCTCGAGATGGTACGCATCCCCTCCAGTGGATGGCCCCGCATGAAGAGGATGAACAAGAAGACGGCCAGCGAGTACAGATCGGTGACCGTCGACGGGAACGCCTCGTCTCGTACGATCTCGGGCGCCATGAACTGGTTGGTGCCCTTCACGAACACGTCGCCGCCGTCGAGGCCGACGTTGTCGTTGTCGATGATCGCCACCTCGGAGCGAATGGGATCGACATAGAGATTGTTGAAGCTGATGTCGCGGTAGCAGAGCCCCGAGGCGTGCAGCGCGGCGAAGGCGTCCACGAGCTTGCGGGCCACGGTCACGATGCTGCGGAACGTCGGTTGGTCCGCCAGCATCCGCGCGAAGGAGACGAACCGCGGCTCGAGGAGCCGCATGACGTATCCGAAGCCCTCGACCTCGTCGCTCACGACCATGTCGATCGGCCAGACGAAGGCCGGGTGGGGGCGCGGGCGCTCGACCAATGCGGCGATCGAGTTCTGGAGCGCGGCGGTGCGATCCGAGTGGCGAAGCCACTTCAGCGCGAAGACACCGTCGCCGACGAAGGCCTCGTGGACCACCCCCTGGCCACCCTCCTGCAGCCGGCGCCCGACGGTGAGCATGGATCCCGCACGCGTCATGACGAGTGTCTCTCCGACGGTCGGCAGCCTGATCATGACGCGTGCACGGCCAGGATCACCGTGGTGTCGTCGCCGCTGCCCTCGGTCGAGGCGCACCGCTCGGTCCAGATCGGCAGCTGCCCGCGCACCCACTCCATGCCGCGCGTGCCCAACATCGAGATGAGGTCGGCCCCGACGGCCGGTGGCCACGGATCCGACGCCTGGGCGTTCCCGAAACCGTCGGTGGCGAGCAGGAGCGCGAGCACAGGGGAGGCGGCGCGGTCGATCACCGCGATCCGGAAGGAGTCGACGGCGGCGGCCTGGCACAGGCTCGTCGTGTAGTGCCCATCGAGCGTCGGGTCCACCGGCACGGGCGTCTCGACCCGGCCGTCGGCAAAGAGCGCGGCGACGTCGCCGTCGCCGATCTGGGCGACCAGCAACCAGCGCTCCGAGAGCAGGGCCAGGAGCAGCGTGGCGCCGTAGGCGATGACCGGCTCGTCGGCGACCTGCGCCCGGATCGCCTCCTCGTCGGGCGTGAAGGCCGAGGCCGCATGGTCGGCGGCCACCGCCCGCCGCCAGGCCTGGACGACCGACGGCACCAGCGTCTCCCTGGCGAACGCCTCGAGCTCGCCGCCCGAACGGCCGACCAAGAGCTGGTCGGCCAGGCGCTCGACACAGGCGCACGCCTGTTCGACCGCCAGGTGGGCGCCGCGCTCCGCCCGGAAGTGACGGGGATGTCCATGCCCGTCGGCGACAGCAGCCACCACCAGCGGCGGCCCGAGCGTCTCGAGAACCCTCCAGGCAGAGGCGTCCTGGTTCGGCAACCCGGCCGCGCCGTGCGCCGCACCCCGGGCGGAAGCGACGAGCACCGTCCAGGGCTGGGCGTCGATCGGGGGGACGTCGGAGGAGGTTCGCATCTCGTCAGACGATGGTGTGGTCTTCGGACTCCTTCGGTCCGACCGAACCGGTCCCGAGCAGCTGGTTCACCAGTGCGCCGTGGTCGGCGCCCCCCTCGGAGAGCCGGGAGACGGCGATCGACGCCGCGACCAGCCGCTCGGCGATCTCCTCGGTGTTTCCGGCGACGATGACCGGGACGGAGGGGTCGCCGATGAACTGGTCGAGGAACTCGGACTTGGCGTCGTGGCCGATCGCGATGGCGAGGCGCAATGACGCGCGGCCGGCCGGGAAGGAGGTGAGGGCGCCGAGGCCCGCCGCCAACTCGTTCCCGAGGTCGGTCGGTCGGCCGTCGGTGACGAGCAGGATGGCGGGTCGGAGGGCCCGGTTCTCTAGCTTGGCGGGGCCGATGGCGGCCGCCACCTCCCGCAAGGCGGGCCCCATGTTCGTGTAGCCACCCTCGACCGCCTGGAGCGGCTTCCAGCGGAGCTCCCCCACCGGCACCGGCTCACGCACGTGCCACGTGGGCGTCGTCGCGAAGGACAGCACGCGGACCAGCACCTGTGCGACCAGCTGGTCGCGCTCCCACTCGGCCAACTGCGGGAGCATGTCGGCGATGGCGTAGTTGAGCGCCTGCATGCGCTCGCCGGTCATGGATCCCGAGCAGTCGGCCATGATGATGAAGTGCAGCGGCCGGCGGGCCACACCGCCGCCGGGCATGTGCGGGGCTCCCTGTGTGCCCTCGGCGGTCACCGGCGCCGGATCACTTGTTGAACGGTCCGGCGTGGTTCGTCCACCACGTGTCGAGCGTGCTCATCGAGGTGTCGGTGCCACCGACCGCTTGGAAGATGGCGTTCTCCGATGGGGCCGTCCAGATGTAGGTCGGCTGCTGCGGGCTGTTGGCACTCCCGTTCTGGGACACGCTGAAGCACTCGAGTCGTTGGCCCGGCAGGGACGGATAGAGCTTGCTGTGCCAACTGGTGACGCCGTCGCCCCCAGCCTGCTTGGGTGGACAGGTGGCTGCCGCGGTGGACGGGTCGAAGGACTCCCCCTTGTTGAACGCAGTCAGGCTGGCCTGGTAATCGACGCTGCTGTCGAACTGGTAGGCGAACACCACGCCGTTGATGGTCGACTCGTTGCAGCCCAGCACCGAGGAGAGCCCCTGGAGCGTCTTGATGGTGCTGACCTTGGTCGTGCAGCCGCGTGCGTCGTTCGGCAGGAGCCGGCGCAAGGAGGCGGTGGTGGAGCCCGACTTTTGGAAGGGCCCGATGTGACCCAATGCCGCGCCGAGCGTCAGGCCCCCCAACACCACGATCGCGGCGGCGATCAGGGCCGGGACCGTCCGGCTACGCCGCGGGGCGCTGCCACCCCCGGCGCCCACCGGCGCCACGGGCGGCAACACGGTCTCGGCCTGGTCGGGTCGCGGCGGCACCGTTTCGGGCTCCGGCATCACCGGCGTCAACGGTCGAGCGGGCGGCGCCACGGTGGGGGCTCCCGACGGAGCGATCGGCCCGGCCGAGGCGGCCTCGTCGGACACCGGGTAGCCGAGCGCCCGGGCGAACTCGCCGGTCACCCAGCGGCACCCGGCCGCGTCGTAGGGCGTCTGCTCGGCCAGCTGCGACGCCGCCAGGCGGACCGCCGAGTCGGCGTCCATCCCCTGCGTGACGTGCTCCTGCAGCGCGGACGCCACCGTCGACCCTCCGGCGGCGACGATGAGGCTGATCTGTTTGGGCGAGTCCGGCAGCAGGTCGTGGAGCACGTTGTCCAGGATCGACGGGCTGGACAGGGCACGCATCCCAAAGTCCGAGACGATCGAGTGGAGGGCGTCGCGCGCCTTCCCCGAAGGGTCCCACACTGGATCGGGCACGGTCCTCCTTCGAACGCTCGGCGTCGCCGCGCGCCCCCGCGGATCCGGAGCGGATCGGAGCGGGATCATACCGCCGACCACCCGTCCTTCCCCGCCCGGCGCGGGTGGACGGATCATTTCTGACGGCGTCACCGCCCGTTCCCACACGCGCTCGGCCGGGCACTCCGACGGTGGCGCCGCGCGAGGCCAGGTGTCAGGATTCGGCCGGCCAAGGATCGGACCGGCGGGTCCGAGGCGAGCCGGGGGCGGCAGATGAGCGACATTCGGGTCGTCTACGACGGGCGGACCTACCTGTTCGCGCCCGGCACCACGGTCACCATCGGGCGGTCCTCGGAGAGTTCGGTCGTCGTGGACGACCCGACGGTCTCGCGCGAGCACGCACAGCTCACCTATGACGCGGGTGGCTGGCTGCTCTCCGATGTCGGTCGGGGCAGGACCTTCTGGGAGGGCCAGGACGTCGGTCAGCGGCGCGTGACCCGGCCGATGGATTTCCACCTGGCGTCGCCAGATGGGCCGCTCGTCCACGTCGCACCGGGGGTGGCCGCGCCGGGCCCAGGGCCCCAGCCCGAGGCGGCGATGCCCGCCGTGGCGACCCCGGCCGTCGTGGACGGCGGCCCGCCCGGCCAACCACCGGGCAGCACCCAGGAGCTGCTGTCCGCGCTCCACATCCTGGTGCCCATCAAGAGCTGGCTGACCAACCGCGGGTGGCGGACCGGCTGGCGGATCCTCGTGATCCCCTACGCGCTCTTGCCGCTCGTCTTCCTGCAGCTCTACTCCAACACCCTCAACCCGGCCACGCCCGGCTGGGCCTACAGCCTCTACGTGGCCCCGCTGTGGGCGATCGCCTTCTACCTGCTCATCCGCCCGGGCCGCCTCGGCCGGCGGGAACTCTTGGCGGCCCTCGTGGTCATCGGCGGCGTGCTCGCCTGGATGCAGGTGGTCACGATCAATCTCAACGGACATCTCAATCCGAGCCGGTTCCTCGACGCGCTGGGCGTCGGCTTCAACGAGGAGTTCACCAAGGCCGTCCCGATCCTTTTGATCGCGCTGGTCCTGCGGAAGTTCCGCAACGCCCGATGGGACGTGCGGATGTGGATGTTCCTCGGGACGGTGGCGGGCCTCACCTTCGGCGTGCGGGAAGCCTCCCAGTACACCGCGGAGTCGGTGCTCGGGATCAACCACAATCCCGGCCAGGTGATCGTCGGCATCCTCTCCTTCGCCGAGCGCGTATTCGTCGACGGGTTCCAGCACGCGATCTGGGCCGGGATCTCCGCCTTCTTCATCGGCATCGGCATCAACTACGCCCGCCGGCGGATCCAACTGATCGTGGCCGGCATCTCGATGGTCGCGCTCTTGCACGCCCTCAACGACTGGATCCTGTCGCACACCAACACGCTGTGGCCCTGGGTGGGCATCCAGGCGCTCTCGCTCTTCCTGTTCCTCGGCTACACCCTGACGGCGCACTCGATCGAGCGTCGGGTCCGCCAGTCGCCCATCTTCCGGGGGGAGTCGATCCTGGCCGACCAGTTCTCCGAGTCCAGCCCGGCGCCGTAGGGGCGACCCTTCGACCCCTCAGCGCCCGGTTCGACCGTCGAGCAGCTCGCGCGTGATGTCCATGTGGCCCACGTGGCGGGCGGTCTCTTCGAGCAGGTGCGACATCACCCAGCGCAGCGTGGTCGGGCGAGCCGCTGCGCGCGACGGCTCGTCGAACGAGGCCGCCCCGGCGAGCACCAGGTCGGCCGCCGCCGCCTCGGCCCGGTAGAAGGCGACGACCTCGGCCACCCCCCAGCGTTCCGGCGGGTTCTCGAACATCCGGCGCCGCCACGCCAGGTCCATCGCCTCGCCGGCGAAGATCACGCGGAGCCAGAGGCGTTCGGCGTAGCCCAGATGCAGCACGATCGTCCCGAGCGAGTTGGCGCTCGGGGTCGGCCGCCAGCGCAGCTGTTCGAGGTCGAGGCCCTCCAACTTGTAGATCGCGCTCTCGCGCAGGTGCACGAGCCACCCGCGGGCCATCGCCATCTCGTCGGCCGGGACCGACTCGGGCGGTCGGGGAACCGAGAGCGCCGGCGGCGCCTCTGGTGCCGACGCTCCGCCTGTGCTCTCGCCCTGCGTCATGCGCGCCACGCTGGTCTCGGCACCCCTCGCCGTCAAACCGCCGCCCGGACCACCGCCGCGCCGTGGATCAGAAGACGGGCGTTCCGGGGAGGGCCGCCGGATCGGCCGAGAGCGGGACGGCCTGCGCCTGATCGTCGGGGCTGTCTCGGTGCCGGGTACCGAGCACGAGGGCCTCGGATCGGTGTGGGCCCATGTCGCGCGCGCCCAGGTTCACGCACGCCACGACCATCGTCCCGACCAGGTCGGCCTCCGCCACCAGTGCGTACTGCCCGACGCTGGTCCGCTGACCGGCCGGACCGAGATCGAGCGAGAGCACCCGGCACGGGAACCGGGTTCCCTCCGCCAAGGGCGCGGCGGTGACCCGGGCCACCCGCAGATCGACGTTGTCGAACTTGCCGGCGGTGATCTGTGGCTTGACGGGTCGCTCTGGGAGGGGCATCGGCCTTCTTTCATCCGGTCCAGCTGGGGGTGGGGCACCGGGACCTCGGTGTCCGCACATTCGGTCGTGATGGGGGTGGCACCGCGTGTTGACGCCAAGATGGGGTGGTGGGGAACACCCCGACACTCGTACTGGTAACCGGGCCGCCGGGAACGGGCAAGTCGACGCTGGCCGAGGCCGCCGCCGCGCGCCTGCAGGCAGCCGTGCTCTCCTGGGACTGGGCCATGGCTGCGCTGCGGCCGGTCGCTTCGGTCCAAAGGGCCATCGAACAGCTCGACCGGGCCGAGCATCGCCGTGTCGGCTGGGGGATCCTGTGGAACCTGGCGACCCTGCAGCTTCGTCAGGGCCGAGGGGTCGTGCTCGACGGCACCGCGCGCCAGGGCGAGGTCGACCAGACCCGATCGGTCGCTACGGCTGTGGCGGCCCGCAGTCTCGTGCTCGTGACATCGTGTGGGGACCGGACGCAACACCGGCAGCGTATCGAGGACCGTTCCCGCGACATTCCGGGATGGTATGAGCTCGAGTGGCGCGACGTCGTTCGGTTTCTCGAGGCGTGGGAGCGCCCCACGGGGGCCGACCTCTACGTCGACACCGCGGACCCGCTCGACGCCTGCACGGACCGTGTGGTGCGGGTCATCGATCACGCGGTCGGGTCCCGCTCGAGCTAGCGCGATCGAACCGGCCGACCCCGCTCAGAGTCGCGTCCGTCTTCAGGACGGATTGGGTCGGTCCGGAGGACGCAAAATGGACGAGGGTATGGCGCCGCTTATAACGCTGTCGGCAACCTCAACCAAACGCAGATTGTGGTTGCGCGCGTAGCTGCGTAAGACCGAGAAGGCTTCTTCGATTCCGAGGCCGTTTCTCTCGGCGACCATCCCCTTCGCCTGCTCTATGAGGACGCGGCTATTGAGCGCGTGGTGTAGCCGTTCGTTGAGCACTTGAGCCTCGACGGTGGTGCTGTGCTGGAAGATGGCGATCGCCGCGACATCGGCGAGCGCTTGGGCTGCGTCGAGGTCGGGTTGGGGCATGTCGCCCTTGGACCAATAGAACAGGTTGAGGGCGCCCATCCCCTTGCCGTGCAACCGCAGTGGCAGGGCATGGGCGGAGTGGAACCCCGCGGCGAGTGCTTCGGCCGTGAACAGCGGCCAGCGACCGCTGTTGACGGACAGGTCCGGATTGGCGACAGGCAGTCCCGAGCGGAAGCAATCGACGCAGGGGCCCTCCCGGGCCTGCAGCTCGAAGAGCTCCAGGATCCGCATCGCCTCGCTGGACGACGCGATCACCCGCAGGTCGCCATCGGGCGCGACCAGCATGAGCCCGGCTGCGCCGACGTGGAGCACTTCGACGCATCGGTCCGCCAGCAACGTCAGCAACTCGACGACGTCGAAATTCTCGACCAGCGAGTCGGCCAACTGCACGAAGGTCTTCGCCAGCATGGATTCTCTGGCGGTGGGCTTTCCGCTCAAATCGGTACCGGTCATTGCCTACCCCCAATCACCGGGTGCCCGACTATACCGCCTTCTCGAACGGGAATGGCGGCGGGTCTTAGGCGCAAATCCGACTTTAGCTGGCGGCGTCCTGCGCGCTGTCGTCGGCATCGAATCGGAGCATCCGCGCCACCACGTCTTCGGCCACCTCGGCCACGAAGCGGTTGTTGGCGAAGGCGTAGGCCCGGAGCCGGACGATGGCGTGGGCAACGCTCACGCCGAGCTGGGCCGCGACCATGCCGGAGGCCTGGTGCACCACGTACTGGAAGTCGGCGCCGGCCTCGAGCTCGGCTGCGAGCATGCCCGGCGGGGCGTCCGCCTGGAGCATCAGGATGGTGTTGGCGGCGATGTTGGCCAGTACCAGGGAGTCCGCGTGCTGCTCGTCGGAGAGCCGCCCCGGCTGGTCGCGATAGAGGTTGAGCGCCCCCAGGCGGACCGCGCCGATCTGGAGCGGGAAGCCGAACACGGCCTGGACCCCGGCCTCGACCGCCGGCGGCGCGAAGGCCAGCCAGCGGGGTGTGCGGGGATGGGCCAGGTTCGGCTCCAAGACCGGCCGGTCCTGCCGGAACGCGTCCACGCAGGGGCCCTCGCCGAGGTCATACTGCAGCTGTTCGATGATGGCGCTCACCGCATTGGTGGTGCACAGCGAGCCCCGGGGCAGGTCGCCCGACATCAGCATGATCCCGGCGCCGCTCAGGTCCGTGACGTCGGCACACAGCTGGCACAGCCGCTTGGTCCCAAGATCGACGGTGCCGTCGCCGACGAAGCGGCCGAGGATCCGCAACCGCCGTTCCCCTTCAGCCACCGCCGGCCCCCCTGACATGGTTCCCGTTCGAGCGGCGAACTACCAGGGTCCGGACCGGACCGCCCGGGTCGGCGGATGCCGGCCACTCACAGCGGTGCTCTCGTGCTTCGACACCCTACTGGGTACCCGGGTTTGGGCCACTGAAACGGCGCACAGGTGCGGCATCGACGCCAGAACCGTGAGGCCCTCGGCGGCGCGCGCCCGGGCGGGGCCGCCCGGGTCGGCTCGGGCCGCTTGCCCGGCCTCCCCCGGTCAGCCGAACTGCCAGCGGTCCGCCGAAGACATGGCCCTGGGTCCCCTTGACCAGGGCGGCCAGGTAGGCGGCGACCGGCGCGGCCAGCGCCGGGAGTGCGATCGGAACTGCGAGCCGCACGGGACCCAGCCGACCACCAGTGGCCATGAATACGCCTCCGGCCAAGGGGCGTCATGTACAGTCCTTCTTGGAATTTGTCACTCTGGACCTTGGTGGCCCGAGCTGAGCTCTGTTAACGCGTCGCTCTGACGGCGAGCAGAGTTGGAAGGGGCCGCGGTGCCAGGAACCGTGACGTCGAAGCAAGCGCTCAGGGCGTGGGCCCGTCCGGTGAGCCCCGAAACCGCAGAACCGATCCCGGCCCACGCGACCTCGCGCGCGAGTACCTGCGCCGATTGCGCGAGCTCCGTCGACGCCCCGGCGCTGGTCGTCGGCGAGCGGTGGTGGTGCAATCCGTGTCTGATCGCCTACCGGGACGCGTTTGAACAGGCTCCGGTCATGACCCGGTCGATGGTGATGGGGGCCGACCGATGACGCCACTTGCCGGATACATCCTTGAGCTGGCCAAGCGGGCGTGTGACAGACAGCTCTCCGAGCAGCAGTTCCTCGTCGACTTCGAAGAGCGCATCTTGGCCGCCTCCAAGGTGCAGCTCCCGAACATCGGTGCGGCGATCACCGAGATTCGCCAGAGCGGTGACTGGCCCTGGCCGATGAAGTTCGCCAATCACCAGTAGCCAACCCCCGCGCACCCGCGCCCGACGGGCCCCCGAACCGCCGCACCCCCTGGGCGGCGGGTCGGGGGCCCGTCGGCGGCTCGATCTCGGCGAGACAACGACCAAGTCGCGGCTCTTCATTTCGAGGAAGCCGCCGCGGCGCGCGCTAGGTCGTCGTCGTGGGGGCTTGCACGATCGTGACCTTGGCCCCTGGGGGCAGTGCAAAGAGGGAGGGGGACGGCGACGTCGTGAAGCTCGTGATCTCGAAGCTGGTCGTGTCCGACGCCACCTTCACGTACCCGAGCAGGCCCTGGGCCGTGGTGCAGATCGTGCTGGTCCCGGCAACACCGGTCGCGTTGAAGTCGACGCACGACAGGGGGAACCCGTTCACCGTCATGGTCGATGACGTGACCTTGTCACCAGCAAAGCCGGCAGCCAGCGAGAAGTCCTGCAGGAACGCGACCCAGTGGGACGGCGTGTAGAAGTCGAAGAGTTGGTTCTCGGTGGCTTGGTTGGCCGGCTGCACCCTCTGACACGAGGGGGCAGAACCGCCCGAGGCCGGCGAACAGGAGTACTCGCCCGACGAATTCACGATGATGTCCAGGCTCGTCGGATTGGCACCGCCCGACGGGGTATCAGTGAACGCGAGCCCCTTCGGTGCCTCGACGGCGTAGACGATGGTGGCCGGCGCACTACCGGTCGTCGTGTACGTCACCTCGAACGTCGGTGGCTGGCCGGACTGGATCTTGGCCGTGAACGCGTCGACCGCGGCCTTGTTGGCCTCCACACCGTGCACGACCCCGCGCACCTTGGTCACGATCGAGCACCCCGTGAGCCCGAACCCGATCACCACCGCCAAGAGGGCGGTGAGGCCCGCCGAGTTCCAGCGTCGACGGGCGGTGTTGGTCGAGTCGGTCCTCGAGGTCATCGGCTTGCCTCCGCGTCCCATCGAGCGCCGGGGACTCGAGCGCCCCGACCTCGTGTCCGCCCGCCAGCCTACGGCGCACCGGCCGGCCAGGGATGGCCGAGACGCCCGCCGGGTTGCCGCCTGACCGGTGCCCAGGCGATGCCGTCAGCTCGGCTGGCCGATGCCGGCCAATCGACCGGGTGGCGGACGACCCAACCAGTCGCCCAGGCGCCGGGCCACCGCCAGGACCGAGTCGAGGTCAACGCCGGTGTGGAGCCCGAGATCGTCGAGGAGGTAGACAAGTTCCTCGGTGGCGAGGTTCCCGCCGGCGTCGTCGGCGAACGGCGAACCGCCCAACCCGCCGACCGAGGTGTCGAACCTCGTGACCCCCAGCTCCAGCGCGGCGTACGCGTTCAGGAGCGCCGTCCCGCGCGTGTCGTGGAGATGGAGCCCCACCCCGTTGCCAGTGGCCGCCAGGACGTCCCGGACGCCTCGGGGGGTCGCCAGGCCGGTGGTGTCGGCCAGGGTGACCGACGCGCCGGTGCTCTCGAACCGGATGGCCAGGGCCGCCACTGCGCCGGGATCCACCGCGCCCTCATAGGGCGAACCGAACGCGCAGGACACCACGACGTCGACGACCGGGACGATGGCGGCGATCGCCATCGCCTCGGCGGCTGACTCCTCGACGCCCATCCCGACGTTCCGCCGGCTGTACTCCTCCGAGCTCGAGACGGTCACGCTGACATGGTCGATGCCGGCCTGCATCGCTCGCCGAGCACCCGTGAGGTTGGGAACCAGTGCCCACCAGGTGCAGCGACTGTCCTGGGGCAGAAGGGCCACCAATTCGGCGGCCCCGGCCATGGCCGGCACGGCCCGCTCCGAGACAAACGCGGCCACCTCGAGCGCAGAGAGGCCGCAGCCGACCAGGCCCTCGATGAGCGACAGGCGCTGGGCGACGCCGAGCGGCGCCTCGCGCTGGAGGCCGTCGCGAGGTCCCACCTCGCGGATCGAGATCTGGACCTGGTCAACCACGGGCGAACGGCCCTCGACCCGTCTGCGCCCGGTGCTCGTCGGCGGGCGGCACGCCGACCGCCCGATGGAGCGCGGCGACCGCCATCTGCTCGAGCAGGGCGGCCACCGACGTCCGGTTCAGGTTGGCGGCGATGTAGGGGGTGGAGTTGATGAGCCCGATGGCCGCATGTGTGGCCGCCCTCCGGAGCGGTTCGGGAACGTCGGGAGCGATGCCGCCAAGCGCCCCCACCCACAGCTCGGCATACAGGCGCTGGGTCCGCCGAATGCGCTGGCGGGCGGGTTGAGGGACGTGGGCGAGGTCGCGGGCGTGCACCGTGATGAGCTCGGGATGGTCGAGTGCGAACTGGACCTGCCAGCGGACCAGGCTCGTGAGGGCGTCTTCGTCATCACCGGCTTGGGAGACACAACGCTGCCCGCCTTCGAGCAGCGAATCGCTGATGTCCGACAGCATCTCGGTCAGCAGCGCCTCCTTGCTTGCAAAGTGCCAGTAGACCGCCGGGCCGGACACCCCCAGGCGGCTCCCGACGTCCTCCACGGAGGTCCCGCCGTAGCCCCGTTCGGCGAACAGCTGCGCGGCGGCACGGAGGTAGTCGGCGTGGCGCGAGCCGCGCCGGGCCCCCGTCGCGGTCGCGAGCTCGGCACTCATGCTGACGATAGTATCCTTAGTAATCGCTAAGGAGAGCTGATGGATCTGCAGCCCAGCGAGGAACACCTCGCCCTTCAGCGGACCGTCCGAGACTTCGCCCGGACCGAGCTCGCACCCCACACCGACGAGTGGGACCTTGCGGGTTGCCTGCCGGTCGGCGTGCTGTACGCCATGGGTGACCTGGGTCTGTTCGGCCTCCCGTTCCCCGAAGAGTGGGGTGGCGCCGGCGGGGACCTCCTGTCGCTCTGCCTGGCGATCGAAGAGATCGGCCGGATCGACCAGTCGGTCGGGATCACGCTCTCGGCGGGCGTCGGTCTCGGCGCGACCCCGATCTTCCGATTCGGCACCGACGACCAGCGCCAGCGCTGGCTCCCCGATCTCGTGACCGGCCGCGCCCTCGGCGCGTTCGGCCTGACCGAACCCGACGGGGGCAGTGACGCCCGGGCGACCCGCACGAAGGCCACCCCGGCGACCGGGGGCTGGACGTTGAACGGCGCCAAGGCCTTCATCACCAACTCGGGCACCCCGATCACGTCGATCGTCACGGTCACCGCCAAGACGGGCGAGAACGAGGTCACGGCCTTCATCGTCCCGGCCGGCAGCCGCGGGCTAGTGATCGAGCCCGCGCCTCGCAAGCTGGGTTGGCACGCGAGTGACACGCACGGCATCGCGCTCGACGACTGCTGGATCCCGAGCGACGCGCAGCTGGGCGAGACCGGGGCAGGGTTCGTCAACTTCCGGTCGATCCTCGACGACGGGCGGATCGCCATCGCGGCCCTGGCGGTCGGGTGTGCCCAGGCTTGCCTCGACCACTCGCTGGAATACGCCAAGCAACGGTCGGCCTTCGGCGGGCCGATCGGGCGGTTTCAGGCCGTCGGCTTCGCGATCGCCGACCTGGCGGTCGCGGTGGAGAACGCCCGGAATCTCACCTACAAGGCCGCGTGGTGCAAGGACTCCGGACGTCCGTACCGCCAACCGGCCGCGATGGCCAAGCTGTACTCGACGGAGGCGGCGGTGTCGGCCACGCGAGTCGCGACCCAGATCTTCGGTGGCTTCGGCTTCATGGAGGACTCCCCCGTCGCCCGCCTCTACCGCGACGCCAAGATCCTCGAAATCGGCGAGGGCACGAGCGAGATCCAACGACTGGTCATCGCCCGCAGCCTCGGGCTGCCGGTCGCATGAGCCGACCGCCCGAGGACCTCGCCGCCCGGATCGATCGAGCACGGGCCGGGAACGCCCCCCGGGGTTCCGCGCCCGCGGGCCCGAAGAAGCTGGCGGTGCGCGACCGGCTGGACCTCCTCCTCGATCCCGGGACGCTCTCCGAGGACGGGCTGCTGGCCAACACCAACGCGCCCGACCTGCCGGCCGACGGCGTGGTCACCGGCAGCGGTCGGGTGGACGGCCGACCCGTCTGCGTGATCGCCAACGACCCGACCGTCAAGGCGGGCTCGTGGGGGGCGCGGACCGTCGAGAAGATCGTCCGCACGACCGAGCACGCCCTCCGCCACGAGCTCCCGATCTTCTGGCTCGTCGACTCGGCCGGCGCCCGCATCACCGATCAGGTCGAGATGTTCCCGGGACGGCGCGGCGCGGGCCGGATCTTCGCCAACCAGGTCAAGCTCTCGGGTGTCGCCCCGCAGATCTGCTGCCTGTTCGGGCCCTCGGCGGCCGGCGGCGCCTACGTCCCGGCGTTCTGCGACGTGGTGATCATGGTCGAGGGGAACGCCTCGATGTACCTCGGGTCCCCGCGCATGGCCGAGGAGGTGATCGGCGAGCGGGTCAGTCTCGAGGAGATGGGGGGCGCCCGCATGCACGCGACGGTCTCGGGCTGCGGCGACAACCTGGCCATCGACGACGCCGACGCGATCGACCAGGCCCGCCTGCTGTTCTCCTACCTCCCCTCCTCGTGGCGTCAGCTGCCCCCGGTGGCGGCGGGTACGGGACCCCTGCGGGAGCTGTCGTCCGGCGAGCTGCCCGCCGAGGAAGCGGCCGGCTACGAGATGCGGGCGGTGCTCGACTGCATCGTCGACGCCGACAGCCTCTATGAGGTCAAGCCGCTGTTCGCGACGGAGATCATCACCGGGTTCGCCCGCCTGGACGGCCACGCCGTCGGGGTAGTGGCCAGCAATCCGGCGAACAAGGGCGGGGTGCTGTTCGTCGACTCCGCCGATAAGGCTGCCCGATTCGTCTGGCTCTGCGACGCCTACAACGTGCCGCTCCTGTTCCTGGCCGACGTCCCGGGCTTCATGATCGGCACCCAGGTGGAGCGCCAGGGGATCATCCGCCACGGCGCCAAGATGGTCGCCGCGGTCACCGAGGCGACCGTGCCCAAGATCTCGGTGATCGTCCGCAAGGCCTACGGCGCGGGCCTCTATGCCTTCTGCGGACCGGCCTTCGACCCCATCGCCACCCTCGCCTTGCCCACCGCCAAGATCGCGGTCATGGGACCGCAGGCCGCGGTGAACGCCGTCTACGCCAACAAGATCGCGGCGCTCGACGACCCCGCCGCGCGCGACGCGTTCGTCTCGGATCGACGCCGGGAGTACGAGGAGGACGTCGATCTCTTCCGGCTGGCCGGAGACCTCCACGTCGACGGCGTCGTGCCGTTCGAGAAGCTCCGCGGCGAGCTCATCAACCGATTCTCGGTGGCGGACCCCGTCGACCGCCAGGCCGTGCAGAAGCGCCACGGGGTGCACCCCGTCTGAGCGCGGGGGCTAGCGCTCCTCAGGCTGGACCCAGGGGGCCGGGCGACGCGCCCTGAACGCGGCGATGCCCTCGGCGGCCTCCGTCGAGGAGAAGAGCCGTTCCGAGAGCGACCGCGTCCAGTCGAACGCCTCGTCTCGCCCCATGCCCGGCACGGTCCCGATCAGGCTCTTGGCGGCGGCCAACGCTTGGGGCCCGCCGAGGAGGAGATGGTCGACCACCTCGGTCACGGTGTGGTCGAGCTCGTCGGGGTCGACCGCCCGGCTGATCAGGCCGACCGCGACCGCCCGCGGCGCGTCGAACGGCGCGCCGGTCAAGAACAGCTCGGCGGCGTCCGACCGGCGCATCTTGGCCAAGCAGACGACCGAGATGATCGCCGGAGCCACCCCGATCCGAACCTCGCTGAAGGCGAAGCGGGCGGCCAGGCCGGCGACCGAGATGTCACACACCGCGGCCAGGCCGATCCCCCCGCCGAAGCAGCCTCCGGCGATCCGGGCCACGACCGGCTTCTCCATGTCCTGCACCAGTCGGAGCACGCTGACCAGGTCGACGCGCCCCGGTCCGGCCCCGCCGATGTCTGCGCCGGCGCAGAAGGTGGGTCCCGTGTGGGTCAAGACGACCACCCGGACCGACGACAGGGACCCCACCCGGGACAGGTCGTCCCCCAGCGAGTCGAGCAGCTCGGCCGTCAGCGCATTGCGCTTTTCGGGCAGGTCGAGCGTGATCGTGGCCACGCCGCCGGCGATCTCACAGCTGGTGGGCGGCGGCACTCGTCCTCCCGGGCTCGGTCGACTGGGAGATGGTAGGCCTCACCCGGGGCCGGGCGAGGACGTGGCCGGCGGGAGACGATGCCCCGGATTGGCCACCGCCAGCTTGTCGGCCACCGTGGCCCGCACCGCGTCGCTCACCGTGCCCAGACGATCGTCGAACGCCCCGGACCGGATGGCCGCGGCCAGCTCGGCCTCGCTGCCGACGCCCAGCCCGGCCAGGCGCGCCGCGTGCGCGATGGCCAGTGCCTCGCGCAGCTCGACCTCGCGACCCACCATGGCGACGACGTTGGCGGCCACCCGGACGTGGAAGCGCACCCGGCCCTCCGTCGCCGGGGACACCTCGTTCTCCAGGAACTCGCGCACCGCGTCGAGGAGCTGGACGGCCGACGGCACGTCGTGGGGGGCGCCGCGCGGGCCGGGGGGTCGCTCGAGGGCCGGTGGTCCCCCGGCGGTGAGCGGCGGCCGGCCCGGAATGCCACTCGGGTCGGTCCAGGGCAGGAGCTCCATCAGATCGGACTCGACCTCGCACACCCGGCGGCCGATGGCGGCCAGCTCCACCGAGCGGACCGCGCCGCTCAGGTGGGTGAGCGCCTGTGCGATGCAGATGATCCCCCACCGCAGCGTGCCGAGCACGATCCACCAGCGGAGGACGTCTTCGTCGACGGGCCGGCCCCCGGCGGCCTGGTAGGCGGTCACGAGCTGCTCGATGGAGCCGAACCCGCCCACGGGAAGCGGTGAACCGAAGCGCCAGGCCTTCACGCAGAGCCACCCGAGGTCCTCGACCGCGTCGCCCAGATGGGCCAGCTCCCAGTCCAAGACGGCCCGGATGCCGTCGTCACCGACGATCAGATTGCCGTTGCGGAAGTCGCCGTGCACCACGCCCGGCACCGAGGCCGCGGGACGCGTCCGCTCGAGCCAGCGGAGCCCCAGCTCGAACGCCGGGTGGGGCTGGCCCAGCTGGTCGAGCTGGCCCCGCAGCTGGGCCAGGGGGTCGCCGGCACCGAGGCCCGGCACCTCGCCAGGGGGGATCCGGTGGACGGCGGCCAGAATCTGTCCGCACTGCGCGGCCAGGACCGGGCGCACGCTGGCCCACTGTTCGTCGCGCAGGATCCGGCGCGGGATCGTCTCTCCGTCGACGAATTCGGTGATGAGAAACGCCGCGCCGAGCTCGTCCGAGTCGACACCGGTGGCCACGACCGGCGGCACCGGGACGCCGACGGCCGCGGCCGCGGCCAGGAGGGCCGCTTCGAGGCCGAGCCGCGACCCCGACGGCCCCATCCGGTCGCGGTCGCGGCGCAGGACCAGCCGCCGCACCGATCCGCCCGAACCGCGGGCCGAGAAGCTCCAGGTGTCCTTCGAGGCTCCACCGGGCAGGCGGGTCAGGCCCTCCACGACCACCGGCTCCCCGAGGGCGGCCCCGAGGACGGTTCGCAGCCGCTCGGTCAGCTCCCGATCGTCCACGCGCGCAGACTAACGACCCGGCTGCCGGCCCGTCGTTAGGCTGGCCCGATCGCCATCCGCCTGGAACCCCACGACGAGTACATGCACGAGTTGGGACCCGAGCCCAACTTCAACGAGTCGATGTACTTCAACGCCTACGACCCCGCCACGCGCCTCGGCGCGTTCTTCCGGCTGGGGAACCGGGCCAATGAGGGAACCGGCGAGATGACGATCTGCGTCTACCTCCCCGACGGTCGGGTGGCCTTCATGTTCGCCCGCCCCCGCATCTCGTCCAACGACGCGTTCGACGCGGCGGGGATGCGCTTCGAGGTGGTGACCCCCTTCGAGGAGCTCAAGGTGAGCTACGAGGGACCGGTCGTCCTGTTGACCGATCCGCTAGAGATGGCCGACCCGCGCCGGGCCTTCACCTCGAACCCGCACACGGCGGGCTCGGTGCGCCTCGTCTACCGGGGCGGCTCCGCCATGTTCGGCGGCGAGCCGGACCAACCCGCCGAACGCCCGGGCGAGGAGTTCGCCCGTGGCCACTACGAGCAGCTGGTGGCGGCAAGCGGCACGCTGCAGGTGGGGGACGACCGCTGGGAGTTCGACGGTTTCGGCCTGCGCGACCACAGCTGGGGTCCGCGCTACTGGCAGGCGCCGTGGTACTACCGCTGGCTCACGGGCAACGTCGGGGCGGACTTCGGCTTCATGGGGTCGCGGGTCGCCCGGCGCGACGGCCCCGGCACCCGTGGCGGCTTCGTCTGGGACGGCCAGGCGCTCCAGCCGTGCCGCGACTTCCGGATCCGCTCCACCTGGGAGGGCGAGGGGCGGTACCACAAGGCGATCGAGGCCGAGCTCGTCACCGACCAGCGGACGTGGGTGGTACGCGGGTCGGTCCTCAACCTGATCCCGTTGCGCAACCGCCGCCGCGACCCCGACGGTGCCGAACTGGTGACGCGCATCTCCGAAGGTCTCACGCGCTGGACGCTCGAGGACGGGCGCGTCGGCTACGGGCTCTCCGAGTACCTGGATCAAATCGTCGACGGGGGGCCGGTCGGTTTGGACGAGTAGTTACAGGGCTGGACTTATATTAGCTAGTTATAATATACTTGCCCCATGCAGAACGACAGTGACCGGGGGCTCGACGCCACCGACCGATCGGTGACGACGCAGGAACGAGACGGACACCCCACCCGGGCGGTGCGACTGAGCCGCCTCTATGACACCACCGCCGAGGACCTCTGGGCTGCCATCACCGATCCGGGGAGGCTGGCCCGCTGGTTCCTGCCGGTCTCGGGCGACCTCCGGGTCGGGGGTCGGTATCAACTGGAGGGCAACGCCGGAGGGGAGATCACCCGTTGCGACCGGCCCAGCCGACTAGCCCTGACCTGGGAGATGGGGGATCAGGTCAGCTGGGTCGACGTGCGGCTCGAGCCCGAAGGACCGGCGACGCGCCTCCTCCTCGAGCACACCGCACCCACGGCGGACGCGCGCTGGGACGAGTTCGGCCCCGGCGCGGTCGGCGTCGGCTGGGACCTCGCGCTGCCCGGCCTTGGCCGGCACCTCACCGGTTCGGGGCCCGGCCCACAGGCCGATCCCGCCTGGGTCGCATCGGACGAAGGCCGGGAGTTCGTCGCCGCCACCAGCGCGGCCTGGTGCCGGGCGTCGATCGCGGCCGGCACCAGTCGCACCGCGGCGGAGGCGGCGGCCCGGCGCGTGACCGCGTTCTACACCGGGGACCCGTCGACCCCGGGCTGATGCACGCGTTCGATGTGCTCGGTGATCCGGTGCGCCGGCGGATCCTCGAGCTGCTGGCCGAGGGCGAACAGGCGGCGGGGTCCATCGTCTCGACCATCGAGACCGAGTTCGGCATCTCCCAGGCCGCCGTGTCCCAGCACCTGAAGGTGCTCCGTGACAACGGCTTCGCGCTCGTGCAACCGGTCGGCGCCCGCCGCCTCTACCGGCTCGACCCCACCTCGCTGCGCGGGATCGACCGGTGGCTCGAGCAGTTCCGGGGACTCTGGCTGCACCGCCTCGACGCCCTCGACACCGAGATCCAGCGGGGGCGACGCCGAGCCTGACCGACTGGCGGGCTCGACCGGGGTTGGGTGAGATACCTGCCGTGCCGATCGCCATTGCGCACCGCGGCGACCCCCTCACCCATCGAGAGAACACGGTGCCGGCCTTCCAGTCGGCGGAGCGGCTCGGCGCCGACATGGTCGAGCTCGATCTGCGCCGCACGGCGGACGGCGAGATCGTCGTCCTGCACGACGCGACCCTGTCCCGACTCTGGGGCCTCGATCGGTCGGTCGCCGATCTCGACCTGGTCGAGCTGCGCTCGATCGGATCGGACGACCGGCGGATCCCCACCCTTGGGGAGGTGCTGCGCGCCGTCGAGATCCCGCTCATGGTCGACTTCACCGGCCCCGAGGTGGTCGACGGAGCGGTGCGGGCGGTCCGCGCGGCCGACGCGATCGAGCGCTCGCTGTTCGTGACCGGCCACGTGGGGGCGCTGCGCCGGCTCCGGGCCCTCGCCCCCGAGGCCCGACTCGGCCTCACCTGGATCACGCCGGAACCGCCCGCCCCCTCCCTGCTGCACGAGCTCGGGGCCGAATTCTGGAACCCGATGTTCCAACTGGTCACCGGGGACAACGTGACCGCCCTGCACGCACTCGGGTGCCAGGTCTCCACCTGGACGGTGGACGAGCCCACCGACATGACACGGGTCGCCGCAGCCGGCGTGGACGCGATCGTGAGCAACCGGATCGCCGACCTTCGGCGCTTCCTCTCGGCCTCCTCCTGATGCCCCTCCGGGGAGCCGTCCCCGAGCCGCACCCGGCGACTCGAGGCCAGGGTCACTCGACGGTGCGGTTCTCGGTCTCCGGACTGTGCAGGGACAGCGTCATGAAGGCGCTGTTGGGACTCGGGCGGTAGTCGCCGAACGGTCCGCAGGGCCGGAACCCGGCGCGGGCGTAGAGGGATCGAGCCGGGGCGAACGGCGGCGTGGACCCGGTCTCGATGCTCACGCGGCGAAAGTCGCGGTCGCGGGCCACGCCGACCAGGTGCTCGACCATGGCTCGGCCGATGCCGCGTCCGCGGGCCGCCTCCGCCGTGTGCATCGACTTCAGCTCTGCCTGGTGCCGGTCGAGTCGCTTCAGCGCCCCCACCCCGAGGACCTCCCCCCGGACGCGAAAACTGAAGAACGTGACCGCGGGATCGACCAGGTCGTCAACGCCGAGCGCGTGCACGTCCTCGGGCGGGGTGTTGGCGCGGGCGAAAGCGAGGTGGCGCTCGAGCAGCGCTCGGACGTCCTCGGCCCGTGGGTCGTCGACCGCCATCTCCCCCTCGGTCACGGCAGGAACCTAGGTGATCCGACACCGCATTGGCATGAGCCCGCTACTCGGAGTGGACGGCCACCTCTGCATCGCAGGTCGGGCAGTGGAAGGGTCGACCGCGCGCGAGGAAGCGAAGCAGCCCGTAGTAGATGAAGGGGAACTGGATCCGGGGCACCTCCCTCGTCGCCTCCACGGTGCCGTGTGTCTCGCACCGTCCGGTCTTGGTCTGGGTCTCCGTGGCCATGCTCTTCGCTCCTTGTTGGGTCGGTTCTCAGCGGCCGAGCGGGACCCAGCTGAACCGGCGCAGGGCCACCGCCAGACCCCCGATTCCCCAGGCCGCCACGATGAGCAAGTCCCAGCCGGCGAAGCCACTGCCGGTCGTGTGCGGGTTGTACGCGACCAGGAGCGCCGCGGCCAGGTGACGCACCGGGAACACGTCCGCCACGTCGACCAGCCAGTGCGGCAGCGACGAGACGGTCACGAACACCCCGGAGATGAAGTAGAGGGGCAGCATCACGGCCTGGGTGATCGGCTGGGCCGCGTCCTCGTTGCGGATCACCGAGGCCAGGGCGAAACCGAGACAGCAGAAGGCCAGGGTCCCGAGGATGACCGTGACCACCAGGGCCGGCGCAGTGCGCGCCGGGATGTGCGCGTGGTAGCCGGCCCAACCGATGACGAGCAGCACGGCGGTGATGCCCAGCGCGGTGACCACCGAGGTGAGAGCCCGACCAGCGATGATGGCGGTCGCCGGGACGGGGGTCGCGCGCCGTCGCTTGAGCACCCCGGTTTCGCGTTGGACCGTGACCGATATCACGAGGTTGACAAAGGCGGCGCTGATGATGCCGAGGGCGATGATGCCCGGGACGTAGTAGACGGAGAGGTCGATCCGCCCGCCGCCCACGTTGACGGTGTGATTGCCGAAGACCGAGGCAAAGATGACGAGGAAGAGCACCGGGAGAGCCAGCGTGAAGAAGCGGGACTGCCGGTTCCGGAGCAGGGCGCGCAGGTCGAAGCGGAACTGATGGAGCGCGAGACGCGCGACGGCCCCCTGCCGAACGCCACCGGCGGTCCGCGCGGGGCTGGCCGCTCGGGTCATCGGGCGCTCTCCGGGTGCGACGCGGTGAGCGCCAGGTAGACGTCTTCGAGGCTCGGGCGGCGAACCTCGAGATCCGCCAGATCGGCCCCCCGGGCCTCGGCCCACCGCACGAGCGGCCCGAGCGCCGCCACCGGCGAGGCGGCGTGCAGGAGCACGCGGCTGCCGTCCTCCTCGGCGACCGCGGCCTGCAACGACTCGGGCAGGTCCGAGGTTCGGGCGCCGGGGGGCAGCGAGAAGCGGATCTCGACGGCCGCGTGCTGGCGTCCGGCGATCGTGTCGGGGGTGCCCTGGGCCACGATCCGGCCTTCGGCGATCACCGCCACCTGGTCCGCCAGATGCTCGGCTTCGTCCATGTAGTGGGTGGTGAGAAACACGGTCACGCCGAGGGAGCGGAGTCCCGAGATCATGTCCCAGGCGGCCCGGCGGGCCGACGGGTCGAAGCCGGTGGTGGGCTCGTCCAAGAAGAGCAGCTCGGGGCCGCCGATGAGGGCGAGGGCCACGTCCAGCCGGCGCCGCTGACCCCCCGAGAGGCGGCTGGCAAAGGCGTCTGCCCGATCGGCCAGCCCGACCATGGTCAAGATCTCGTCTGCGTCGCGCGGCGTGGAGTAGTAGCCCGCGTACAGGCGGAGGCACTCGGCCACCGTGAGGTCTCGATCGGGCTCGGACTCCTGGAGCACGACCCCGATGCGGGCCCGCCACGCCGGTCCGGCGTGTTGGGGGTCCTCACCGAGCACCGTCACCACCCCACCGGTCCGACGACGGAAGCCCTCCAGGATCTCAACGGTGGTCGTCTTCCCGGCGCCGTTCGGGCCCAAGAATGCGAAGACCTCGCCCCGCTGCACCCGGAGGTCGATGCCGCGGACCGCCTCGAACGGCCCGTAGTGCATGCGCAGGCCCGACACCTCGATCACGGTCTCGCCGGACTTCCCGGAGGGTCCTGTGCTGGTCATCGCGGCTCTCCCGTCGGGTCATCGGTCACCCGCGGCGCGACAGAGTAACTGTCGCTCCGGTCCCCAGCGAGTGGGCCACCGGCGGCCGTGCCTCGGGCCCGCTTGATCGCTCGGGCGGGGCCGGGCAATCTAGGGCTTCGAACAACAGCTACCTGATTGGCGCCTCGGTCTCCACGGATCGTCGCGGGCGAGCATGGGCCCGCACACGGCGTCGCGGACGATCGGGCCGGCCAGGGGACGACGGACGTGACGATTCGGGGCAAGGCATCGATAGCGGGCGTCTACGAGCACCCGCGGCGCGAGATCCCGGACCGCTCCACCAGCCAGATCCATGCCGAGGTGGCGGCCGGGGCCCTGGCCGATGCCGGGCTGTCGCTGCGCGACGTCGACGCCTACTTCTGCGATTCCTCCGCCGGCTTCGGCCCGATCTCCATGGCGGACTACCTGGGGCTGCACTGCGTGCACGTCGATTCGACCGAGACGGGCGGGTCGTCCTACGTGGTCCACGTCGGCCACGCGGCCGAGGCCATCGCGGCGGGCAAGTGCAGCGTGGCGCTGATCACCATGGCCGGTCGCCCCCGCAGCGCCGCGGCCGGTCGCCGAGGTGGCGAGCTGACCCCCGACATGGAGTTCGAGGGTCTGTGGGGCATGGCCGGCGCGGTCACCGGGTACGCGCTGGCCGCCACGCGCCACATGCACGAGTTCGGCACCACCAGCGCCCAGCTGGCCGAGGTCAAGGTGGCGGCGTCGCTGCATGCGCAGCACAATCCGAACGCGTACCTGCCCCACCCGGTGACGGTGGAGGAGGTCCTCGAATCGCCGATGATCAGCGCGCCCCTGCGGCGGCAGGACTGCTGCGTCGTCACCGACGGGGGCGGTGCGTTGGTGGTCGTGAGCCCCGAGGTCGCGCGCCAGCTGGGGCGGACCACCGCCAAGATCCTCGGGCATGGCGAGGCAGTGAAGCACGCCGAGAACGGACGCCTCGACGTCACCCACACGGGGGCCGTGGTCTCGGGCCCGCGCGCCTTCGAGGAGGCGGGCGTCACCCCCGCCGACATCGACTACGTGTCGATCTACGACTCGTTCACCATCACCGTGATCGAGACGCTGGAAGACCTGGGCTTCTGCGCCAAGGGCGACGGCGGGCGGTTCGTGCTGGACGGCGCCCTGGTCGCCCCGGACGGCCGCTTGCCGTTCAACACGGACGGTGGCGGCCTCTGCAACAACCATCCCTCCAATCGCGGCGGGATCACCAAGGTCATCGAGGCGGTACGCCAGCTGCGGGGCGAGGCACACCCCGCGGTGCAGGTGGCGGACTGCGCCCTCGCCCTCGCCCACGGCACGGGCGGATCGATCGGTTCGCGGATGGGCAGCTCCACCCTCATCTTGGGGAGGGAGGACGCATGAGCGGCGTGCTCCCGACCCCCGCACCGGTCCCCACGCCCGAGAGCGAGGAGTTCTGGGCGGCCACGGCCCAGGGCAAGCTGCTGCTCCGCCGCTGCGACGACTGCCAGACGCCGATCTGGTATCCGCGGGGGTTCTGCCCGGTGTGCGGGAGCTTCCGCACCTCCTGGTCCGAAGCGTCCGGGCGCGGCGTCGTCTACACCTTCACGGTGGTGCACCGAAGTGGCGTGCCCGGCTACCGGGAGGCGCTCCCCTATGTCGTCGCCTACGTGGAGCTGGAGGAGGGCCCGCGGCTGCTCACGAACATCGTCGAGTGCGAGCCCGACGACGTCGAGGTCGGGATGGCGGTGCGCGTGGTGTTCTTCGACACCGGGAAGGGCAGCGCGCTGTATCGCTTCGCACCGGCGCCGTCGTGATCACGGCCGACGGCCAATCACCGGCGGGCGGGACGACCCCGTCGGGCAGCCGCCAAGCGTTGGCCGGTGTCCGGGTCCTCGACCTCAGCACCGGCGTGGCCGGCCCGATGGCGGCCATGCTGCTGGCCGACTTCGGCGCCGACGTGGTCAAGGTCGAACCCCCATCGGGGGATCCGACCCGCTCGCGACCCGGCTCCGCCGTCTGGAACAGGAACAAGCGCAGCGTCGTCGTCGACGTCGACACCGCGGAGGGCCGGACCGCGCTGCGCTCCCTCCTCGCGGGCGCCGACGTCTGCGTGCGCAGCGACCGCGCGGTGGCGCCCGCGGTGAGCGTCGACCCGGTGTCCGCCTGCGGCGACAACCCCGGCCTCGTCTTTCTCGATCTCCCGTCGTTCCTGGACGAGCCGCGGTGGTCGGGGGGCGCCGAGTCCTCCGGTCTGCTGGCGGCGCTCTCGGGGATGTCGCTGCGGCAGAGCTCGTTCGATGGCGGCCCCGTCGACCCTGTCTTCCCCTACGTCTTGTACCTGCAGGCGGCGTGGGCCGCGGCGGCGGCCCTGGCGGCCTTGATCGAGCGCCAGACCTCGGGGCACGGTCAGGTCGTCACCGTGGGCGGCGTGCACGCCGGCATGGTGGCGTCGAGCGCCTCCTTGGTGATCGACCGCTCGGTCGCCGCGGTGCCGGCCGACTACGGGCCCGGCGGCCCGCACCCCATGTACACGCGGTACCGCTGCGCGGACGGCGGCTGGATCTTCCTGGCCACCCTGACCGCCAAATTCCAGGAGCGAGCCCTGGCCGCCTTGGGGCTGGCCGACCTCCTCGAGGACGAGCGACTGGCGGGCAAGGTCGAGGCCATGCCGTTGCCCGCCAATCGGACCTGGGTGCGCCGGCGCTTCGAGGATGTCTTCGAGTCGCGCCCGAGCGAGGAGTGGCTCGAGATCCTCCGGTCGGCCGACGTCCCGGCCGGCCCGTTGCTCGAGCGCGGCGACTGGCTGGATTCACCCCTGGTGGCGGCCATCGGGATGCGGGTCGAGATCGAGGATCCCGTCCGCGGGGTGGTAGTCATGCCGGCCAACCCGGTCAACCTGGTCGCCACCCCGGCCACCGTCGAGCGACCGGCGCCGCGCCTCGGGGAGCACACGGGGTCGGTGACCGGCTGGGCGCCGCGCCCAGCGCCGACCGGCGATGCCACCGGGGGCGCCGCGCCGCTGGCTGGCATTCGGGTCCTCGACCTGGGCACCATTCTCGCCGGACCGTATGCCGGAACGCTCCTGGCCGAACTCGGCGCCGATGTCATCAAGGTCGAGGTCCCGGCGGGTGACAGCTGGCGCGACCGCGGCATGCCCTACATCCGGGGACAACGCGGCGTGGCCATCGACCTGCGCACGACCGGTGGCCGCCGGGCGTTCCACGCGCTGGTCCGCTCGGCGGATGTGGTGCTCGATAACTACCGGGCCGGCGTGCTCGGTCGCTTGGCAATCGACTACGAGCGACTGAGAGAGGTGAACCCCGACATCCTCTCGGTGTCGATCACCGGGTTCGGCGAGGACAGCCCGTTCGCCTCCTATCCGGCCTTCGACCCCCTCCTCCAAGCCAGGAGCGGGATGATGAAGGTCCAGGGCGGTGACAGCGAGCCGGTGCTGATGACGGTGGCGATCAACGACGTCACTACGGCGGCCCTGGCCGTCCTCGGAACGCTCATAGCCCTGTTCCACCGCGGGCGGACCGGCGAGGGCCAACAGGTGTGGTTGGCCCTGGCCGGCACGTCCGCACTGGCCCAGAGTGAGGAGTTGGTCCGCTTCGAGGGGCGACCGGCCCCGCCGGTGGGTGGGCGCGACTTCAAGGGCCCCTCCGCCACCGACCGCTCGTATGCCACCGGCGACGGCTGGATCCGGCTGCAGCTGGCGGAGGGTGCGCGGGAACGCCTCGCTGACGCCGGCTTCACGCCCGGGCCCGACCCGACCAGCGACGACGAGCTGGCCGGCCGGCTGGCCGCGTTCTTCGCCGCCATGAGCAGGGACGAGGCGGTGCAGCGGTTGACCGCCGCCGGCCTGCCGGCGGTGCCGGTCCGGCGGCTGACCGAGCTGCCGGACGACCCCGAGTACCAGCGACTGGAGGTCTTCAACGTCCTCCCGCGCGCCAACCTCGACCCGGTGGTCGCGCCCGGTCGCTACGCCCGGTTCTCCAGAACCCAGCACCACCAGGTGCTGACGCCACCCGGCGTCGGCGAGCACACGGCCGAGGTCCTGGCCGAGGTCGGGTTCGCGCCCGACGAGATCCAGCAGCTGGCCGACGAGGGCGCCGTACGGCTGGGCTCGCCCATGGTCCACCGCTCCTTCGCCGCCTACCGCTGAGCGCGGTACTCGCGGTAGGGGGTCATCGAGGAGTGCGGCCGCAGCAACACCCGAAAGGCCACCTCGTCTGCGCCGTCGAGGAGGGACGCACGTGTGGTTCGGCCGGTTCGCACGAGTCGCTCGTCAGCGTCGCCGGACCCGGTCGGCCGGTCTTCCGGTCTTTCCGGCCGCAGCGATGAGTCGTCATATCTGGCGGCTCGCGCGTCTCATGTCGACCGTCCTGCTCGTCCCGGCGATCACGGCGTTCGCGCTCGCGGCACCGGCTGGGGCGTCCGACAACGGCCGTGGATCGTTCGCGTGGAACGCGACCCTGCCTCCGATCGCCTCGACCTACGGGAGCGGGGACTTCGGACGTTGGATCGTGGATCACTTCGGCCTCCCCGCCTACCACTACACCGTCGCCCAGCAGACCGATCCGCTGGCGCGCCAGGCGGAGCTGGCGGGCAGCACCGACGCCTGGAGCCAGGTCGGGAATGACCGCGTCAAAGCGGACGCCTTCAATCACGGCTACACCGAGCTGTGGAGCCAGGACCGTCTCGCGCAATGGATCAACGCGCTCGATCCCGCGCACCGACACGAAGGAGGCGGCTTCGGGTACCTCAACGTCGACGGCGCGGTGGCCAGCACCCTCTACGACGATCGACCCGCCGGAGCGCGGACGCAACGGACGTTCGGAGTGGGTTACTTCAGCCACTCGGTGGCCACGGCGGGTGTGCAGGCGAGCGAGTTGATCTACGCACCGTTCGGGAACGACCCCGTCCTCGTCCACGACGTCCGGATCACGAACACCACCAACCATCCGCAAAGCGTCTCGTGGTTCGAATACTGGGACGTGAATCCCTTGGTGCAGGCGCTCCACCAGTTCCGGGGCATGTCGGCTCCGTCGTGGTCCGGCGGCACCCGCACCCTGTCGGTGGCCCAGCTGCCGCTCGACGGGGACGCCGCCCCGCTCTCCATCTTCCTGTCCCAGATCGGCGGCGGCGCCGCGTCGTACACCACCACCCAGGCGTCGTTCTTCGGTTCCGGCACGGTGGCCCGACCCGCGGCCGTCGTCGCCGACCGACTCGACGACGCGACGGCGCCGCCGGTCCCAAACGGCACCGAGGGGACCACGCTCTTCGCGCTCCAGAGCCGGGAGCACCTGGCGGCCGGCCAGACCGTCACCCTGCGCTACCTGTACGGCTACGACGAGCCCGGGGCCATCAGGGCGGTGGTGGCGCGGTACCGGCAGATCGCCGATCCGTTCGCCCGCAGCGAGCGCGCGTGGGCGGCCAGCCTGCCCAAGGCATCCTTCGGGAGTGGGCGGGAGTGGCTGGCCCGCGAGTTCCTCTGGGACGCCTACCTCTTGCGATCGGCCACGGTCGACGAGCAGGTCTGCGGTCAGCACACGGTCACCCAGGGCGGCTACTACCAGTACGAGGTCGGCCAGAACTGGGGGACGCGGAGCTGGCTCCAGTACGCGGTCCCGCTCACCTACATGGACCCCGCGCTGGCCCGCCAGATCCTCATCTACTCGGCCCAGTTCCAGCCCCGGTCAACGCTGCAGTTCCCCTACGGATCGACCAGTCTGTGCCAGCCCTTCAACCTCGGGCAGTCCGACGACCTCGACTTCTGGTTCCTGTGGGCGGCGGCGACCTACGGGCTCGCGACGCGCGACGTGGGGTTCTTCAACCGATCGGTCCGCTTCTCGGGGGCCGGGGCGTCGGCCAGCCTTTGGCGGCACGTACAACTGGCCTTCGCCCACCAGCAGTCCCTCTTGGGTCCGCACGGTGAGTACGACGCGCTCTCGATCGGCGACTGGTCGGATCTGCTCCCCACCTTCTCGGGCATGACCGAGTCGGATCTCGTGGTGGCCCAGTCGGCCTACGTCTATCCGCAGCTGGCCGCGGTCGCGGACCTCCGGGGCGACCATGCCTTCGCCGTCCAGCTGCGTTCGGCGGCCGCCCGACTCCTCTCCACGCTACGAGGGCAGTGGACCGGGCAGGGCTGGTACGCCCGGGGCTATGCCGACAACCAGCAGCTGGGGTCGGGCGCGATCTGGCTGGAGCCGCAGCCCTGGGCCATCCTGGCGGGCGCGCCGAGCCCGGGGCAGGCGGTCACGCTCGTCGACAACATCCGCCGGTATCTCGACGCGGTCGGCGCGCCGACGAACCTCGGCGGCCCGGATCGGATCGGCACGTCCCTCAGCCCGGCCCGCGACGATCCCGGGGTCACCGAGACGACCCCGCTCCCCGGTACCGGTGAGGGCGACAACAACGCCGTGTACCCGGGCGGGACCTGGTACGAGCCGGACGGCTGGTTGACCTGGGCCTACGCCTCGCTGGACGGCGAGGTGCCCCGGGCCCGGTCGCTCGCCTTCGACGAGTACGTCCGATCCACGCTGGCCGATCATGCGGCCGCCTACCCGGCCGAGTGGGTGGGCATCACCTCGATCGACGACACCTGCTGGTCCTTCTACTCGAGCGACCCGGGCCGTTGCGGCGGGGTCCTCGGGATCACCAACTACGAGGGCCAGAACACCGAGCAACCCGAATGGATGGTCATGGGCGCGCTCACCCTGGCCGGGGTGACCCCGACCGAGTCGGGGTACCGGGTGTCGCCACACTTCCCGTTCTCTGACTTCTCGGTGCGCTTCCCCACCATCGGCGTGAGCGGGCGGGGCAATGCGCTCCAGGGCTACCTCCGGCCGTTGGCCACCGGCCGCCTCAGGGTGCAGGTGGCCGTCCCCCGGGGCGCCACCGACGTGATCTGCCAGGTGGACGGCTTGCGCGTCCGGGCCGCGGTGTCCGCCAACTGGGCCACGTTCTCGGTCACGGGTCAAAGGGACCGTGCGGCCGCCTGGTCGGTCAGCTGGCGCTAGAAAAGGGGGCCTCGCCGCGTCGGAGTGACCGGTCACTCCGGTAACGTGTCGGCAGTGCCCGCCACCCCGGGAATCGTCCGGCCCAAGACCTTCGCCCCCCGGCGCGCGGCCGGCCTCCCTCCCGACGAGCGGCGGGCCGCGATCGCCGCGGCGGCGCTCAAGCTGCTCTTGGAGCACGGCACCAACATCACCACCCGGCAGATCGCCGAGGCGGCCAACATCGCCGAGAGCACCACCTTCCGGGTCTTTCCCGACAAGGAGGCCGTCATCCGCGCGGCGGTCGACCTCGCGCTCGACCCAGCGCCCATCGAGCGGGCACTCGGCGAGATCGACCGGGCGCAGCCCCTCGATCGGCAGCTGGTAGAGGCAGTCGAGATCATCCAACGCCGCATGATCGACATCGGGCGGCTCGTCTCGGCCGTCGGCGGACCGGCGGTCTTTGCCGGTCGCGAGCGCCCGATTCCCGACGTTGCCGGGCTCGCCTCGTTGTTCGCACTCGAACGCGATGAGCTCCGCTACGACACCGAAAAGGCGGCACGTCTGCTGGCCGCCCTCACCTTGGCCTTCAGCCACCCCGCGCTCTACGGAGACGAGCCGGCATCCCCTTCCGAGATCGTCTCCCTCTTGCTCGAAGGCATCCGCGTGCGACCGGACGAGTCGGACCTCCACTCGAGAGCGTCCCCGTGCTGATCCGACTGCTCCGGACCCGGCTGCACGACTACCGGGGAGCGCTCCTCGTGCTCCTCGGGCTCCAAGGGATCCAGGCGCTCCTCAACCTGTACCTCCCGAACCTCAACGCCGACATCATCGACAAGGGCGTCCTCACGGGGAACACCGGCTACATCTGGAGCCGGGGGGGCGTGATGCTCGTCGTCGCCATCTTCCAGTCCCTCTTCGCCGTCTGCGCGGTCTACCTGGGCTCCCGGGTGGCGATGGGATTCGGCCGCGACGTGCGCGACGCCTTGTTCCACCGGTCCATCCAGCTCTCGGCCCGTGAGGTCAACCAGTTCGGCGCCCCCTCGCTGATCACCCGGGTCACGAACGACGTGCAGCAGGTCCAGCTGCTGGTGGTCATGTCCTGCACCATGGTGCTCGCCGCCCCGGTGACGGTCGTCGGGGGGGTCATCATGGCCTTGCGACAAGACGCCGGGCTGTCCTGGTTGCTCGGCCTGAGCATGCCGATTCTGGCGATCGCCCTCGGGACGATCATCGGCTTCATGATCCCGCAGTTCCGGCTGATGCAAGAGCGCCTCGACAACGTCAACCGGGTGCTGCGCGAGCAGATCACCGGCGTCCGGGTCGTCCGCGCGTTCGTCCGGGAGCACCGGGAAGTTCAACGCTTCCGGGTGGTGAACGACCAGCTCACGGGCACCTCGCTGCGGGCGGGCCGCCTGATGGCGTTGATGTTCCCCATCGTCATGCTCGTCATCAACTGCTCGAATTCCGCCGTCGTGTGGTTCGGCGCCAACCGGATCGCCCACGGCCAGATGACGATCGGTTCGCTCATCGCCTTTCTCACCTACTTCACCCTGATCCTGTTCGCAGTGATGATGGCCACCTTCGTGGGGGTCATGGCGCCGCGGGCTGCGGTCAGCGCCGAGCGGATCCAAGAGGTGCTCGACACCGAGCCCTCGGTCACGCCGCCGGCCGATCCCGTCACCGCGCTGCGAACGGTCGGGACGCTCGAGCTGCGCGACGTCAGCTTCGGCTACCCGGGCGCGGACGAGCCCGTCCTCCAGGGGATCTCCTTCCGGATTCTCCCGGGCCAGACGACGGCCGTCGTGGGCAGCACGGGGGCCGGCAAGACGACCCTCGTGAACCTCGTCGCCCGGCTCATCGACGTGACGGCCGGCGCCGTGCTGGTCGGCGGGGTCGACGTGCGCGAGCTCGATCCCGACATCCTGTGGCACCGCATCGGCCTCGTGCCCCAGCGGCCCTACCTCTTCACCGGAACGGTCGCCAGCAACCTTCGTTACGGCAAGCCCGACGCCACCGACGACCAGCTCTGGGCCGCGCTCGAGGTGGCCGCCGCCGTGGACTTCGTGACCGAGCTGGGTGGCCTCGACGCGCCGATCACCCAGGGCGGCTCGAACGTGTCCGGCGGCCAGCGGCAGCGACTCAGCATGGCGAGGGCGCTCGTGCGGCGACCCGACGTGTACGTCTTCGACGATTCGTTCTCGTCGCTCGACCTGGCCACCGACGCCCGGGTCCGCACGGCCCTCGGCCCGTACACGGCGGAGTCCGCCGTCCTCGTGGTGGCCCAGCGCGTCTCGACGATCATGAGCGCCGACCAGATCCTGGTGCTCGAGGACGGCCGAGCGGTGGGGCTGGGCACGCACCGGGAGCTGCTCGAGAGCTGCGCCACCTACGCGGAGATCGTGGCCTCGCAGGCCTCGGCTGAGGACGCGGCATGAGCATCGACGCGAAGCCGCTGGCCACCGGCGGACCCGAGACCGCCGAGGAAGCCGACTACAAGCCGCCGCCGCCGTCGGGTCCCATGGGCCGGATGGGCGCCCTCGGCATGCCCGTCGAGAAGTCGAGCGACTTCGGCGGCACCCTCCGCCGCCTCGGCGGACGGCTGCGGCCCGAGCGTTCCCGGCTCGCCTTCGTGGTCGTGCTCGCCGTCGGCGGCGTCATTCTCACGGTCCTCGGTCCGAGGATCCTGGGGAACGCCACCAATGTCATCGTCAACGGCCTGTTCCACGGCGGTCCCCGGGCCATCGACTTCGGGGCCCTGCACCGCCTGCTGTTTGTGGTGGTCGGGCTCTACGCCGGCTCGGCGCTGCTGCAATACCTGTCGGCGTACACGCTTGCCGGCATGGTGCAACGGACGATGTGCAAGTTGCGCGCCGATGTCGAGGACAAGCTCAACCGGGTGCCGCTCAGTTACATCGACCACGCCGCCCGCGGCGACCTGCTCAGCCGGGTCACCAATGACATCGACAACCTGGCCCAAAGCCTCCAGCAAACGATCAGCCAGCTGTTGACCAACACCTTCATGCTGCTCGGCACGGTGGTGATGATGTTCTCCATCTCACCGACGCTGGCGCTCGTGGCGGTGTTCACGATTCCGGCGTCCTCGGGCATCATCCGCTTCATCACCAAGCGGTCCCGCGTCCGATTCATGGCGCAGTGGAAGCACACCGGACGGCTCAATGCGCTGGTGGAGGAGTCCCTCACCGGCCACGCCATTGTCAAGACCTTCGGACGCCAGCGGGAGGTCGAAGAGACCTTCCGCCGGACGAACGAAGAGCTCTACCGAGCGAGCTTCGCCGCCCAGTTCGCCTCCGGGAGCATCCAGCCCCTGATGGTGCTGATCGGCAACCTCAACTACGTCGTCATCGCCGTGCTCGGGGGGATCCGGGTGGCCTCCCGTTCCATGAGCATCGGCGGCGTGCAGGCCTTCATCCAGTACTCCCGGCAGTTCGCCCAGCCGCTCCAGATGCTGGCCTCCATGGCCAACCTGTTCCAGTCCGGGCTGGCCTCGGCCGAGCGGGTCTTCGAGTTCCTGGACACCGACGAGCAGTCGGCCGACGAGGCGGCGCCGTCCGTCGACCTCGGAGCCGCGCCCCGCGGCCGCGTCGAGTTCCAGCACGTGTCGTTCTCCTACGACCAGGATCACCCGCTCATCTCCGACCTGTCCCTGGTCGCCGAACCCGGAAAGACGGTGGCCATCGTCGGCCCGACGGGTGCCGGAAAGACCACCCTCGTCAATCTCATCATGCGGTTCTACGAGCTCGACGGGGGTCGAATCACGCTCGACGGCCAGGACATCGCCCAGATGCCCCGGTCGCGGTTACGGTCCAACATGGGGATGGTCCTCCAGGACACCTGGCTGTTCGGCGGCACGATCCGCGACAACATCGCCTACGGCAATCCCGATGCCACCGAGGAGCAGATCCTGGAGGCCGCCCGCGCCACCTATGTCGACCGGTTCGTGCACGCCCTGCCCGCCGGTTATGACACCCTCGTCGACGACGAGGGGGGCGTCATCAGCGCCGGCGAGAAGCAGCTCTTGACGATCGCCCGTGCGTTCCTGGCCAACCCCACGATCCTGATCCTCGACGAGGCCACCAGCTCGGTCGACACCCGCACGGAGGTCTTGATCCAGGACGCGATGGCGGCCCTGCGGTCGCAGCGGACGAGCTTCGTGATCGCCCACCGGCTGTCCACGATCCGCAACGCCGACACCATTCTGGTCATGGAGGCTGGCCGCATCGTCGAGCAGGGCAACCACGACGACCTGCTCGCCCGTGGCGGCGCCTATGCCCGGCTCTACAACGCCCAGTTCGTGGGCGCCGCCACCGAGGTCACGTAACGACGCCGATCAAGGGGCCGGCGCGCGTTCGCCGGCGGGATTGGCGTGTCGGGCACGGGTCCGGGCCAGATCTCGCCTG
>DATNIB010000013.1:0-38286 GCA_035604685.1 Acidimicrobiales bacterium | reverse complement strand
GAGCAGCACGACGACCCGGACGTCGAGGTCATCGGCGGCAGCGGCGAAGGCGTCATCCAGCTCCTCCAGCAGTCGGCGACTCTGGGCGTTGCGGTACTCGGGCCGGCTCGTGATGATGCGCCGAACGTGGCCGTCGTCCTCGGTGCGGATGTTTTGGTAATCCATCAGTTCTCCTTCACCGGCCCGGAGCCTGTGATCCCAGCGGCGACGAGCGCCGTGTAGGTCTCCTCGTCGAGATCGAGCTCCTGCTGCAGCACCTCGAACGAGTGCTCGCCGTGGAGCGGCGAGGAGCTCCACGGCGGCAACGGCGTGTTCGCCATCCGCAGCGGCAGGCCTGCCTGCAGGGCGTCCCCGGCAAGGGAATGCGTGACGGTGCGCAACACGCCTCGAGCCTTGAGGTCGGGGTCGGCCAGCACTTCGCCCACGTCGAGCACTGGGGCCGCGATGGCGCGCGCCGACACGAGGGCATCTGCCAGCTCACCCTTGTCGTGCTCGGCCGTTCGACGGCTGATGGCCGCTTCGAGGTCGATCTCGTTCGCCTGGCGGCCTGGTGCTGTGGCGAACCGCTCGTCGCCCAGCTCATCGCCCCCCAGTACCTCGACGACCGCCGCCCAGGCGGGGTCATCCGGCGCGGCCAGAGCCACCCACTGGTCGTCGCCGGCACAGGGAAAGATGCCATGGGGCGCGTACGCGGGGTGGCGATTACCCCGCCGGGCCGGCGAGAGGCCGGTCTCCTGGTACCGCATCCACTCATCGCCGACGAAAGTCACGCAGGCTTCCTGCATTGACACGTCCACGTACTGCCCCTCACCCGTCCGGCACCGATGCGCCAGGGCCGTGATCACGGCCCCGAACCCGTACAGCCCGGCGACGGGGTCAGGATACATGTGGCCTGAGTTGAGGGGCGGCCCGTCGACGTAGCCCAGTAGCGAGGACATGCCGGAACACGGCTCGATGGTCCCTCCTATGCCGGGCACCGGAGACCAGGGACCGGTCGCGCCGTACGCGGACATGCTCACGAGCACGATGTCCTCGCAGAGCATCCGCAGGTCCCCGTAGGCGATGCCGAGGTTCCCCATCACCCGTGGGGAGAAGTTCTCGACAACGAAGTCGAAACGGGGCAAGAGCCGACGGAAGAGATCGACGCCCTCCGGCTTGGAAAGGTCGAGCGTGATCGATCGCTTGCTCATGTTCACCGAGTTGAACAACGGATTCAGGTCCCAGGCGTCCCCCGGTATCCCGCGTTCCCGCAGCGCCGCAGGGACCGTGCTGGTACCGGAGCCGCGCCAGCTGTCCAAACGACTGCGCGCCTCCACCTGCACGATCTCGGCGCCGAGGAGGGCGAGCAGCTCTGTGGCGTACGCGCCGGCCCATGCCTGAGTCAGCACAAGCCCGCGATAGCCGCACAGTGGACCGACGGTCGACCCAGCGGGGAAGCCAGGGTGGCCAGTGGATGCGGGCGCGGGGAGGCCAAGCCCCTGGCCCCTGAACCCGCTGACGGTCTCGGCGTGTCTGGGCGATGTCTCGCCACCCGGTGCTGGGCGAGCGAGGCGCCAGGGTGTGCTGCCGTAGCGCACCGGCGGCCCCGGCTGGCGAGGGCTGGCGGTGGGCGCCTCGTCCGGGGAGCGGAAGAATTGTCGCGCCTTGAGCTGCGGGTTCTGCTCGAGGTCCGCCATGTCGAGAACCGGCCCGGCGATCACCCGCTTCGCGGCCAAGGCATCGAACAGCTCCATCCGCTTCCACCCGAGCATCGCCTGCTGTACACGCTCTACCCACAGCTCCTTCCGTTCCGCGCGCGCCGTCGAGGCCTGCAACTCGGGCATGTCGGCAAGATCGTCGAGGCCGAGGATTCGCATGGCGCTCTGCCAGAAGTGCGGGCGGCTCAGGGTGAGCGCGAAATACCCATCAGCCACGGGAACCGGTCCGGCGGTGATGTCGGCGACCTTCCGGCGATCCTCCGGTGCGTCGGTGTACTGCTGACGAAGGAACGCCGGGGAAAGCGTGGAGCACAGCACGTCGCGCTCGGCGATGTCGAGTACTTCGCCGGCCGGCTCGCCGAGCAGGGTTGCGGTGACCGCAGCCCAAGCAAAGGTGCCGGCTTGGTACGAAGCGTTGTATCCGATCCCCTTCAGCGGCGCGAGCGAGGCCAAGCCGTTCACGCTTGCCCACCCGCTTGTGGCGTAGGCGGTCAGGTCGTTGCCCGGCTGGTCGGACCGCGTGCTGCTCAGTCCATATGGGGTAATGGAGACGATCAGCGCGCTGCCCGAGAGCTGGCGCAGCGCGCCGACCTTGGTTTCCGGCGTCGATCCACTGGTCAGGATGACCTCGGCCTCGACCACCAAGCTGAGAGCTGTAGGCAGGTCGACACGGCGGCGGTTCGCAAGAACGTATGCCGCGGCGGGTGGGTCGGATCGTACCGGGTGCCCTTCGGGCGGTTCGGCGCCGATCACATCCGCCCCAAGATCGGCCATCAGCCGGGCGCACCAGGCCGTCGAGGCGCGATCACCGAAGTCGAGCACTCGAAGCGAGTCCAGCGTCGCCCTGCCGCTGGCGGTCACGTCGCCCGTCGTCGCCATCCGACCTCCCAGTTCCCATCATTCGCTGGGGCGAATTCTTGCAGTACGAGGCCCGCCGCCACACACCGTCGTGGAAGCTGGCAAGGCTGTCGGGGCGGGCGCCGACCAGCATCAGTGAGCCCTGAGGCAGCTGATTTCTGACGGACGAATGACGGACGAAGTTTTGCCTGGCGTCGAGGACGGGCCGCACTTGACCCTCCTACAAGGGCATTTGCCGTGGAGACGACGGTTTGGCTTCGATCAACCGGCCCATCTGACTTACACTCAATCAGCCCTGGCGGCACCGGGGGGCACGGCTCCGGCAGGAGCCCATGGGGCGCCATCGTCGGCGGCGGGGTCCTGGCCTCGGCCGGGCTCATGGGCCTGATGACGACGCCGGCGGGCGCCGTCGTTGTCGGGGTGTCCCTCGGCCCGGACACCAGCCCCCCTTCTCCAGCCTGGGCACCTTCCTGACCGACCCCGTCACCGGCAGCGTCGCTGGCGTGGCCGGAGGCGGCGGGATCCCGAGCGACCTCGCCACCGTCCTGGCCACTGCGGGGGTCGGTGACACCGCCAACGCCAACCTGGACGAGAACACGGCGTTCTCCGGCGCCTTCGGCCCCGGCGCCACGGCCCTGTCCGACGCCGGCATCGGGACCTTCGCCAACCTGTCGGGCAACACGGCCACCTCCACCGCCTTCGGGGCGACCGTCACCCCCGGTCCACCGGCCGGAACTGCGTTGGCCGATGCCGGCATCGGGTCCCACGCCAACCTGTCGGACAACATGGCCACGGCGTGGACCTTCGGGGGGGTCTCCACGGTAGACGCCGGTATCGCGTCGTTCGCCAACGGGTCGGCCAACGTGGCCTGGGCCGCTAGCCAGTTCGGCGATGCCGAAGCCAGCGCCGGGGTCGGGGACCACGCCAACCTGTCGGGGAACGGTGCCTACGCCTATGCGCTCTTCGGCGTCGCCGTGGCCGATGCCGGGATCGGCAGCTTCGGGAACTTCTCGGACAACCTGTCCGTCGCCCAGACCACTGGGGGCGTGTCGACAGCCGAAACCCTAGGCTCCGACGCCAGCATGGCCACGGCCGGCAGCGTCGGCGCACCCGGGTCCGGGACCGTCGCCGAGGCGGCCGCCACCGACGGCACGGGCAGCAACGCGGGGGCGGGCGCCGTCGGCTCCAGCGCCTTCGCCGTCGCGACCACGGTGGGCAGCGGGGACACCGCCGATGCGGCGGCGCTCGGCACTGGCGCTCTTGCCGCAGCCGACGTGGTGGGCACGAACCAGAATGCCGACGCCACGGCCGTCGGCACTGGCTCGACGGCGAGCGCCACCGAAGCGCTCGGGGTCTCAACCGTATTGGCCACCTCGGGGCTCGGCGGCTGGTCGGACGCCTCCACCAGTGGCGGTGGCTGGACCGTCAGCATCAACGGGGCGACGCTCGTCAGCTAAGTCGAAGCTTGGGTCGGCCAGCGAATCGAGTAGCGCGCTGATTGAGCGACCCGCGCGGACCTCGGGCGCATCGTTGCTCGCGGCCTCTCGCCGACTCGACTGGCGCGCGAGCGACGCCGCTACTCAGTTTGCGTAGTCCCGCCATTAACGATTAAGTCGCTTCGACCGGATAGCGACGAAGATTCCAACGACCATAAGTAGAACGCGAAGGTGCACCACAAGGGCCAGTCGTTCCCTCGACCGGTCGATGCGCCGGGGGTCACATCAATGGTCGACCCCATGGATCCCCCCGCAGGTCCCGGACGCTGGTCCATCTCCTGCAGCTCGGCAGGCATCCATTCTTTGGTCCGCTGCACCGATTTCGCTGGGCGGGGGCTATAGACTGAAGGCCTGGTCAAGGCCAGAAAAAGTAGAGACGACGGGACTCGAACCCGCGACTTCCTGCTTGCAAAGCATTCCAGGTTGAGCGCTGTAGCAACCGGGGAAAATGCAGGTCGCCGCCGAGCGTGCGAGCGAAAGTTATGTGCTGTGCGTTCGAGTCCCTCCGCGCCCACAAACAGACCTTGGGAGGAGGGAAGGCATCGCGGAAGGGGGCAGAGGCCGGGGACGGCGACGAGGGGCAGGCCCCGGACGGGGGAAGCAAGAGACACAGAGAAGGATAAGGGGAGAGACCAGCCAGCCGGCGAGGCGGGACGCCGAGACTGGGGATAGGGGGCATGTTTGGCTTCGCTCAACCCATCCATTCCACTTAGGATGACTTCAGCCCTGGTTGCACAGGGGGGCACGGCTCCGGCAGGGGCCCATGGGAAGGGACTCACGATCATGGCTAGGCACCGTCCGGCACACGCCAAGTCCGGCTTCGGGCGCTACACCGCCCCGCGCCGCCTGCACCCGGCCCACGCGGCCCCCTCGGCCGACGGTGTGGGGGTCACCCGCCTGGCCGGCGCCCTGGTCGGCGGCGGGCTCCTGGCCTCGGCCGGGCTCATGGGCATCATCGCGGCGCCGTCGGGCGCCGCCACTCTGGGCCCGTACCAAAGCCCGCCCTTCTCCAGCCTGGGCACCTTCGTGACCGACCTCGACGGCAGCGTCGCCGGCGTGGCCGGCGGCGGCGGCACCCTGCTCGACCCGGCGACCGTCTTTGCCGATGCCGGTGACGGTTCGTCCGCCAACCTGGACAACAACACGGCGTTCTCCTTCGCCTTCGGGCCCGGCGCGACCGCTCTCACCTCCGCCGGCGTCGGTGACCACGCCAACCTGTCGGGGAACACCGCAACGTCGACCGTCTTCGGGGTGGCCAATCCCCTCGGCGGCCCCTCGGTTGGCTTTGGCGACGCCGAGGCCGGCTTTGGCGGCCACGCCAACCTGTCAGACAACATGGCCACCGCCTGGTCCTACGGGGGCCTGGTCAACTCCGAGGCCGGGGTGGCTTTGGACGCCGGTGCCGCTGACAACGTGGCCTGGGCGGGCGGACAGTTCGCTGTCGTCAGTGCGGACGCGGGAGTAGGGAACGACGCCGGCCTCAACGGGAACACCGCCTACGCCTACGGGCTCTTCTCCCTCAATGTGCAGGCGTTCGCCGGCGTCGGGACCTTCGGCGACTACAACGACAACCTGGCCATCGCCCAGAGCACGTTCGGAGTGGCCGTCTCCTGTGCCGGCGTCGGGGCGATCATCGAGGGCGGTTGTGCGTCGGAGGACCTCGCCATCGGCTTTGTTCCTGATGGTGAGGTCGGTCCCGGGAGCAACAACATGGCCACGTCCGGCAGCGTCGCCGGCGGCGCCTTTGCCTATGCGGTCGGCGGCGACGGCAACAACGCGGCGGCCAGTGCGGTCGGCGGCGGCGTGAGCATAGCCACGGCTTTCGGTGACGGGAACACGGCGGCGGCCCTCGGGGTGGCCGGCGGGAGCGCTATTTCGACCGCCATCGGCACGAACGAGAACGCCGACGCCACGGCCGTGGGCGCCGGCTCGGTGGCCGGTGCCGCCGACGTCCTCGGGGTCTCCGTCATCGGAGCCGCCTCGGGGCTGGGCGGTTGGTCGGACGCCTCCACCAGCGGTGGCGGCTGGACGGTCAGCATCAACGGGGCGACACTCGTCAGCTAGTCGAAGGTTGGGTCAGCCAGCGAATCGAGTAGCGCACTGATCGAGCGACTGGCTCGGACCTCGGACGCATCTTCGCCCGCGGCCTCTCGCCGACTCGCCTGGACGGCGCGCTCGCGACGCCGCCGACTGTCATACGCAGAGGCTGATCGCGACTTCGCTGGGCAGGGGCCATAGACTGAAAGGCCTGGTCAAGGCCGTGTCAAGGCCGGAAAAGTGGAGACGACGGGACTCGAACCCGCGACTTCCTGCTTGCAAAGCAGGTGCTCTAGCCAGCTGAGCTACGTCCCCAGCCCTTCAATCCTAAACAGTCGCGGCACGCAGCCGGCACGGCGCCCAGGGTCCGCGACCACCCGGCTGGCCGGATCACCCCACCGAAGCCGAGCCCCCCAAGAGCTGGTTCCCGGAGGTCACGACGTCGAGACGGTGGTGGCGCACCATCGACAGGCCGGCGTGCCGGGCTGTGCGATAGCCCGACACTGCTCCCCCGAGACGCTTCAGGCGCTCGGAGAACCGGACGGCCACATAGCCGCAGAGCGGCGAGCCGAGCCCGACCGCCAATCCGGCCGGTGGGCCGAACAGCTCGCCCGCGACGACGCCGAGACCCGCGTAGAGCAGGGTGAAGGTGACGAAGCAGCCGAGGAGCTTCACGGTCGCCTTCATGCCCTCGTTAGTCGGCTTCTTGGCCACCCGCTTGATGACCTGGTACGGGATCGCGTGCACGACCACACCGATGGCGCCGAGCGGCGCGCCGACAATGACCTTGGTGGCGGACCAGACGAGGAGCAGCCGGAGCCGCCCGCCCCGGTAGTGGGCCGCCAGCTGCGCGTCCGTCAGCCCGACGACGCCGAGGTCGCGCGCGTACCGGGCGAATGCCGCGTGCAGCGCGCGCACGTGGTCCGGATCGCCGGACGCCTCGGCCACTGCCAGCGCCTTGGCCACCCGCTCGCGTTCGGCCAGCGGCACCTCGGTCGGCGAGGCCGATTCCGCCCGACGCGCCAGCACCTCGGCGATCTCGCCCAGCGTGGACGCCTCGACCCAGGACGCGTAGACCGGACTGACCGCCCGGAGCGCGTCGGCCATCGCCGCGGTCAGCTCCTCGGCCGCCCGGTGGTCGTCGGCGCGGTACGCCTCTGCCCAGCCCGACACCGGCACCGGGCGGCCGATGCGGACAAGCGCCCGCGAGCGGAACCGAGCCTTCGCGTCGTAGGCCAGGCCAACCGGCAAGAACACGACCCCTTCGGTTCCGTCGTCGACGCACGCGGCCAGAGCAATCCGCGCTGCGCCGGTCTTCAGCGGCTGCAACTCTGGCTCGTCATGGCTGACGCCCTCGGGGAAGAGCGCCACCAGCCCGCCCCGCGCCAGCATCCGCTGACAGGTCCGGAACGTCGCCGCGTTGCGGCTGGTCGAGGAGCCGTCCTTGGCCCGGTAGACGGGGACGACCCCCGCCAACTTGAGGAATGGCCAGAGCGGCAGGATCTTGAACAAGGTGGACTTGCCCAAAAAGCGCGGGTAGCGGCGAAGCGTCGCCATCAACAAGAGGCCGTCCACCAAGCCGTTCTGGTGGTTGGCCACCAAGACGGTCGGCGTGCCCGCTGCGATGTGATCGGATCCCTCGACCTCGATCCGGCGAAAGAAGATCCGGACGAGCAGACTGGCGAATGCCCCCATCACGGCGTCGGCCAACGGGCGCATCTCACTCATGCTAGGCAGCGGGCCTCGCGTCCACCCTGGCCAAACTGATCGGACGGTCGCGTGGCAGGCTGGCCGAGCCGATCCTCCGACGATGCCAGTCACTCCTCGATCACTCCCGGCACCACCCACGCAGGTGTCTGCGACCTCGCGCGGGCCGCGTCAGTTGCCCCTGGCGGCGGTGTGCCTCGTCGGGCTCATGCTGGCGGCCTGCGGATCGGTCACGTCGGCGAAGGCAGTCCGCCACGTCTCTGCCACCGGGACGACCTCGAATCACTTAGTCACCGGTTCCCGCGAGACCACGACGACCGTGCCGTCGACGACCACGACCACCACCGCTGCGCTCGGACCGCTGACATCCCCGCCGCTGCCGGTGGCAATCGCCGGCTTCCAGCCCGGGGTGGTCACCGCGATCGGCGACTCGGTCATGCTGGACGCCGAACCCGACCTGGAACGGGACATCCCGGGTATACAGGTCGACGCAGCGGTGAGCCGCCAGTGGTCGGACGGCGAGGCCATCCTGTCGGAGCTGAAGGCGCAGGGCAGGCTCGGGGCGGTCATCGTGATCGGGCTCGGCACCAATAGCGGGATCACCACGCGAGATTTCGATCAGATGATGTCGATCCTCGAGGGCGCGTCCCGGGTCGTCTTCGTCACCGTGCACGTGGACGCGCCGTGGCAGGACGAGGTGAATGCGGTGCTGGCCGTCGGCGTCGACTCATACCCGGCGACCGTGCTCGCCGACTGGGAGGGTTTGGCAGAGGGCCACCCGGAGTGGTTCGGTGCCGACGGCACTCATATGCCGATCGGCGGGATGGGCGCGCTGGCTCTGGCGGAGCTCGTTGCCCGGAGTGTGTGAGGGATGTCAACACGACGGTGACAAGGTCCGGCGCGGGGAAAGTCCCGTTGCGCGCGCCTCGGCCCCATCGGTCGGCCTCGCCTACTGGGCGGGCGCAGCGATCGCGGTGACGAGCGAAACCGGTCAGAAGCTGGCCGGCAACAGCGGGCTCAGACTCTGGAAGAAGAAGAAGAGCAGCACGAGTAGCGGAAGCGCGCCTAACGCGTAGACCGTGACCCGCACCGCTCGGTGCCGCCGACGGCGAGCGGCGAGCCAGATCCCGACGGCCAGCAGGGCGCCGCCCGCCCCCCATCCGATGGCCGGCCACGCCGAACTGCTCTGCCCAGCCAGCGCGTGCGAGGACGTACCCTCGACCGCGACGCGATGGGCCGGGGTGGAAACGGGCGGCGGTGCCGGAGGGCTGACGAGCCTCGCCTGGACGACCAGCCGCTGGGCCGCGCTGAAGCGGGGGTTGCAGGTGGTGAGCGTCAGCGTGGGGGTGGGCGACGGGTCGAGCACGGACGTGTCCGTCGGGGACACGATCAACGTGTCGGTCACCTGATACTCGAACCGCCCTTGGGTGGTCGTGATGTAGATGGGCTCGCCCGGCGTCAACTCGTTCAGGTTGTAGAACGGGGCGAGGTACGTGGTGCGGTGACCGGCAATCGCCGCGTTGCCCGACTGACCCGGGAGTGCGGTCCCGGCATAGTGACCGGGCCCGAGTTCCAGGTCGGCCGTCGTGGTTCCCTCGACCACCACGAAGTTGGCGCCGATCGCCGGAATCTCGATGGTTCCGACGGGCTGTCCATTCCCGGGTACGTCCCCGGGAACCGGCAGAGCCACCCCCCGAGTGATCGTGGTGGTGGTGGTCGACGGCGTGGCGGCAGCGGGTGAGGACGTCGTGGTCGACGTCGGCTTCGACGCTCCCTCGTGTCGCGCCGCGGCCAACTCGCGATTGAACTCACTACGCAGGTGCTCCTGGTGGAACCGCGTGGCGATACCCGTCCCCCACAGCTGGTAGGCGACAAACAGGAGCACCAACGCGCCGAAAGCGAGCAACGCCACACCCAACCGAGCAATCAGCGGACGCCAGGGCACAACGCATCGTAATGGTCGGCCAGAAGTACGCTCGAGAGACCTGGAGCACGAGTTCCCACCGGTCCCGGCGCGACTAGCCGAGAAGCTGCCGAAGCCCATTGGGGTGGCGGCAGCCACCGGTGGGAGAGGCGTGGTGTGTGACCTCGGTTGCACGTACTCCGCACGCTCATCCGCGCGAGCGAAACCCGAAAATGCGGGGGATCCGTCTCCTATCCTCGTCTTTTCGGTAGCGTGGTTCCCTCATCGGTGCCGTTGTGGCGTCGACGAAAAGGCAAACCCTCCGCGAGGAGGGGACGCAAAGCTACGGGACTCCTCGAGTCAGCCGGGCTGCCGAATCAGATGCCTGGCCCTTGGTGATCGGTTCGTCGGTTTCCCCGGCTGCTCTTCGGAGCAGAAAGCCGGGAGAGCCAGATGTCCAGCTCCGAGCTGGCCGGTCGCAAGCAGGATCGCGGCGACTGGTTCCGCGCGCTCGCCGTGTTGATCGTGATCCCCGTCGTCATGGTGGCGAGCGTCGTGGTGGGTGGTGCGTCCCCGTCTCACGGAGCAGCGTCCGACCGTCAGAGCGATCTGTCGGCGCCCGCCATCTCGGCCGCAGCCCCGTCCACGACGACCGCCCCACCGGTCTCGACCACGACGACCACAATCGCGGCGGCCCCACCGCTCGCTGCCCCAGCGCCGATTGCCACCACGGCCGCTCCGTCGGCGTCGCCGGCCGCTCTTCCGAGCGTCTCGACTCAGCCCGCGGGCTACGGCTGCGCGGCCGCCCTCTCCTATCTTTCCGCTCACGCGGCGGCCGGCTTCACCGTTGAGTGCCCCGGCTACGCCGACGGGAACGAGGCCATGACCTGCGTCAACCACGCTCCCGAGTGCGCTGGCGAACACCTCATCGTGATCTCGGACCCGTGCCCGGCCGCCTACATGAACGAGGCGTTCAACTCGAACAGCTGGTCGGACGTGACCGACTCCTTCACCCAGGGCATCGACCCCTACGGGTCCTGTTAGCTGAAGCCGCTGTCCGAGCCGGCAGTCATTTGACGAGCCGGCCTCCGAGCCGGTCGAGTCCCTGGCCCCTGTGCCCACCCAGGGTGGGACGGGTCCTCTGGGCTCGATAGCCTGTCCCCCGCCCGGGGCTATAGCTCAGCCGGTTAGAGCGCAGCACTGATAATGCTGAGGTCGCTGGTTCGATTCCAGCTAGCCCCACTCACCGCCTGTAAGACCACGGTTGATCTGCAACCGATGGATAACACCTGATCTGCAACCCAGTAACGGGTGATCTGTGACGCAGTAACGGCTGATGCTTGACAGCCCGGCCCCACCGAACCTCCGCTCTGTTCGGGCGAAGGAGGTGGCCGAGTGCTCGTGGAGATCAGCAAAGTGGAACAACGCTATGACGCAGTGCTGGCCGTGATCCGAGACGGCTTGACGGTGACCGAGGTGGCCCAGGCCTTCGGGGTCAGCCGCCAGAGCCTCTATCGCTGGATGGTGCGCTACGAACAGGGCGGCCGGGAGGCCCTGGCCGAGCGTTCGCACCGGCCCCGGTCCTGTCCCCACCAGCTGTCGGCCGCCATCGAGGCCCGGGTCCTCGAGCTGCGCCGCCAGCACCCGGGGTGGGGACCGATCAGGCTCTTGCATCAACAGGGTCGAGAAGGCCAGAGCGACCTTCCCTCGCACATGGCCGTCTATCGGTCCTTGGTGCGACACCGACTGATCGAGCCCCGGGCCACCCGCAAGAAGCTCCCCACCTACAAACGCTGGGAGCGGGGCCGCCCGATGGAGCTCTGGCAGATGGACGTGGTCGGAGGGGTCCTCCTAGAAGACGGCACCGAGTGCAAGGTCTTGACCGGCGTCGACGACCACTCGCGGTTCTGCGTCTGCGCCGGCGTCATGATCCGAGCCACCGCCCGGGCGGTCTGCGGCTTCTTCGCCCAGGCCCTGGAGCGCCACGGGGTCCCCGACGAGATCCTCACCGACAACGGCAAGGTCTTCACCAACCGCTTCGGGCTCAAACCGACCGAGGTGCTCTTCGACAAGATCTGCCGGGAGAACGGCATCACCCACCGCCTCACCGCGCCGGCCTCACCCACCACGACGGGCAAAGTCGAACGCTTCCACCGGACCTTGCGCACCCGCCCACGCCTCGATCCCCACCCTGCCCCTCGACCTGCGGGTGCTCACTGAGGACCGCTCCGGCGAGGACTGGGTGGCCCGCACCGTCTCGGTCAACGGCACCATCTCGGTCTCCAACCAGGTCTTCAGCGTGGGCAAGCACCGCGGTGGTCACGTGATCGACGTCCACGTCCGCGAGCAGCTGCTCGAGGCCTGGGATGGTGCGGAGCTCATCAAGACCGTCCTGCGCAGCTCAACTGGGGAGGTGAGGAAGAAGAAGGCCGAAAGGCAATAGAACATCGAATCGGGCTGTCACAGCTCAGCCGTTATCGATTCGCCACCAATCACCCGTTACCCAACAGGCCCCACTCACCGCCGCCCGTCCCAGGGTTTCTGGTTGGCCTGGTCCTCAATGCGGCCGGAAGGCCAGGGTGACCAATTGGTCCACCTCGGGGTCGTCCTCGCGCCGTGAGAGGTCCCGATCGAAGACCCGGCTGACCGAGTTGCCGGCCAGATCCTCCAGGACGGGATCGACCAGGAGCTGGTGAGCTGCGGGCGCCCACGCCTCCTCCGGCGCCAATCGCCACGACCGCTCCTCGGGGCCCAGCTCCGGCGTGCCGGCGATTCGTCGGCCGTCGGGTCCGGCCACCTGCAGGCAGCGACCCAGCAACGCGGCGTCGAGCGGGCGGTCGAACCGGACGACCACCGGTTCGCGCGAGTGGCTCCGCGGGGCCGACAGGCTCCACCCCTCCGGCTCGACGCGGCGACGCTCGTCGCCCCCGACCTCGTAGCGGCGGTCGGCCCCCGCTCGCAGCGGCGCACCCCGGGCATCGCGAAAGTCTCGGTCAACCACCACCCGGAAGGACGCGCCAGACCGAAGCGGGTAGCCGGTCTCCCGGTGCCCGACCAGGCCCCGCTTGATCCGAGCGGGGTCCAGCAGGACGGTGAGGCGTCGGCGGTCGCCGTCCCAGAGCTCGTGTTCGGTGGGCAGGAGCGCCCCGGCCATCGGCTCCCCGGCGTGGTCGAGGAGCCGGACGTGCGCGGCGGCGTACCCGTCGGCCATCGGCGCCGAGAAACACACGTAGAACCGCAGGAAGTTGCGCGGCACCTCGGTCGCGGTCGGGCGGATCTCGAGGACCTCGGTGGTGGCCGGAAGGTCCGGCCGGGGACGGACGAGGACCGCCGCGGTGACGCCGTCGACGACGACGCGGTACGTCGTGCCGTCGACGAACGCGAACCGCGGCACGAAGCACCGATCCTCCCCGTCGGGCACCACCGTCCCGGCCATCGGCGGGAGATGGGCGGCGGCGGACTCGGCGCGCACCTGCAGGGTCGCCTGGCCAGTCAGACGGCCGACCCGGATGCAGTCAGTGTCCCCGCAGCGCGACCACGACACGTCGGCCATGGTGACCGGCGAGGTGACTAGAGCGACGCGGTCTTGAGCGAGCGCAGGTGCGTGCCGCCGTTGGCCGACTGGAGCGCCAGCACGTGGCTCCCGTTGAGGTTGGCCAAGCGGGTGATGCCCTTCAGGTCCTCGGTCTCCCGCGGCACCCCGATCGGCTCCCTCGGCTCGGTGAGCGCGGGCTGCGCGTCGATGTCGCGGCAGGCGATCTTGATCAGCCCGTGCGTGCTGTTGGCCACGAGCAGGTGCTCCTCACCGCCTTCCTCGAACGACACCATGTCGAGTGGCATGTTCATCGCGCCGAGCTCGGCGACCGTGCGACCGACCACCTTGGTGCCCGGCGTGAGGTCGGACAGCTCGAAGTGCACGACCGGCGTGCAGGTGTAGCTGGCGAGGATGCTCCTTCCGCCTCCGTAGGGGACGAACGTGCGGATCGGGGCGGCGGTCTCCCACTTGCCGTGGGAGACGTGGAAGATCTCCAGGTTGTTGTCGACGACCTCGCCGCCGAAGGGGAACGGGATCCGCCGCAGCTTGGACGAGAACTCCTCGTTGGAGAGGCCGGCCACCAGCAGGGCCCCGTCCACGTACGCCATGTCGGTGATCGTCGCGGTGCGGATGGGGCGCCGCAGGATGCGGATTGTGCGCTCGCCGAACGTGAACTCCTCGCCCTCGTCGCCCTGGGGCAGCGTGATGTCGAGCCGCTCGTCGTCCTCGGCCGGCGCGTCGGCGATGGTGACCTGCGCCATCGGCACGTCGACCAGCGGGACGTCGGTGACCGAGGCGTCGAGGCGATCGATCCGCACGAGCACCGCCCGGGCGGCGTCGCCGTGCCCGCGCTGGACCGAGAGATACACGTTGTGCGAGCCGGGGTGCACCGCCAGGTCGCGGATGACGACGTCGCCGGGGTCGCAGCCGAGGAACGAGGCGACGTGGGCGTCGACGTTCTCCAGGTCGAACGGCTCGGAACCGGACGCAGGACCGGGGTCGGCGACATCGACCGCGAACACCTTCGCGGCGGTGTTGTCGGCCAGGAAGAGGATCCCGGCCGGCCCGAACGCGATCGGCCCGGCCGATCCGATGGCCGCGCGGCCGATGACCAGCCCGTACTCACTCATGATGGCCTCCTCGTGCCGATCAGAGTCGGCGACGACGGATCATACGACCCTTAGGGGGCGTTCGAAGGTCGTCCGTCGCCGGTGGTGACCGTCCGATCACTCGGTGCGCAGCAGCGGCGCCGTCGACGCCCGTCCGGCCGCGCGCCCGGGGAGGATCGCGACGAGGTTGGCGAAGAGCAGCGCGCCCACGCCGACGAGCACGACCAGGAGCGCCGGCACCGCCGGGCTAGGGACGGCATTGATGTTGCGGGCGAACAGGATCCACAGCTGGCGGCCGAGGACGATGCCGAGCGGGATGCCGACCACGATGCCGATGGCCGCAGCCACGGTGGCCTGCCAGGCGACGGCGGCCACCAGCTGGCGCGGCGCCAGCCCGAGCGCTTTCAGGAGCGCCAGCTCCCGCCGCCTGCGGCGGACCGAGGTGGCCAGGGTGAGCCCGAGGGCCACGATCGCCCCGGCGGCCAGCCCGACGGCCAGCACGACGGGCGTCGAGCCGATGCTCCGGTAGTTGACGATCTGGGCGGGCCGCTGCACGCCGAGGACGGTCACGTTGTCCGTGTTGGTGTTCGGGTCCGCCGCCAGCTCCTTGCTCGCGGCGGCCGCCAGGTGCTGCAGGTTGGCCCGGCCGGCCGCCGCCCCGACGCCCGCCTTCAGCCTGACGAAGGCCAGCTCGGGGCCGTTCTCGTTGGGGTCCGGGTTGATCAGCGCCCGTCGAAAGGCGCGAGGCAGCAGGCCCAGCGGCACCACGGCGCCGATGCCCATCGAGGTGTGGTCGGCCACGAAGCTGACGTAGCCCACCGCGGGCAAGGTGGCGATCCCCACGATCTTGAGCCGGGTCGGTGGGATGTAGAGGGGAGCGTCCTGGCGGCTCAGGTAGGAGATCGTCACCGTGTCGCCCAGGTGCTTGTGGAATTCGGCGGCCGTGGCCGCCCCGAGGACGATCTGATTGCTGGCCTCCAGGCCATGGCCGGCCAGGATCGGCGGGGACACGGCCGCGCCTGCCCTCGTCAGGAGGATCGGGACGCCCTGGCCCTGGATCTCCGCGTTCTGGTAGTCGGCCCCGCTCCAGGCGGCGACGTCGGGATCGTGGTTGAGCAGCCGCTGCGCGTAGGGCGGGAAGGTGTTGCTCGGATTGAGGAGATAGCTCCAGTTCCACCCGTAGAGGGGAGGGTGCGACACGAGCGTCCCCAAGCTGGTGGCGAACGTGAGGGTCGTGACCACCAGCGTGATCGCGAGGACCGCACCGAAGAGCGCGGACCGGACCGGCGTGGCACTGCGACCTCGTCCCGGTTCGAGCGCGAAGCGGACCCCCAGCGCCGCGGCAATCGGCAGGCCGGCCGCGTCCGCGCCCCGCGCGGCAGCCGAGCTTCGGCTCCGCTCGCGCCTGGCCCGGGCCACCCGGTGCGGGGCCCCGAGGATCGACAGGGCGACCGTGACGGATCCGAGCACGACGACGAGGACGGCCAGGCCGACGCCGAGGACGGTCCAATCCGCCGACACACCCGGGTCGGGATAGACGGGCCGGACGGGGCCCAAAGGGGCGAGGGGGGACAGCGCCACCGCCACGCCCACCGCGAGCAGCGACCCGAGGACCACGGCACCCAGGGTGCCGATGACCTCGTCACTGCCCGTCGCACCCGGCGCGGCCCCGAAGGCCCGCAGCACCTGGCGGTCCTCGTCCTCTCGCCGGAGCTGGCGGGAGATGGCCTGGATCCCGAGCACCAGGCAGACCAGGGCGGCGATCGCACCGAACGCGCCGAGCGCCACCGACTCGGGCTTGAGGGCCAGCTCCACCTCGCTCACGATCCGTGCCGTCACGTGGAACTCGGTGGTGGCACCCCGCGGGATGATCTGGGTGATCTCGCGCTCGACCGCGGCCACATCGGCCGGATGCGTGAGCTGGAGGCCGTAGAGGACCGGCGCGACCGGTGAGAGCGCCAGGGCCTCGCGAACGAGGGCCGGGGTGAGTTCCACAAAGCCGTAGGAGCTGTCGATGTCGTCCTGCACCAACTGGCTGTTGAGCTCGAAGATGCCCACCAGCCGGCCCCGCAGTGTCCGCAGCCGGGTGCCCATGGGCGAGGCCGCGGACTGCCCGCCGCCGTAGATCCCGAGCGGGATCACCTGCCCGAGGTGCACGCCGAGCTGCCGAGCCGCGCTGGCATTCATGACCAGTTCCCCGGCCCGATTCGGGTCAGCCAACCTGCCCTGCACCAGCGCCAGGCGGTCCTGGTGGGTCCCGAGGCCGTCCGCGCTCCCGATGATGGCGACCGAATCCAGGCCGCTCGTTCGGGGCGTCCCGCGCGCGGTCAGCGGTACCACGTTAGGCCCCACCTCGTCCGACACGTGCCGCACCCCGGGCAGACGCCTGATCTCGTTGATAAGCGAGGGGGCCCCGTTGCTTCCACCCGGTTCGAACACCGCCGCCGACATGTCCGTGGGGTTCGTGCTCGCGAGAAAGATCGGGTACGACGACTGGGTCCGGCGCCCGGCCGCGACCGACGCCATGGCGATGCCACCGATCAGGCCGATCAGGAGCACGATCGCGAGGTAGCCGCCACGGCTCCGGGCCACCGTGGACGGGAGGCGAAAGCGAGCGACCCGCAGGGCCTGAGTGATCATCGAGTCGGCCTACCGTTCCTTGGCGTTCACCACGGGCGTCCCCCGACGGCCCGCCTCTGTGTCCTCCCAGCAGTGTGGCCGTGGGCCGCCCGTGGACCAAGGCGGCTAGCCATTGGGTGCGCCTCGTGCTACCACCCCCGGCGGAATGCCGGTGACCCAATCAGCGTTCTTCGCGGAGGAGCCCAGCGCCCAGGAAGCGCCGGCTGGGCCGAGATTGGAGCCACGATGCCCGCTGTCACCGTTGAGGACCGGCTGAGCCTGCCGCGCCTGTTGTCCGGGGACGCCGCCGCGACCGTGCGGCCGATCCGCTCGGTCACCACCGCCCCCGCCGGTTTCGAGGGCGAGGGGTTCCCGGTCCGCCGCGCCTTCGCCGGCGTGGACCTGGCCGACCTCGACCCGTTCGTGCACATGGACCAGATGGGCGAGGTCAACTACGGGCCGGGCGAGCCCAAGGGCACCGCCTGGCACCCGCACCGCGGCTTCGAGACCGTCACCTACATGATCGACGGGACATTCCAGCACCAGGACTCGATCGGCGGTGGCGGGCTCATCAGCAACGGTGGCACCCAGTGGATGACCGCCGGCTCGGGCATCTTGCACATCGAGCGGCCGCCCGAGTCCCTGATCGTGAGCGGCGGGCTCTTCCACGGGATCCAGCTCTGGGTGAACCTGCCGGCGGCCGAGAAGTGGGTGCCGCCCCGCTACCAGGACATCGAGCCCGGGTCCGCCACCCTCCTCACCTCGGCCGACGGCGGCGCGCTGGTCCGGGTGATCGCCGGCCAGGTGGGCGACCACCGCGGCCCCGGCAGCACGCACACGCCCATGTCGATGGTGCACGCCAGCGTGAGCCCGGGGGCCCAGCTGGTGCTGCCCTGGCCGAAGCCCTTCAACGCCCTCCTCTACGTGCTGGCCGGGTCGGGACGGGCGGGCGAGGAGGGCCGGCCGATCAAGACGGGCCAACTCGTCGTCCACGGGCTGGGCGACGCCGTCGTCGTCCGCGCAGACGACGCCCAAGACGAGCGGGCGCCCGAGCTCGAGCTCCTGGTGCTGGGCGGGGCGCCGATCGGCGAGCCCGTCGCCGCCTACGGGCCCTTCGTCATGAACACCCGCGCCGAACTGGCGGAGGCGTTCGCCGACTACCAGGCGGGCAAGCTCGGGACCATCCCGGCCGAGCACATCGGCCACTGAGGGAGCGGCCGCTAGCCGGCGCCGTCGGCTCGCTGCAGGAGGAACGTCCCGGTGGCCCGGCTGAACAGCTCGCCGTCGGCCCCGCGCACCGTCGCCTCGCCGTAGGCGACCTGGCGGGCCATGCGGACGACCTGGCCCCGGAGCCGGTAGGGGGCGCCCCGGGTGACCGCCCGCATGGTCTCGGTCTTGAGCTCCAGGGTGGCCCGGGCCCGGTCCCCCTTGGGGAGGGCCGCGTTGATGGCGAAGTTGATGCAGGCGTCGAGGAGCAACGAGTGCACGCCCGCCTGGACGATGCCCCCGGGATTACAGGCCAGCGGCGTCGGGTCGAAGGACCCCTCGACCCAGCCCAGGTCCTCGCCGTCGACGCCGTAGGCGTCGAGCGACCCGCCGACCTCGGTGATGATCGGCATGCCGCCGTCCCCCAGCCAGCGGTCCATGTCGCGGGCGGTGCGGGCCGGCGGGACGGTCTCGGTCGGTTCGCTCACCCGGGCGAGGCTAGTCGTGGGCCAGGACGGACCCCCAAGGTCGAGAACTAAGTCGAGAACTAACATGGAGCCGTCCGTGGCCGGGCGTCCGGCCACCCAAGGAGGGTCCATGACCACCGCCGTCATCGTCGACGCCGTTCGCACCGCCGGGGGGAAGCGCAACGGCAAGCTCCGCAACTGGCACGCCGTCGACCTGGCCTCCGAGCCGCTCAAGGCGCTCGTCGAGCGCAACGACCTCGACCCGGCCCTCATCGACGACGTCATCACGGGCTGCGTCATGCAGGTGGGCGAGCAGTCGCTCAACATCGGCCGCTCGGCCGTCCTCGCCGCCGGCTGGCCCGAGGCGGTGCCGGCCACGACGGTCGACCGCCAGTGCGGGTCCTCCCAGCAGGCGATCCACTTCGCCGCGCAGGGGGTCATGTCCGGTGCCTACGACATCGCCGTCGCCAGCGGCGTGGAGGGAATGACGCGCACGCCGATGGGGTCCTCCATCGTGCGCGACCTCGGCTTCCCCTTCGGTCCGCGCGTGCGCGACCGCTACGAGTCGGTCGGCGGCCTGGTCAGCCAGGGAATCGGCGCCGAGATGATCGCCGACCAGTGGGGCATCTCGCGCGAGGACCTCGACGCCTTCAGCGCCCGGACCCAGCAGCGCGCCGGGCGCGCCACCGCCGAGGGCCGCTTCGAGCGCGAGATCGTCCCGATCCCCGTCCGCGACGACGAGGGGAACCCGACCGACGAGCTGGTGACCGCCGACGAGGGCATCCGGGGGGACACGACCGCCGAGGTACTGGCCAAGCTGAAGCCCGCCTTCAAGGAGGACGGCAAGATCACGGCCGGCAACTCGTCGCAGATCACCGACGGCGCCTCGGCCGTCCTCATCATGAGCGAGGAGAAGGCCGCCCAGCTGGGCTACACCCCGCGGGCCCGCTTCCACGCCTTCGCCGTCTGCGGGGTCGACCCGGTGACCATGCTCACCGGTCCCATCCCGGCCACGACCAAGGTCCTCGAGCGGGCCAAGATGACGCTCGAGGACATCGACCTGGTCGAGATCAACGAGGCGTTCGCCTCGGTCGTGCTGGCCTGGGAGAAGGAGCACCACGCCGACATGGAGAAGGTGAACGTGAACGGGGGCGCCATCGCCCTCGGGCACCCGCTCGGCGCCTCGGGGGCCAAGCTCATGGCGACGCTCTTGAACGAGCTCGAGCGCACCGGCGGCCGCTACGGCCTCCTCACCATGTGCGAGGGCGGCGGGCTGGCCAACGCCACCATCATCGAGCGCCTGGGCTGAGGGGGTCGCCCGCTAGCGGTAGCGGGTGGCCATCAGGAAGCCGGTGAAGAGCGCCACGATGCCGCCCACCAGGTACCAGACCGAGACCGAGCCCGGCAAGAGGGTCAGGTAGTTCAGGACCACCACCGCCACGCCGCCGATCAGGAGCAGGAGGACGGTCGGCCCGAACCAGCGGGCGCTGCGCCGCACGCTCTTCGGCACCGGCCGGGTGTAGCGGCCGCTGGGCGGCGCCGGAGCGGCCCCCTTGGCGTCGGACTTCTTGCGCTGGGCCCGGCCCGGACCGGTGCTCGCCTTGGCTGCCACGCCGAGACACTAGCCAGCCCACCCCCCGGTACCATGCCGGAGGCATGGGACGGCGCGTGCTCTTGATCGACAACTACGACTCGTTCGTCTACAACCTGGTCCAGGAGCTGGGCGAGCTCGGGGCCGATCCGGTCGTCTACCGCAACGACGCCGTCGACGTCGAGGGCATCCGGGCCGAGCGGCCCGACGGCATCGTCATCTCGCCCGGGCCCGGGCGCCCGAAGGACGCCGGCATCAGCAACGAGGTGATCGGGTCCCTGGCCGGCGAGATCCCGATCCTCGGGGTGTGCCTCGGCCTCCAGTGCATCGGCGAGGCCTACGGCGGCGACATCGTCGCCGCGCCCCGGCTCATGCACGGCAAGACCTCGGAGATCTCCCACTGCGCGACGGGCATCTTCGAGGGCCTCCCCGACCCCTTCGTCGCCACCCGCTACCACTCGCTGGTGGTGCGGCCCGACTCGGTGCCCGACGTCTTCATCGTGACGGCCCGCACCGCCGACGGCGTGGTCATGGGGCTGCGGCACCGCTCGCTCTCGCTGGAAGGCGTCCAGTTCCACCCCGAGTCGATCCTCACGCCGTGCGGACCGACGCTCCTCGCCAACTTCCTGGCCCAGATCGACCCCTGAGGGTCGGGGGACGCCCCTCAGGGACCCGGCAAGGTCGTGGTGGTGGTCGGCGGGACGAGCAGGCTGCACACCGTGATGGTGACGGTCGACGGCAGCGTCACCTGGGTCCCGCCCTCGGGGCTTTGGTCGACGACGTTGCCGTTCTGGCCGGACAGGCAGTTGATCGTCTGGGCGGGCGAGACGGTCAGCCCCTGACCGTCGAGGGCGCTGGTGGCCGTCTGCTGATCGTCGCCGATCACGTTCTGGACGACCACGTTGCAGGCCCCCGACGACACCACCAGGTTCACCGTGGTGTTGCGCGCCACCTTGGACCCGGCCGCCGGCTGGGTGGCCGATACGTTGCCCGACTGCTGGGTGTTCGAGCACTGCATCGACTGCGAGCCGACCTGCAGACCCTGGGCCTCCAAGATGTTGCTGGCCTGGGTCGGGGTGTCCCCCTGGACGTCGTCGATCGTGACCTGGTTGCTCGGCCGCGGCACGGTGAGCTGCACCACGGTGCGGATCGGGACCTTGGCGCCGGCCGCCGGGTTCTGGGTGAGCACGACCTCTTGGGCCCCGGAGTTGTCCACGAAGATCACCTTGTAGTGCAGGTTCTGCGACGACAGCAGCGCCTCCGCACCGGCTAGATCGTCGCCGACCACGTCTTGTTCGGTGACCGTCGAGAGTGCGCCGCTCACGATCAGGTCCACCCGGTCGCCCTTCTTCACGGTCGACCCCGCGGCGGGGTCGGTGCCGAGCACGATCCCGGGAGCCCGGTTGCTCGAACGGGGGGTCTCGGCCCCGATCAGGAGGTGCTTCGCCTGGAGGGCGGTCGTCGCCTGCGCCACCGTCTGGCCGACCAGGTTCGGCATGTCGAACCCGCCCGAGAGCGTGTTGACCAGGAGGACGGCGACCACGACCAGGGCCGCCAGGAGCACGACGAGCAGCGCGATCGGGCCGCGGCGCGCCCGGCGCCGGACGGCCGCGCTGATCCCGACCGTGACCGGGGCCCCCCGCCGGCCGGGCACGAGCTCGGTGCGGTTGGCGCCCGTCAGCGTCGGCACCGGCGCCGTCGATCCGGCGGCGTAGGCGTCGATCGCCGTCGTCTGGTCGGCCAGCACCGGCCGGCCCTCCTCGAAGCGCAGCAGGTCGGCCCGCAGGTCCTCGGCGGAGTCGTAGCGCTGGTCGGGCGATTTGGCCATCGCCTTCATCACGACCGCCTCGAGCTCCACCGGCAGGTCGGGCCGCAGCTCACTCGGCAACGGCGGCGTGTCGCGCACGTGCTTGGAGGCCACGGCCACCGGCGTGTCCCCGAGGAAGGGCGGCCGACCGGTGAGCATCTCGAAGAGCACGACGCCGAGGGAGTACACGTCGCTCCGCGCGTCGACGCCGACCCCCTCTGCCTGCTCGGGCGAGAAGTAGGTGGCCGTCCCCATGACGGCGCCGGTCTGGGTGAGCGACTCCTCGGTGTTCATGGCCCGGGCGATGCCGAAGTCCGTGACCTTCACCTGGTTGTCGCTCGTGATGAGGACGTTGCCCGGCTTCACGTCGCGGTGGATCACGCCGTGGCGGTGGGCGAACGCGAGCGCGCCCGCCACGTGGGCGCCGATGTCGGCGGCCTGTTCGGGAGCGAGGGGGCCGACGTCGCGCAGCACGGCCGACAGCGGGCGGCCGTCGACGAACTCCATGACGATGAAGTAGGTCCCGTCGTCCTCGCCCCAGTCGAACACCGGGACGATGTTGGGGTGGGAGAGGTTGGCCGCCGCCTGCGCCTCCCGGCGGAACCGCTCGACGAAGGCCCGATCGACCGAGAGCTCGGGGAAGAGGATCTTGAGGGCGACCGGGCGGTCGAGCAGCCGGTCCCGCGCCCGGTAGACATCGGCCATGCCGCCCCGGGCGATGCGGTGCGTGAGCTCGTAGCGGTTGGAGAAGACCTGCCGGTTCTCGATCGGCTCCATGACCGGTCAGAGCCTAGGCGTGGCCGTCGCAGCCCTACGGGGGGCGACGGTGGCGATCGGGGCGGGGCGGGCGGGCAGCATCACTGGCCCGGCGGGGGGTTGAGCGCGGCTTCCAGCATCTTCTCCATGATGGGGCCGGCGATCCGGGCCCCCGTGCTGGACGTGGCCTGGAACGGGACCTCGACGGCGACCGCCACCTTGGGATCGTTGGCCGGCGCGAACCCGATCATCCAGTCGTCGGTGTTGTTGGCCGAGTTGCCGGTCTGGGCGGTCCCCGTCTTCACCGCCACGTTGAGCGACGACGGGAAGACCCCGGCCGCCGTGCCCGAGATGGCCACCTGTTGCATGAGCTGGGTGACCTGGGCCGCGGCACCCGCCGACAGCGACTGCTTGTAGACGGTGGGCTTGAAGGTCTCCACCACGGCGCCCTGCGAGTCGCGGATCTGGGCCATCACGTGCGGGGTCATGAGCGCCCCCCCGTTGGCCACCGCCGCCGCCACCATGGCCATCTGGAGAGCGGTCGAGTTCACGTCTTGCTGCCCGAAGGCGGAGTAGGCGATGCCCGGTAGGCCGGGCTCGTGGCCCGGGCTCAACTCGATCGGCGTCGGGAAGTTGGACTTAGCCACCGACCCCTCCTCGAAGCCGACCAGGTCGATCGGGGGGACCGCGTCGAACCCGAACAGGGTCGCCTGCTCGTAGAGCGTCGCGCCGCCGAGCGCCAGACCCAGCTCGGCGTAGCCCGGGTCACAGGACTCGGGCAGCATCACTTGAATGTCACCGCCGCAGGGGCTCCCGTTGCTCGGGGGCGACGGGTCGTTGCAGATGGGGAGGTTCGACTCGGGCAGGGTCGGCGTGCAGGCGGCCACCGGGAACGTGAAGCCGGCCAGCGTGGGCTTCAGGTTGTACACGGCCGTCGTCGTCACCACCTTGAAGGTCGAGCCGGGCAGCTCGGTCTCCTGGGTGGCGAGTGCCACGGCAGGCGAGAACCCCTCGCCGTCCTTCTGCAGGTCGCCCTCCGCGGCCAGCTTCTCGGTGTTGACCACGGGCGAGGTGAGCGGCGCCGGGTCGTAGGTGGGATTCGAGTAGAGGGCCGTGACCGCCCCCGTCTGGGGGGTGATGGCCACGATCCCGCAGTCCTGGTTGACGTTGGGGATCTGGGCGCACTCCTGCTGGGCCACCTTCTGCAGATACGGCTCGACCGTGAGGGTGATGTTGTCGGTCGTCTTGGGCGGTGGCGACAAGAGCTGGGTCAGCGTGTGGGCCGGCTGGGAGTGCGGTATCAGTTCGTCGTTGTAGACCGATTCGACCCCGCCCGTGCCGTAGTAGAAGGACGAGTAGCCGACGACGCCCGAGAACAGCGAGCCGTACGGGTACTGGCGGACGTATTGGTGGAAGTTGTCGGCCTTGTCGGTGTTGGGCACGGACTGGGCCAGGTTGGTGCCGTCGGCGGCCAGGATGTACCCCCGGTAGTTGTCGGGGTTGGCCTTGTTGGCGATGGCGGCCGCCTTGGTCCGGAGGGCGGGGGCCCGGTGGAACTGGATGTTGGTGAGCTGGATGATGACCAGCCCGAAGCACAAGATGAGGACGACGCCCAACCATCGAATCCGGCGACCCATCAGGGGCTGACCCCGGTGGCCGGCGAGCCGGCGGCCGCCGGATTCCCCAGTTGCTGCTGGGCCGAGAACTCGTCGGCCAGGTTCTTCACGTAGCGCCGGGCGCCGGCGAGGGAGGTCTCCTCGACCCTGGCGCGCAGATCGGGCAGCCGGTCGGGGAGGACCTGGGTCGTCGCCACGGCGGTCTCTTGGACGAGCTTGGGCTGGAACCAGAGCATCCCGCCCGGGCGCCCCTGGTAGATGGCCAGGTGGCCGTCATGCACCGTCACGTACCAGTTGTCGGTCGCGTACCAGTGGAGCACCTCGTAGGCGGCCGTCGGGACGGCCAGCGTGAGCAGGCAGAAAAGAACGACGCGCAGGGTGATCCGCCGGGGGATGCCGAGGCGCTGCCGTCGGTCCCGTCGGCTCTCGGAACCCTCCTCGTCGGACGCAGGGGGGCCGCGATCGACGAGCGGGGCCCGGGGCGCACCGGGCGGGGGCGGCGCGGCGACGAACAGGTCGGTGCCGGGTCGGGCCATCGTGTCCACCAGGGAGCCGCCCGGCGCGGCCGACGCCGGCGACCCCGGCCCCGGCGGCGGCGGGCTGGCCGGGGTCGGCACCTGTGGCGGGGCGGGCACCGGTCCGGGGGCGGGCACCTGAGTGACGTAGGTCGACCCGTCGACCCGGTCCTCCCCCACCAGGACATCGACCACCACCACGGAGATGTTGTCCCCACCGCCGTGGTCGTTGGCCGCCTTCACCAGCGCCCGGGCCGCCCGCCTTGGATCGCGGACCGACGACAGGATCCGGGCGATCGCCGGCGTGTCGACCTCGTTGCTCAACCCGTCGCTGCAAAGCAGGAGCCGGTCCCCCGTCCGCACGTGGACCTCCCAGAGGTCCACGTCGACGTCGGGGGTGACGCCGAGGGCCCGGGTGAGGATGTGCCGGTGCGGGTGGACCGCCGCCTCGGCCTCGGTCAGCTCTCCCTGACGCACCTTCTCCTCGGCCAGGCTGTGGTCCGCCGTGATCTGCGCCACCCGGCCGTCCGACAGGAGGTATGCGCGCGAGTCGCCCACGTTGGCGAGGCCGAGCACGTCGCGGCCGTCGCTGCCGACCGTGAGCGCGGCGGCCGTGAGCGTGGTGCCCATCCCCCGCAGGTCGTCGTCGTGTTGGCTCCGGTGCCAGACCGCGCCGTTGGCGACCGCCACGGCATGGCGCAGTCCGGACACGCTGGCGTCCTGCTGGAATGCCGCCGCCAGGGCCTCGACGGCCAGCCCGGCCGCCACCTCCCCGCCCACGTGGCCGCCCATGCCGTCGGCGACCGCGAAGAGGTTCTCCTCGGCGATCAGGCGGTCCTGGTTGGTATTGCGGACGCGCCCGACGTCGGTCGCGGTGCCGGCGCGCAGCACGGTCATCGGCTCACCTCGAACACGGTTGCGCCGACCTGGACCAGGTCGCCCTTCACGAGGCGGGTGGCCCGCGCGATGCGCTCGGAGTTCACGTAGGTGCCGTTGGTCGAGCCCAGGTCCTCCACCCAGAGCTGGTTCCCGCTCCGGAAGAGCCGGGCGTGGATCGTCGAGCTGTAGACGTCGTAGGAGGTCGGGATGCCGCACCCGGGCGACCGCCCGACCGTCATCTCACCGTCGAGCTCGTAGGTCTTCCCCTCCTGGTCCCGGGGCTCTAGGACCTCGAGGAGCAGCTGCTTGTCGCTCCGCCGCGGGGCGCCCACCCGTGCCGGGCGCTGACGGCGCTCCATGACGCGCTTGGACCGCCGTTCGGCGCGGGTGGGTCGCGCCCCGGCCGGCCGGACCTCGACGAAGACGGCTCGGATGACCCGGAGGAAGAAGAGGAAGATCAGCGCCACCACCAGCCACTGCAGGGGTCGGACGACCGCCGTGTAGTCGGTGGCCCCCACCAGCGCGAGGTTCACTGCAGTTCGAATGCGAGCGTCGTCGACCCGATGGTGATCTCGTCACCGCTGGAGAGGAAGTGCTCGCGGACCGGAACCCCGTTCACCCGTGTCCCGTTCGTCGAGCCGAGGTCGCTCACCACGAACTTCTCCCCGATCCGTCGGACCTCGGCGTGGCGACGGCTCACGTTGGCGTCACCGAGCGGCACGGAGCATTCCGGGAGACGCCCGATCACCACGGGTTCGCTCTCGATGTTCACCTGGGTGCCGTCGGGCAGGAGCAGCCGGGCGGGATGCAGGCCCTCGGGTCCGGCGACCACCTCGGCGGTGATCGTGAACCGGCCCGCCCGCAGACGCGAGCCCTCCAGGACGTGCACGTCGATCGGGCCCACGAACGTGTAGTTCTCGTTCCGCGCGTGCTCCCGGGCCGCTTCGGCCAGCTCCCTGATGAGGGCCTCGATGAAGTTGGAGAACCGGTCGGCATCGGTCGCCGACAGGGTCACGGTGAAGACGTTGGGGGCAATCAGCCCGCGCACACCCACCCGCCGGTGGAGGTCCATCTCTCTCGTCAGGCGGCGGCCGATCTCGACCGGTTGCAGGTTGGTCCGGAACGGCTTGGCCAACGTTCCCTCCACGAGACGCTCGAGGCGTTCCTCGAACTGTTGGAGCCCCATGGTTCGCCAGATCCTACCGGTAGGCCGTTCGCCAGCGGACGACGGCACGCCCTCGTTCCCTGGTCGCGGTACGAATCTAGCCGAGGCGACCATCGACTACCCTTGGCGGTTCGCTCGGGCGAGTGGCGGAATTGGCAGACGCGCAGGATTCAGGTTCCTGTGTCCGAAAGGATGTGGGGGTTCAAGTCCCCCCTCGCCCACCCGTTGTCCGATTCACAACGTTTGGTCTGGTCAGGGCGCCTTCTTCGTGTCCGCTCGCTCGGTCAGGTTCGTTTCGCCATCCAAACCCCTCGCGGGCCGCTTCTCGTGGGCCGCGGCCAACAGTTTCGACCCAGGCAGTTGCTTCAGATCGAGTCGACGCCATGGCGCGCCTGAGTCTGCGTCCCGTCGTCGAGGGTGACCCTAAGAATCTGGTAAGGCTCGGCTCTTGTCACGAACTCTTCATGAGACCTTCCGTAAAATCTCAGGTGATTTTCAGCTTTTGGGCTGGAGCGCCCGAGGAGACGGATGGTCAATCGAGCAGGGCTTTTGGCTCCCCCGGTCCGACGGAGTGCCCGTTTCTGTCCCATTCCCGAGGGGGTCGTGCGCAGCCCGATCCGGGGCGCGGCAGGCGGGACCTTCCATGAACCCCCGTCGCCCTTCGGCACGGTTCTTGACGGGGGTGACCCTCCTGCGCCACGGACGCTCGTGGACGTGTTCGAAGCGACGCGGTCGACCTGGCCGACGAACGTTGCTCTCGAGGACAGCGCTCGACGACTGACCTTCGATGAGCTGCGGGCGGAGGCCGCCGCGGTGGCCCACCGTTTGCGCGCCTCGAACATTGCCCGCGGTGACCGCGTCGGCATCCGAGTGCCGAGCGGCACCGCAGAGCTGTACATCGCCGTGCTGGGGGTCCTTCTGGCCGGGGCCGTGTACATACCGGTCGACTTCGCAGATCCCGAGGAGAGGGCCCAGCTCATTTGGCGTGACGTGGACGCGTGTGCGGTGATCGGGCCCAACCTCACGATCACCCAGCGACGGCTCGGCCAGGGCCTCATCGGCCCGGCCCGCCTCGACGACGAGTGCTGGGTCATTTTCACCTCGGGTTCGACGGGGGTGCCGAAGGCAGTCGCGGTCAGACATCGGTCGGCGGCGGCGTTCGTCGACGCGGAGGCGGCCTTGTGGCACGTCGAGCCGCATGACCGAGTGATGGCGGGCCTGTCAGTTGGCTTCGATGCCAGCTGCGAAGAGATGTGGCTCGCATGGCGCAACGGCGCCGCCCTGGTGTCGTGCCCACGGGCGGTCGTGCAATCGGGCGGCGACCTCGGTGGTTGGATCGCGGAGCGCCGCATCTCGGTGGTGTCGACCGTCCCGACCCTCGCCGCGATGTGGGACGACAACGCCTTAGCGAACGTCCGGCTGATTATTCTCGGAGGTGAGGCCTGTTCCGAGGAACTGGGCTGGCCCCTGGCCGCCGGTCGGGAGGTGTGGAACACCTACGGCCCCACCGAGGCGACGGTCGTGACCACCGCGGCGCCGGTGCTGCCGGGCCGGCCGGTCGGTATCGGGACGCCGCTCGGTGGCTACCGCGTGGCCGCGGTGGACGAGCAGGGTCAGCCGGTGTCGGTCGGCGAGGTTGGCGAGCTCGTCGTCGCCGGCGTCGGTCTCGGGCGGTATCTCGACGCTCAGCTCGACGCCAGCCGGTTCGCGGGGCTGCCTGCTCTCGGCTGGGACCGCGCCTATCGCACCGGGGACATGGTACGGGCGGGCGAACACGGGCTCGAGTTCCTGGGTCGCCGTGACGACCAGGTCAAGGTGTCCGGCCGCCGGATCGAGTTGGCCGAGATCGACGCGCAGCTCACCTCGGTGCCCGGCGTGCGAGCCGCCGCCACCGCGGTGCGTCGCACCCCGGCCGGCAACTCGATCCTGGTTGGCTACGTCGTCGGCGACGCCGATCCGGCTGACGTCCGGCGGTCGCTGGCCGAGCGGCTGCCCGCGGGCGTCGTCCCCGCGATCGTCGGGCTCGAGCGTCTCCCTCTCAAGAGCTCGGGCAAGGTGGACCGGGCTGCGCTGCCCTGGCCGCCTCCGCCGGGATCAACCGAGCCCGTGGGCCCCTCGACCGAGCTGGGCCAGACAGCCAGGTGGCTCGCCGAGCGCTGGAGGGAGCAGTTGGGCTGCCAGACCATCGGCGGAGACAGCGACTTTTTCGAACTCGGCGGAACCTCGATGGCGGCCGCGAAGCTTGTCTCCTCCCTGCGCACCCGTTTCCCGAGCGCCGCCATCGCCGATGTGTACCACCATCGCCGGCTCGGCGAGCTGGCCGCCCGCTTGGACCAGCTCGGTTCGGTGGCCGAGCGGCCGGCACCGCCGCCGGTGCAGGGCCGGCGCTTCGGCGCGCTGCAGATCCTGGGTGTGTTGGTGTTGCTCGGGCTCGGCAGCATCCAGTGGTTGGTCGGGGTGCTCGCCTACAACCAGTGGTACGGGGTCGGGCTACGCGTCGGCTGGTTCGTCGTGGTGGTGGCGTGGGTACTCATCGCGAGCGCGCCGGGCCGTGCCGCCCTCGTCATCGTCGTGCGGCGCGCTCTGCTCGGTCGTCTGCGGCCCGGGCGATACCGGCGAGACGGCTGGGTCTCGTGGCGGATCTGGTTCGTCGAGAGGCTCGCCCAGACCCACCACCTCAACACCATCGCTGGGACCCCCTGGGCGGTCCGCTACGCCCGTTGGCTGGGCATCGAGGTGGGCGACGGCGCCCGCCTGGCCACCCTTCCGTCGCCTTCGGGCCTGGTCCGGATCGGGGCCGGCGCCACGCTCGAGACCGACGTCGACCTCCACGGATGGTGGATCGAGGGGAGCGAGCTCGTCGTGGGCGAGGTGGTCGTGGGCGACGGGGCCCGGATCGGCACCCGGGCCCTGCTCATGCCCGGTTCTGTGGTGGGTGCAGGAGCCGAGATCGAGCCCGGGAGTGTCGTGAACGGACTGGTCCCGGCGAATGAGCGCTGGTCGGGGTCACCGGCGCGGCACGAGGGACCGGCCGGAGAGCACTGGCCCGAGCAAGGGGCCGAGGACACCCCACCCGGGCGTGGCCCGCACCTCGCTTTCGCGCTCGGGCTGGCAGCCCTCACCCTCCTGCCCATCGCCGCAGCCGTGCCGAGCTTCTTCGTCCTGAACACGCTCGGTTCCCTGGGTACCCTGGGCGGCGCGGTGCAGTCCATGCTCGTCACGGCGCCGCTCGTCGCGGCACTCTTCCTCGTGACCTACGGGACGCTGGTGGCCGTCGCCACGCGCCGCGCCGCCCGCCTGATCAGGCCGGGGTGGCACTCCGATAGCGGCCCGACGGCGTGGGCGCTGTGGTTCTGCGGCGCGCTCATGGAGCAGTCGCGCGGGGTGCTCTTCCCGCTCTACTCGACGGTGTTCACGCGGGCCTGGCTTCGCCTGCTCGGCATCAGTGTGGGCCGCCGGACCGAGGTCTCGACCGCGGTCGGCCTCAACCCGCTGGTCCGGCTGGGGGAGATGAGCTTCGTCACCGACGACGTCGTGTTCGCGGGCACGAGGGCCCGAGGTGGACTGATCGAGGTGCGTCCGATCGAAGTCGGCAGCCGCAGCTTCGTCGGCAACGGCGCCGTCCTGCGTGCGACGACCAGGCTCGGCGACGACAGTCTCGTCGGCGTGCTCTCCTCGCCGCCGCTCACGAGCGCCGACGGCACCTCCTGGCTCGGCCTTCCGCCCATCGAGTTCCCTCGCGTCCCGGAGCGCTCCGACCCGTCGCGGACCACCGAGCCCTCGCCACGGCTGGTCGCCGCGAGAGGCGCCGTCGAGATCGCTCGCATCCTGCTCCCCGCCACGCTCTCGGTCGCGCTCGGTGCACTCGCCTTCCTCGCCTTGCAGTCGCTCGCGAGCGAGGGCGGCTGGCCCGCGATGGTCCTCGGCGCGCCGTTCGCCCTGGCGGCGGCCGCCCTGGGCGCGGTCGGGCTCACCGTCGCCGCCAAGTGGGTGCTCATCGGTCGGTACCGGCGCGCCGAGTATCCGCTCTGGTCGTCCTTCGTCTGGCGGGACGAGCTCGTGAACACCCTCCACGAGCAGCTCGCCGGGGCGTGGCTGCTGCTGAGCGCCCTCGGGTCCCCCGTGGTCCCGTTGTACCTCCGGGCCATGGGGGCCAGGGTGGGCAGGCACGTCTGGTTCGAGTCCATGGCGGTCACCGAGTTCGACCTCGTCCACCTGGGTGACCGCAGCGCGGTCAACCGGGGCGCCTGCATCGAGACGCATCTGTTCCACGACCGGCTGCTGCGGATGGCGCCAGCCTTCCTGCGTGACGACTCGACCCTCGGGCCCAATAGCGCAGTCCTGCCCGACACCGAGCTCGGCGAGGGCTGCGCCGTCGGAGCCCGCTCGGTCGTCCTGCGGGGCGAGCGGCTGCCGCCGCGCACCCGTTGGGCCGGCGTCCCCGTCGCCTCGATGTGACCCGCCTCGAGGTGCCTCTCGAGGGTGAGGACACTCCCGAGGTGCACCTGCTCGATGCCCGGGTGTGCGGGCTCGACCCGGCCGGGCTGCGAGAGCGAGCGCGCCGGATGAGCGCCGAACGCGGCGCCCCCTACGTATCGCGCTCCTACCGGTACCCCTTCGCACTGATCGGTTGGCACGACTCGGAACTCGGGATCGACGTCGAGCGCATCGGCCCGTGTGACCAGGCCTTCGCCGATCTGATCTGTACGCCGACGGAACGGGCTGACCGAGCGGCGATCGATGACCCCGACCGATACCTCACGTCGCTGTGGTGTGCCAAGGAAGCCCTTGCCAAAGTCCTCGGCGATGCTGTGCTTTACGAGCCAGCAAGGCTCGAATCCCCGGTGGTCTGGCCCAACCAGCGCGCCGGAATCTGGAGGGCGGCCCAATTGATCGTTTCCGACTCCTATCTGGCATGGCTGTGCTGGCGGTCGGCCACTGCAGCAGGATGCTGACCGATCTCAGGAACGCTCATGGCGAAGGGTGATTACAACTTCGATCGGATCGTCTCGAGCCCTCCCGATGGCCGAGTCCAACCCCCCCGAAACATCACGCTCGCCGGGCCGGGTAGGAGCGAGTTGGCTGCCGAAATCGCTGGTCAAGCGATACGCTCATGCCTGCACAGGAGTCGGCGAGCGTGACGGAACGAGGTGACGAGTGATCCTGCGCCGGGACAGCTCGCCTCGCCGCGTCGACCCGGTCGAGCCTGCGTCGGTCCCCGACCTGGCGAGGACGCTCCGGCAGGCGCGCCTGCAACGGGGCCTGACGCTGGAGACGGCCGCCGACGCCTGTGGACTCTCGGTCACCCAGTTGGAGGACTTCGAGGCCGGGACCGTGTCCCGCCTGCCGGACCGGGTCGCCGTCCTAAAGGCACTCCGCCGCTACGCCAATTTCCTCGAGCTGCCGGGCGACCGCTACATCCTCACCATCGTCGAGCACTGGCCCGAGGACGAGGTCGTGACCTCCTCGGTCGTAGCCGTCGGCGCGGCGAGCGGCGCGGTGGCGACCCCCTCCGTGGCGCCCGCACCCGCAGAGACGCTGGCCGAGCCGAGTGCGCCGTTCCTGGTCGCCGACAACCTGACCACGACCGCCACCATCCCGGCGCACTCGGGCACGGCGGCCAACGGCGTCCCGGCCTGGGCCAACGGCTCGGCCAACGGCAACGCCAACACCGACCAGGTTCCGCTCGTCATGGCGGACACCGGCGTCACGCCCGCGGTCCGCGCCTGGCGACCCCGGCCGGGCGCGGCCGGCGTGGACTCGTTGATCATCGAATCCCTGATCGGCTTCGTGCTGGTGCTCCTCGTCATCGGCTCGGCGTGGCTGGTCGTCAACCACTGGCGTCCACAGTGGCTGCGGGCCATCCACGTTCCTTACACCTCCAAGCCGCTGCCGGCGCCGGCCGGCGCCGGCCACGGGGTGACCACGCCCACCGCCCACGGGTCGAGCCCGGCCACCTCGGTGCCGCCCAAGACCGCCCGGCACGCGTCGACCACCACCGCGGCACCGGTCACCACCGCGGCACCGGTCACGCACGGCCGCGCCGGGTCCGGGAAGGCCCTCCGGCTCACCTCGGTGTCGGGCGACCACGCCACCTTCGCCGTGCGCGCCGCCAGCTTCGTCGTGCGGGTCCACTGCGTCGGCGGTGACGCCTGGGTACAGGTGTCGGGGGCGACGCCCACCCCGGTGTTCGCCCAGGTGGTCCCGGCCAACGGCACCAAAGACTTCTCCGGCCAGAGCCAGCTCACAATGGTGGTCGGGTCCTCGGCGGCCCGCATCACCGTCCTGCACGGGCACCAGGTGATCGGGACCTACGCCCCCCCGAGGGCGCCGTTCTCGATGACCTTCACCTCGACCGGCTGACCGGTCACTCGGCCGCCACCGGGGCGACGGCGGCCAGCGCCTGGCCCTCGTCGAGGTTCATGACCCGCACCCCCGTGGCGTCTCGCCCCTGCGAGGCGATCTCCCGCACGGCGGTGCGGATGACCACGCCCCCAGAGGACACGAGGAGGACCTCGTCGTCCAGACTGACCATGAGGGCCGAAACCACGCCGCCTCGCCGCGCGGTGAGCCGGATGCCGCGCACGCCCTGCCCCCCACGGGCCTGGCGCGTGAACCGGTCCAATTTCGTGCGCTTGCCGTAGCCGGCATCGGTGACGATCAGGATGTCCGTGTCGTCCCGGGCGACGTCGCAAGAGACCACCTCGTCATCCTCGCGGAGCCGGATGCCGCGGACCCCCGCGGCGTCCCGACCCATGGGGCGCACATCGTTCTCCGAGAAGCGGATGGTCATGCCCTTGCGCGTCACGATGAACATGTCGTCGGCCCCGCTCGTGGGCACGACCCGAACCAGCGAGTCCCCGGGACGCAGGCTGATGGCGATGAAGCCCTCGCGTCGGGACTTGTCGTACTCGGAGAAGGACGTCTTCTTGGCCTGGCCCTGCGCCGTCGTGAACATGAGGTAGTGGTCGTCGGGGAAGTCGCGCGTCTGGACGATCGCCCGGATGGTCTCGCCGGTCTCGAGCGGCAGCAAGTTGACGAGCGCGGTGCCCCGGGCGGTGCGCTCCTTGGTCGGAATTTCGTGTCCCCGCAGCCGGTAGATGCGACCGCGGTCCGAGAACAACAGCAAGAACGCGTGCGACGACGTGTGCACGACGTGGGTGATCAGATCCTCTTCCTTCAGGCGGGCGCCCTGCACCCCGCGGCCGCCGCGACCCTGGACGCGGAAGGCCGCCGCCGGGACCGCCTTCACGTAGCCGGCCGCGGTCATGGTGACGACGATCTCCTGGTCGGTGATCAGGTCCTCCATGCCCAGCTCACCCGGGTCGTGGGTGATCACGCTGCGCCGGGCGGTGGCGAACCGCTCCCGGATCTCGCCCATCTCGGTCGCGATCACCGTCCGCAGTTTGGACTCGTCGGCCAGGATCGACTCCAGCTCCGCGATCGTCGTTCGCAGCGCGATCATCTCCTCTTCGAGCTCGGACCGGCCGAGTCGGGTCAGGCGACCGAGCTGCATGTCCAAGATGTGATTGGCCTGCTCCTCGCTGAACGAGAAGGGCTCGGCCTGCAGCGCGGTGCGAGCCGCCGGCCGGTCCGCCGACGCCCGGATGGCCGCGATGATGGCGTCGAGCATGTCGATGGCCCGGAGCAGGCCCTCGACGATGTGGGCGCGGGCCTGGGCCTTGCGCAGCTGGAACTGCGTCCGCCGGGTGACGACTTCGACCTGGTGGGCCACGTAGTGGCCGAGCACCTGGGCCAGGTTGAGGGTGCGCGGAACACCGTCGACCAGAGCCAGGGTGTTCACGCCGAAGCTGGTCTGCATGGGCGTGTGCTTATAGAGCTTGTTGAGGACGACGTTGGCGTTGGAGTCGCGCTTCAGGCGGATGACGAGGCGCGTACGTCGAGCGGCCGAGTCGTTCTGGACGTCCGCGATGCCGTCCAGATCGCCCGAGCGCACCAGGTCGTCGATCTTCTCCTCGATCGCTTCCACCGAGGTCTGGAAGGGGAGCTCGGTCACCACGATGTTGGTGCTGTTGCGACCCTCCTCGATCTCGGCCACCGCGCGCATCTTCACCGAGCCGCGGCCCGTGCGGTAGGCGTCGAGGATTCCCTGACGTCCCAAGATGAGCGCGCCGGTCGGGAAGTCGGGACCCTTCACAAACTCCATGAGGTCGTCTGGGGAGGCGTCGGGGTGCTCGAGCAGATGGATCGTGGCGTCGATCACCTCGCCCAGGTTGTGCGGCGGGATGTTGGTCGCCATCCCCACCGCGATGCCCTGTGACCCGTTGACCAGGAGGTTGGGGAATCGCGCCGGCAGGACGGTTGGCTCCTCGGCGTTGTTCGAGTAGTTGGGGACGAAATCGACGGTCTCCTCGTCGATCCCACCCATGAGCTCGAGGGCCAGCGCGTCCAGCCGACACTCGGTGTAGCGCATGGCGGCCGCACCCTCGTTCGGCCCGGGTCCGCCGAAGTTGCCGTGCCCGTCGATGAGCGGGTGGCGCATGCTGAAGTCCTGCTCCATGCGCACCAGCGCGTCATAGATGGCCACGTCGCCGTGTGGGTGGAACACCCCCATCACGCGACCGACCACCTCGGCGCACTTCACGTGCGGCCGGTCGGGCCGCAGGCCCTGGTCGAACATGGAGTACAGGATCCGGCGCTGCGACGGCTTGAGGCCGTCGCGCACGTCCGGCAGGGCCCGCGAGACGATGACGGACATGGAGTACTCGATGAACGAGCGCTCCATCTCCTCTTGGATCTCTATGGGCTCGACATAGCCGCCGTCCCCGGGGGTGTCTCCGCCGGGTGCCGCTGTGGGTTCCTCGTCGCCTGCCATGGGTTGTTCGCGCCCCTCAGATGTCGAGGAAGCGCACGTCCTTGGCGTTGGCCTGGATGAACTGTCGGCGCAACTCCACGTCCTCGCCCATCAAGATGGCGCACACGTCGTCGGCCAGCGCGGCCTGCTCCACGCTTATCTGGAGGAGCGAGCGCTTGGTGGGGTCGATGGTCGTCTCGCGCAGCTCGCCGAAGTCCATCTCCCCCAGACCCTTCAGGCGCTGGAAGTCCGCCTTGTGGTCCGGATGCGCGGCCAGGAAGGCGTCCTTGGCGTTGTCGTCCTTCAGGTAGGTTTTCTGCTTCCCGACGAGGGTCGAGTAGAGCGGTGGCTGGGCGACGTAGACAAATCCCCCCTCGACGAGCTGCTTCATCTGCCGGAAGAAGAACGTCAGGAGGAGAGTCCGGATGTGGGAGCCATCGACGTCGGCGTCGGCCAGCAGGATCACCTTGTGATACCGGATCTTCTCGACGTCGAAGTCCTCCCCCAGGCCGGCCCCAACCGCGGCGATGAGCGCCTGGACCTCGAGGTTCTTCAGCATCTTGTCGATGCGCGCCCGCTCGACGTTCAAGATCTTGCCGCGGATCGGCAGGATCGCCTGGGTGCGCGGGTCGCGGGCGTCCTTGGCCGATCCGCCGGCCGAGTTCCCTTCCACGATGAACAGCTCACACTCGCGGGGGTCGCGCGAGGAGCAGTCGACAAGCTTCCCCGGTAACCCGGCGCCGTCGAGCCCGGACTTTCGGCGGGTGAGGTCGCGGGCCTGGCGGGCGGCGACCCTGGCGCGGGCGGCCACCGTCGCCTTCTGCACCGCCTGATTGGCCTCACGCGGGTTCTCCTCCAACCACTCGGCCAGCTTCTCGTTGGTGGCCCGCTCCACCAGGGATCGGACCGGCACGTTGCCCAGCTTGGCCTTCGTCTGGCCCTCGAACTGGGGGTCCTTCAGGCGGACCGAGACGATGGCGGTGAGGCCTTCGCGGATGTCTTCCCCGAGGAGGTTGTCCTCCTTCTCCTTCAGCAGATTTCGCGTCCTCGCGTACCGGTTGACCACGTTGGTCAGGGCCTTCTTGAAGCCCTCCTCGTGCATGCCCCCCTCGGTGGTCGATATCCCGTTGGCGAAGGAGTGGATGCTCTCGTAGTAGCCGGTGTTCCACTGCAGGGCGACCTCGACCTCGTGGTCGGGCTCCGCCCGCTCGAAGGCGGCCACCTTGCGGAACAGAGATTCGCGCGACGCGTTCAGGTGCTTCACGAAGTCCACGATGCCGCCGTTGTACTTGAACGTGACCGGCGGGCCATGGCCCGCGCGCTCGTCGACGAAGCGGATCTCCAAGGTCTTGTTCAAGAACGCGTACACCTGCAGGCGCTCGGTGACGGTCTGGGCGCGGAACTCCACCTCTTCGAGGATGGACCCGTCCGGCCAGAAGGTGACCGTGGTCCCCGTGCGCCCACGCGGCGCCGGTCCGGTCGCCTTCAGCGGCCCCACCACTTCACCACCGTTGCGGAACTCCATGACGTGGTGCTTGCCGTCCCGGTCGATCTCGAGCAGGAGCCGGCTGGACAGCGCGTTCACGACCGACACGCCCACCCCGTGGAGGCCGCCCGAGACCTTGTAGCCACTGCCGCCGAACTTGCCGCCGGCGTTCAGCTTGGTGAGCACGATTTCGGCCGCGGACTTCTTCTTGTCGGTCGGGTGCGGGTCGGTCGGGATGCCACGGCCGTCGTCGACGACCCGGCAGCCACCGTCGGCCAGCAGGGTCACGTCGATCCGGGTGCAGTAGCCGGCCATCGCCTCGTCCACCGCGTTGTCCACGACCTCCCAGACCAGGTGATGGAGGCCGCTCGGACCCGTCGAGCCGATGTACATCCCGGGTCGCAGCCGAACGTGCTCGAGGCCCTCGAGAACCGTGATGTCACTGGCCCCGTAGGAGGGGTCACCCTTAGCCAACGAACCTCTCCACCCTCACGTCCACGGACGCGTCTCCCCCACCAGAACCCAATTCGGTGCGCGCCCCGGACCCTGAACGAGCGGCGTTCTGTGCTCCGGTGACGACTACACATTCTACCCGATGGCTGCGCGCCACCCCGCGTTCTAGGAGGGCCGAACGACCACCTCGAGACGGCTCGGCGCCCCCCCGGTCACCTCCGCCACCCGGGCCAGAATGGTCGGTCCGAGGGCCCGTACCTGGGTCGCCCAGGCCGGGTGATCGGCTCGAAGCACGAGCACCTCTCCGGAGATCCGCAGCGGCCGCACATGACCCGCGATCGCCGGTCCCGCGATCTCCTCCCACCGCGCGAACACCGCGCCGAACGCGCCGGCGTCACCCTGTCCGAAGTGCCCGACCAGTACGTCGAGCGCGTCGCTGAGTGGACGCGGGCCGGGATCGGGCCCGGGCGCCGAACGCGCCCGACGACGTCGAAAGGGGGCTCCGGGCAATAGCCCGCGGCCCTTGTCGCTCACGGGCGGCCCCCCGGCTCCGACGCCGGGGCTGTCCG
>DATNIB010000012.1:0-47999 GCA_035604685.1 Acidimicrobiales bacterium | reverse complement strand
CCGGATTCGAGACCCGCCTGTTTGAGCAGATGGGCGTGGCCCGGCCCCGCCTGTGGCACCGCGCCAACCGCGGGGTCCGGCGTGTGTGGGCCGCCGCCGTTGCGACCGGGGCACTGGGCCTCGGGTTGGGACTCGGCCTCGGGCTGGGGGGATCCCCCGCCACGGTGGCCAAACCGGCACCGATCATGGCCAACCTGACCGCCGACCACATCGTCAAGGGCGAGGTCTACCTGGCCCCCGGCCACCCGGGGTGGCTGTTCATGTCGGTGCACGGCGTGCATGCGAGCGGGATCGTGACCTGCCACGTACGCGTGCGTGGGGGCCGGTCCCTGACCGTCGGGTCGTTCTCCCTGTCGGCGGGCTCGGGTAGTTGGCTTTACCAGCTCCCCGTGCCGGCGAGCCAGGTCCAGGCGGCGTGGGTCGTGAGCGGGGGCGGCAAGGTCCTCGCCAGTGCCACGCTCGTGTGACGCCGTCGCGCCACTCGTTCAGTAGCGGTAGGTGTCCGGTTTGAACGGCCCGTCGGGGGAGATCCCGAGGTAGGCGGACTGCTCGGAGGTGAGCGTGGTGAGCTTCACCCCGAGCGCGTCGAGGTGGAGCCGGGCCACCTTCTCGTCGAGCGCTTTCGGCAGCACGAACACCTTGTTCTCGTAGTGGCCGGCCTTCGTGTACAGCTCGATCTGGGCCATGACCTGGTTGGTGAACGAGTTGGACATGACGAAGCTCGGATGGCCGGTCGCGTTGCCGAGGTTGAGCAACCTTCCCTCCGACAGCACGATCACCGCGTGGCCGTCGGGGAAGATCCACTTGTCCACCTGCGGCTTGACCGTCACCCGCTGGATGCCGGGGAACTTGGCCAGACCGGCCATGTCGATCTCGTTGTCGAAGTGGCCGATGTTCCCCACGATCGCCTGGTGCTTCATCTCGGCCATGTGGCTGGCCGTGATCACGTTCCTGTTCCCGGTCGCGGTGATGAAGATGTCGGCAGTCGAGACGACGTCCTCGATCGTCGCGACCTGATACCCCTCCATCGCCGCTTGCAGCGCGCAGATCGGGTCGACCTCGGTCACCACCACGCGGGCGCCCTGGCCGGCGAGTGACTGGGCGCACCCCTTGCCCACGTCGCCGAACCCGCACACCACCGCGACCTTCCCGCCGATGAGCACGTCCGTCGCCCGATTGATCCCGTCCACCAGAGAGTGCCGGCAGCCGTATTTGTTGTCGAACTTCGACTTTGTCACCGAGTCGTTCACGTTGATAGCCGGGAAGAGAAGCTCACCGCTGCGCTCCATCTCATAGAGGCGGTGCACACCGGTGGTGGTCTCCTCGGTAACCCCTCGGATGCCGTTGGCGATCTGGGTCCAGCGCCCCGGGTTCGCGGCGTAGCTCGAGCCCAGGCGGGCGAGGACCACCGCGAGTTCCTCGCTCTCGGCGGTCTTCGGGTCGGGCACCGCCCCGGCCTTCTCGAACTCGATCCCCTTGTGGACGAGCAGGGTGGCGTCGCCGCCGTCGTCGAGGATCATGTTCGGGCCGTCGCCGTCCTCGTCGTCCCAGGTGAGCGCCTCCTCGGTGCACCACCAGTAGTCCTCGAGTGACTCGCCCTTCCACGCGAAGACCGGTACCCCCTTCGGCTCCTCCGGGGTGCCGTCGGGTCCGACGACGACTGCCGCGGCCGCGTGGTCCTGGGTCGAGAAGATGTTGCAGCTGGCCCAGCGCACCCCGGCCCCGAGCGCCACCAAGGTCTCGATTAGCACCGCCGTCTGGACCGTCATGTGCAGGGAACCCGTGATCCGGGCGCCCTTCAGGGGCTTGGTCCCGCCGTACTCGGCCCTCATGGCCATGAGTCCCGGCATCTCGTGCTCGGCCAGCTCGATCTCCTTGCGGCCGAAGGAGGCGAGCGAGAGGTCGGCGACCTTGAAGGCAGGTCGGTTCTGGGCGGTGGGCATGAGTCCTCCTTGCTGGGCTCCCCGATCAGGCTATTGGATGGCGCCCCACCGCCCGGACAGTCCGCGGGCCGGTCGTGGCTGCGGTCCGGCGGTGGCGACCTCGTCGGGGTGCCGAGTTGAATCGGACCGTGCCGGTTCCACACGTCGACCCGGAGCGGGGTCCGCGATCGAAGGGCCGGGTCTTCGGCAGCGTGGCCGAGCTCTACGACCGGGCCCGGCCCGGCTACGCCGATCTCTTGGTCGACGACGTGCTGGCGTTCGCCGGGGCGAGCCGTCCCCAGGTGCTCGAGATAGGGGCGGGGACCGGGAAGGCAACCGTGGCGTTCGCAGCCCGCGCTGGCGCCCTCCTGGCGCTGGAGCCCGATGCCGACATGGTCACGGTCGCGGCGCGGCGTTGCCGAGACCTCGGGAACGTCCGGATCGAGCGCTCGACCTTCGAGGCCTGGGAGCCGGGCGAGCGGCGCTTCGATCTCCTGGTGTCGGCCCAGGCGTGGCATTGGGTGAACCCCGACGTCGGGTATCCAAAGGCCCACGCGGTCCTCCGACCCGCGGGCGTGCTGGCCCTCCTGTGGCACCGCTCCATCTGGAACGACGGACCCCTGCGGGACGCGCTCGTCGCCGTCTACGAGGAGCTGGCGCCGCGCTTGCTGGCGGCGACCCCCACCTTCCCGGGGCTCGTCGGGACCGAGGCGGACGCGCGCCGCCCGGGAGAGATCGAGTCCTCTGGCCTCTTCGGCGAGGTCGAGGTCCACTCCCATCCGTGGCGGCGGAACTACTCCACCTCGGAGTACCTCGAGCTCCTCGGCACCCAGTCGGACCACGTCCTGCTCGAGCCGACGCAGCGTGACCGGCTGTTCGACGCGGTGGCCGGAGTGCTCGACGACGCCGGGGGCCGGGTCACGATGTCGTATGTGACGCTCGTCTTCCTCGCCCGAAGACGTCGGGCGGCGAGTGCCTGACGATCGCGAGCTGGACGCGCTGTTGGACCGACTGGTCCGGCGCGGCGTCCTCCCGCCCGACGTCGAGGTGCGGGTCGCACCATTCGTGGGCGGTGTCTCGGCCGACGTCATCGCGCTGTCCTTCGGCGACCGACGCCTGGTGGTGAAGCGGGCGCTCGGGCGCCTCCGGGTGGCCCAAGAGTGGCTCTCCTCGCCGATCCGGGTGATCGTCGAGGCGGACGCGCTGGGGTTCGCCCGTCGGATCCGTCCGGACAACGTCCCCGAGATCCTCGACGTGGACGAGGAAACCCTCACCATCGTGATGACGGCGGCGCCGCCCAACATGAGGGACTGGAAGTCCGAACTGCTCGAGGGGGTCACGGACCCGGCCGTCGGCCGCTCCCTCGGGCTGGCGCTGGCGGACTGGCACTCGGCCAGCGGCGCGGACCCCGACGTCCGGCGCCGATTCGCCGACCGCAGTCACTTCTCAGACTTGCGGGTCTCCCCGTTCTTCGAGACGGCGGCCGACGTCCACCGAGACCTCGCGCCGACGATCGGTGCCGTGGTCGAACGCATGATGGGCAGGGCGGTCTGCCTGGTGCACGGCGACTTCTCGCCGAAGAACGTGCTGGTCGCGCCGGGATCGTTCTGGGTCGTGGACTGGGAGATCGCCCACATCGGCGACCCGACCTTCGACCTGGCCTTCCTGGTGTCGCATCTCGTGTGCAAGGCGATCCACCGGCCGGGCAACGCAACCGGCTACCGCGCCTGCTCGGAGGTCTTCCTCGACAGCTATTTCGGTGCGTCGACGGTCAGCGCCGTCCCCGAGGATCTGTTGCTCCAAGTCGGATGCCTGCTCCTCGCCCGAGTGGATGGGAAGTCTCCGGCCACCTACCTCGGGCCGATCGAGAGAGAACGCGCTCGAGCTGTCGGCCGGGGCGTGCTGTCGGGCGAGATCGCCGACGCCGCCGATCTGTGGGGACGGCTCTGACGACCGGGGGGAGCTCTGGTGGTTGGCTCTCGGCAATCGGGACCGGGCGATAGCCTCGAGCGCGACTGCAACCCGGGCCCCAGTAGCTCAGAGGATAGAGCGTCGGTTTCCTAAACCGTGCGTCGCAGGTTCGAGTCCTGCCTGGGGCGCCCACGAGATGTGTGACGCGATGGGAGTGAGGGGTCGCGAACGCCGCACATCCGCCACTCCCTTCCCGGGATCCCACCCGGCCAAAAGTGTTCTCATCGACGGTTCGAGTTCCTTCGGTGACAACCCGAACCCGGCGCCGATAGCGCGTGGTGGCAGATCGACTACGTCACGGGAGTTCGGTCCCCTCCGGAACCGTGCTCACCACCTGACGCGACGCCGGTCGCGCTGTCGCCTGCCACAGCTCTCGTATGACCACCTGTATGGCGCCGGCGATCGGGATCGCGAGCAGGGCCGCCACGAAGCCGCCGAAGAAACCGCCGACCCAGCTGCCGATTGAGGCCCCGACCAGGACGGACAACAGCACGAGGAGCGGATTGATCTTGACCGTCCGGCTCATGACCACCGGGTTCAGGACATGGTTCTCGAGCTGGGTGTAGACGAGGAAGACGATCAACGTGACAATGCCCGCCGCGAGGGAGTGCGTAGCGGCGAACAACACCGTCGGGATGCCGGCCACCGCTCCGCCGATCACGGGAAGGAAGTCGACGAGCGCAACCCACAGCGCCCACAGAAACGGGAAGGGGACGCCAAGGATCACGAGAGTGACAAACACGACGATCCCGGCAATGAGCGACGTCAGTAGGTCCCCGAGGATGTACCCGGTGACCGACCGGTTGACTTCGCCACCCACCCGGGTGTAGGTCGCAGCCCGCGCGGGAGACATGAAGCCCAGCACCGCGACGCGCAGCTTCGCTCCCTCGAGGAGCATGAGCACCACGAGGACGAAGATGGTGAAGAGGGTGATCACGAGCGTCGCCGCGCCCTTGCCCAGGCTCAGGGCGGGCTTGGCGAGGCTCTTTGCGAACGACGTCAACTTGGGGGCGTTGCGCTTCACCCAGGCTTCGATGTGGTAGCGGCGAATCAGGTGTCCGATCCAGCCTTTTCCGTGTTCCGCCTGCTTCACGTACGTCGGCAGTCGGTCGGCCAGGTGCGTGAGCCCGTTGACGAGCGGGTAGCCAAAGGCGACCGCCAGTCCGAGGAAGACCAGGATCGCCCACAGGGTCACCGCGGCGACGGCCCAGCCGCGCCGGAGATGCCAGCGGTGCAGGGCAACGACGAGCGGGTTCAAGATGACCGCGATGAAACCCGCCACGACGATGATGAGGATGACGTCTCGTAGGCGGTAGACGAGCTTGGCGGCCACGTAGACCAGCACGATGACCCCGGCCGCCGCCAGGATGGCCCGCAGCGGGATGCCCTTTGACTCGGCCGCGGTCCACAGGCGATCTCGTCGAGTGTCAGGCGGCGGATAGTCCTCGGGCACCCGCCAAGCATGACCTGGGGTCAGCGGCAATTACCACTATGAACAGCCGTGTCAGCGCGACTGGTGCGGGATCTGATCAGCCGACGAGGTAGCTGACCTCGGTCAGGAGCTCCTCGGGGTTGTCTCTCCAATCTCCATATATCTCCCATCGAGTACCGGAGATCGCGTGGCCGTTCGTGAGGCACCACGCTCGGACGGCGTGGTGAGCCTCGTTGAGTCGGTCATATGGCCCGCGGTGCACCGTGGTTGCCACCTGCCCGGCCGGGAGCTCGGACGGCACGACCCGGTCTGAAGAGGCAAAGGAACCGGCGACCTCGATACCGACCTCGACATTTGGCACATCGTCTCGGTACAGCATGATGTTCTGGCCCTGTTGGGTGGCCCCGCCGGCTCGAACGAAGGCGTAGACCTCGTCGAGTAGTCCGCGCCAGACGTGGGGGAAGTCCGCCCAAGTGGTCGCTTGCGCGACCACGGCCGTCGGTCGGGCCTCCACCGTCTGCACGCTGATTTCGTACTCCACGGCGACTCCTGTTCATTCGGCGTGAGCGGAGAGCTGGAGGCGGCGGATGGTCGCTCGCCGGGGTTACCGGCTCACTCACCGGTCTGGTTGACCAGCACGGCGGCCCCGTTCACCCGGTCCGCCGCGAGGTCGGCCAAGGCATGATTCGCCCGCTCCATTGGGTAGGGGGTGGCCGAGACCCGAATGGCGATCCGGGCCGCGATCTCCAAGAACTCGTCGCCGTCCCGGCGGGTGTTGGCGGTGACGCTGCAGAGCGTTCGTTCCTGGAAGAGGTGCTGCTCGTAGTTGAGTGTCGGGATGTCGGTCAGGTGGATGCCGGCGATCGCCAGCACGCCGCCCCGGTCGAGCGCGGCCAGCGCCGGCCGGACCAGGGTACCGACGGGGGCGAAGAGGATGGCCGCGTCGAGGGGCTCGGGTGGCGGGTCGGCCTCGTTGCCGGCGCTCGTCGCGCCGAGCTCGAGCGCCAGTCGCTGGGCGTCGACGGACCGGGTGAGCACGTGGACCCTCGCCCCTTCGGCCAGGGCGACCTGGGCCGTGAGGTGGGCGGAGCCGCCGAACCCGTAGATCCCGAGCGCACCACCCGGCCGGAGCTGGGAGCGGCGTAGGGCGCGGTAGCCGATGATCCCCGCGCAGAGCAGCGGCGCCGCCTCCTCGTCGCTGAAGGCCGGTGGGATCGGGTAGGCGAAGCCCTCGTCGGCGACCACATACTCGGCGTAGCCGCCGTCGAGGTCCCAGCCTCTGAACAACGGCGAGAGGCAGAGGTTCTCGCGGCCGGCGGCGCAGAATCGGCAGACCCCGCACGTGCGCGCCAGCCACGGGACGCCCACCCGGTCACCGGTGGCGAAACGGGAGCATTCGGGACCGACCCGGTCGACCAGACCCACCACCTCGTGGCCCGGAATGACCAGGTGGGCCTTGGGGGGGAGGTCGCCCTCGGCCAGGTGCAGGTCGGTTCGGCAGACCCCGCAGGCCCGGACGTGGATCCGGACCTGCCCGGCGCCGGGGCTCGGCACCGGCCGTTCGATGCGGGCGAGCGGCGTCCGCCCGATCGGCCCCGGCGCGTCCACCGCCCATGCCCGCATGAACTCGGCTGCCACAGAAGCGATCCTCTCTCCCGGCCGGCCGGGCGCCGCCGGGCACGCGACCGCGGCGAAGACAACGGCCAGCGGGGCCGACCGCTATCGTCGACCCGTCGGCACCGGTCCAAAACTGATCGACGACCCGGCTCCGAGGATATCGATGTCGCTCCTAACCCTGGTCCTCGAGAACCTGTGGGCGAAGAAGGCCCGGTCCGTCGGCATCGCCCTGGCGGTCGGCGTGGCGGTGATGACGGTCGTCACCTTGACCGTCGTCAGCAGCGGGCTTGAAGGCTCGGCGGCCGAGGTGCTCACGGTGGGCAAGGCGGACTTCACCGTGGCCCAGAACGGGGTGTCCGACGTGCTCTTCAGCAGCCTCGACGACCGCGAGGTGAGGGCGGTCAGGTCGACGCCCGGCGTGCAGAGCGCGGTGGGAGTCCTGCTCGAGACCGAGCGGATCAACGCCGCCAACCCGCTGTTCATCGAGATCGGCATCGCCCCGTCGGACCTGCGCAGCTTCGGGGTCACGGTGTTGGCCGGGCGCCCCTACGCCCCGAACGCCCGTCACCAGGTGATGCTCGGCTGGCGGGCGGCGCAGAACCTCGGTCTGCACGTGGGCTCGCGCTTCTACGGCAACGGCACGTGGAACCGAGTCGTCGGGATCTTCCGGACCGGCATCTCTTACGGGGACCTGGGGGGCATGTTCCCGTTGCCCGCCCTCCAGGCCTACAACCGGGTGCCGGGCTCGGTCACCCTCGTTTTCGTGAAGACCCGGCCCGGCGCATCCATCGCCCGGGCGGAGCGAAACCTGACGTCAAGGCATCCCGAGCTCACCACCATCCAGACGGCCAGCCAGTTCGGGCGGGCGGACCGCAACCTCGTCTTCCTCGAGGCGGCCACGACCGGGAGCACGATCCTCGCCATTCTCATCGGGGCGGTCATCGTCGGGAACACGATGCTCCTGTCGCTGTTCGAACGCACGAGGGAGTTCGGGCTGCTCCGCGCCATCGGCTGGGCCCGCACCCGGGTGGTCGGCCTCGTGGTCGGCGAGGGCATCGGCTTGGCCCTGGTGGGCTCCGCCGTCGGTGTCGGCCTGTCCTTCGCCGCCACCGCGGTCCTCCAGTCCCTGCCCCAGCTCGTGGGCGTCTTGCACGCCAACTACAGCCCCCAGGCGTTCTGGCGCGGCCTCTACACCGGGCTCGGCATGGCGGTCATCGGCGCCCTCTACCCGGCGGTCCGGGCGGCGGACCTGGCCCCCCTCAAGGCACTGAGCCGTGAGTGAGGGCGGCCGCACCGACGTGGTCGTCGAGGCCCGCGGCGCGACGAAGGTCTACGACGACGGCATGGTGCGGGCCCTCGACGGCCTCGACCTGACCGTGGACGAGGGGGAGTTCGTCGCCATCACCGGACCCTCGGGCTGCGGAAAATCGACGCTGCTGCACCTGTTGGCCGCGCTCGACCGGCCGAGCGGCGGGGTGATCCGGGTCCACGGCCACGATCTCACTCACCTGCGCCACCCCAACCGGTATCGGCGCCAGGAAGTGGGCCTCGTCTTCCAGTTGCACAACCTGCTGCCCCGGCTTTCGGTGCTGGCCAACGTCGAGATCGCAATGGCCGGCTCGTCGCGCCCGCGACGGGCCCGGGCGGACTACGCACAGCGCCTGCTGGCAGAGGTCGAGCTGAGCGGCCTGGTCTCCCGGCGACCGCCCCAGCTCTCTGGCGGCGAGCGCCAGCGGGTGGCTATCGCCCGGGCGCTGGCCAACGACCCGCCCATCCTCTTGGCCGACGAGCCGACCGGCAGCTTGGACAGCGCGTCGGTGACGCTCGTCCTCGGTCTCTTCCAGCGGCTCCGCGCCGAGCGTGGGATGACGATCGTCCTCGTCACCCACGACGGATCGGTGGCCGGCGTGGCGGACCGCATCGTGTACATGCTCGATGGGCGGGTGGTCCAACCCACGGGCCCGGGCGTGGCCCAAGGGGGGACCGATCGGCCCGTCGCCGAGCCGGGCTGATCGGCGCGGCGCCGTTGTTTGCAGGACCAAACGTGTGAGAACCGAGGTCAGTCCTGCTCGGCCAGCGGAGTCGGTCGGACGCGCAGGCACGCAAGCGCCACCAGGGCCGACACGAACATGAGTGAGGCCGCCATCATGAGGGCGATGTCGAGTCCGTTGGCGAAGGCGCCGAATGCCGCGGTCACCACCCTGTTCACGATTTGCTCGAAGCTCTTGTTCCCCCCCGCGGCGGCCGCGGCCTGCTGACTGAAAGTGCCGGTCGTCACGGCGGTGATGACCTCACTTTGGAACGCCTTGGGGACCCCGATGGCGGTCAGGCGACGGACGAGGTCCACCGTCAGTTGGCCGTTCACCACGGAGCCCAAGACAGCGACACCGGCGACGGCCCCGAGCACGCGGCTGGTATTGGTCATGGACGCCGCCATGCCCGAGTTCTCCGGGGGGATGACCGCCAGCGCCGAGGTCGTCACCGGCACGATGGCCATGCCGAAGCCGATGCCGGCCAAGGCCATGGTCCACCCGATGCTGGCCAGCCCGGAGTTGGGAGTGAGACGGGCGTCGGTGAGGAGCACCCCCGCGCCGGCCAGCACGCAGCCGCAGAACATCGGGAGCCGAGGCCCTCGCGCCGCCACCCAGCGACCGGCCAACCAACCGGTCAGCACCAAGCCGACGGCCATGGGAACGAAGTCGACGGCGACGGTATAGGGCGAGCTGGTGCCCACCTCCTCGAGGTAGAGCGCGACGAAGAAGAAAATGGCGAACGTGGAGAAATAGATCGAGAAGGCCACGAAGTTGGACCCGGCAAAGGCCGGTCTCTTGAAGTACCCGACGTTCAAGACCGGGTTGGCGGCGCGTCGCTCGAAAACGATGAATCCGACCGTCGCCACCAGGGCCAGAGCGAAGAGCGCGTCGATCCATCCCGAGGCGTAGCCGGCCGTCTCGCCGGCGATCACCGCCACCGACGCCGCGGCCAACGCGATCGCGCTGAGCAGGAACCCAGGTAGGTCGACACGACGCTTGGTCGGGTCGGAGCTCTCCGGCAGCACCCACGCCGCCAGGACGAGGGCGACCAGGCCGAAGAAGAGGTTGAACCAGAACACCGCCCGCCATGACCACACCCCGGCCAGGGCGCCACCGATGACCGGACCCAGGGCCAACCCCAGTCCCGAGACCGCCGCCCAGACGCCGAGGGCTCGGGCCCGCTCCTGGCGATCCGGATAGATGTGACGGATCATCGACAGCGTGCCCGGCTCCGATGCCGCCGCCCCCAACCCCATGACCACCCGGCCGGCGATGAGCACCTGGACGTCGGGCGCTACCGCGCCGATCACGGATCCGGCGCAGAACACGGCCACGCCGCCGAGCATGATCTTCTTGCGGCCGAAGACGTCGCCCAGGGTGCCAAAGGTGAGCATCAGGCTGGCGAAGACCAGTGCATAGCCGTTCACCACCCACTGCAACCCGATCACCCCGGTGTGCAGGTCGTTCTGGACGTTCGCCAGCACGACGCTCACCATCGTGGTGTCCAAGAACGTCAAGAACAGCACCAATGACAAAGTGGCCAGCGCGGTCCGGGGCAGGTATCGCCTGGCCGCGGTGGCTGTCGTCACGATGGGCATCGTTCCCTGTCCGAAGTGCCGGTACCCGGATTGGCCTCGGGACCAGGGAAATCCTGACAGAGAGTCGCCCAAACTTCTTGGGCGCCGCCGTCGCCGGCGGAGGGGTCTCGAGAGTTGGAAGCGCGCCGGGTCGCGGGGCCGGGGTCGGGCTCTGCCGGCGGACGAAGGAAGTTCAGCCGGCCGGTCTGCCGCTGGGCACGATGACCAGCGGGATCGACGCGTGCTCCGCCAACTCGTGGCTGGTGCTCCCCAGGGTGAGTCCGGCGTGCGCCCCCTGCCCGCGCGAGCCGACCACCAACAGGTCCGCCGAGATCGGGGGATCGGCCGCCCGAAGGAGCACCGAGCACGGGTCGCCGTCCCCTGCCTGCCAGCGCAGCCGACCCGGGTCGAGTCCCTCCTCGGCGGCCAGCGCCCTGACCCCCGCTTCCAGATCACCGGCCGCGGCCGGACGGTCGAGGTGCTCGAGCAGCCCGGTCGCATGCACCACGACAACGTCGGCGCCGACCCGATTCGCCACCGCGACGGACCACCGAAGAGCCGCCTCGGCGTCCGGCGAGCCATCGAAGCCGACGGCAACGGTCCTTAACACGGTCACAGGGCGCTCCCCTCGGGCAGGACCAGTTCCTCGGCCCGACGCAGGGCGGCGATCCGCTCAGCCCGGGCCTGGGCCACCAGCTCCATGCCGGGTCCGCCGCTCGTCGGGTCGTCGGTCGGGTGCGCGGCGCCCACCAGCGCGCCGAGGGCGGCGGCCACCGACTGCCGCAACGCCCCGAGGTCGTAGCCCCCCTCCAAGAACAGCACCAGGCGCCCCGGCTGCGGCGCGAACGCGGCGACCATGCTCGCCAGGCCGGCGAAGTCCACGCTCGAAAGCTCGAGCCCGGCCAAGGGGTCGGCCCGATGCGCATCGAAGCCGGCGGACACGAGCACCCAGGTCGGCTTGAAGTCGTCGATGGCCGGGGCGGCCACGTCGTCGATCGCCCGGCGCACCACGTCGCCGGTGGCGCCGGCGGGGAGCGGCACGTTCACGATGTGTCCGAGGGCACGGGGGCCGCCCACCTCGCGCGCCCTCCCGGTCCCGGGGAACAGGGGCCACTCGTGGGTGGACACGTACAAGACGTTGGGATCGTCCCAGAAGATCTCCTGGGTCCCGTTGCCGTGGTGGACGTCCCAGTCCACGATGAGGACCCGCTCGCCGGCTGCGGTCAGCTCGGCCGCCGCCACCGCGACGTTGTTGAGGAGGCAGAACCCGAGCGGTCGATCGCGCAGGGCGTGGTGCCCGGGCGGGCGGGTGGCGACGAACGCCACGCCGTCCCCCTGGCGTCGCAGCGCATCGATCGCCGCCAGACCGCCGCCGGCTGACCGGCAGGCGGCATCCCAGGAGTCGGCGGTGGCGTAGGTGTCCGGGTCGAGGTCGCCGCCCCCACCCCGGCAGAACGCCGCCAGCTGATCGAGGTAGGCGACGGCATGGACCCGGGCCAGCTGCGCCCGCGTCGCGACGAGGGGTGGCACGACCGTCAGATCGGAACCCAGGCGCAGGTCGTCGACGCCGGCCAGGGCGGCCGCCACGCGTTCGGGGCGTTCCGGGTGGCCCGCTCGGCTGTGCTCGGGCTCACCGGTCGAGCCGCTCACGATCAGCAAGGTGGCGCCTCGGGTCCGGGAGGGTCATCCTGGTGCGAGGCGTGGCGGGCCGCGCGGGCCGCGCGGGCCGCTCGGTAGTCGTCGTCGGGCTCGATCGAGAAGCGGAAGCTCACGATGCCGCCGTCGAGGACCCTCGTGACCTTGAACCCCGAGGTGGCGAAGACGTGCTGCATCGCTCGGTTGTCCGCCAGCGTGCTGGCCACGAAGGTCGTGACGCCGTTGCGCCAGGCCGCGTCGGCCAGCCGCTCCAAGAGCAGCGTCCCGATGCCGTGGTGCTGGTACTCGTCGAGGACGACGAAGGCGACCTCGGCCTCGCGGGAGCCCGGACTCTTGTCGTAGCGCCCAATGGCGACCAGTCGGCCACCGTCCTCGGCCACCAGCGCCAGCCGGTTGACGTAGTCGACGCAGGTAAACCACGCGACCTCGGCATCCGAGAGCTTCGGATGCACGGAGAAGAATCGCCGGTAGATCGACTGCGGCGACAGGCCCTGGTGGAACCGGACCAGCCCTGGGGCGTCGTCGGGCCGGATCGGCCGGAGGTGGATCGTCGTTCCCTCCGGGGTCGTGACGTCGCAGACCAGCTCGGCCGGATAGCGGGCCCCGGGGGTCCCCTCGGGCGAGCCGTTCTTCATGGGCACGGTCGTCATCTCATCGTCCCCAGGTCGGGCTGGCCCCAACCTCGGCTTCCTCGGCGCCGGCCCGGACGGTGCCCGATCCTCGGCCGGTGTCGGCCGGTCCACCAGCGGCCGATGTCACACCTCGGCGAGCCACCGGGCCGCTCACCCCCGCCGAATGCGCCGACCCGTGACCTCATCGGGGGCGATGCGCACGTAAGTATCCCGCTCACCCCCGGCCCACGGGGCCACGCCCAGTTTCTCGACCACTTGGCGCTCGTTCGAGTCGACCACGATGTGACCCCTGCCGCTGAGCAAGACGCTCCACCCCTCGACCAGCGCCGCGTCAATGCGATCGACCTCGAAGGAGACGGTTCCCTGGTCGAGCGCGGGGGCGAGCGCAGGCATCGGTGCCGTCCTGAAGACGACGTCGCGGTCGAGCATGCGGAAGTTCACCGGGAGCGCCACCGGTCCCCGCGGCGCGGCGAACACGACCCGGCCGACGCCGCCGTCACTGATCAACCGGTGGCACTCGTCCCGGTCCAGCGGGGCGAGCATGGGCCGTTGCGCCGGGTCGCCGCGCCCCGGCGGGGCCAGAGCCCCGGCTCCGCTGATCGCCTCGACCGTCGTCTCGAGGGCCACGGCCAGGCGCACGAGCGTCCCGCGGGCGAGCTGGGGGGACGCACTCGTCTCCAGTTTCTCGAAGTAGGCGGGGTCCATGCCCGCCCGGACCGCCACCTCTTGTGGGCTGAGCCCGAGCTCCCGCCGGCGCTCCAGCACCCGACGCCCCAGGTCGCCGACGTTGCTCACCGTTCCTCCCCTTCGCTCCTCGACCTTCGACCGAGCCGCTCGCTCAGCGGACGACGAGGACCGGGAGCTTCCCGAGGTGCAGGACCTTGTGGGTCGTGCTCCCCACGAGCAGGCCCTCGAGGTCGTTCAGACCCCGCGACCCCATGACGATGACGCTCGCACCGCTCGACGCGGCCTCGTCGAGGATCTCCGCGGCCTGGTGCCCATGGAGCGCCCCACGGACCGTCCCGGTCGCCTTGACGCCGGCGCCGGTGAGATCGGCCACGGCGTCGTCGACGATCTTGTGCGCAGGCCCCTTCTCCTCGAGATCTATCTGGCCGGCTCGTCCGGCGAAGCCGTACTCCCGCACGTGGAGCACGACGACCTCACCGCCCGAGAGCTTCGCCAGTGACTTCGCGGCCGCGAGCGCCTTCTCGGAGTGGGTCGACTCGTCCAGTGCGAGCAACAGGGTTTCGAACATCGGACCTCCCGTTTGTCAAGACTTCTCCTACCCATTCTCGGCGCGCGCCGACCCCACAGGTAGGGGAAAAGGTCATTTCACGCTCGATCGGACCGGTGGGAGCGGCGGGACGGAGCACGACAGAGGCCGAAGGCCCTCGTCTAGCTGTGCTCAGTCAGGTCCCGCTGGCGTCGTGCTCTGCGGCCTGGGTCGAGCGCTCGTCGAGTCGGGCCGCGTAGGTCGCAGCCTGCGTGCGGCGCTCCATCCCGAGCTTGGCCAACAGGTTCGACACATAGTTCTTGACGGTCTTCTCCGCCAGGTAGAGCTCGCCCGCGATCTGGCGGTTGGTCTGTCCCTCGGCGATGAGATCGAGGATGCGTCGCTCCTGCGGGGTGAGGCTGGCCAACCGGGTGTCCTCCTTCGGCCCGTCCTTCAGCCGTTCGAGGACCCGCTTGGTGAGCGCCGGGTCGAGCAGGGACTGGCCGGCCCCCGCCCGCCGGATGCTGTCGACCAGGTCGGTGCCCTGCACCTGCTTCAAGACATAGCCGGCGGCGCCGGCCATGATGGCGGCGAAGAGCGCCTCGTCGTCCGCGTACGACGTCAACATCACGCAGGCGATGTCCGGGAACCGCGAGCGGATCTCCCGGCAGACTTCGACCCCGCTCCCGTCGGGCAACCGGACGTCGAGGATCGCCACGTTGGGCTGGATGGAGGGGATCCGGGCTAGTGCATCGGCGATCGTGCCTGCCTCGCCCACGACCACCAGATCGTCGGTGGCCTCGAGCAGTGACCGCAGGCCGGACCGGACCACCTCGTGGTCGTCGAGGAGGAACACACGGAGCGTCACCCGCCCATCTTCCAACGTCGACCGCCCCGAGGCAATCCTGGCGAGGGACCGGAACCGTCCCAGAGCAGGCAATTTGGCTGGTGGACGGCCTCGTTCTCGAGCCGGCGGTCGCTACGCTGGTGCAAAGTGCCATACCGATCCATCGAGGACCCGGTCAAGCTTCGGCGCGTGCTCCAGGCGACGCTGCTGCTGGAGGCCGACCTGGACCTGCCGGTCCTGCTCCGGCACGTGGTCGAGGAGGCCCGTTCGCTGACCGGCGCCCGCTACGGAGCCCTCGGTGTCCTCAACGATGCGGGGACCGGCCTCGCCGAGTTCCTGGCGATCGGGCTCGATGCGGCCGAGCAGGAGCGGATCGGCCCCCGCCCGACGGGCCGGGGCGTGCTCGGGCTGCTCATCACCGATCCCCGCCCACTCCGATTGGGCGACATCGGCGCCCACCCCGCCAGCCACGGGTTCCCGCCCAACCACCCCCCGATGACGTCGTTCCTGGGGGTGCCGGTGAAGGTCCGCGACGCGGTCTACGGCAACCTCTATCTCACCGACAAGGTCGGCTGCGCCGAGTTCACCCAGGACGACCAGGCGCTCGTCGAAGCCCTGGCCCTGGCGGCCGGGGTCGCTATCCAGAACGCCCGGCTCCACCAGCGGGCGGCGCAGGCGGCCATCTACGAGGACCGGGACCGAGTGGCCCGCGATCTCCACGACACGGTCATCCAGCGGCTCTTCGCGGTCGGTCTTTCCCTGCAGAGCATGGCTGGCGCGGCGACGGCCGGACTGGCCGACCGCCTGGAGGCGGCGATCGCCGACATCGACGACACGATCCGCCAGGTGCGAGTCAGCATCTTCGAGCTCGCACCCACCAGCGCGGGCATTCGGACGAGCGTGCTGGCGCTCGTTCGGGACCTGGCGCCGGTCGTGGGGTTCGAGGTCCAGGTGTCCTTCGACGGACCGATCGACGCCGCGGTCACCGATGAGGTGGCCGAGCACCTGTTGGCGGCCGTTCGAGAGGCCGTGACCAACATCGGTCGCCATGCCGACGCCAGCGAGGCCGCCGTGGCGCTCAGCGTGCGGGACGGTCAGTGCCGTCTAGAGGTCTCGGACAACGGCCGCGGGATCGATGAGAGCGGCGCGGCCGGCGGCGGGCTCGGTCTCAACAATCTCAGACGCCGGGCGGAGAAGCTCCACGGGCAGTTCCTGATCGAACGTCGAGCCGGAGGCGGGACGCTCCTCACGTGGCAGGTGCCGGTCGGTCCGTAGTGGCGGCGCCACGGTCGGCGCGCTCGCCGAGCGCTCTCCTGGTCCCGGCTGATCGGCGCGCCCATGGGACCAATTCCCCTGTTCCTACGCCTGTCCGTTTCCTACGGTGCAGGTATGTACCGGGTGGAAGTCCCGATGGCCGAGAGCCGCATGGCGGGCCATCCTGCCGCGTCGGGAGACGGCCACGGTCCGGAGGCCGACAGCAGGGGGGTCGAGCGATGACATTCGGCGTGCAGTCCGAGGTCGGCCAACTCCGGCAGGCCATCGTCCACCGGCCGGGGCTGGAGCTCTCCAGGTTGACCCCCGAGAACATCGGCGAGCTCCTCTTTGACGACGTCATGTGGGCCAAGAAGGCCAAGGAGGAGCACGACGCTTTCGCCGAAGCGTTGCGGGAGAAGGGTGTGTCGGTCCACTACTACGGTCAGCTGTTGGCCGAGACGCTCGAGCTCAAGGAAGGCCGGGCCTTCGTGCTCGACCGGGTGTGCACCCCCGAGATCCTTGGTCCCTCGTTGGTGGGTCCGGCGCGAAAGTTGTTCGACGAACTGGACGGAGCCACCCTGTCCGAACACCTCGTCGGCGGGGTCCTGAAGGCGGACCTGCAGCCGCTGCGAGCCCAGAGCCTCAAGTGGGACATGCTCCGCGCCGACGACTTCGTGCTTCCGCCGCTGCCCAACCACCTCTTCCAACGCGATAACTCGTGCTGGATCTATGGCGGTGTGACCGTGAACCCGATGGCCAAGCCGGCCCGCCAACGCGAGTCGCTCCACACCCGCGCCATCTACAACTTCCATCCGATGTTCGCCGGCGCCGACTTCGTCACCTACTACGGCGACGACGACATCGGGCACCAGCCGGCGACGCTCGAGGGCGGCGACGTGCACGTGATCGGGAACGGGGCGGTCCTCATCGGGATGGGCGAGCGGACGACCCCCATGGCGGTCGAGATCGTCTCCCGAGCGCTGTTCGCCGCCGGTCAGGCCACCACGGTGGTGGCGACCGAGCTCCCGCGTTCGCGCGCGTTCATGCATCTCGACACGGTCATGACCATGATCGATCGGGCCACCTTCGTGCTCTATCCCTACTTCGACCGGCACCTGCGCAGCTGGACGATCACCGCCGGGGAGGAGCCGGGACAGCTGGCCGTAACCCGCAACCACCAACTCTGGGAAACGCTGGCCGAGACGCTGCAAGTCGACCAGATCAGCGTGCTCACCACCGACGAGGATGTGCGCGCCGCCGAGCGGGAGCAGTGGGACGACGGCACGAACTATCTGGCCGTCGCCCCCGGTGTCGTCTTCGGGTACGAGCGCAACGTCGCCACCAACACGATGCTGCGCAAGCACGGCATCGAGGTCGTGACCATCGCCGGTAGCGAGCTCGGCCGCGGCCGCGGCGGCCCCCGCTGCATGACCTGCCCGATCGAGCGGGACGCGTAGCCGACGCGGTTCCCGGAGGGACGCCGACCAATGGATCACCGCGCTGACTTGAGCGCCGACGAACTCGGCGAGTGAGGTGCGACTCGTCGTCGCGCTCGGCGGGAACGCGCTGTTGGAGCGGGGGGAGGTGCCGATGGCCGAGGTCCAGCAGCGCCACGTGGTCTCGGCGGTCGCCGCGCTGGTCCCGCTCGTCCGGGACCACCACCTGCTCCTCACCCACGGCAACGGCCCGCAGGTCGGGCTGCTGGCGCGCGAGAGTGCCGAGGATCCGGTCCTCCCGCATCCCTATCCGTTCGACATCCTCGGTGCCCAGACCCAGGGGATGATCGGCTACCTCCTCTTGCAGGCGATCGAGAACGCGCTGCCGGCTCAGCCGGTCGCCAGCCTGATCTGCCAGACGGTGGTCGATGCCGACGATCCCGCGTTCGAGGACCCGACCAAGTTCGTCGGACCGACCTACGGCGAGGAGGAGGGCCGCCTCGTGGCGCAGCGCTTCGGCTGGGCGGTCCGCCGAGATGGCGCCGCCTGGCGCCGGGTCGTCGCCTCCCCCGAGCCGCGCCAGCTGGTCGAGCTGGCGACCATCCGGACCCTGCTCGCCCAGGGGGTCCTCGTCGTGTGTGCCGGCGGCGGCGGCGTGCCGGTCTGCCGGAGCGCGGACGGCCAGCTGCGCGGGGTCGAAGCGGTCGTCGACAAGGACCTGACCGCCGCGTTGCTCGCCCGTGAACTGGACGCCGACGCGCTCCTCCTCCTCACCGACGTCGCCGCCGTCGAGCTCGGCTTCGGCACCGAGGAGGCCCACCCGATCCACCGCTGCCACCCGGCCGCCCTGCGTTCGCTCCAGTTCGCGGCCGGCTCCATGGGACCGAAGGTCGACGCCGCCTGTCGCTTCGTGGAGGCCACGGGGAGGCCGGCCATGATCGGCCGACTCGGCGACGCGGCCGGCTTGCTCGACGGGACCAAAGGCACCCGCATCGAGCGCGATCCCGCGTCTCGGTGAGACGCCCTCCACGGCGCTCCCGGTAACCTCGGAGACCGCCACGATCATCCAGTCGAAAGAGCACAACGTGACCAGCACCCAAGCGGAGACCGGCCGGATCGTGGTGGGAGTCGACGGCTCGCCGTCCTCGGCGGCCGCCCTGGACTGGGCGGCCCACCAGGCCGAACTCACCGGATCCCATCTCGAGTTGGTGGGAGCGTGGGAGTGGCCGACGACCTACGGCGCGCCCATCGCCTTCCCGCCCGACTACGACCCGGCGGCCGACGTTCGACGAGTGCTCGAGGAAGCGGTCACCAAGATGCGCGTCGGCCACCCCGGCGTCGATGCCCGGCTGACCGTCCTCGAGGGCCACCCAGCACCCGTCCTCGTGAGCGCCTCGCGGGGGGCGACGCTGCTCGTGGTCGGCTGTCGGGGTCACGGCGAGTTCGCCGGCATGCTGCTCGGATCGGTGAGCGAGCACTGCGTCACCAATGCCCACTGCCCCGTGCTGGTGCTGCGCGGCGCTTGAGCGCCCTCCTCGCACTCCTCGCCGCCTCAAGAACGTTCGAGGGGTCTTGGGAGACCAGCGGGACGGCGGGGCCACGACTGGCTGAGCATGGAGGAGGCGATCGACCACTGCACCCGCGGGGTCGGCATCTGGTCCGTCGCCTCGAGCGACGAGGGGTCGGTGTAAGCATGATCGACGCTCGCCTCGACCACCGCCGGTATGGGCGCCGCCACGGCGAGGATCCGCCCGAGATCGCGCAGTGGCAGTGGGAGGCGGTCAGTCCCGGATAAGGACGAATGGCCCTAGCGACCGGCGCGGCCAAGAGAGAGCGTGGAGCCATGCAGAGCGATCCGAACCGGGGGTTGGGGGCGACGTTGGGGGAGCTGTCGCTCGGCCGCCTCACGGTGGTCTCCGAGACCGACCCCGTGGCCGCGGTCGCAACCGCGCTGGCGGCGCGCGGCGTGTCGTGCGCGCTGCTGGCCGAGCCGCCGCTACGGGTCGTGACCGAGCGCGACCTGGTCAACGCTTGGGCAGACGGCCGCGGCGCCGATGACGAGGTGGGGGCGGTCGCCACCGATCGGCCCTACTGGGCGCCGGCGTCGGCCAGCGTCGCCGAGGCGGCGGCCATCATGGTCGATCTCGGCATCCGCCACCTCGTCGTGCTCGACCGGGAGGGGCAAGCCATCGGTGTGGTCTCGATGGCCGAGCTCTTCTCCGTGCTGGTCCGGGCCCAGGAGCCCGCGGCCCTCTACGCCAGCTTCGCGACCGTCCTGCTCCGTTCTGGACGCCCCGGCGAGCCGGACGAGGGCCGGTGAGGGGAACCGGATCGGCGAGCGGCAGTGGCTAGTACGCGCCGCCGGTCAGCTTCGATCGCCGGGCCACCGGGCGGTGCCACCGAAGACGCCGGTGACGCTCCATCGTCCACCTCGGTCGTCGAAACCCACATCTCAATTCTCTTCTTCGTCGGTGATCGGGTCTACAAGCTTCGCAAGCCCGTGCAGTTGGGGTTCGTCGACTTCCGCCAGCGCGCCGCCCGGGCGGCGGACTGCCGACGCGAGGTCACCCTCAACCGGCGGCTGGCCCCCGACGTCTACCTGGGAGTGGCCGACCTCGTGATGGCCGGGGCCCCCGTCGACCACCTGGTCGTCATGCGGCGACTGCCAGAAGGCCGGCGGCTGGCCACGCTCGCCCGCGAGGGGGCGGTCCTCGATGGGTGGCTGCAGCAGATCGCTGACGTCCTGGTCTCGTTCCACCGTTCGGCGGACCGATCGCCCGAGATATCGGCGGCCGGGACCGGCGCCTCGCTGTGCGCCGGGTGGGAAGCCAACTTCGCCGAAACCGACCGGTTCGTCGGCCCCGTCCTCGACCAAGCGATCGAAGCCGAGCTCCGGCCGCTCGCGCTCGACTGGATCGCCGGCCGCGAGCACCTGTTGGGGTCCCGCATCGCCGCCGGCCGGGTGTGCGACGGCCACGGGGACCTGCAAGCCGAGGACATCTTCTGTCTCGACGACGGGGTTCGGATCCTCGATTGCGTGGAGTTCTCCGACCGGCTCCGCTACGGCGACGTCATCGCGGACGTGGCCTTCCTCGCCATGGATCTGGAACGGCTGGGCCACGCCGACGCGGGTGCCGACTTCCTACGCCGCTATGAGGAGATCTCGGGCGACCAGTTTCCCCCCTCGCTCATCCATCACTACTGCGCGTCCCGTGCCTACGTCCGGGCCAAGGTCGCCTGTCTTCGCAGCGCCGAGGGGGTGGACGAGGCCCGAACACAAGCGCGTCAGCTCCAAGCGCTCGCCCTCGACCATCTCCGAGCCGCTCGGGTGGTGCTCGTGCTCGTCGGGGGGCTGCCCGGGTCGGGCAAGTCCACGGTCGCCGCCGGGCTCGCCCAGGCTCGGGGCATGACCGTCCTGCGCTCGGACGAGATCCGCCAGGAGGGGGGGGTGGTCGAGGAGCCGGCCCCCGGCTACGGACTGGGTCGCTACAGCAGGGCGTCCAGGGCGCGCGTCTACCAGGAGCTCGTGCGGCGGGCCGAATCGCGGCTCGGCTCGGGCGACTCGGTGGTCCTCGACGCCTCCTGGCAGGACGCCGGCTGGCGCGACGCGGCGCGAGCGCTGGCCGAGCGCACCTCCAGCCAGCTCGTCGAGCTGTGCTGTGTCGTCGACCCGACCGAAGCGGTGGACCGGATGAGGCGACGGGCCTTGGCGCACACCGACCCCTCGGAGGCCACCGCCGAGGTCCGGGAGGCCATGCGTGGTTCGATGGACCCGTGGGACACGGCGATCGTCGTCGACACCTCCCACCTGGCGCCCGACCAAGCGGTCGACCGAGCGCTGAGCGCGCTCACCTCGTGTCGCACGCCGACCGGTGGCAAGGTGATCCCGCCGACCTGAGGTGGGGCGGCGGCACCCGGATCCAAACGAAGGAGGGACGGTAGCGGGCGATGGAGTTACGACTGGGAGACGACGAGGTGGCCGAGCTGCGCCGCCTACTGACCGACACATTGCGCGACCTCAGCTCGGAGATAGCCGACACCGACAACGCCGAGTTTCGACGAAACCTGCGCGCCCGACGCCAGCTCCTCGAGCGGGTCCACCAGGAGCTCGGAACCCGCCCCTGAACCGAAAGTGCCGCCGCCTCGCTGGTTACGGACCCGGCCACATCTGCAGCGGGGTCGTCACATCCAAGAGGAGCTCGGTCGCCGTGGCCAGGGAGAGCACGCCCAGCGGCTCGCCCTGCGCGCTCAGCACCACCAGATGTCGGATCCGGTGCTCCACCATCATGATGATGGCGTCGAGGAGGGTCGTGGAGGTCGTCGCCCAGACCGGCGTGCTCGTCGTGACCTGCCCGACCGCCGAATCGGGCCCCAGGCCGGCCGCCAGCGCACCGGCGAGATCGTGTTCGGTGACCAGTCCGTGGTGCTCGCCGACCAGCACACACGACACCTTGGCGTCTTGCATGAGGCCGGCGACCTCGCGCAGGGTGGCACCACGGGCCACGTGGAGGGCCTGCTCGAGCGGCAAGGCATCGATCATCGTGTCCACGTCTGGCATCTCGCCCTCTCTTGCCTGGGGGCGCACGACCCCACCTCCCAGTGTGGAGGCTGCCCGATCGGGTCGATAGGGCCGTTGGTCCCGCAGGGTCCGGGACGCCCGGGGTGGTCGCGATCACCGGCACGGCCAAACCCTCCCAGAGCTCGAGGAATTGGCAAGCCAACCAGGCCCCGGGTCCCGCGCGGTGGCGGGGACTTTCGGCCCTAGCGGACCCCGGCCGCCAGGGCCGACCATGGGAGTGGCGAAAGGAGGCAGCAATGCAGGCATCGGTCGGCGATCGGATCATTGTCCACGGCCACAGTGGCGATGAGCCGAACCGCGACTGCGAGGTGCTGCAGGTGCGAGGGCCCGACGGGCGCCCGCCTTACGTCGTGCGCTGGGGCGACAGTGGACACGAGACCTTCTTCTTCCCGGGTTCGGACGCCACCATCGAACACTTCGAGCACTCGGCGAACTGACCGTCACCAGCGCCGCGAGCCGGTCATCCAAGGACAAAGGAGCACAGCCATGCGGACGATCGAAGCACTTCGGCGATCCGGCGTCGGAATCGGACCGGAGCGCACGATCCGCGACGCGGCGGTCGTCATGGAGCAATCCGGCGTCGGGGCGCTGGCCATCGTCGACGGCGAGCGACTGGTCGGCGTGGTCACCGACCGTGATCTCGTGCGGCGAGCGCTGGCCCAGGGGCTGCCGGCGGACGGACGGGTCGACGGCGTCATGAGTGCACCGGTCGTGACGATCGACGCCGACGCCGACCTCCATGACGCCTTCGCCTTGTTCCGCGCCAACGCCGTCCGCCGCCTGGCCGTGGTCCGAGGAGAGCAGTTCGTCGGCATGATCACCATCGATGACCTGCTGATGGACCTGGCCGGTGATCTTTCGGACCTGAGCCGGCCGGTGACGGCCGAGGTCGTGTTCGGCCACCACGACAGCCGGGTACCAGGGGCGTGACGGGATCGGCGGGCGCCCGGTCGGGCGGCCGAGTGCCGCGAGGCTAGGACTGACCGAGCCTCGCCTCGCGCAGACCAATCGCAGTGGTCGAGCGTCGTCGGCCCGTCCGCCGAGTGCCACCCCGGGCTTGGCCGGGAGCTCCGTGGGGTACCTGCCCGGCCACCTAGGGTTGGCCTGAGCCCATGACGAAGCAGGTCTCGAACTCGCCGACTCCGGACAAGGGTGCCCCGGTCGCGCCCCCTTCACCTCCGGCGTGGCGCCACTACCTGTGGATCCTCGCACTGGCGACCTTTGCCGTCTTGTTCTTCGTCCTGCCGGCGACCCAGGGTCAGAAGGCGGTCACGCTCAACTACTCCCAGTTCCTCCATGACGTCTCGGCCCACCAGGTCAAGACGGTCGTCATCGAGCCGAGCGGCAGCGCATCTGGGACCCTCACCAACAGCCGGCCGTACTCCACCGCCATTCCGCCCCAGGCGGGGCAAGAGCTGCTCACGCAGCTTCGGAACGACGGTGTGCAGATCACTTCGCAGCCGTCCGGCACCTCCTTCGGCTCCGAAGTGCTGTCGTGGGTGATCCTGCTCCTGCCGTTCCTCGTCATCGGGTACATCTGGTGGCGACTCTCCAAGGGGGCGTCCGGCCAGTTGCAGGGCGCGCTCGGCGTCGGCCGCTCGAAGGCGAAGGTGTTCGACGAGGAGCGGCCGAAGACGACGTTCGCCGATGTCGCGGGGTACGAAGGGGCAAAGTTCGAGATCCGCGAGGTCGTCGACTTTCTCCGCCAGCCCGAGCGGTACGCCCGCGCCGGCGCCACGCCCCCCCGAGGCGTCCTGATGGTGGGACCGCCCGGCACCGGAAAGACCCTGCTCGCTCGGGCGATGGCCGGTGAGGCGGACGTCCCGTTCTTCTCGGTCACCGGGTCGAGCTTCGTCGAGATGTTCGTCGGCGTCGGGGCCGCTCGGGTCCGCGATCTCTTCCAGGAGGCCCGCAAGCGGGCCCCCGCGATCATCTTCGTCGACGAGGTCGACGCCATCGGGCAACGGCGGGCCGGTGCTGGTTCGGTGGTGGCGAACGACGAGCGCGAGCAGACGCTGAACCAGTTGCTCGCAGAAATGGACGGGTTCGACCCGGCGACGGGCATCGTCGTGCTCGCCGCCACCAACCGACCCGAGGTACTCGACCCCGCCCTGCTGCGGCCTGGTCGCTTTGACCGGCAGGTCACGATCCCGCTCCCCACCCTCTCCGAGCGCGTCGCGATTCTGCAGGTGCACTGTCGGGGCAAGCAGCTGGACAAGGGTCTGGACCTCGAGGTGGTCGCCCGAGGCACGCCGGGCTTCTCGGGGGCGGACCTGGCCAACCTCGTCAACGAGGCCGCGATCGTCGCCGTGCGGGCGGGCGGCGAGGTGCTCACGGCCGAATACTTTGACGAAGCGCGCGATCGAATCATCCTCGGTCGGCGCGAAGGCTCGAACGTGCTCCTGCCGGACGAGAAGCACGCGGTGGCCGTCCACGAGGCTGGCCACGCGCTCGTCGCGGCCTACTCGGAGAAGGCGGACCCGATCGCCAAGGTGACGATCCTTCCCGCCGGACAGTCGCTCGGCGTCACCGAGCAGCTTCCGCTCGTCGAACGGCACCTCTACGGACAGGACTATCTCGACGACATGCTCGCCGTCTTCCTCGGTGGTCGGGCGAGCGAGCTGGTCGTGCTGGGTCAGGGCTCGACCGGGGCCAGCAATGACCTCGCCAAGGCGACCGACCTCGCGACCAAGATGGTCCGCGAGTTCGGGCTCTCCTCGGCCGTCGGACCGGTGGGCTATCCGTCGGGTGGGTCGGTGTTCCTGGGCCAGGATGGCGGCGCGTTCTCGAGCCGGCCCTTCGCGGAGCAGACCCAGGCGGTCATCGACGCGGAGGTTGCCCGCCTCCTGCGCGAGGCCGAGGGGCGGGCCGTCGACATCCTGAAGGCGCACCTCGACGTCCTCAACCAGCTGGTGGTCCTGCTGCTGGCTCAGGAAACGGTCGACGGTTCGGCGGTGTACGCCCTGGCCGGGCGGCCTGTCCCCGCGGATGGTGGTGGCCTGACCGTGGCGCCGGACCGTGCGGTGGCGGCGCCGGACCCGCGCCTCGCCGCCGGCCGGCCGGACACCACGCCGGCCCCCGGGCAGCCTTGAGCCCGTCGTGAAGGGGCGCCCTCGGTGGACGTGAAGGCGATCCGGACGGAGGGCCTTTCCAAGCGGTACGGCTCGGTGGACGCGCTCTCGGACCTCGATCTCGAGGTGGCCGAGGGCGAGGTGGTCGGCTATCTCGGCCCCAACGGGGCGGGCAAGACAACGACGATCCGCCTGTTGCTCGGGCTGATTCGGCCGACCCGGGGACGAGCCGAGATCTTCGGACTCGACTCCCAGCGCCAAGCGGTGGAGGCCCACCGGCGCGTGGCCTACGTGGCCGGCGAGGCCAATCTGTGGCCCTCGCTCACCGGGGCCGAGACCCTCCATCTGCTCGGCCGGGTCCAGGGCCGGGTGGACAGTGCCTACCGGGACGAACTGATCGGGCGGTTCGACTTCGACCCGTCCAAGAAGGTCCGGGCCTACTCCAAGGGCAACCGCCAGAAGTTGATCCTGATAGCCGCCCTCATGACCCGAGCCGACCTGCTGGTCCTCGACGAGCCGACGAGTGGCCTCGACCCGCTCATGGAGCAGGCGTTCCGGCACTCGGTCCACGAGGCGAGAGAGCAGGGTCAGACCATCTTCTTGTCCTCGCACATCCTGAGCGAGGTGGAGGCGCTGTGTGATCGCGTCGGCATCCTGCGCGACGGGGTCCTGATCGACATGGGGACGCTGGCCGAACTGCGCCACCTCTCGTCACTGACCGTGGAGGCGACGTTCGACGGGTCGGTCCCCGACCTCTCACGGGTCCCGGGCGTGAGCTCGGTCGAGTACGACGGTCGGGTCGTTCGCTGCCAGGTACGCGGATCGGTCGAGCCGCTCCTACAGGTGCTGGCGGCGTCCTCCGTCCACGAGCTGCTCAGCCGCGAGCCATCGCTCGAGGAGCTGTTCTTGGCCCACTACGGCGCGAGCACGGAGCCCGAGGGCAAACCGCCGAATGCCGGTTGACGCGCCGACCCGCGCCCCCACCCGGGAGGGGCGGCGGCCCGGCGCGGTCGTGGCGGGCCTGACGGCGCGTCGGGCCGCCCGTTCCGGGCTGCTGTGGGGCTATGTGTTCAGTCTCTTTGTCGCGTCGACGGCGCTCGGCTACGCGGCGACCTACAAGACGCAGACCGCGCGCGACCACCTGGCGGCCACGTTCGGGACGAACGCGGCGATCGACGCGCTCATCGGTCCCGCCCACCAGATCCAGACGGTGGCCGGCTTCACGGCCTGGCGGAGCCTGGGGGTGCTCAGCATCGTGGGGGCCGTGTGGGGGTTGCTGGCCGGGAGCCGGCTGCTCCGCGGAGAGGAGGACGCCGGGCGGTGGGAGGTCTTGGTCGCCGGCCAGACCACCAGGCGGCGGGCCACCGGTCAGGCCCTCGTCGGATTGGGCGCCGGTGCCGCCACGCTGTGGACCCTCACCGCGATCGTGACGACGGTCGTCGGCCGTTCGGCCAAGGTCCACATCGAGGCCGGCCAGGCGCTGTTCTTCGCCCTGTCCCTCGTGGCGGGGGCCACCATGTTCTTGGCCGTCGGCGCGCTCTCCAGCCAGCTGGCGGCGACCCGTCGGCAGGCCGCCGCCTACGGCGGCGCCCTCCTCGGTCTCAGCTACGCCCTCCGGCTGGTGGCCGACTCGACGTCCGGGTTCGGCTGGCTCCGCTGGGTCTCGCCGCTCGGCTGGGTGGAGGAGCTCGAGCCGGTCGTGGCGCAACGGGCGCTGGCCCTCCTGCCGATCGCCGGGTTCACCGCCGCGCTGGTCGTGCTCACCGTGTGGCTGGCGGGGCGGCGCGATCTCGGAGCGAGCGTCCTGCCCGACCGGGCCAGCGCCTTGGCCCGGACGCGCCTTTTGTCGGGCACGACCGGTCTGGCCGTGCGCCTGGCCCGGCCGACGCTCGTCGGTTGGGCGGCCGCGATCGCGCTGTTCGCGCTCGTCATCGGCTTCATCGCCAAGGCGGCGGGCACGGTGATCACGAGCTCCTCGAGCGCCGAGCACGCGATCGCGCGTCTCGGCGTCTCCGGCACGGGTGCGCGCCTCTTCCTCGGGGTGACCTTCTTGATGGTGGCGCTGCTGGTGGCCCTGGTGGCCGCCGGCCAGGCGGTCGCGGCGCGGACTGAAGAGGCCGAGGGACAACTCGACAACCTCCTCGTTCGGCCCGTCCACCGCGCGTCGTGGCTCGCCGGTCGGCTGGTGGTGACCGCCACCGCCCTCGTCATCAGCGGCGGGTTGGCGGGCCTCTCCACCTGGCTCGGCGCGACCAGTCAGCACTCCCACGTCGGTCTGGGGGACCTCGTCTCGGCCGGAGCCAACATCGTGCCGCCAGCGGTCTGCGTGCTCGGCGTCGGCGTTCTGGCACTTGGCTTCTGGCCGCGCGCGGTCTCGACCGCCGCCTATGGCCTGGTCGCCTGGTCCTTCCTGGTGGACCTCATCGGCGGACTCATCGGCTTGAACCACTGGGTGCTCGACACATCGGTTTTCCACCAGATGGCCCCCGCTCCCGCCGTGTCGGTGCACTGGTCGACCGACGCCGTCATGGTGGCCATCGGGGTGGCGATGGCCGCGGTGGGCGGCCTCGCGTTGGCGCGCCGGGACCTGCAGGGGAACTGACCGCGGGCCTCGGCAGCGGTGGCGAGCCGGGAGTCGACAATGACCCGCCGGCCGGCTGCGCCGGCTAGTCCTTCAAGAACTCCGCCGCCACGTCGGGGACGTAGGTGTAGATGTCGAGCGGGGGGCGCACGTATCCGCCCTTCTGGCGCGGCGGCAGGGTCACCGGCAGCTTCAGCACGTTCTCGTAGGGCACCTTGCTCAAGAGGTGAGAGATGCAGTTGAGACGCGCCCGCCGCTTGTCGTCCGCCTCCACCACGTACCAGGGGGACTCGGGGGTGTCGGTGTGCTCGAACATGATGTCCTTCGCCCTCGAGTAGTCGACCCAGCGCCGGCGGGACTCGAGGTCGATCGGGCTGAGCTTCCAGTGCTTGAGCGGGTTGGTGATCCGCGTCTTGAAGCGTTTCTCCTGCTCGTCGTCGCTGACCGAGAACCAGTACTTGATGAGGAGGAGCCCCGAATCGATGAGGAGCCGCTCGAAGATGGGGCACTGGGTGAGGAAGATCTCGTGTTCCTCGGGCGTGCAGAAACCCATGACGTACTCGACCCCCGCCCGGTTGTACCAGGACCGGTCGAACAGCACGACCTCGCCGCCCCGGGGGAGCTGTTCCACGTAGCGCTGGAAGTACCACTGCGACCGCTCGCGCTCGGTCGGGGCGGGGAGCGCGGCCACGCGGACGACTCGGGGGTTCAGGTACTGGGTGATCCGGCTGATCGTGCCGCCCTTGCCGGCCGCGTCGCGGCCCTCGAAGATGACGGCGACCCGCCGGTTGGAGGAGCGCACCCACTCCTGCAGCTGGACGAGCGCGATCTGCAGCTGGAGCAGTTCTTTCTCATAGCGGCGCGGGCCGAGCTTCTTTCCGGCGGTCGCCCCGGGCGCCCGGTCGGCTGATTTGGCACTCATGTGCGTTCCATTGTGGTCCGCCCGGTCGCTCGACGCCTCAGGGAACTAGCAGCAGTTGGGCGTGACCGAGGAGCTCGCGATGGCGAGTATCAGGACGATCACGAACAGGCCGATGACGGCGAACCCGACGATGATGCCGGCGAGCGCCAGGCCGTCCCCCGATTGCAGACCGCCCGAGCGACGGATCTGTGACCGGGCCACGAAACCGAAGATGACCCCGAGGACCGCCGTCACCCCGAAGAGGACCACCCCCACGCACGAGCAGACGAGCGAGGCGATGGCGAGGCCGTTGGCCCGGGGAACCGAGCCAGGCTGGGCGTAGTGGGCCGGCTGGGGGTACCCGTTTGGGACGCCGTAGGCCCCGGTCGGCGGGGCGTGGGTCGGATACCACTGCCCGTCGGACGCCTGGTACCAGCCGCCCGGAACGGGCGGTGGAGGCGGTGCGCCGACCGGACCGCTGGGATCACTCATGGGCCTCCTCCACCGGTCGGCAACCTAGCCGGGGCGGCCGGAATCACCCGGACCGCGCGCCGGCCTCAAACCAGCTGCGTCGTGGGCGTAGAGGCGACGGCGCCCACCGAGCGGAGCTCGACGACGGCCGGAACGGGGTTGGGATCGGAGAAGAGGCCCTCGTCCGCGTAGTCGGCGGGGCGGCCCGTCGGGTCGACGACCCAGTAGGACGCCTCGAGCGCGATGCCGTTCGGGTCCGTGAAGTAGACCGAGCGCAAGAACCCGTGGTCGACGATGTCGGTGACCTCGCAGCCGGCCGACTTCAGCCGGTCGCGGAGCGCCATGAGGGCCGCCTCGTCGGGCAGATTGAACGAGAGGTGATCGAACTGGACGGCGCGGGGGTCCGGCATCCCGGCCGGCTTGGCGAAGGGCTCCAGCCGAACGTTGGCGTATTCGAAGAACGCCACCGTGTTCTCGGGGCCGAACTCGAAGAAGTAGTGCCGGAACGACGGCCCCGCCAGGTCGGCGACCAGCCGGGCGCCCAGCACCCCGTGGTAGAAGCGGACGGTGGCGTCCATGTCGTTCGTGATGAGGGCGAGGTGGTTGATGCCCCGCCAACGGGGAAGCTGCTCGGCGTCTGCGTCGGGTGCCATGGCACCAGGCTAGTGACTGGGCCCCCCGGCGACCCCGCGATCGGTCCTGGCCCGGACGGGGCGCGACCGTGCCAAATTGGCGGAGACGGCGTGGCCGGCCGGCCCGCCGGCCGGCGGCGACCGGCGGGAGAAACGTGAGGTGACGGCCGTGGCGGAGGGTGCCGAGTCGGTGGGAGGCGTGGCCCTGTCCGCCCTGCTCCAGGAGAACCGGCGGTTCCCGCCGCCCGCCGATCTGGCCTCGGCCGCCAACGCCCAGCCGGGCATCTACGACGAGGCCGCGGCCGATCCGGTCGCGTGGTGGGCAGACCAGGCCGAGCGGCTGCAGTGGGACACGCGCTGGACCGAGGTCCTCGACTGGCAGGTCCCCTACGCCCGCTGGTTCGTCGGCGGGAAGCTCAACGCCTCGGTGAACTGCGTGGACCGCCACGTGGCAGCGGGACTGGGCGACAAGGTCGCCTTCCACTGGGTGGGTGAGCCCGAGGGCGACCGGCGGACCGTCACCTATGCCGACCTGTTGGCCATGGTCTGCCGCGCCGCCAATGCGCTGGAGGAGCTCGGGGTCCAGGCGGGCGATCGGGTCGCGATCTACCTGCCGATGATCCCCGAGGCGGTCGTGGCGATGCTTGCCTGCGCGCGCCTCGGCGCGCCGCACTCGGTCGTCTTCGGCGGCTTCTCGGCCGAGGCCCTGGCCGGGAGGATCAAGGATGCCGACGCGCGCGTGGTCATCACGGCCGACGGCGGGTACCGGCGCGGCGCTGCCTCCCCGCTCAAGCCCAACGTCGACGAGGCCTTGCAGCAGTGCCCGGACGTGCGCAGCGTGGTGGTCGTGCGCCGCACCGGGCAGCCGGTCGCCTGGACCGAGGGACGGGATCGCTGGTGGCACGACCTGGTCGACCGTCAGCCGGCCACGCACGCCGCGCCGCCCTTCGACGCCGAGCAGCCGCTCTACATCATGTACACGAGCGGGACCACCGCCCAGCCGAAGGGGATCCTGCACACGACCGGCGGGTACCTGGTGCACACGTCGGCCACGCACCGCCTCATCTTCGACCTGAAGCCCGACACCGACGTGTTCTGGACCGCCGCCGACATTGGGTGGGTCACCGGCCACAGCTACATCGTCTACGGCCCGCTGGCCAACGGGGCCACGTCGATCCTCTACGAGGGGACCCCGGACGCCGGCGGGCGCGACCGATGGTGGCGCATCGTCGAGGAGTACAAGGTGTCGATCCTCTACACCGCGCCCACGACCATCCGGACGCTCATGAAATGGGGAGAGGAGCACCCGGCCGCGCACGATCTCTCGAGCCTTCGGCTCCTCGGCTCGGTGGGGGAGCCCATCAACCCCGAGGCGTGGATGTGGTACCGAAAGCACGTGGGGGGAGAGCGCTGCCCCATCGTCGACACCTGGTGGCAGACCGAGACGGGCGGCATCATGATCACGCCGCTCCCGGGCATCACCGCCACCAAGCCCGGCGCCGCCATGCGCGCCTTCCCCGGCATCTCCGCCGACGTGGTGGACAACGAGGGCCGATCCGTGGGCAACGGCCAGGGCGGCTACCTGGTGCTCACCGAGCCCTGGCCCGGCATGCTCCGCGGCATCTGGGGGGACCCGGAGCGCTACCGGGAGACGTACTGGTCGCGCTTTGCGGGCCAGTACTTCGCGGGCGACGGTGCCAAGCGCGACGACGACGGCGACCTGTGGCTCCTCGGGCGCATCGACGACGTGATGAACGTCTCGGGTCACCGCATCTCGACCACCGAGATCGAGCACGCCCTCGTCGGCCACCCCGCCGTCGCCGAGGCCGCAGTGGTCGGCGCGTCGGACCCGACGACGGGTCAGGCCATCGTCGCGTTCGTGACCATCAAGGGGGACGCCGCGGCGGCCGACGCCGACGGGCTCGTCGACGAGCTGCGCGCCCAGGTGGCCACCACGATCGGGCCGATCGCCAAGCCCCGACAGATCCTGCTGACCCCCGAGCTGCCCAAGACCCGGAGCGGCAAGATCATGCGGCGCCTGCTGCGCGACGTGGCCGAGCACCGGGAGCTGGGCGACGTCACCACCCTCCTCGACCCGACGGTGGTCAACATGATCGACGAGCGGATGCGCTCGGCCGGGGCCGACGACGAGGCCTGACCGCGCCCCTGTAATCGTGTAATATTGTAAGTATGAAATATGGAATCGCAGGTCAGTGGCAGTTTCACGTGCCCGGTCCCGGTGGCAGGGCGTGGCGTTGGGCCGGGCCGCCCGGCGGGGGTCCCGGGCCCAGAATGGGTCCCCGGCGCGGCCGGGGTCGACCCCGGCGCGGGGGCGAGGAGCGGGTCACAGCAGAGCAGCGCCAGCACGTGAGCGCGTGGTTCGCCGGCCGGGTACCCCCCGGCTGGTTCACCGAGGCGCCCCAGGTCACCGTCGACGCCGACGAGATCCTGGTGCTCGGCCCCCTGCCGGCCGTGACGTTGCCCGACGGCTCGGCCGAGGACCGGGCGGTCGCCGAGAAGGCGAGGATCAGCGGCTTTCGCGAGGAGTCGCGAGAGCAGCGGGTGCGGATCGCCGAGGAGGCGCAGGACGAGTTCGGCCGGGTCGTGTCGTGGGGTGCCCGCTGCGGTGACACCTCGGAGGTGTTCACGACGGCCAACGTGCCCGTCATGACCCGCCTGCGCATGACGGACCGCTCCGTGCTCGACACCCTGATCGACGCCGGCGTGGCGCGCAGCCGCAGCGAGGCTCTGGCCTGGTGCGTTCGCCTGGTGGGGGCCAACGAGGAGGCCTGGATCGCGGACCTGCGCTCGGCGTTCGAACACGTCGAGACCGTTCGCGCCCGCGGCCCCGAGTCGACGGAGCCCGAGCAGGCCAGCTGAAACGACCCCCCGACCCAGCGCCGGGTGGGAGCCGGAGGCACACTGGGGTCACGCGGTTCCGCCCGGGGGCGCGAGGCGACCAGGAGGGTGTCCGATGGCCCACTACCACGAGGTGCTCGAGGAGATCCGCGCTCCCTACCAGGAGCTCCAAGAGGCGATCCCGGGCGTCCTGTCGGGCTACGCGGAGATCCACCGGTCCGCCATGGGGGAGGGCGATCTCCCCGCCAAGATGAAGGAGCTGATCGCCCTCGCCATCGCCATCACCCGGGAGTGCGACGGCTGCATCGCGGCCCACGCCCGCGGCGCGGCCCGGCGCGGCGCCACGGTCGCCGAGGTGAAGGAGATGATCGGCGTCGCCATCATGATGAACGGGGGCCCGGGCACGGTGTGGGGCCCGCGGGCGCTGGCGGCGTACCACGAGTTCAGCGACCCCCGCTGACTCCCCTGCACGGGCCGCTGCGCCGGCACGCGAGACTGGGGGTGCCCCGTTCGGGGCGGACGGGACGAGGCGGCTGATGGACGACCAGGGGACCGAGGCGCCCGAGACCACCGGCCCGATCGGCGACGAGGTACGGGCCGAGCGGCTGGGGCAGCTGCGCGGCCTCATCGAGCTGATGCGCCCCGCCGTCCAGTCCGACGGCGGCGACCTGGTGCTCGTCAGCGCGGACGTGGAGACCGGCGTGGTCGAGGTCCAGCTGCAGGGGGCCTGTAGCTCGTGTGCCATCAGCTCGGCCACCCTCCAGGGGGGCGTCGAGCGGATCATGCGCGACCGGCTCCCCTGGGTGACCGAGGTCATCGGCGGGCTCGACGAGTCGATGGATCCCTTCGAGAGCGCCTCGCTCGGCCACGGGGCCTACGTCCCGAAGTACTGAACTCCCTCAGGCGGCCAGATCGCTCGGCTCGATCGAGCCGTAGCGCGTGAGCGCCGCGAAGTGGTCGAGCATCGTGCGGTCGGCGCTCAGGAGCCCGCGGACCGGTTCGGTCGCCAGCCGGCGCGAGACGAACAGCCGGGCCATCGCCGCCTTGCGTGCGTCACCGTCTCGCTCGAGGGACCACGCCGCCTCTTCCACGAGGAGGGCCCCCTCCGCCAGGTCGGCCAGGAGCTCGGCCAGGCGCCGGGAGTGGAGGAGCGAGAGGTCCTCGGGCAGTCCCATCACGTGGTCGACCGCGCGCCGCGCGTCGGCCAGGCTCTCCGCGACCGCGTCGAGCGCGCCGGCCAGGACCTTGTGGTGCGCGGCGCCGTCGAGGGCGCGTTCGACGCGCGCGGCGAGCGCCAGGTGCGCCTGTTCGCCGCGGATGGCCCGGCGAACGTCGATCGAGAGGATGTTCTCGGTACCCTCCCAGATGGTGTGGCACTGCGCGTCGCGCAGCTGACGGGCGATCGGCCAGTCGTGCATGTAGCCGTTGCCGCCGAACAACTCCAGCGCGTTGGAGGCCGCCCAGACGGCGACCCGGGTCGTCCGCATCTTGGCCAACGGGATGAGGATTCGGCGGAGCAGCCGACCCTCGTCCGCGTCCTCGGCACGCCGGGCCGCGGCGGCGGCTTCGAAGGTGATGGCGAGGCCACCCTCCAGGTCGGCCAGCATCTCGACCAGGGTCTGACGCACCAGCGGATAGCTGTCGACCCGCTGGCCCCACTGCGTTCGCCGGGCGGTGTAGATCGCCGCCTCGAGGAACGACCGGCGGTGGATGCCGAGTCCCATGAGGGCGACACCGAAGCGGCTGGCGTTCACCATCTCCATCATCCGGTTGAGGCCGCGACCGTCTCGGGCCGCGTCGCCCGAGCGTCCGCCCGAGCCGCCCGGCGGTCCGGCCAGCCAGGCGCGCGCCCCCTCGAGCGCCACCTCGCCGGTCGGCACGCCGACCGTGCCCAGCTTGGGCTTCAGGCGCTTGATCACGAACCCGTTCGGCGTGCCGTCGGGGCGGGCGCTCGGCACGATGAAGGTGGCGAGCCCGCGCGTCCCCTCGGGGGCGCCGTCCGGCCGGGCTAGGACGATGAAGATGTCCGCGTCGACGTTGGAGCAGAAGTGCTTCTCGCCGAAGAGAACCCACTCGTCGCCGTCTTGGACCGCCCGAGTGGTGTTGGACCCGACGTCGCTCCCGCCCTGGCGCTCGGTCAGGAACATGCCGCCCTCCCAGGCGGTCTCGGGATCGAGACTGGTCAGGCGCCCGACGATCTCGTCGCGTACCCCCGCGGGACCGAGCCGTTCGACGACGTCGGCCGCGCCGCTCGTCATCCCGAGGCCGCAGTAGATGGCCGTCTCCGCCTGGCACACGAGGTAGGCGCGTGACGCCGTCACGACTCCGGGGACCGGCCGGCCGGCGTGCTGGGGCAGCCCGACGAAGCCGGTGCGCACGAGGTCCGCCTTGTTCTGCAGCCAGGTCGGATGGTGGACGACCTCTCCCACGTCGTGGCCCCAGCGGTCGTAGCGGTGGAGGACCGGGCCGTTGGCGTCGGTGATCTCGGCCCGCGGCGCGATCACGCGGCCGACCAGGTCGCCGTAGGCGCCGACGTGCTCCTCCGCGAATGCCCGGTCGTCGGGGTCCGGGAGGTAGTGGTCGAGCAGGAAGGAGAGGTTGGGATCGAGCGCGTACCAGTCGAGGCCGATCGCCCGGTCGTGTTCGGCGTAGTCAGCCAGCATGCGGACCACGCTACCGAGGCCCTGGGAATCGGCGCCGCCATACGTCGCAACGCTGCTCGTCCTGCGGGCACGTGGCGGCGGCCAACCGGTGCTCCCAGGTGGTGTTCAGATGCCTGGCCTGCGGTTATGAGGCCCAGGCCGATCTGAACGCGGCCCTGAACATCCTGAGGGCCGGTAGGGCCCAGCGGCGACTCGTCCCCGTAGAGGGTCGAAACTGACCCACTAGCCTTGCGCAGGTACGGGGGGTCGGGGGAGGCTGACGCCCATGCTCGGGTCGGGGGTGTCGGATGCCTAAGACCCCGCGCCAGCGCTGGCGGGAGATCCGAGCCTCCTCGGAGCGCAGCCGGCACATCGTGGTGCCACCGCCCATCGCCCCGGCCCCGCCCCAAGAAGGCGGCCTGCGGATCGCCTTCCTGATCTATCGCGGCAACCCGCGCTGCGGTGGCCAGGGCGTCTACACCCGCCACCTCACGCGAGAGCTGGTGGCCCTCGGGCACTCGGTCGAGGTGTTCGCCGGCCAGCCCTGGCCCGAGCTCGACCCTGGCGTCGGCTTCACGCCCGTGCCGGGGCTCGACCTCTACCGGGACCCGGACCCCTTCCGCGTGCCCCATCCCCGCGAGTTCCACACCCTCACCGACCTGCTCGAGTTCGCCGTCATGTGCGGCGCCGGGTTCGGCGAGCCGCAGGCCTACGCGCGCCGAACCCGGGCGGTCTTGGGGGACCGCCGGGGGGACTTCGACATCGTGCACGACAACCAGTGCCTCGGCTACGGGATGCTCGGGATGGTGAAGGACGGCTGGCCGCTCCTCACCACGTTGCACCACCCGATCACGGTCGACCGTCAGCTGGCGCTCGACCACACGACCAACCCCTGGCAGCGCTTCACCACCCGCCGTTGGTTCGGCTTCCTGCGCATGCAGGTTCGCGTGGCCCGCCGGTTGCCGGCCGTCGTCACGGTCTCGGAGAATTCGCGCGCCGACATCTCGACCGAGCTGGGCGTCGCGCCCGAGCGGGTCACGGTCGTGCCGGTCGGCGTGGACCACCAGGTGTTCAAGCCCCCGCACGACCGCACGCCGGTGCCCGGTCGCCTGATGGTCACCTCGTCGAGCGACGTGCCGCTGAAGGGGCTGGTCCCCCTGCTCGAGGCCGTGGCCAAGCTGGCCACCGAGCGCCGGATCGAGCTCGTCGTCGTCGGCCACCCGCGCCCGGGCGGGCGCGTGGCCAAGGCAATCGACCGGCTGGGCCTGGACGGCATCGTGCGCTGCGTGACCGGGATCAGCGACGAGGAGCTGGCGGCCCTCTACGGGGAGGCCGAGGTCGCCGTCGTCCCCTCCCTCTACGAGGGGTTCTCGCTGCCCGCCATCGAGGCGATGGCCTGCGGCGTGCCGGTCGTCGCCACCACCGGCGGCGCGCTGCCCGAGGTCGTCGGCCGCGACGGCGAGACCGGGCTCTTGGTGGCGCCGAACGATCCGGGCGCACTGGCGGGGGCCATTGGCCGCCTGCTCGACGACCCGGCGCTCGGTCGTCGCCTGGGCGACGCCGGCCGCCAACGGGTGCTCCACCGGTTCACCTGGGGGGTGACGGCGCGCGGGACCGCGGCCTGCTACGCCGCCATGCTGGCCGGCCGGCCGCTGCCGGGCGCGCCGGAGGAGGCCTCGAATGGAGCGGCGACCGGGGCGCCGTGCTGACCGTCGACTACGACCGGTTGGGGCTCTCGGCCGACGAGCGCCTGCTCGACCTCGGGTGCGGGTTCGGCCGGCATGCCTTCGCGGCGGCGCGCCGCGGCGCCGCCGTGGTGGCGCTCGACGCGGCCGAAGCCGAGGTCCGACAGGTCCGGGGCACCCTCGGCGCCATGGTCGAGGCGGGCGAGCTCGACGAGAAGGCGAGCGCGGCCGTGGTGCAGGGCGACGCCCGGTCGCTGCCGTTCGCCGACGGGAGTTTCGACCGGGTGATCGCCTCGGAGGTGCTCGAGCACATCGCGGACGACCGCTCGACGATGGCCGAGCTGGCCCGCGTCCTGCGGCCCGGCGGGGTGCTGGCCGTCACCGTGCCGCGCTGTGGCCCCGAGATCGTGAACTGGCTCCTCTCCGACGACTACCACGCCGTCGAGGGCGGCCACATCCGCATCTACCGGCGCTCGACGCTGTGGCGCCGGCTCGGCGAGACCGGGCTGCGCCCCCTCGTCTCCCACCACGCCCACGGGCTGCACTCGCCCTACTGGTGGTTGAAGTGCCTGGTCGGCGTCAACAACGACGGGCACCGCGGCGTCGCCGCCTACCACCGCCTGCTCGTCTGGGACATCGAGAAGGCTCCCCGGACCACCCGGCTCCTCGACGCGGTGCTCAGCCCGTTCATCGGCAAGAGCCTCGTGGTCTACCTGCGCAAGCCGATCCGGGGGGACGAACCGGCCCTGGCCAGATCGCGTCCGGCGAGGGGCCGGTCGGCGTGGCGCGGGGCGGCGGCATGACCGACATCGTGCGGTCCGACGCCGTCGTGATCCCCGAGGTGGAGGGCGTGCTCAGCGCGGCGGACGTGCTGGCCTCGGGGGAGTCCATCGTCGAGGTGCAACGGCGCAACGGCATGATCCCGTGGTTCGACGGCGGTCACTGCGACCCGTGGAACCACGTCGAGTCGGCCATGGCGCTCAGCGTGTGCGGCCTCACCACCGCCGCCGAGCTCGCCTACGAGTGGCTGGCGGAGCGGCAGCTGGCCGACGGCAGCTGGTTCAACTACTACCTGGCGGACGGCGTGAAGGATCAGCGCCTCGACACCAACGTCTGCGCCTACGTCGCCACCGGCCTCTTCCACCACCATCTGGTCACCGGCGAGCTCGATCTGGCGCGTCGCCTGTGGCCGATGGCCGAGCGCGCCATCGACTTCGTGTTGCGCTGGCAGCGCCGCGACGGATCGGTCACCTGGTCGCTCGACGCCTCGGGTCTGCGCGAGGGCTACGCGCTCTTGACCGGCTCGTCCTCCATCTACCACAGCCTGCGCTGTGCCATCGCGCTGGCCGAGGCCCTGGGCAAGGAGCGCCCCGACTGGGAGCTGGCGGCCGGGCGCCTCGGGCACGCGGTCGCCCACCACCGACGATCCTTCGCCCCCAAGCACGAGTTCGCCATGGACTGGTACTACCCGGTGTTGGCCGGCGCGCTCACGCGCGACGGCGGGCGCGAGCGTGTGGTCGAGGGGTGGGACACCTTCGTAATCGAGGGCCGCGGCGTGCGCTGCGTGTCGACCGGGGACTGGGTGACCGCGGCCGAGACGGCCGAGTGCGTGCTGGCCCTCGACGCGCTCGGCATGGAGGCCACCGCCCGCGCCGTGTTCGCGGCGGGCCAGGGGCTGCGCCTGCCCGACGGCTCCTACTGGACGGGCATGGTGTTCCCCGAGGAGAGCACGTTCCCGACCGGCGAGCGCACCACCTACACCGCGGCCGCCATGGTGTTGGCCGCCGACGCGCTCAGCCGCACGACCGGCGCGGCCGGGCTCTTCGCCGGCGAGCCGCTGCCGGTCGGTCTCGACCTGGCCGAGTCGAGCTGCACCGGGCTCGGGGGCGACTGCGGCCTGGTCGGCTGAGGCTGGGAATTGCAGCTAGCGGGCCGCCCGGCGCAGGACGCGCAGGCTGCCGCATTCGCCGTCCTCCACCCACTCACCCGAGCGCAGGGCGGCGCGCCAGAGTTCGTAGGGGGGGCGGCCGCCCTCGGCCGGGTTGGCGAAGACGTCGTGGATCGCCAGCCAGCCGCCGCCGGCCACGCGGGGCGCCCAGCCGTCGAAGTCGGCCTGCGCGGGCAGCGCGCCGTGGCCCCCGTCGATGAAGCAGAACGCGAGGGGCGTGGTGAAGTGGGCGGCCACGACGGCCGAGTCCCCGACCAGGCCGACCACGCAGTGCTCCAGGCCCGCCCGCGCCACCGAGGCTCGCCAGTGGGGGAGCGTGTCGAGGCGGCCGTCCGCCGGGTCCACCAGGTCCGGGTCGTGGTGCTCCCAGCCCGCCTGGTTCTCCTCCGAGCCGCGGTGGTGGTCGACGCTGAACAGCACCGCCCCGGTCGCCTCGGCCGCCGCGCCGAGGTAGAGGGTGGACTTCCCGCACCAGGCGCCGATCTCGACCATGGTCGCGCCCCCGCCGCCGGCGTCGGCGAAGGTCCGGCCGGCCCGCAGGGCCGCCTCGAGCAGCGCCTCCCCCTCGTCGTCGGGCATGAACCCGCGGGTGTCTCGCGCCAGGGCCATGATCGCCTCGAGGCGGGCCCGGTCGAGGCCGTCGGGCGGGGTGTCCGCGCTCACCCGCGCACCAGGTTCACGATGCTGTAGACGCCGAAGCCGAGCAGGAGGACCCCGCCCGCGCGCCGGATGACGGCGAGCGGCAGCCACTTGAGGAGGGCCCGTCCACCGTAGGCGGCGATGGCCGAGACGAAGAGGAGCCCGGCCAGGGCGCCCGTGAACACCGAGTAGGGGCGGTGGTAGTGCGCGGACAGGTTGAGGACGAGCAGTTGGGTCAGGTCGCCGATCTCCCCGATCAGGATGACCACGAACGCGCCCGCCACGATGCGCAGCGCCGGCGCGGCGGCGACGGGCGGGAGCGGGACCGGTGCGTCCACCGCGACCAGACCGGTGCCCCCCTCGGTCCCGTCGAGGTCGATCTCGCGCGCCGCCTCGCGCTCGCCGAACTTTTCCTCGGTCGCTTCGGGGACGAAGAGCAGGTAGGCGGCACCGGCCAGGAAGATCACGGTGACCACGATCTCGACCGTCCGGTGCGGCAGGAGCTGGAGGAACCGCCCGGCGATGACGGCTGCCGTCACGTGGACCAAGAACGCGCTCGACGCGCCCAGCCAGACCAGCAACGGCCGGCCCCGGGCGCCCATCACGAGCGTGGCGATCATGGTCTTGTCCGGGAGTTCGGCGACGGCGATCAGCCCGAACACGGCGGCGATGACCGAGAGCGTCACGGCGTCACGGCGTCGCGCCGGCGCCGCGGGGTCGGCTAGGCCGGCGCGCCACCGGCCACCGCGGCCAGCACCGCCCCGAGGCGGTCCCGCTCACGCGTGCCGAAGGCCGTGTTGATCCGCAGGCGCTCGAGTGACTGCTCGACGCTGCGCTGCCCCGAGCGGACCGGGTGCTCGGCCGCGAAACGCGTGACGTCGTCGGCCAGGGCCTCGTCCCGGCACAGCACGCGCAGACCCGAGAGCATTCGCGAGTGGCTGTTGATCGGGAATTTCACCATCACGTCGTCCCAGGACTCCTTCAGGCGTTCCCATACGACGGGCCCGGTCACGCGGTTGGCCAAGAGGTCGAGGATCAGATACGGCGCGTCCTGGGTCCGCACCTCGGTAAGGGCCAGGCCGAAGGTGCGGGCGGCCAGCGCGGTGTCGGGGAAGTCGGCCAGCGCGCGCAGGTAGCGCTGCTCATCCTGAGGCGTCTTCGGTGCGCGGTAGCGGGCGAGGAAGGCCTCGTAGTCGGCGGACCGATCGGCGTCGGCCACGACGTCGAGCACCGCGGACTCGAGGTCAGGGTCGAGGGCGGCACCGCCGGCCGCCGCCGCGTCGTAGCGGGCGCGCGCCTCGGCCCGGACGCGGTCGTCCTGGCCCAGGGTGCCGAGCGTGCTCAGGAGGAGCGCCCGCAGGCTGGGCAAGCGCTCGCCCTCCCCGCCCCGGGGCTCCCAGCCGAGGGAGGCCGCCCGGCGCCCGAGCAGGGCCCGGGTGGCGGCCGCCAGCTGTGGGCGGTCGCCGTCGGCCAGCACCCGATCGCATAGGGACAGGGCGCCGGCCACCGTCGAGAAGGTGCTCGGCTCGTCGTCGTCGCCCAGCTGGGCCCCGAGGGCCAGGAACTCCTCCAAAGTGACGTGGCCGGCCAGCACCAGCGCCCAGGTGTCGTAGAACAGGTTGGCCCGCTCGAGCGGGGCGAGGTCGCCGAGGCGGCCGCCCAGCTCGGCCAGGTGGGCGGGGGCGTAGCCGGTGCGGTAGACGCCCCAACCCCCGGCGTTCAGCACCGCCGGCCCGCCGGCGACGTCGAGGGTGACCGCGGTTGCACCGAGGAGGAGGCGCGTCTCTTCGGTCGAGTCGGCGGCCCGCACGAGCACCGGCACCTGCCAGTCCGAGCCGATCGCGCTCTCCTCGTCGGGCCGGCGCGCGGCATAGGCGAAGGGCTCCTGGCGCAGCTGGCCGTCGCGCAACGTGACGAGGGGGTGGCCCCCCTGGAGGATCCACGAGTCCATGACCGCGCGCACCGGCTCGCCGCTCGCCGCCTCGAGGGCGTCCCACAGGTCGCCGGTCACGGTGTTGCCATAGGCGTGCCGGCGCAGGTAGCGGCGGACGCCGTCGCGGAAAACCGGGCCCCCGAGGTACTGCTCGAGCATCCGAAGGACGCTCCCACCCTTCTGATAGGTGAGGACGTCGAACATGCCGTCGGCCTCGGCGGGCGAGCCGACCCGGTACTCGATGGGGCGCGTGGTGTGCAGGCCGTCGACGTTGAGCGCCATCTCGCGCTCGAGCCCGAAGCTGACCCAGCGCTGCCAGCTGGGCCGGAACGCATCGACGCAGAGCACCTCCATGAAGGTGGCGAAGGCCTCGTTGAGCCAGATCCCTTCCCACCAGCGCATCGTCACGAGGTCCCCGAACCACATGTGCGCAATCTCGTGCGCGATGACGTCCGCCACGCGCTCGAGCTCGGTGCGGGCCGCGGCCTGCGGGTCGACCAGGAGCGCCGTCTCGCGGAAGGTCACGCACCCCAGGTTCTCCATGGCCCCGAAGGCGAAGTCGGGGACCGCGACCAGATCCAGCTTGTCGGCGGGGTAGGCGATGTCGAAGTAGTCCGAGAAGAAGCGGAGCGAGTGCTCGGCCACGTCGAGCGCAAAGCCGGTCAGTCGCTCCTTGCCGGGCACGTGCACGACGCGGACCGGGATGCCGTCGACCCGGCGCGGCTCGGTCGCCACCAGCGGGCCCACGATGAGGGCCACCAGGTAGCTCGACATGACCATGGTGGGGGCGAACCGCACGCGCCGCTTGCCGTCTGGATCGAGGGTGTCGCTCACCACGGCCGAGTTGGAGTACGCGTTGAATGCCGGGTCGATCACCAGTGTCACGTCGAACACCGCCTTGCGGTCCGGCTCGTCCCAACACGGGAACGCCCGGCGGGCGTCGGTCGATTCCATCTGGGTGGTGGCGATGGCCTGGGTCGCCCCGGACTGGTCGACGTAGGTGCTGCGGTAGAAGCCGCGCAGCAGGTCGTTCAGGACCCCGGAGAAGGCACAGGCGAGGACGACGGTGCCGGGCCCGATCGGGTCGGGGAGGGAGAACGTCACCCGCTCGGCGTCCTCGTCGAGGGTCACGTCGGCCGGGCGGCTCGACCCGTCGCCGAGCGTCACCACGGCGGCGTGGATGGCGAGATCGGCTGCGTTGCAGACCAGTCGGTCGGTCGGTTCGAGCACCTCGAGCTCGATCTCGGCCGTCCCCTCGAACGTGGCCGAGGGGAGGTCCGGCGCGAGGCACAGGGTGTAACGACGGGGCTCGGCCGATCGCGGGAGGCGGTAGGGCTCGTCGGGCGCGGCGTCGGGTGCGCGCGGGGTGGAAGGCATCGGCCGAGAGGCTACCGCCACCCACAGAGGCGTCCCCGCGGGCGAGTACCCTCTCGCCGCATGCCCGACGACCCCGATGCCCGAGCGCGGCCCGGCGGGGACGACGACCTGCTCGACGTGGTCGGCATCGGGTCGCCGCTGGTCGACGTGCTGGCCCGGGCGACCGAGGCCGACCTCGACCGGCTTGGCCTCATCAAGGGCTCGACCGCGCTCGTCGACCTGGTGCGGGCCGAGTCGATCCACTCGTCCATGGCCGACGGGACCGAGTTGTCGGGCGGATCGGCCGCCAACACCATGGTCGGGGTGGCGGCGCTCGGCGGGGCCGCCGGCTTCGTCGGCAAGGTGAACGACGACCGGCTGGGCGCAGTGTTCACCCGCGACATCCGGGCGGCCGGTGTGCTCTTCGAACCGGTCCCCGGGGGTGCCCCCGACACCGGGGACACCGGGACCGGGCGCTGTCTCATACTCGTCACGGGAGACGCCGAACGGACGATGGCCACGCACCTCGGGGTGGCCGGCACGATCACCCCCGACGACGTCCCGCTCGATCTCGTCGCCCGCTGCCAGCTCCTCTACCTCGAGGGCTACCTCTGGGACCTCCCGCCGGCCAAGGAGGCGATGCGCCGGGCGGTCGAGGCCTGCCACGACCACGACGGCTCGGTGGCCTTCTCGCTCTCCGATCCCTTCTGCGTCGACCGGCACCGGCGCGAGTTCCTCGACCTTCTGCTGGGCGATGTCGACGTGCTGTTCGGCAACGAGGAGGAGCTGGTCGCGCTCTTCGGCGCCGGTTCGTTCGAGGACGCAGTGTCGGCCGCCGAGGAGACCGGTCTGCTGGTGGCCGCCACCCGCGGCGCCCGCGGGTCGGTGGTGCTCACCGTCCACGGGCCGGTCGAGGTCGCCCCGCGCCAGGTTGCGGCGGTGGACGCGACGGGCGCGGGCGACCTCTATGCCGCCGGCTTCCTCTTCGGCCTCTCGCACGGCCAGGACCCGGTGCGCTGCGCCGAATTGGGGACGCTGTGCGCGGCCGAGGTGATCTCGCACATGGGCGGACGCCCGGTCGCCGATCTGGCCGCACTGGCCGCCGAGGCGGGGCTCCTCTGATCCTTTCGGTCTGATCATCCCGGGTCCGATCACCCCCGTCCGATCGGGCCGGAGGCCACCGGGGACGCTCCCGGGTCGCCGATAGGATCCGGTCGTGCGCCGACGCTGGTTCTCCAAGCGGGCGATGACGCTCCACCTGGCTGTGGCGCTGTGGACGCCGGGTTGCCTCGTGGCCGGATGGTGGCAGGTGACCCGGGCGCTCGACGGGAACGGCCTGAGCTATCTCTACTCGGTCGAGTGGCCGGTCTTCGCGATCATCGGCATCTGGGTGTGGTGGATCCAGATCCACACGGACCCCGAAACGGTCGGGCTGCGCGCCCAGCGGCGCCTGGAGGCGGCGCGGTCCGCCGGTCCCGCGCCGGCGGTGACCGAGCGTCGCTACGAGGACGAGGACCCCGAGCTCGCCGCCTACAACGACCGACTGGCCGAGTTGGCCGCCGGCGCCAAGCCCAAGACCTGGCGCAGCGGGTGAGCCGACCGTGAGGGGCGCCCTGCTCCGGTATCGCGTGATGGCCTACCTGGTCGGGGTCGGCCTCATCGTCCTCGTCTTCGTCGGGATCCCGCTCCAGTACGGCGCGAGCAAGCCCGGCGTCGTGATGGTGGTCGGTCCGATCCACGGCGCGCTGTACATCGTGTACCTGCTGGCTGCGATCGATCTGGCGCGTCGCGGGCGCTTCACGCTTCTCCAGATGGCGGCGATGGTGGGCGCCGGCTTCCTGCCGTTCCTGGCCTTCATCATCGAGCGCCGCGTGACCCGGCGGGTCGAGGGGGTGCTGCTGGCGCCGGCGGCACCCGACCCCGGGGAGTCTTCCGGCTGACCCCTCCCCCGGCCCCGGCTTCTACCGGGCCATCGGGTACCGACAGTTCGGCGAGCTGGGCGACTTTCCGTCGGGCTACGTCCGCCACTTCTTCTGCAAGGACCTGGAGGCCCTTGCAGATTGACGGCCGGACGCCGGCGCGTCCTCGGGGAATTAGCTGGTCGAGAACGGCGTCTTGATCGGCGCACCCGCAGGCGACACCACGTACCAGTAGCCGCCCTCGTTGACCAGTGCTTGGCCCGTCGTCATGCCGGGCTTGGTGTCGGAGTTCCAGCGGTAGAGGGGGTGCCCGCCGTAGGAGACCTGGGTCGAGCCGTCCGGGCGGACCAGGGTAGAGACGAGCGCCCGGCGCAGCCCGGGGCCGACGGTCGGCGGACCGGTGGTGATCAGCGGGGGCCACAAGAAGACGCAAACCGACGTCACGCAGGCGCTCTTGGTGGGCGAGTCGGGAACGAACTCGTACAGCGTGTCGCCGGTCCCGGTGGTGAGGATCGGACCGACCGGGGACGGTTCCTCGGCCAGGGTGACGCCGCGCGTCGTCGTGGGCGTCTCGTTGAAGGTGGTGACGCCCGCGCCGCCCCCGCACGCCGAGAGCAGGATCGGCACCGCGCCGGTCGCCAGCGCGGCGGCGACCAGGCGCGCCGCCCGGGCGGTCACGTCGTCGCCCCCGACGGGATCGACCGGCCGACCAGCCAGCCGACGTCGTGCACCAGGTCGGCCAGCGTCCAGGAGACCCCGGCCGGATGGTCCAGCCCCGCCACACCGCCCGAGTTGAGCAGGGCCTTCAGCTTGGGGTTGAGGTGGCCGGCCAGGTTGGGGGCGCTGGCGTCGAGGAACCGCTCGTGCCCCGCCCGGTCGAGCAGGATGAACCCGTCGGTGTGGTCGACGTCGTAGGTGAGCGGGCGGCCGGTCAGCCAGTCGGCGTGGGCCGGCTGTTCCTCGGGGACGATCTGGTAACTGACGCCGAAGAACTTCCAGAAGCGGGCCAGGTTGGCCGGGGTGGCGGTGTCGAGCTGCCAGGTGGCGCCGAAGCGGTCGGCGTACTGCGCGAGCCGGTACGGGGTGTCGCGCCCCGGGTCGACGGTGACGTCGAGGAGGACGACCTGCCTGGCCAGCCCCGCCGCGCGCAGGTCCTGCTCGAGCGCGAGGAAGGCGCCGGTGACGAGCGGACACTCGTCCTGGCAGAGGCTGAGGAACGGCGCCAACACCACGTACCGGCCCCGGTCGGTCGCGAGCGACGTGGGCCGTCCGTGGTCGTCGATGAGCGGGACCGACGCGACCGGCACCGCGCGGTTCTGGACCACCCCCTCGTTGCTGGTCGGGGCGGCCGGGACGCCGCTGCTACAGGCGGCCAGCGCGCTCCCGAGCACGAACAGGGTGAGGGCGAGGCCGGCGGGGCGGCCGGGGCGCCGCGTCGTCCGGGGGTGCGTCGGCACGACGTCATGGTTAGTCGTGGCACGTCGGCGAATACCAGTCGCCTCGCTAGGCGTGGGTGGCGGGGTCGGGCGGGAGGAACGTGAGCGGCAGGTCCGCCAGCTGCACCAGGGTGGACGCCACCCAGCGGGACAGGACGTCGGTCATCGGCCGGATGGTGGTCGGGTCCTCCAGGTGGCGCTCCTCGAACCGGAGCGAGCCCTCGTAGGTGGCCTCGATGGCCCAGCGGCGCGAGTCGGGAGCCCCGTCGGTGCCGCCACTGTGGACCTCTTCCACCGTCGTGGCGGAGCGCACCAGGCTCTCTGAGCCAAGGGTCGGGCTCTCGCGCGGCAGCACCGAGAGGACGGCGTCGGCCGGCAGGGGTTCGGCCAACCGCTGGATCCGCAGCGCCACCTCGACCACGACCTCGGGCAGCTCGGCGGGGGGCTCGCCGATCGACCAGCTGCGATAGGCGGTCTGGCTCCAGGTCGGCCAGTCGATCGACAGGTCGGCGCGCACGCGCGGCGGCTGCTGTTCGCCCGGCAGGCTGTAGGAGGTCTCCCAGGAGACGTCACCCAGGAACACGTCGACCTGGAAGCGCTCCTCGACCGCCTGGCGTTGGAGCAGCGCCTCGTCGAACGACCGGCGGATCGCGGTGATGAGGTCGACGAGGATGTGGTCGATCACGGCCCGCGAGGCTAACCGTCCCCGCGGCCGGTCCGGGCGGCCCCGATACGATGCCCGCGGTGACCGCGACCAAATGGATGGAGCGTCGGGTGGTCGCCTATGCGCACCAGGGGGGCGCCTGGGAGTGGCCCTCCTCGACGCTCTTCGCCATGCGTCGCGCCGTGGCGGCGGGGGCCGCCGCCCTCGAGCTCGACGTGCACTCGACGGCCGACGGCGAGCTGGTGGTCTGCCACGACGCCACGGTCGACCGCACCACCAACGGGGCCGGGAGCATCTCGTCGCTCACCTTCGACGAGCTACGGCGCCTGGACAACGCCCACTGGTTCATTCCCGGTGCCGACGTGACGCCGGGCCGCGACCCCGCCGAGTACCCCTACCGCGGCCGGGCGCCCGAGGACCGCGACTTCGGGGTGGCGAGCCTGCGCGAGGTGCTCGAGGCCTTCCCGGGCGTCGTGCTCAACCTCGACATCAAGCAGGGCGCCCCGGCGGTCGCCCCGTACGAGGCGGCGGTCGCCCGCCTCCTGGCCGAGTTCGACCGGGTCGACGACGTGATCGTGACCTCGTTCTTCGACCCGGTCACCGAGGCCTTCTCAGCGCTGGCGCCCGACGTCGCCACGTCGGCGGGGACGCTCGCGACCGCCGAGTTCTGGCGGGCGGTCCACGCCGGGCAGGAGCCGGCTGTGCCCAAGGCAGTGGCCTTCCAGGTCCCGGAGCGCTACGGCGACCTGGTGCTCGTGGACCGCGCATTCGTGGAGGTGGCGCACCGGTTGGGGGTGGCGGTGCACGTGTGGACGGTCGACGACACCGAGTCGATGGAGCGGTTGCTCGACCTCGACGTCGACGGGATCATCACCGACGTCCCGACGCAGCTGGTGGGCGTTCTCGACCGACGCGGCGTCCGCTGGCCGGGACTACACACCGGGGCGACGAGCTAGGAGGGAGCGACCCTTCGAATGGGCGGGCGCGCGAGGGGTGTGCGAACGCGTCAGCCGCGGCCGCAGTTGGGCCGCTTGCCGTGGTTGGCCTTCTTCTTCGAGCGGATCTTGCGCTTGACGGTTCGTTTCGACACAGG
>DATNIB010000011.1:0-22663 GCA_035604685.1 Acidimicrobiales bacterium | reverse complement strand
CCCTCGGCGAGCAGGATCCGCTCGGCCGGGCCGAAGAACCCGCAGCGGTAGGAGACGCCCGGCCGGGTGAAGAGCGTGTAGTAGTCGAGCAGGAGCGCCCCGCCGACGACCAGGTCCTCCCAGTCGTCTCGTTCGCCCAAGGCCCGGAGGAAGGCGTCGGGGATGCCCGGTCCGAGCCCGAAGGCCAGCGAGTCTCGGGGCGAGACGGCGGCGGCCGCCTCGGTCGGGGTGCAGGTGCGCGGCGTCATGGGTTGGTCCTCCGGCGGCGCACCGTAGTCCGCCCGGCCTCCGGTGACCGGAGTGCTCAGCGTGAGGCTGCCGGCCGGTCCTCGACTAGCTCGGCCAGCTCGAAGCGTTGCTCGAGGCGGCCGAACTTCCAGACGGCGAGGGCCACCGCCCAGGTCACGACGAAGACGCCCACGATGAAGTAGCCGGCCGTGTTGATGTTGAAGCCGGCCAGGAAGGACCAGAACCCGCCCGAGAGGTGGTCGTGCTGGGCCAGCAGGCCGAGGATCTCCACGGCCCCGACGAAGAAGGCCACGAACACCGAGAGCCCCGTGATTGTCAGGTTGTAATAGACCTTGCGGACCGGTCGGGAGAACGCCCAGTCGTAGGCGAAGTTCATGAAGCACCCGTCGAGCGTGTCGAACAGGCTCATGCCGGCCGCGAAGAGGATGGGGAGCGAGAGGATCGCGTAGAAGGGCAGCCCGCCGACGACGGCCGAGCCGGCGATGACCAAGAGGGCGACCTCGGTCGCCGTGTCGAAGCCGAGCCCGAAGAGAAAGCCGATCGGGTACATCTTCCACGGCGCGTCCACCCGGCGGGCGAGCGGCCGGAAGAAGCGCATCATGAGCCCGCGGCTGTCGAGCTGGGCCTCGAGCGCCGCTTCGTCGTAGGCGCCGCCGCGCATCTGGCGGAAGATCTTGATGATCGAGAACAAGATGACGGCGTTCAGGGCCGCGATGAGGAAGAGGAAGCTGCCCGAGACCAGCGTGCCGACGATGTTGCCCGTCGTCTGGAGCCCCGAGGCCGGGTACTTGAGCTGGCCGGCGAGCCCGCGGATCCCGAAGTTCAAGAGGACGGCGAGGAGGAACACGACGCTCGAGTGGCCGAGGGAGAAGAAGAAGCCGACGCTGAGCGGCCGCTTCCCTTCGCCCACCAGCTTCCTGGTGGTGTTGTCGATGGCCGCGATGTGGTCGGCGTCGAAGGCGTGGCGCATCCCGAGCGTGTAGGCCAGGATGCCGGTGCCCCACCCGAAGACCTCGGTCTTGGACAGGTGGTAATGCCCGCCCAGTGCGGCCGCCAGCATGGCCCAGCCCGCCAGGTTGAGGCCGACGATGGTGGCCGTCATCCCGCCCACCCCGAGCCACTCGGCCGGGCTGAGCCCCCGGCGCAGCCGCGCCCAGCGCGACGGGGCGGCATCCACCAGGGCGCTCGGCGGCCGATCCATCAGAGTGGTCATCTTAGGCTGATGCGACTAAGTTGCAAGAACGGTCTCCTCGCCTTTGCGGGTGGTCGGCAGTACCCTCCCATGAGCGTTCGGTGCCGACGGCTGGGAGGATGAGCGCCGTGAGCGAGCGGGCACCGGGGTCGGCGGCGGGGGGCGGGCGGGCGCTCCCGCTCGAGGGGCTGCGCGTCCTCGACCTCGGCCGCATCTTCCAGGGCCCCTGGTGCGGCACCCTCCTCGCCCTGTCGGGGGCGAGCGTGGTGAAGATCGAGGAGCCTTCCGGCGAGCCGGCCCGGCGGGGCCCCAAGGGGACGATGAGCGTCCCCTTTGCCATGGTGAACTCCAGCAAGCAGGCGATCACCCTCGACCTGAAGGCGCCGCGCGGGCGCCAGCTGTTCCTGGACCTCGTGCGCCAGGCCGACGTCGTGCTCGAGAACTACGGGTTCGGGACCATGGACCGCCTGGGGTTGGGGCCCGACGTCCTGCTCGCCGCCAACCCGCGCCTCGTCTACGGCGCAGCCACCGGGTACGGGGTCGACGGGCCCGATCGGGACCGGCTGGCCATGGACATCACCATCCAGGCCCACGGCGCAGTGATGAGCGTGACCGGGTTCCCCGACCAGCCCCCGGTCAAGGCGGGGGTCGCCTTCGTCGACTTCCTGGGCGCCGTCCACCTCTACTCGGCGATCGTGACCGCCCTCTACGAGCGCGAGCGGACCGGGGTGGGGCGGGTCGTCGACGTGGCCATGATCGACACCATCTACCCGACGCTCGCCTCCAACCTCTCCGCCTTCTACCGGGACGGCGTGGCGCCGCGCAGCGGCAACGGCCACGGCGGGGGCGCGCTCGTCCCCTACGACGTCTATCCGACGAGCGACGGCTACATCGCCGTCATCGTGGTGACCGAGGGCCAGTGGCGCAGCCTCTGCGAGGCGCTGGGCGCCCCCGAGCTGGCCGACGACGACCGCTTCTCCACCAACGCCCGCCGCTTCTACCACCTGGCCGAGATCGACTCGATACTCTCGGCCTGGACGAGCGTTCGCTCGCGCGACGAGGTGGTGGCGCGCCTCACCGACGCCAAGGTGCCGGTCGCCGCCGTGCGCGACGTGGGCGAGATGGTGGAGGACGCCCACCTGCACGAGCGCGGGGCGCTGGTGCGCATCGACCACCCGCTGGCCGGCGCGGTGGTGGTGCCCAACACCCCGCTGCGCTTCCGGGGGTCCCAGATGGCCGAGGTGCGTCCGAGCCCCGCCCTGGGCGCCGACACGCGCACGGTCCTCTCCGAGTGGCTCGGGCTGGACGACCGGGCGCTCGACCAGCTGGCCGACGACGGCGTCGTCTGAGGCGGGCGCGGTGGACGCCTTCACCCTGTCCGAGGTGCTGGAGGACCTGGCGGCGGCGGGCGACCGCTTCGCCCAGAACGAGCTGGCGCCCGGGGCGCGGGCGGCCGAGACCGGGGGCGCCTGGCCCGTCCGCCACGACGAGGTGGCCCGCGGGCTCGGCCTCTGCGACCTCGACGTCCCCGAATCGCTGGGCGGGGCCGGCGCCGGCGCGCTGGCCAAGGTGGTGCTGCTCGAGTCCCTGGCCCACGGCGACGCCGGCGGGCTGCCGGCCCTCGACCAGCCGGGCCCGACGGTCGGGGCGGTGCTGGCCTGTCCGGACCAACCGCTGGCCGGTCGGGTGGCGGCCGGGGGCCGCTCGGGCGAGGCCGGGGCCGTGCTGGTCGTCTGCGATCCCGAGACCCATGGCGCACCGCGCCTCGAGTGGGCGCCGGCGCGCCCGCCCTGCCGGTGGGTCTGGGTCACCGCGGGCGACGGCCTCGCACTCTTCGATGGGCCCGACGAGCTGGCGCCGACCCAGGCACTGGCGTTCGCTGCCTCGGGCGGGGTGTCGAGCGCGCTCGAGGGCTGCCGGGAGGTCGGGCGCTGGGAGCTGGCGCCCCTCTCGGGCCACGCCGTGCGGGCGCGGGCGCGCCTGTGGGCCGGCGCGGTGGCGCTCGGGATCGCCCAGGCCGCCCTCGACGCCACGATCGCCTACACGACCGAGCGCATCGTCTTCGGAAAGCCGGTGGCGCACCACCAGGGCAACGCCTTCGAACTGGCCGCCCTGGCGACCGCGGTGCACGGGGCCCGCCTGGCGCTGCGCGACGGGGCCTGCGACCTCGACGCGGGCGCGCCGGCCGCCCCCTACTGGGCCACCCAGGCGGCCGTCTTCGCCCTCGACGCGGCGGTGGCCACGACCGACGCCGGCATCCAGCTGCTCGGCGGGCACGGCTTCCTGGTCGACCACCTGGCCGAGAAGCGCTTCCGCGAGGCGCGGATGCTGGGCCTGCTCTGGGGTGGGCGCGATGCGGCGGTCGCCGATCTGGCGGCCGAGTCGCTCGACGTGGACGAAGCCGTCTTCGTCCAGGGGGCGCACCGGTGATCCCGCTCGACGCGCCGAGCCGCGCGCTGGTGGAGGAGGTGCGCGCGCTCGGCCGCCAGTACATGCGGCCGATGGGGCTCGAGTCCGACCGCACCGGGGACCCGCCGCCCGCCGACCATCCCTTCTACCTGCTGTGCTCGCGCCAGGGGGGCCTCGTCTCGCGGACGATCGACCCCGAGGCGGCGCCCGACGGGGCCGAGGTGCCGCAGTGGCAGCCCTTCCGGGCGGCCCTCATCGCCGAGGAGAGCGCCTACTGGGACCGGGGCGTGGCGCTCTCGCTCCCGGGCCCCGGCCTCGGGGGGAGCGCGCTGCGCAGCACGGCCACCCCCGAGCAGTCCGCGCGGTTCCTCGCCCCCTTCGCCGACCACGGCCGCGCGCACTGGGCGGCCATGGCCATGACCGAGCCGGGGGCCGGCAGCGACGTGGCCCGCATCCAGACCCGGGTGCGCAAGGAGGGGCGCGAGTGGGTGCTCTCGGGCTCGAAGATGTTCTGCTCCAACGGAGCCCGGTCCGACTGGGTGGTGGTGTGGGCGACCGTCGACCCCGCCCTGGGGCGCGCCGGGCATCGCGCCCTCGTGGTCGAGGCCGGCACGCCGGGCTTCGACCTCTTGAAGATCGAGCACAAGATGGGCTCGCGGGGGTATGAGACGGCCAGCTTCGCCCTGGACGACGTGCGGGTCCCAGAAGAGAATCTATTGGGCGGCGAGTCCTTCTACGAGTCGCGCCAAGGCTTCCGCGGCGCCATGGCGACGTTCAACCTGGCCCGGCCGATCCATGCCGCCCAGGGGGTGGGCATGGGCCGCGCCGCCCTCGACCACGCGCTCGCCTTCGTGCGCGACGAGTACCCGGCCCACGGCCGCCGGCGCCAGCGGGCGCTCGAGCGGCTGGCCGACATGCGTCGCGAGCTGCACACGGCGCGCCTCATCTGCCTGCACGCCGCCTGGCTGGCCCGGCACGGCGTGACCAACGCGCTCGAGGCCTCCTACGCCAAGCTGTTCGCCCCGCCCGCCGTGTTCCGCGTGGTGTCGGCCGCGCTCGACATCCTGGGCGAGGCCGGCGTGCGCAACGACGCGCTGTTAGAGAAGCTCTACCGCGACGTGAAGATCCTCGACATCGGCGAGGGGACCCAGCAGGTCCAGCGCGTCGTCGTCGCCCGCCAGCTCTTCGGCTTCCCCCGCGACGCCTGAGCCCATGGCCGCCCCGCTGCCGCTCGCCGACCTGCGCGTCCTCGACCTCACGGTCGCCCGCGCCGGACCCACCTGCGTGCGCCAGCTGGCCGACTGGGGGGCCGACGTCGTGCGCATCGACGAGCCGGCGCAGAGCGGTTCGGGGACCATCGGCACCGGGAGCGAGCGCCGGCGGGGCTCGGACTACCAGCACCTGCACCGCAACAAGCGATCGCTGACCTTGAACCTCAAGACCGAGCGCGGCCGCGAGCTCCTGCTCCGCCTGGTGGACACGGCCGACGTGCTGGTCGAGAACATGCGACCCGAGGTGAAGGCGCGGCTCGGCTTCGACTACGAGACGGTGCACGCCCGCAACCCGCGCCTCGTCTACGGATCGATCTCGGGCTTCGGCCAGGACGGCCCCTACTCAGGGCGCGGCGGCGTCGACCAGATCGCCCAGGGGATGGGCGGCCTCATGAGCGTGACCGGGCTGCCCGGGAACGAGCCGACCCGGGTCGGCATCCCGGTGGCCGACCTGTCGTCCGCCCTGTACCTGGCGATCGGCATCCTGGTCGCGCTTCACGAGCGCGAGCGCACGGGGGAGGGGCGCTGGGTCACCACCTCGCTCCTCGAGTCGATGATCGCCATGCTCGACTTCCAGGCGGTCCGCTGGACGGTCGACGGCGAGGTGCCGGTCCAAGAGGGGAACCACCACCCGACCCAGATCCCGATGGGCTGCTTCCGCTCGGCCGACGGCTACGTCAACGTCGCCGGCCCGTCGGGCCGGCTGTGGCACCGCCTCTGCGCGGTGCTGGGGCTGGAGGGGCTCACGGGCGATCCGCGCTTCTCGTCGGCCGCCGGGCGCTCCGAGCACCGGGACGCGCTCAACGGGCTGCTGGCCGACCGCCTGGCCACCAAGGGCACGGCCGAGTGGGTCGAACTGCTCAACGCGGCGGGGGTGCCGGCCGGTCCCGTCTACGCCATGGACGAGGTCTTCGCCGACCCCGGCGTCGCGCACCTCTCGATGGTCGAGACCGTCGAGCACCCCGAGCTGGGCGAGCTGGCCCTCATCCGCAACGCGGTGCGCATGACGGGGGTCTCCCCGGCGCTTCGGTCGGCGACCCCCGGGCCGGGCCAGCACTCGGCCGAGATCCTGGCCGAGCTCGGGCTGGGGCAGGCCGAGGTAGACGAGCTGGCCCGGGCCGGTGTGATCTAGCTCAGCTGCGCTCGGGCTCGCCGTTGGCCGCGTTCTCACGGCCCTTGCGCCAGTAGGGCTTGGCGTTGATGCGCTCCTCGGCGAGGCCGCGGGCCAAGAGCTGCGTCCGCAGCGCAGCCACCACGCGGAACTCGCCGCCGACGTAGGCGTGGCCGGTCCCCTCGGGCAGCGCCAGGGCGGCCAGCGCGGCGGGCAGCGGGCTGTCCTCGCCGGGCGCGCGCTCCTTGCGGAAGAGCCAGCCCGGCCCGGTCACGTCGGCCCGGATGGCGTGCTCGACGACGTCGGCCTCGTCGCCGACCTCGAGGGCGAGCAGCACCAGCTGATCGGCCGGCACCGCCTCGGCCATGACGAGCGCGGCGGGGCAGAACGAGTCGTCCCCGATGAAGAGGTGCCACTCCGCCTCGGGGTCGAGCGTGACCTTGCCGCGGGGCCCGATGGCGTCGACCGGATCGCCGGGCCGGGCCGACTTCGCCCACTCCATGCCGGGCCCGCCGCCGTGCAGCGCGACGTGGAGGTCGACGGCGCAGGCCGCCGCGTCGAGGCGCCGGATCGTGTAGCGCCGCCGCAGGCTCGGGCGCGTGGGGTCGACCGACACCATGAGGTCGTGGCCGGGCAGGGCCGGCAGGGTGGCCAGGCCCGGTCCGGTGAGGCGCAGCCGGCGGAAGGCGGGCGTGAGATCGGTGCCCGATTCGACGGTCAGCTCCAGCGCGAAAACCCCCAGGCGGGCGGCCAGCGCCTCCTGCTCGGCGCGCTCAGCCATTGCCACAGACGGGCATCGCCGCGCCGAAGACACGCCGGGCGCCTCCCATGCGCCGGCCTAGCCCTCGCCCCGCGGGCCCGCCTGGCGGGCCAGCAGGTCGCGGATCTCGGTCAAGAGCGCCACGTCGGGCGCCACCTCGTCGGGGGCGGGCGCCTGCCCCCGCGCCCGGCGGGCGGCCAGCGCATTGAGCGGCGCCACCAGGAAGAAGTACACGGCGGCGGCGATCGCGGCGAACGTGATGAACGAATTGATGAGGTCCCCGTAGAGGAAGACGCTGTGGTGGATCGTGAACGACAGGGCCTCGAAGTTCGGCTGGCCGAAGATGGCCGCGATCAAGGGCGTGAGGATGTCGGCCACCGCCGCCTTCACCACCGTGCCGAACGCGGTGCCGATGACCACCGCGATGGCGAGGTCGACGACGTTGCCCCGCATGATGAACGTCCTGAAGCCCTTGAGCACGACCACCCCTTTCTCGTCCTGGCGCGCGTCGCCGCGCGTCACCCGCCCGTCTGCGGAGGTCTACCCGGTGGGTCCCGGCGCCGGCGCGCCCTCGACGAGCGCCTTCAGGCGCCCGAGGTCGCCGGCCAGATCTTGGGATCGGTCCCGGTGCGGGGCGAAGAGGACGTCGATGAGCAGCTCCATCGGCTTGGGCAGCTTGACCACCGAGAACGAGAGGCGGGCGGCCGTGCCCGCGCCGCGCTCCTGCAGTCCCACCTCCCACTCGACCGCGTCCATGTAGACGCCGCCGGGCATGGTGCGCCAGACGAGGCGGGTCGGCTCGTCGGCCGCAAAGACCTGGTTGGTCCGGCTCCAGCGGAACCCGGCGCGACGGTTGTGTCCCCGGAAGCGGGCGCCGACGGCCGGACCGGTCGCGCCGTCGACCCACTCGCAGCCCCGGCACTCGCCGCTCCACTCGCCCACCCGGGTGACGTCGGCCACGACCGCCCAGACGGCCGCCGGCGGGGCCTCGATGTCGATCGTGGCCTCGCAGGATCGGCGCACGCCGCCACCCTGCCACGTCGCCCGGCGGCCGGCCATCGGCGCCGCCCCCCGGGCGTCGCCTGGCGCCGCGCCATAGTCTGGGTAGTGGGTCGATTTCAACCCTCCGCGTACATTTGGGCTTTACGTCGGTAGCTCAAATGAGCAGTTTCACGCTCCCTCCTACCGAGGGACCGACGGCTTTCGCTTCCCCAAACGTAGGTGTCGGCTGTGACAACCGAAATTGACCCAGTACCGTGTTCTGCGGCGTCGGAAGCGAGGGCGCCCGCGGCGAGGGGAGGACCCATGCGTTGGTTACTGCCGACCGAGCGGATCCCGGCGGCCTGGTTCAACGTCGTCCCGCACCTGCCGACCCCGCTCCAGCCCCCGCTGCACCCGGGCACCCGCCAGCCGGTCGGGCCCGACGACCTCGCACCCCTCTTCCCGATGGCCCTCATCGGCCAGGAGGTGACGGCCGAGCCCTGGGTGGACATCCCCGGCCCGGTGCTCGACATCCTGGGGCTGTGGCGACCGACCCCCCTCGTGCGCGCCACCCGCCTCGAGGCGGCCCTCGGAACGCCGGCCCGCATCTTCTACAAGGACGAGTCGGTGTCGCCGGCCGGCTCGCACAAGCCCAACACCGCGGTGCCGCAGGCCTACTTCAACAAGATGGAGGGCATCGAGCGGCTGACCACCGAGACGGGCGCGGGCCAGTGGGGGAGCGCGCTCTCCTTCGCCACGGCGCTGTTCGACCAGGAGTGCAAGGTGTACATGGTGCGGGCCTCCTACGAGCAGAAGCCCTACCGCCGAGTGATGATGGAGACCTGGGGCGGCCAGGTCGAGCCCTCGCCGGTGGACCAACCCGGGCACCCCGGGTCGCTCGGGACCGCCATCTCCGACGCCGTGCGCGACGCGGCGGGGCGCGAGGACTCGCACTACTCATTGGGGTCGGTCCTCAACCACGTCCTCTTGCACCAGACGGTGATCGGGCTCGAGGCGAAGGAGCAGCTGGCGCTCGCCGGCGTGGAGCGCCCCGACCTCATCGTCGGCTGCTGCGGCGGGGGGTCGAACCTGGCCGGCATCGCGCTCCCGTTCGTCCCCGACCAGGGCGTGGAGCTGCTGGCGGTCGAGCCGGCGTCGTGCCCGACGCTCACCGCCGGCTCGTTCGACTACGACTTCGGCGACACCGCGGGGATGACGCCGCTCCTCGCCATGTACACGCTGGGCCACGACTTCATCCCGCCGTCGATCCACGCCGGCGGCCTCCGCTACCACGGCGACGCGCCGATCATCTCCAACCTGGTGCAGAACGGGCGGATGCGCGCCGTCGCCTACCCGCAGGGCAAGGTCTTCGAGGCGGCCGTGCAGTTCGCCCGCACCCAGGGCTCCATCCCCGCCCCCGAGACGGCACACGCCATCCGGGCCGTCATCGACGAGGCGCTGGCCGCCAAGGAGACCGGCCAGGAGAAGACGATCCTGTTCAACTACTCGGGCCACGGTTTGCTCGACCTCGGCGCCTACGACGACTACCTGAACCACCGGCTCCTCGACGCCTGAGCATGCGCATCATCGTCTACGGCGCCGGCGCCATCGGCGGGGCGCTCGGGGCCCGTCGCTTCCAGGCCGGGGGTGACGTCGTCCTCATCGCCCGCGGCGCCCACTACGAGGCGCTGCGACGCGACGGGCTGCGCCTGGTCTCGCCGAGCTCGACCGAGCTCCTGGCCGTGCCGGTGGTCGACGAACCCGGCGCCATCGACTGGGGACCGGGCGACGTGGTGTGCCTCTGCGTGAAGAGCCAGGACACCCAGGGGGCGCTCGAGCGACTGCTGCGGACCGCGGGAGGAGACGTCCCGCTCTGCTGCGTGCAGAACGGGGTGGACAACGAGCGCCAGGCCGCCCGCCTCTTCGCCCGCGTCTACGGGGCCTGCATCCAGTGCCCGGCCACCCACCTGGAGCCGGGCGTCATCGAGGTCCACTCCGAGCCGGTCACCGGCGTGATCGACGTCGGGCGCTGGCCCCACGGGAGCGACGACACCGCGACGGCCATCGCCGCCGCGCTCGAGGCGGCCACCTTCAGCTCGGTCGTGCGCGACGACATCATGCGCTGGAAGCACGCCAAGCTCCTCATGAACCTGACCAACGCGCTGGAGGCGCTCTGCGGGCGGGCGGCCCGCGCCGGTCCGATCGCCCGCTTGCTGCGCGCCGAGGCGGAGGCCTGCCTGCGGGCGGCCGGCATCGAGTTCGCGTCGGTCGAGGAGGAGCGGGCGCGCCGGGGCGACCTCGTGTCGGTGCGCGAGCCGGTCCCGGGGCGGACCGGCGGCAGCTCGACCTGGCAGAGCGTCGAGCGGGGCCGCGGGAGCATCGAGGCGGACTACCTCAACGGGGAGATCGTGCTGCTCGGCGCACTGTTCGGGATCGAGACGCCGGTCAACGAGCGCGTGCGGCGCCTGGCCAACGAGCTGGCCTGGGCGCGGCGCCCGCCGGCCAGCTTCAGCGAAGAGGCGTTGCTGGCCGAGCTGACCGGGTCCTGAGCGCGCCTGCGGGCGGGGTGGCGCGCCGTCGGGACCGCCGTCAGGAGAAGACGACGGTCTTGCGGCCGTTGAGCAGGACCCGGTGCTCCACGTGCCACTGGACGGCCCGGGCGAGCGACCTCGACTCGAGGTCCCGCGAGATGGAGGCGATCTGCTCGGGGTCGGCCGAGTGGTCGACCCGGTTGACCATCTGCTCGATGATCGGGCCCTCGTCGAGGTCGTGGGTGACGAAGTGCGCGGTGGCCCCGATCACCTTCACGCCGCCGTCGAAGGCCTGGCGGTAGGGGCCCGCCCCCTTGAAGCTCGGCAGGAGGCCGTGGTGGATGTTGATGATCCGCCCGGGCAGCCGGTCGACGAAGTCGGGCGAGAGGATCTGCATGTAGCGGGCCAGCACGACGAAGTCGATCGCCAGCTCGTCGATCATCGCCAGGACCCGGGCCTCCTGGTTGGGCTTGCCGGCCGGGAGGACGACGTAGGGGATGCCGTAGGTGACGGCCAGGTGCTCGAGGTCCGGGTGGTTGGAGGCGACGGCCGGGACGTCGATGCGCAGCGCGCCCGAGTAGTGCCGGTAGAGCAGGTCGTTCAGGCAGTGGCCGAGCTTGCTCACCAAGAGGAGCACGCGCGGCCGGGCGGCCGGGTCCGAGAGCGCCCAGGTCATGGCGAAGGTCTCCGCGAGCGGTGCGAACTCGGCGCGCAGCTCGTCTACCGGGCGCTTCTCACCGACGGCCACCGCGTGCACGCGCATGAAGAACCGGCCGCTCGAGAGGTCGCCGAACTGCTGGCTCTCCAGGATGTTCAGCTGGCGCTCGGCCAGGAACTGGGCCACCGCCTGGACGATCCCGAGGCGGTCGACGCACGACAGGGTGAGCACCACGTCGGTCACGACGATCCAGGCTACCGGCCCGATCGTGCGGAAAGGACCAGGCGGGACGGCACGCGGGCCCGCCCTAAGGTGAGCGGGCGATGCCGGCGGCACCGACCCAGCGACGGACCATCCTCGTCATCTGCAGTCTGAGCCTGTTCATGGTCAGCCTCGATGGCACCATCGTCAACGTCGGGCTGCCGGCGATCCAGCGCGGCTTCCACGCCGACGTCTCGGGGCTCCAGTGGGTGGTCGACTCCTACATCCTCGTGCTGGCCAGCCTGCTGATCCTGTCGGGATCGACGGGCGACCGGATCGGCCGGCGCCGCATGTTCCAGACCGGCCTCGTCATCTTCTCGGCCGGGTCGCTGCTCTGCAGCCTGGCCCCCGACCTCGGCTCGCTCATCGCGTTCCGCATGCTGCAAGCGGTCGGCGGGTCCATGCTCAGTCCCAACTCGCTGTCGATCGTGTCGAACACCTTCACCGACGCCAAGGAGCGGGCGGTGGCCATCGGCATCTGGGGCGCCACCTTCGGCATCAGCGCCGCCTCGGGGCCGATACTGGGCGGGCTCCTCGTCCAGTCGATCGGCTGGCGCTCGATCTTCTGGGTGAACGTGCCCGTCGGTGCGGCGGCGTTCCTCCTGGCCCGCCGCTATCTCCCCGAGTCCCGGGCCGAGAAGCCGCGCCGCGTCGACGGGCCGGGCCAGGGGCTCATGATCGCCTTCCTGGCGCTCACCACCTACGCCATCATCGAGGCGCCGCAGCACGGCTGGGCCTCGGTCGAGATCCTGACCCTGTTCGCGCTCGCCGCCCTGGCGCTCGCCGCCTTCCTCGGCGTCGAGCGGCGGGCCGACTCGCCCCTCATCGACCTCCGGTTCTTCCGAAGTCCGCCGTTCGCCGGCGCCGCCGGGATCGCCACCTTGACCTTCCTCACCTTCTCGGGCTTCCTCTTCCTCAACACCTTGAACCTCCAGGAAGCCCGCGGCTTCTCGCCGCTCATGGCGGGGGTGATGACACTGCCGGCCACCTCGGTGGTGGTGGTGATCTCGCCGATCGCCGGGCGGCTGGTGGCGCGCTCGGGGTCGCGCATCCCGCTCGCCGTGGCCGGCGTCTTGTTGATGAGCGGCGCCCTCGTGCTGTCGCGCCAGACCCAGTCCACTTCCTACCCGATGATCGCCTTGGGCTACGTCTTCATCGGCTCGGGGTTCGGCTTCGTCAACCCACCCATCACCAACACCGCGCTGGCCGGGATGCCGCGCACCCAGTCGGGCACCGCCAGCGCGATCACGGCCGGGAGCCGCCAGTTCGGCAGCGTGCTCGGCGTGGCGATCGTCGGCTCGCTCGTGAGCGACCGCTTCCGGGCCGCGCTGGCGCCCAAGCTGGCCGCCCTGCACGTCACCGGCCGCCAGTCAGAGGAGCTCCTCCGGGGCGGGGTCCAGCTCACCGCCCACGGCCGGGTGGGTGCGGTGGCGCGGGCCACCTTCACCGGCGCCACCCATGTGGGCTGGGACGTGGCGGCCGGGTGCGGGGTGGGCATCGTGGTGCTGGCCCTGGTCACGACCGGGCCGCGCGGCCGGGCGAAGGCGGACGAGGTGGGCCTCGCCTTCGGCAACGACGTCGTGCCCGCGGTGGCGGCGGGAGTGGCGGCCGAGGGTGGGGTGGAGTAACACAGCAGCCGTGCTCTTCTCCATCGACGGCAAGACCGCGCTCGTGACCGGCGGGTCCCGCGGCATCGGCAAGATGATCGCCACGGGCTTTGTCGAGGCCGGGGCCAAGGTGTACATCGCGTCGCGCAAGTTCGACGTGTGCGAGGAGGTCGCGGCCGAGCTCTCCAAGATCGGCGTGTGCATCCCGTTGGCGGCCGACCTCTCGACCGAGGCGGGGTGCCAGGCGCTGGCCGCGGCGATCACCGAGCGCGAGGACCGCCTCGACATCCTGGTGAACAACGCGGGGGCGGCCTGGGGCGCCCCCATCGACGACTTCGACGAGGCGGCCTTCGAGCGAGCGTTGGCCCTCAACGTGAAGGGCGTGTTCCATCTCACGAAGGGACTGCTCCCGCTGCTCCGGGCCGCCGGCAGCCAGGAGGAGCCGGCGCGGGTGATCAACATCGGCTCGATCGACGGGCTGCGGGTGCCGGCCCTCGAGACCTACTCCTACTCGGCCTCCAAGGCGGCGGTGCACATGCTGACGCGGCACCTCGCCCGCCGCCTCGCCCCGACGATCACGGTCAATGCGATCGCACCGGGGCCGTTCGAGTCGAACATGATGCGGGCCACGCTCGCCGCGGCGGGCGACGCCATCGCGGCCGGCAACCCCTTGAAGCGGATCGGCCGCCCCGACGACGTGGCCGGGACCGCCATCTACCTCGCGTCGCGCGCCGGCTCGTATCTCACCGGTGCGGTCATCCCGGTCGACGGGGGCATCTCGAGCGTCGGCTGAGAGGGGGGCGTCGATGAGCGAGGAGAGCGCCGGCGTCGAGGTGTTCGACGTCGTCTCGATCGGGCTCGGCCCGGGCGGGGAGGCCGGGGCGAGCCGGCTGGCCGGGGCCGGGCTGTCGGTGGTCGGCATCGAGGCCGAGCTGGTGGGCGGCGAGTGCCCCTACTGGGGCTGCGTGCCCTCCAAGATGGCGATCCGCGCCGCCAACCTCTTGGCCGAGGGCCGGCGCATCCCGGGGATGGCCGGGGCCTCGACCATCCGCGCCGACTACGCGCCGGTGGCCGCCCGCATCCGCAACGAGGCGACCGACGACTGGGACGACAGCGTGGCCGTCGAGCGCCTCGAGTCCAAGGGCGTCACCTTCGTGCGCGGCCGCGCCGTGCTGCGGGGCCCGACCCGCGTGGCCGTCGCCGACCGCATCTTCGAGGCGCGCCGCGCGGTCCTGCTCAACACCGGGACGAAGCCGTTCGTGCCGCCCATCCCGGGGCTGGCCGGCCTGCCGTTCTGGGACAACCGCGGCGCCATCGCCTCCACCGACGTCCCGGCCTCGCTGGTCGTGGTCGGCGGCGGCGCCATCGGGGTCGAGCTCGGCCAGGTCTTCGCGCGCTTCGGCGCCAAGGTGACCGTGGTGGAGACGATGGACCGCATCCTGGCCCTGGAGGAGCCCGAGTCCTCCGCGCTCGTCACCCGAGCCTTCGTCGAGGAGGGGATCGACGTCGTCACCGGCGCGCAGGTGACCGGCGTCTCCCACGACGGCTCGGCCTTCACGGTGGCCGTCGAGGGACGGGCCGACCTGGTCGCCGAGCGCCTGCTCGTCGCGACCGGGCGGCGCCCCGACTTGGGCGCGCTCGGCGTGGCGGCGATCGGCCTCGACGAGACGGCACGTGCCATCCCGGTCGACGGTCGCCTGCGCGCCGCGCCGGGCGTGTGGGCCATCGGCGACGCGACCGGCAAGGGCGCGTTCACCCACGTCTCCATGTACCAGGCGGCGATCGCGGTCGCCGACATCCTGGGGGAGGAGCCCGCCGAGGCGGACTACCGGGCCCTGCCGCGCGTGACGTTCACGGACCCCGAGGTGGGGTCGGTCGGGCTGACCGAGGCGGAGGCGCGCACTGCGGGTCTCGCGGTGGCCGCCGGGATCTCCGACATCGCCAGGTCGGCGCGGGGCTGGATCCACAAGGCGGGCAATGCCGGCCTCATCAAGCTGGTCGCCGACACCGAACGCGGGGTCCTCGTCGGGGGGACCTCGGCCGGGCCGACCGGTGGCGAGGTGCTGGGACTGCTGGCACTGGCCGTCCACGCCGAGGTGCCGATCGCTAGTCTGCGCTCGATGATCTACGCCTATCCGACGTTCCACCGCGCGATCGAGGACGCGCTCCACGACCTCGCGAAGAACGAGTGAGGTCGGTTCCTACGGCTGGCACGTACCGCAGCGAGACGGAACCGATCCGGTCTTCGACCTGGCCCAATCGTCCAGCTCTTTGATCGACCCAGCGCACACCTTCTGGTAGGTGCACGTCCAGGTCGAGCCTCGGCTGGGTTGACCGGAAATGGTGTGGCATTCAGCGCGGTGCGCGACCAGGTAGCTGGCCCTTGGTTGTTGGTCGCAGTTGAGGACATAACCCGACGGATGGCTCCGGAGCCACCGCTCGTAGCCCGGTTCGTCCTCCGAGAAACGATCGACCATCTCCTCCATGCTGTCACCCTGCACATCGGATACTCCGGGGCGGGCAGCCCCCAGGCGTACACCGGGTAGTAAGTAGCTATACTTATGGCTATGACTAGCCCAGAGCAGCTCCCACTGGCTGACGTCAAGAATCGCCTGTCGGAGGTGGTCGAACGCCTCGAGCGCGAGCACGGCCGGGTGGTGATCACGAAGCACGGCCGACCGGCCGCGGTGGTGCTCAGCATCGAGGATCTTGAGTCCCTGGAGGCGACTCTGGAAGTCCTCGGGAATCGCAGGCTGATGGAGGACATCCGCCAATCGCTCGGAGAGATCGCCCTGGGGAGCAGCCAGGTGTTGAGCAAAGAGGAAGCACTGGGGTTGATCGACAAGGAGTGAATGACCACGACTATGCGATCGCCTGGACATCCACCGCGCGACGAGCACTGACGCGGCTACCGGAAAAGGTTGCAACCGCGGCGGTCGAGTTCATCTACGGACCGCTCGCTCGCAGTCCTGCACTGGTCGGCCGTCCGCTCCGATTCGAACTGGACGGTCTTCACAGCGCCCATCGAGGCGACCACCGGGTCATGTACCGCATCGGCGAGCCCGAGCGTCGAGTCGACATCGTCACGATTGAGCATCGGGCCGACGTGTATCGGAGGCGGGCGTAGCGCCCGACGGCGGATGAGATAGCCGGCGGCCGTCGCCCTGGCCAGAGACCTACGGCCGCTGGCAGAACATGTGCCAGCCGGCGATCGTCCACGCGGCGAGCGCGAGGCCGCGTCCCGCCCAGCACTGGAGGAACCAGCGGAGCACCCCCCACGGGGTCGTCACCCGCCGCCAGCGAAGGGACGCCGCCAAGAGCGCGGTCGCCGCGGCCCCGATGCCGAGCCAGACCGCGTCGCCGACGACGACTGCGGGTGCGAGGCCGGACCAAACGGTGAGCGCGGTCACGGGGCGCGCCGTCGCTCTCCGGCGACGAGCACGGCGCCCAGGGCGAGCCAGGCGAGGAACACGGCCGCCCGCCCGAGCGGGTACCGGGTGACCCCGCCGATCACCCGGCTGAGCGTGGGCAGCCGGTCCGACTGGTGCGAGAAGCTGTAGGTGTCCCAGCCGACGGTCGCCGCGAGGACGAGCACCCACAGCGCCACCGAGGCGCTGCGGATCGGGTGGGCCCACCAGCGGGCGACCGCCCGGGCCGACGAGCTCACCCAGTCCGCGCTCGAGCGGCGCTGGCGGTGGCGGCCGAGCACCACGGCGGCCACCAGGGCCGCGGTGAGGACGGCGCCCACGCTCCAGTGGGCGGCGGCGCTCGACTGGGGCCAGAAGCCTTCGACCAGGGCCGACGCCACCACCGCGCCGATCAGCAGTGTCCGTCCCACGCCGCCAACGGTAGGGTAAGGAGCGCAAGGGGGTTCCACGTGGCCATCACCCAGATCGAGACAGACATCGAGCGAGTCGACCGCCTGATCGACGAGCTGCTGGCCGAGTTCCCGCCGGCCAAGACCGAGCCCGAGGTCTTCTTGGGCGAGCAGTTCGACCGTGGCCTGGCCTGGGTCGACTGGCCCGAGGGCGCGGGCGGCCTCGGCCTGTCCCCGCAGCTCCAGCGCCACACCGGCCAGCGCCTGCTGGCCGCCGGGGCGCCCCAGGCGTCCTACCGCAACGTCATCGGCTACGGCATGTGCGCGCCGACCATCGTCGTCCACGGGACGCCCTACCAGAAGGAACGCTACCTGCGCCCGCTCTTCACCGGCCAGGAGATCTGGTGCCAGCTCTTCAGCGAGCCGGGGGCGGGCTCGGACGTGGCCAGCCTGTCCACCCGGGCGCTACGCGATGGCGACGAGTGGGTGCTGAACGGCCAGAAGGTGTGGACGACCCTCGCCCACGTGGCCAGCTACGGCCTCCTCATCGCGCGCACCGACCCGGACCTGCCCAAGCACAAGGGCATGACCTGCTTCCTGGTCGACATGCACGCCCCGGGCGTCGACGTCCGCCCCCTCTACCAGATCACCGGCGAGGCGGAGTTCAACGAGATCTTCTTCACCGACGTGCACTTGGCGGACACCGAGCGCCTGGGCGACGTCGGCAACGGATGGGGCGTGGCGCTCACCACGCTCATGAACGAGCGCGTCTCCATCGGCGGCATGACGGGGGCCCGCAACACCGGTCCGATCGCCGAGGCCCTGCGGATCTGGAAGGAGCGCTGGCAGGACGACCGCTCTCCCCACGCCCTGGGGCTGCGCGACCGCCTGCTGTCGCTCTGGGTCCAGTCCGAGGTCAACCGCCACACCAACCAGCGGGCGGCCGACGCCCGGCGGGCCGGGACGCCGGGGCCCGAGGGCTCCGTGGGCAAGCTGGCCTTCGCCGAGCTGAACCAGAAGGTCTACGAGCTCTGCGTCGACCTGCTCGGCGCCGACGGCATGCTCTACCACTCGGCCTACCCCCGGATCCGGCCCCAGTACGTGTCCGTCGGGTCGCCCGACACGCAGAAGGCGTTCCTGCGGTCCCGGGCCAACTCGATCGAAGGCGGCACCTCCGAGGTCATGCGCAACATCCTGGGCGAGCGCGTGCTCGGCCTGCCGGGCGACGTGCGCACCGACAAGGAGCTGCCCTGGAAGGACGTCCCCCGCAGCTGATCCTCAGGTGGGCGCGCCGGCCAGCTGCCCGCAGGCCGCCGCGATGTCCGCGCCGCGCGTGACCCGCACGGTGGCCACCACGCCCCCCTCGGCCAGCCAGGCGCCGAACTCCCGGGCCGCCCGCCGCGGGGTGGCCGCCCCCGCGTAGCCGTCGGTGGCGTTGAGCGGGATCAGGTTCACGTGGGCGTCGAGCGGGCGGGCCAGCGCCGCCAGCTCCGCCGCGTCGCGCCGGGAGTCGTTCACGCCCTCGATGAGCGACCACTCGAAGGACAGCCGCCGGTTGGTCGAGGCCCGGTAGAGGCGGCAGGCCTCCATGAGCGCGGCCAGCGGGTAGCGGCGGTTGATGGGGATGAGGCGGTCGCGCAGCTCGTCGTTGGCCGCGTGCAGGGACACCGCGAGCGTCACCGGCAGGGGCTCGGCCGCCAGCCGGCGGATGCCCGGCACGATGCCCACGGTCGAGATGGTGAGCCGCCGCGCCGAGATGCCCATGTCGTCGTGCAGCCGGCGCACGGCCGCCCAGGTGCCGTCGTAGTTGGCCAGCGGCTCGCCCATGCCCATGAACACGACGTGGGTCACCCGCCGCGGCCGGTTGGCCCGCATGGCGACCGCCACCTGTTCCACGATCTCGCCGGGGCGGAGGTGGCGGGTGAAGCCGGCCTGGCCGGTGGCGCAGAAGGGGCAGCCCATGGCGCAGCCGGCCTGGGTGGAGACGCAGACGGTGGCGCGCCGCTCGTAGGCCATGAGCACGGTCTCGATCCGCGCACCGTCGGCCAACGCGAACGCCCACTTGGTGGTCGCGCCGTCGTCGCTCGAGGCCCGCCCCGTCTCGGTGAGCGACGGACCGAGCGGCTCGGCCAGCCGGGCGCGGAGCGCCTTGGGCAGGTCGGTCATCTCGGCCACCCGCTCGGCGCGCCGGTGGAGGCCCTCCCAGACCTGGTCGGCGCGGTAGCGCGGCTCGCCGGCCAGGAGCAGGTCGAGCTCGGCCCGGCTGACCCCGTAGGGGCCCGGGGGAGGGGTCGCGGCGGCGGCTAGGCGGACAGGTGTTGGTCGAACCACTCGAGGGTGCGCTGCCAGGCGTCGTGGGCGGCGGTCGGGTGGTAGACGGCCTCCCGGTCGTTGCAGTGGAAGCCGTGGTTGGCGTCGGCGTAGCGGACGATCTCGGTCGGCACGCCCGCCTGGGCCGTGGCGGTACGCAGGGCCTCGACGCCCTCGACCGGGATGCTCGGGTCGAGGTCGCCGAAGAAGCCGATCCAGGGCGACTGCAGCTCGGCGGCGAGCTCGACCAGCGGAGGCAGGCCGAAGCGGCCCTCGGTCACCCCGCCGCCGTAGAAGGTGGCCGCCGCGCCCAGGGGACGGAGCGTGCCGGCGTAGAAGGAGACCGTCCCGCCCATGCAGAACCCGACGACGCCGGTGCGCGAGGCGGCGAACCCGGCGGCGTCGAGGTACTCGAGCGACGCCAGCAGGTCGGTGGTCAGCCCCTCCTTCGTCACCTGGCCCATGACCGGCATGACCTTGGCGAAGTCGTCGTAGGCGAGCACCGGCGACCCCTGCCGGTGGAAGAAGGCGGGCGCCACCGCCCGCCAGCCGTCGTCGGCCAGCCGCCGCGCGACGTCCTCGATGTGGGTGGTCACGCCGAAGGCCTCCTGCACGACGATGACCGCCCCCTTGGCGTCGGTGTCTGGGACGGCCTCGAAGGCGGGCATGGCGCCGTCGTCGGTGTCGATCGTGATTTCTGCGGTGGTGGGCACAGCTCAGTGTCGCCCCGCGCCCGCGGCCGCGCAACTCATAGGCCATTGCGCCCACCGGCGGGCGATCCCCGTGAGGTCGCAGCAACCCCACGTCGGCAGATCTCTTGGCAACGCGACTGGGCGCCGACGTGGGAGAGCCGTCGTCGGACGGTGTGTCCGTCAGTAACCCACGGTTGACTTGCTCGGAGCGGGTCACTCACGGCCACCTTCTCGGATCTTCGGAGCCACGGACAAGGAAAGTCCAGGTCAAACAGGAGAACTGTCAGACCCATCAAGTAGGGTTCGCCGCTGTGCCGTTCTCAGCAATCTTCGCTGGACACCCCAACTGGGCAGAGGCGCTTACGGGGGTTGGCTCGATCCTGCTGACTGGTGGCGTAGCGGTAGCGGCTCGCCAGGTCCGGGAGGACAGACGGGTTCGTGTGTCAACTCTGGTCAACGAGTTCTCTCGCCGTTGGGATGAACCTCGCCTGATGGACGTTCGGCGCTATATCTCACAATTGCAATTCGCCGATGCTGATGATCTACGTGTCGAAGTATTGGACTGCGAAAGCAACAACCCAACAATGTTTTGGTTCTATCTGCGGGAATTGAACTACTTCGAGGAATTGGGGCTCCTGCATCGGCGAAAGGTTGTCAACTCCAAGACCCTCGAATTGATGATTGGCGCAGTCATTCGGGGTCGATGGGAGATGTGGAGTCCAACGGTGCTCGCCATTCAAAAGCGAGACGATGACGACACGTACTACGAAAACTTCGCTCGACTAGGAAGGCTTCTGCAGAGAAGATATGACCGCGGCGAACGTCGCCGGCGGGCGCGTCACGCCGTCTGGCGTTGGCTAACCACCCCCCAGACTCCTCGCTAGGAGGATCGTCCGCCCTTGTCGTCCTTTGCTTGCTTCTTGCTGGGGAGGGGAAGCGGATAAGACTGCTTGGCCATCGCTCGGTCCCTTCTTCTGAGAGCCAGTGTATCTCTGAGAGTTACAGATGCGTCCCACCCTAGAAGATGCTGAACAGGACTTTCGCCAGATGCGGGCGTTGCCACCCGCATCCCGCAGACCGGGATGGAGAAGTTCTCAGTCGTCTCACTTCTCTCAGCTGGCGGCGCTCGTGGTGCTCATGTTGAAGTCGGGTACCCGCAGTGGGGGCATCTTGGTGCGGTTGACCCACTCCCCGAACTCCCGGCCGAGCGCCCGCACGCTGGCGCCCGCCTCCGCGACCCGACCCAGCAGGTCGACCGGGCTCTCGTTGAAGCGGAAGTTGTTGACCGCACCCGTAACCTCCCCCTCCTCGACGAGGTAGACGCCGTCGCGGGTGAGTCCCGTGAGGAGCAGCGTGGCGGGGTCGGCCTCGCGGATGTACCAGAGGCAGGTGAGCAGGAGCCCGTGCTTCGTCCCCGCCACCAGGTCCTCGACCGAGCCCGAGGCCCCGGGGAGCTCGAGCACGAGGTTGTCGATCGGGGCCGTGAACGCCTGGCCCGAGCGGGCGGCCCCGGCCCGGTGGTAGCGGAGGCGGGAGAGCCGGCCATCGCGCACCCAGGCCGTCCGGGCGAGCGGAGCGCCGTTGTCGAAGACGGACTCGTCGGGACCGGAGGAGGCCGCCGCGAGGAAGGGTTGGCACTCGAGGCCCGGCTCGGCCGGGTCGCTGCGCAGCTCGAAGGGGAGCGGCGACAGGGTGGCGCCGAGCTTGGTCCCCCCGCCCGGTGCCGAGAACACGGTGCGTCCCTCCTCTGACTCCCGGCCGCTCGCCGCCTCGGTCAGGTACACCATGAGGTCGGTGACCGCGCTGGGGGGGAGCACGACCTCGTAGCGTCCGGCCTCGAGCTCGACCGAGCGCGCCGCCCAGGCCAGCCGTTCGATCAGGTGCGCCTCCAGCTCCTCGAGCGACACCGATGCCAGATCGGGGGTGCCCGCGCCCACCCACGCCGAGCGCGTGCCGTCGCGGTCGCGGGCCACCATCTGGAAGGCTCCGGTCGGCTGGGCGTGCCGGCGCCGCAGTCCGGCCGACGTGCCGAGGTAGACGGTGTCGAACTCGTGCTCGGCGAACCCCGACAGCACCCGGTCCTCGCCCCGGGCGCGCCCCAAGACGGGCGCCAGCTGCTCGACCAGCGGGCGGAGGTCGCCGAGCGAGGTGGTGGTCGGTGCGTCGGTGAAGTCGGCGTCTTCCCTCTCCGAGAGGAGCGCCGCCTCGTCGGTGGCGGCCGGCGAGCCCTCGGCGTCGCGCCGGGCGGACTCGACGAGGTCGGCCACGTCGACGTCGCCGCTACTGCTGGCGACGCCGACGGCGGTGCCGCCGTCCTGGTCCGCGAACCGGACCACCGTGACGGACCGGTCGCGCCGTTCCCCGCTGGTGGTGGTCGTGTTGTTGGCGAACCGCACGTCGGCGTGGCTGCTGTCGTTCACGATGACGATGCATCGGTCACCGGCCAGCGAGAGGGCCCGCTCGACGACGTCCTGGGCGGCGGGCAGCCCGTCGCGGCTCATCGGCCGGACTCGGTCTTCGTGTTGAGCACCCGGACGTCGCGCACGAGGACCGAGGGCGCGCCGTGGCTGACCGGGGCCACCTGGCCGGGCTGCCCCTTCCCGCAGTTGAACGCGCCGCCGAGCAGGTAGGTGGCGCGGCCGCCCAGCGCGGCGAGGGAGCCCCAGAACTCGGTGGTGGTCGCCTGGTAGGCGACGTCGCGGAGCTGCCCGACCAGCTCGCCGCGCCCGATACGGAAGAAGCGCTGGCCGGTGAACTGGAAGTTGTAGCGCTGCATGTCGATCGACCAGCTCTTGTCGCCCATGATGTAGATGC
>DATNIB010000010.1:0-17534 GCA_035604685.1 Acidimicrobiales bacterium | reverse complement strand
GTGGGCCGTACAGGACTTGAACCTGTGACCCCTTGCGCGTCATGCAAGTGCGCTACCAGACTGCGCTAACGGCCCCGGCGCGACCCTACCACCGGGCTCACTTCGCTCCCCTCGGTGATAGGAGCCGAAGACGCGCCCGAGCAGGGTGCCGCCGGCGGTCGTAGCATTCCTCGCATGACGATGTCGGCCCAGACGATCGCTGACCACGTGGCGCAGGTCGCCGAGTCCGGCTACGCGGTGCTCGAAGGCGTCATCGAGGAAGACCTGGTGGACGCCATCGCCGAGGACCTGCTCCGGCTCGAGCGCGACCTCGGCATCGTGCCGGCCGACAACCTGTTCGAGGGGCTGAAGACCGTCCGGATCTACAACCTCTTGGTCCACGGGGATCTCTACGAGCAGATCCCGGTCCACCCCAACGTGCTGCCGGTCGTCGAGCAGGTGCTCGACCCCGGGCTCCTCATCTCCTCGCTGTCCTCCATCGCCATCGGCCCCGACGAGTCGGCGCAGATGCTCCACGCAGACGACCAGCTGATCCCCCTCCCGCGGCCCCACCCCCCGATCGTCTGCAACACCATGTGGGCCATCACCGACTTCACCGACCAGAACGGCGCGACCCGCCTGGTGCCCGGCACGCACCTATCCACCGATCTGCCCGACCTCGGCACCACCTACGAGTCGATCCCGGCCGAGATGTCCAAGGGCAGCGTGCTCGTGTGGGTGGGCAGCCTCTGGCACGGCGGCGGCGCCAACCACACCAACGAGCGCCGGGTGGGCATCGCCATGAACTACTGCGCCGGCTACATCCGCCAGCAGGAGAACCAGCAGCTCGGGATCCCGATCGCCACCGCCCGGCGGTTCCCGCGCCGGCTGCAGGAGTTGGTCGGCTACTCGGTCTACAACGGGCTGGTCGGCCACATCGACAAGCAGCACCCTGCCTCCGTCGTCTTCGGCAGCGACGACAGCGCCGATCTCGTTTGGGACGCCCTCAAGGCCGAGGCGCCGCAGAGCTAGGGCTGCCCACGGCGCCGCCCGATCAGGCGGCGCCCGCCTCATCGGTGGTGTCCAGCACCTCGGGCGCCACCGGCCAGATCGACTCGCGCGGATCGAGGGGCGACTGGCCGTCCTGACGGCGCCACGCGTCGTAGGAGACGGTCCACTCCCGGTGCCACCCAACCTGGGCCCCGAAGAGGTCACCTGGGTCGGCCCCGAAGAGCTCGGGGAACCGTCGGCTCATGGCGAGCAGCACGCCGATGGACGCCTCGGCGTCGGCCAGGGCGTCGTGGGCCTGGGCCATCTCCACCCCGTAGTGCACGCAGAGGTGGCCGAGAGTGCGGCGGCCGCGGCGGTAGCGGTCGAGCCGGCGGTCGAGGACGAGGGCGTCGAGGACCGGGCCTGTCCAGCCGCGCTCAGCGAGGCCGCGGCCGTCGAGGGCACGGCACTGCATGTCGAGCATCGTGAGGTCGTAGTCCAGCTTGATCCCGGTCACCGGCACGCCGCGGCGGCTGGCGTCGACCAGCCGATCGGCGATGAGCTCGACTGCGTGTCCGAGCGGCCACCCCTCCGCGCGGGCGCGCTCGGTCGTGATGCCGTGGATCGCCGACGCGCCCTCTGGGATCTCGCGTCCGGGGTCGATCAGGTGTGTCGTGGCGCCCAGGGCGATCCCGTCCTGCCAGACGGTGAGCGCGAAGGACACCGGGACGTCGCTGAACCGGTCCACCCCGGTCGTCTCGAGGTCGAAACCGAGCAGCTCGCCCCGGGGCCACGGCAGCCACGCCGTCTCCTCGGGAACGAACAGCGAGAGCTGATTGGCGCCCACCACGCGGCGTCTCCGTGCCACGCAGGCAGCATGGCAGTGGGCTGTATCAGCGGCGCGGACCCCACGGTGGGCGACGCCTGATCTCGAGCACTGCGATGTCCTGGACGGCGCGGGGCGAGAACGCGCCGGACGGTATCCGGGCGCCGACGAACAGGTCGAACGTGGCCCGCCGACGCGCCGAACCTGGGACGTCCCCCCCACTCCAGCGGGTGGCGACGTGCAACGGCACCAGCAGACTGGCGTGCTCCAGGCGGCTGCCCGGCGCAGTCAGGCGCCGCATGAGCTGGGTGAGCGCCGAAAACGGGGGGTTGGCGACCACGCCGAAGCTCCGGCGCGGCAGCCACAGGTCGCGGGCGTCGGCCTGGACGACCACCACCGGCTGCCCTGAGAACCGTTCCCGCAGGCTCGCCGCCCGGCCCGGATGCAGCTCGACGGCGACCACTCGCGCCCGTCGGGCGAGCAGCGCCGCGGTGATCGCTCCCTGCCCGGCGCCGACGTCGAGGATCAGCTCTCCCGGCGCCACCCCGGCCATCGTGACCAGTCGGGTCGCCCACTGCCTACTGAGTCGGTGCCACCCCCACCGCACCGCGTCGGGCGCGGCCACGGAGGATGCTCATCGTGCAGACCGTCATGGCCGGGATCGTAGCGGGCGGTGGACGGGCCTCAATTCAACTCCCCGGTTGGTGACAGCAGGCTGAGCGTGACCGGGTCGGCCGCGGCGCGGACCGCCATGAGGAGCACCTGGGCCGACATGGCGGAGACCTCGTCCACGCTGCGGCCAAAGTCCGTGACGAGCGAGCGCGTGGCGAACGCGCTCAGGTGCACGGCGAAGGCGTCGAGGAGCCAACGCGGGTAGCGGCCACGGCCGCCGGCCAGATCCCAGGCCCCCTTCGTCACGGCGGAGACCAGCCGCTTGCGGCCGACGTAGCGTTCGGCCGCCACCTCGGCCAGCTCGCCGGACAGGGTGTCGCCGAGGGAGGCCAGCTCCCAGTAGGCGCGGCCCATCTCGGCGTTCAGCCGATGCATCTGGACCAGCAGCGCCGGCAGCCAGACCTCCAGCACCGCATCGGGCTCGGGCACCGGGAGGGAGTCCCCGTAGCGGTGGAGCTGCGCGCGGAGCGCCGAGGCGATCATGTGGTCGCGGGTGCCGTAGTGACGGAAGACCGTGCGGATGCTGACGTTCGCCTCGCGGGCCACCTCCTCGACCGTGGCGATGAGGCCGCGGTCGGCCAGCACGCTCCAGGCGGCGCGCTCGATGCGGCTGCGCGCCATCTGGCGCTGCTCTTGCTGGAGGGGGACGTCCGGCGCGTCGGCCCTGGTCCGGGGCGCAGCGGACCCCGAGGCGGGGATCGACATCGGGCACACGTTACCCAGTCCCGACCTTGTTGGGCGTCAGCCTGTCAGGGTACTGTGACATCTCGAGTCGGCGCCGATTCCCGCTCGGGTCGGGGCGCAACAGCGAGGGGGAGCGCGTGGGACGCAGCGTCAGCACCAAGAACGGGTCCGCCGGGCCCCCCGGCCGGATCCGGCCGGTACGGTGAGCCCGATGGCCACCCTGCGCGGCGCCGCCGCCATCGTGGGCGTCGCCGACGACGCCTCCCCCACCGGCGAGCTGTCGCTCTCGGGCCGGGCGCTCGAGACGGCCATGATCGAGCAGGCGCTCGAGGACGCTGGACTCTCGATCACCGATGTCGACGGCATCTGCCACGTCAACTCGTCGGTGGCGATGGCCGAGTACCTGGGCATCCACCCCCGCTACACCGAGTCGACGAGCACCGGGGGCTCCAGCTACGAGATCCACGTGGAGCACGCGGCCGCCGCCATCAACGCCGGCCTGGCCGACGTGATCGTGAGCGTCTACGCGTCGACCCCCCGGAGCGACCGCAAGCGCGGGGGCCGCGGCGGACCCGGGCGGGGCCGCCCACCGATGATGATGATGGGGCCCAACCCGGCGGCCGAGTGGGAGATGCCCTACGGCATCCGCATGCCGATGGGCCCCTATGCCCTGGCGGCCACCCGGCACATGGCCGAGTTCGGCACGACCGCCGAGCAGCTGGCCCAGATCGCGGTGAGCACCCGGGACTGGGCGACCATGAACCCGAAGGCCCGCTTCCAGGAGCCGATGACGATCGACGACGTCCTCGCCTCGCCCATGCAGACGACGCCGCTCCACCTCTTGGACTGCTGCCTCGTGACCGACGGCGCCGGCGCGTTCGTGATGACCAGCGCCGAGCGGGCGAAGGACCTGCGCAAGCCGCCGGTCTACGTGCTCGGGGCGGGCACCTGCCACGACCACCAGATGATCAGCCAGATGCCCAACCTCACGACGACGGCCGGGGCCATCTCGGGCCCCAACGCCTTCGCGATGGCCGGGATCAAGCCGAGCGACGTCAGCCTGCTCATGGGCTACGACAGCTTCACCATCACCGCCCTCTTGCACCTAGAAGACCTGGGCTTCTGCGCCAAGGGCGAGGGCGGCCCCTTCGTGGAGGACGCCAAGATCGGGCCGGGTGGCTCGCTACCCATGAACACCAACGGCGGCGGCCTCTCCTACACGCACCCCGGCATGTACGGCATGTTCCTCATCGCCGAGTCGGTCCGTCAGCTCCGGGGCGAGTGCGGCAAGCGTCAGGTGCAGGGCGCCGACGTGGCCGTCGCCCACGGCTCGGGCGGCGTCCTTTCGTGCATGTCCACGATCGTCTTCGGCACCGAGGGGACGCTCTCATGACGTCGACCGAGCCCCCCCCCGGCCGCATGGAGCCGCCGGTCACCCCGACCAGCGAACCCTTCTGGGAGGCGACCAAGCAGCGCCAGCTGGTGCTCCAGTGGTGCACCGAGTGTGAGCGCGCCATCTTCTTCCCGCGGGACAACTGCCCGGTTTGCCTTGGCTCCTCGCTCGACTGGCGCCCGGCCAGCGGCCGGGGTGTCGTCCACTCGGTGACGGTCGAGACCAGCTCGCCCAACCCGGCCATCGCCGGCGGCGACCCCTATGCGGTCGCCCTGGTAGACCTGGAAGAGGGCGTCCGGATGATGTCCAACATCGTCGGCTGCCCGCCCGGCGAGGTCGCAGTCGGCCAGGCAGTCCAGGTCACCTGGGCGCAGCTCTCGGACGGTCGGCACCTCCCGCAGTTCGAGCGAAGGGAGTAGGAGATGGCGCTCAGCATCGACCTCGGCCCGAAGGCCCGCCAGTTCCAAGACGAGCTGCGCCAGTGGTTGGAGGCCAACCGCCCCGAGGGCCTGCCGCTCGACGACCCCAACGGGGCGGGGGGCGCCGACGGCGGACCGCCGGAGTGGAACGAGTGGGCCGACGCACTATCGGCGGCCGGCTACATGTGCGTGTCCTGGCCCGTCGAGTACGGCGGGCGGGGCCTCTCGGGCATCGAGGTGGCGGTCATGAACGAGGAGTTCACCCGCGCCGGGGTGCCGAGGGTGACCCGCGGCATGGGCGAGTGGCTGGTCGGTCCCTCGATCATCGTGTGGGGCACCGACGAGCAGAAGGCCCACTTCCTGCCGCGCATCATCGACGGCACCGACCGCTACTGCCAGGGCTTCAGCGAGCCCGACGCCGGCTCGGACCTGGCGTCGCTCACCACCCGGGCGACGGCGGACGGGGACGAGCTCCTCATCACCGGCCAGAAGGTGTGGACCTCGGGGGCTCAGGTCGCCAACATGATGTTCTGCCTGTGCCGGACCGACCCCGATGCGCCCAAGCACAAGGGGATCTCCTACGTCCTCACGCCGATGCGGCGCCCCGACGGGTCCCCCAACGGCTTCGACCTACGGCCGATCAGACAGCTCACCGGTAGCGCCCACTTCACCGAGACCTTCATCACCGAGGCGCGGGCGCCGCTGTTCAACGTGGTGGGCGGCCTGAACAACGGCTGGCGGGTGGCCATGACCACCCTCGGCAACGAGCGCGGCGGCAACGCCACCACCCAGCACACCCAGTACGTGCGCCAGTTCTGGGAGACCGTCGACATGGTGCGCCAGGAGGGGAAAGACGGCGACGCCGTCGTGCGCCAGCAGCTGGCGTGGGCGTTCACCCACGCGGAGATCATGCGCTACAGCGGGCTGCGGATCCTCTCCGAGGTCCTGGCCGCCAAGGAACCGGGCCCGGGGGCGTCGATCAACAAGATGTTCTGGTCCGAGTTCGCGCAGCGCTTCGCCGAGCTCACCGTCAACATCCGGGGCGCCAAGGCCCTGGTGATGCCCGAGCAGAAGCCAGACGAGTACACGCCGGACGCCTGGCAGCAGAACTTCCTGGCCACCCGCTCGGTCACCATCTGGGGCGGCACGGCGCAGGTACAACGCAACATCGTGGGGGAACGCGTCCTCGGGCTGCCGAAGGAGCCGATCCCCGTCCAGACCAAAGGAGGGGCGCAATGAGCGGAATCTGTGAGGGCCGGGTCGTCGTGGTCACGGGGGCCGGCAGGGGCATCGGCCGCGGCCATGCCATCGAGTTCGCCCGACAGGGCGCGAAGGTCGTGGTGAACGACCTCGGGGCGAACGTCGACGGCACCGGTGAGTCGGCGGGACCGGCCAACGAGGTCGTGGAGACCATCAAGGGGTTCGGCGGCGAGGCCATCGCCAACGGCGAGGACATCTCGGAGTGGGACGGGGCCAACCGCCTCATCACCACCGCCCTCGAGACCTACGGCGGCCTCGACGTGCTGGTCAACAACGCCGGCATCCTGCGGGACCGCATGCTCATCAACATGACCATCGAGGAGTGGGACGCGGTCATCAAGGTGCACCTGCGGGGCACCTTCGCCCCGAGCCGGGTGGCGGCCGCCTACTGGCGGGAGCGCTCCAAGGCCGGTGAGACCAACGACGCCCGCATCATCAACACCAGCTCGTCGTCGGGCATCTACGGCAACCCGGGCCAGACCAACTACGGAGCGGCCAAGGCCGGCATCGCCGCGTTCACGATCATCGCGGCCATGGAGCTCGAGCGCTACGGCGTGACGGTGAACGCCATCGCCCCGGGCGCCCAGACCCGCATGACCGAGAACCTGCGGCCCGACCGTCCGGCTCTGAAGGCCGACGAGTTCGATGCCCGGCACCCCGACAACGTGGCCCCGCTGGTCGTCTGGCTGGGCAGCCCCGAGTCGGCCGCCATCACCGGGCGCGTCTTCAACGTGGCCGGCGGCCGCATCAGCGTGGCCGAGGGCTGGCACGCCGGTCCGGGCACCGACAAGGGCGACCGCTGGGACCCGGCCGAGCTGGGGGCCGTGATCCCGGGCCTGGTCGAGAAGGCCGCACCCAACGCCGCCATGAGCGGTGACCGCGCGCGTCAGCGCGAGGCCCGGCGCCAAGCGCCAGCCCCGTCGTGAAGTTCGGCATCTTCTACGAGCACCAGCTGCCACGCCCCTGGGACGAGCGCTCCGAGTACCAGCTGCTCCAGGACGCGCTCGACCAGTGCGAGCTCGCCGACCAGCTGGGCATCGAGTACGTCTGGGAGGTGGAGCACCACTTCTTGGAGGAGTACAGCCACTCGTCCGCGCCCGAGGTCTTCTTGGGCGCGGTCTCCCAGCGGACGAAGAACATCAAGCTCGGCCACGGCATCGTCCAGACGCCGCCGCCCTTCAACCACCCCGCCCGGGTCGCCGAGCGGATGGCCACCTTGGACCTCGTCTCGGGGGGCCGGGCGCAGTTCGGCACCGGCGAGGCCGGGTCGGAGGCCGAGCTCGGTGGCTTCCTGATCGACCCGGCCCAGAAGCGGGCCATGTGGGAGGAGGGCCTGCGGGTCGCCGTGCGCTGCATGACCGAGACCCCCTTCACCGGCCACACCGGGGACTGGGTCACCATGCCGCCGCGCAACGTGGTGCCCAAGCCCCTGCAGAAGCCGCACCCGCCCATCTGGGTGGCCTGCAGCCGGCGCGACACCATCCACCTGGCCGCGCTGAAGGGCATCGGCGCGCTCACCTTCGCCTTCATCGACCCCGAGGAGGCCACCCACTGGGTGAGCGACTACTACCAGACCCTGGCCGACGAGTGCGTCCCGATCGGCGACGCGGTCAACCCGAACGTGGCCTGCGTCACGACCTTCATGTGCGCCAAGACCGAGGAGGAGGCCATCCGCCGGGGCACCGAGGGCGCCAACTTCTTCGGCTACTCGCTCGGGCACTACTACCTCTTCGGGCAGCACCGGCCGGGCCGGACCGACGTGTGGGCCGAGTTCGAGGAGCGCCGGGCCCTGCAGGGCTACGACCCCGAGGCCGTGCGCAAGGCGGCGGCCAACCCCGACCGGCTCGGGGCCAAGGCGGTCGAGCAGGGGGTGGCCGGGCTGCGGGGAGCCGTCGGCACGCCCGAGCAGCTGCGCGAGTTCCTCCGCCGCTACGAGGAGTACGGCGTCGACCAGGTCATCTTCGTGAGCCAGGCCGGCAAGAACCGCCACGAGGACATCATGGCGAGCCTCGAGCTCTTCGGCCGCGAGGTCCTGCCCGAGTTCGCCGAGCGCGACGAGCGGCTGATGAAGGAGAAGGCGGTCCGCCTCGCCCCGGTCCTCGAGCGGATCATGGCGCGCAAGCCCACCGACGACCACCCGCCGCTGCCGTCCGCGGACTACAACTTCCCGGCCATGCCGCGCGCCGCGGCCGACCGGGCCGGGGCCGACGAATTCCTGGCGGCCATCGAGGAGCTGGCCAACCAGCGGGCGGTCGGCGTCCGGCCCCCGATGCTGGGTGGCCGGGGGGGCGTGGCCCTGCCGTAGGGGGTGGGTCGGGGGCGTCGGCCCCCGTTACGCCGGCCAGGCCAGCTCACCGTGCGCCATGCGCTCGCGGACCTCGTCCGCCACCGCCGACGCCTCCATGGCTTCGTCCGCCAGCAGGTGGCGTCCATCCAGCCCGGCGCAGGCGCGCGCGAACTCGGCGTGCATCTGGCGGGTGGCCGCTTCGTCGGTGAAGCCGTGGCCCGGGCGCGCGGCGACCCGCGCCACGCAGCGCTCGGCGGTCGGGAGCAGGACCGCGTAGTGCAGGGCGTCGAGCCTGGTCGCCTCGACGAACGCCGGGAGGAACCAGGGCCCGACGATGCCCTCGTAGACCGTCTGGTAGCCCGCCGCGGCGAACGCCCCGGTGCCCGCCGCGGCCGCCCGCAGGACGACCTCGTTCTGCCGGTGCGCCTCGGGCAGCCACGGCGCGATCGCACCCTGGTCGAGGAAGGCGAAGAACGCGTCGCCCTCGACGAGCACGCTCGGAGAGAACGCGCCCGCCACCAATCGGGCGACGGTCGACTTGCCCGCTCCGGGCGGTCCGGTGATGACGAGCAGCGGCGCCGTCACGACCGCCCCGACCGCCCCCTACGCGCGGGGGCGCAGGGAGGCCTGGACCCGTCGCATGCCCGTCAGCCAGCGTTCCCGGTCGTCGGCGCGGCGGTGCTCGTAGGTGGCGACCTCGGGATGCGGCAGAATCAAGAACCGCTCCTCGGCCACCGCGGCCAGCACGATGTCGGCGACCACCTCGGCCTCCAAGAACCCGTCCCGGCCGGCCGTCGACTGGGCCACCGCCCGCAGGTCGCGCCGCTGCCCGGCGCCCGTCATGTTCGTCCAGACCCCCTGGGGGCACAGACACGACACCCGGATCCCGGCGTCGTAGTGGGTGATCGCCAGCCACTCGGCCAGCCCGACGGCGGCGTGCTTGGTGACGCTGTAGGGGGCCGAGCCCAGCTGGGTGAGCAGGCCGGCCGCCGAGGCGGTGATCACGATGTAGCCCTCGCCCCGCGCCAGCATGCCCGGCAAGAGGGCGCGGGTGGCCCACACGTGGCTCATCACGTTCACGTGCCAGATCCGCTCCCAGCCCTCGTCGGAGGCCTCGACGCCGCCCGGCACGAGGATCCCGGCGTTGGCGAAGAAGATGTCGATGGCCCCATAGGTGGACTCGGCGAACTCGACCAGGGCGTTCACCTCGGCACCCGAGGCGACGTCGGTCCGGAAGGCCGCCGCCCGCTCCCCCAGCTCGTGGGCCACGGCCTCGGCGCCGGCGGCGTCGATGTCTGCCACCACGATGACCCGGGCCCCCTGGGCCGCGGCGGCCCGGCACAGGGCGCGGCCGATGCCACTCGCCCCACCGGTGACCACCACGACCCGATCCGCGACGTCCATGCCGTGCCCCCTTGGTTTTCGCCCGCACCCTAACAAGGTTGGGCGCCGACCTCGGTGGGTAGTGGTCGTGCTCTGTGGCATTCTCCCCGGGGAACCATTGACGGCGGCGCCGGGGTCGCCCGGCGCCGGTCACCGGTGCACAGCCGCGTTGGCGACGCCAACCACGAAAGGGTGGGCCGTGTTCGAGAGCCGCTTGCAAGAGACGTCCCAGTACCGCTCGCGCCGCAAGGAGCTGCAGCAGGCCGAGATCGCGCTGATGCGCCACCGCGAGCAGGTGGCCGTCCTGCGCCGGCGTCTGCCCGCCGACACCGTGGTCGAGGACTACGTCTTCACCGAGGGCCCGCGCCGACTGGGAGACGGTGACGCGCCGACCGGATCGGTGAAGCTGAGCGAGCTGTTCAGCTCGCCCGAGCGGCCGCTCGTCATCTACCACCTCATGTACGGCAAGGCCCAGACCACGCCGTGCCCCATGTGCACGCTGTGGGTCGACGGGTTCGACGGCGTCGCCCACCACCTCGCAGAGAACGTCGACTTCGCCATCGCGGCGGCGGCCGACCTGGCCCCGCTCCGTGCGCACGCCCGATCCCGCGGCTGGGACCGGCTCCGCCTGCTCTCCTGCGGCGAGAGCACCTTCAAGCTCGACTTGGGGAGCGAGGACGAGGAGGGCAACCAGGATTCCACGGTCTCGGTGTTCATCCTCGGCGCCGACGGGTCGCCGCGGCACTGGTACTCGACCCACCCGAGGATGTCGGCCGACCTCGACCAGCGCGGGATCGACCTGCTCTGCCCGCTCTGGCACCTGCTCGACCTGACGCCGCAGGGCCGGGGGGACTGGTACGCGTCGCTCGATTACGGGGAGCACCTGCTCGCCCGCTGAGGCGCCCGGCGTCGCCACCGAAGGCCGGTGCGGCGCCCCGGGAACGGCCGTACAGTGACGCGGGGCACTGACAGGAGGCGGGCGATGGCGTTCGTGGAGATACTCGGCACCGACGTGCACTACATCGAACGGGGCGACGGACCGCCGATGCTCTTCCTCCACGGCGCCGGTTCCTGTGCCGAGGCGTGGCACCAGCAGTTCGACGCCTTCGCGGACCACTACCGGGTCATGGCCTACGACAGCGTGAACCACGGGCACTCGTCGAACTCACCGGTCGACGGAGGAGAACCCGACCGCGCCGACGAGCTGGAGGGGTTCCTGCGGGCCCTCGGCATCGAGCGACCGGTGATCGCCGGGAACTCGATGGGCGCCCTGACCCTGCTCCGGTGGGCCACCCGGAACCCCGACCGGGCCCGCGCCCTCATCCCGTCGGGCATGGGCGTGCTGCCGGCCGACGGCGGGACGCCGCCACGCCGTCCGGAGGCCGAGCCCGCCAGCGAGGACGCACTCTTCCTGCCGGCCCAGGGCGGCTTCACCCCGGACTTCCCGACCACCCACCCCGACCTCTACGACCGCTACATCCGGCTCCGCTCGACCGCCACCCGGATCGAGGCCACCCGCCGACCGCGCCGGCCCACCGCGGAGAACCCCGGGCGCGGCGAGCTGGCGGAGGTCGTCGGCGGGATACGCTCCCCCATGCAGATCATCGTGGGCGAGCACGACTGGCTGGCCGAGGCGGCGGGAGAGCTGCACCAGCGCGTCGCCGGGAGCCGCTTCGCCCTGATCCCCGGGGCGCCGCACAACGTCTACTACCAGACGGCCGCGGCCTACAACGAGGTGGTCGCGCAGTTCCTGGCCGGCATCAGCGCGCCCGTCTAGGACGCGGGCGCCAGCTGGTCGTCGGGGACGTCCTTCCCCGAGACCATGAGCCACAGGACGACGATCGCCAGCGCGACCGTCCACCCCAGGCTCACCCACCCCAGGTTGAGCGCCAACGCCCCGTTGGTCTTCGGCTTTCCCATCCAGTCGGCGAACGAGGCCCCGAGCGGCCGGGCGACGACGTAGGCGAACCAGAACGCCAGGATCGCGTTCATGGAGAACCACCGGTAGGCGACGCCCGGGACCACGAACACGGCCAGGAACAGGAAGCCCGAACCAAGGAAGCCGACGTGCAGCGTGGTCGCGGTGAGGTCGCCGGTCGCCGTCCCCAACGCGAAGGTGGCCATCACCGTCGCCCAATAGAACAGCTCCCGGCGCAGGGTGAACACGCTGTGGATGGACAGGGTCTTCTCCGTGTGCTGCCAGAGGACGAAGATCACCGCCAACGACACCGCGAACAGCGGTGCGGAGACGGCATAGGGCACGTGCGCCCCGACGTGCAGAACGTCGGCGGCCATGGTGCCGACGACGCCGACCATGGCGACGGCCAGCCAGTACAGCCCGACCACGTAGCGACGCGCCGCGATCTGGACGACCAGGGCGATGAGCAGGGCGAGGGCCCCGATCGGGACCGCCACCGTCGCCCCCAGCCGGTGCACCAGGAAGTCCGACGTCGCCTCCCCCATGGCGGTCGACAGCACCTTGGCCACCCAGAAGTAGGCGGTGATCTTGGGGACCTTGCTGTGCAGCCCCGGAGGCGGCGTCATGGGAACGCCGCGGCGGCGGGAGCGGGAGGCCCGGTGCATGGACGTCAGCGCCGGGCGAGCGCGGCGATCACGCCCTCGATCTGGCCGAGGGCGTCGGCGCGCACCGTGTAGTGGGTGAAGCCCCACCGCTCGCGCCGGTCGACCAGGCGGTCGATGAGCTCCCATTCGGAGCCCACCATGAGGTAGGGGGTGGCGAGCACGTCGTCGACGCTCATCGTTCGGAGATGCGTCGCGATGAGGTCCTCGGCCGCCCGGACGGGGTCGTTCGTGACCACGACCGCCTGGACCAGCACCTGCAGCTCGATGGATGGCCACCGCTCGCCGGCCTGGCGCTCGGCGTGGGCGACCTGCTCGGCGACCCGGGCGGGTGAGAACCCGGCGGGCTCGTGATGCTGGCCGTCCTCCAGGGTGCGGCCGAGCCCGGTGAACCCGATGGCGTCGGCCAGGCGGGCGCCGACGCCCAGCACCCGGTCGCCGCCGCCGCCCACGAGGAGCGGGACCCGCGCCTGGACCGGGCGGGGGGCCACCGCTTCCTCGCGCAGGTCGTAGTGGGCGCCGTGGTGGGTGACGGTCTCCCCATCCAACAGCCGCCGCAGGATCGCGACCGCCTCCTCCAGGCGGTCGACCCGCCGGACGGGCGGGTCGAACACGAGACCGGCCCGCTCGTATTCGGGCCATGCGTGGCCGGCGCCGAGGCCCAGCTCCAGGCGGCCGTCGGATAGGAGGTCGAGCGTGGCGGCGTCCCGGGCGAGGAGGGACGGGTGGTAGAAGTCGTTGTTCAGCACCATGGTGCCCAGCCGGAGCCGCTCCGTCGCCTCCGCCGCGACGGCCAGCGCGACCAGTGGCGCGGGCCCGCCCAGGTGGTCGGCTGTCACGAGAAGGTCGAACCCGGTGTCCTCCGCCCGCCGCGCCAGCTCGACCCACTCACCCCGCGAGACGGAGTGGGGCACCTGGAGGCTGAAGCGGAACGGTCGCGACGGCTTCACGGGCTCTGATCATGGCCGACGGGCCGCCGGGCGACGAAACCGGCAGGCCTCGGCTCGAGGCCCCCGGCCGGATTCGATTACCCGCTGCCCGGCCCACCTCACCGACGCGTGCCCGGAGCCCTGAAGGTCCCCGGCAACGCCAGTTGCTCGGACAACGGGGGGCACTGGGGCGCGACCCCGAATCGGCAATCCCGGAGATTGGTCGTCGGGCTGAACGTGGTCCCGGCGCTCAGGGTCGGCGGAGTCCCAAACGAGATCGGGACAACGCTTCGCTGCGCGAAGTCGTCAACATTGCCGACGCTGAGGACGCAGGTGGGCGCGGTGGCGCAATCGAGACTCGACCCGTTGACCGAGATGACCTCGACCACCGGGTACTCGGTGTCCACGGTGCCGCCGCCGTCCGCCTTGACGAACAGGCCGGTGAAGAGGTCGCAGTCGCTGATCAGAGCGGAATTGGCCGGGCACTCGACCAGCACCACGGTCGCCGAGGGAGTGAAGCCTGCCCCGATCACCTCGACCGCCTGCCCCGTCGCCAGATCGGCGGCCGGGTCGACGGTTACCGCGGGTGGCACGATCGGCAGATTCTCGAACGAGATCGAGACCGTGGCCGTCACCGCTTGATTGTTGGTCTCCTCGATCCCGACGACACACGCATCCGGCGCCGCACAGTCGGTGAGGGTGCCCGCCACGTCGATCACCCGAGTGACCCTGAAATCGGTGGCGAACGAACCCGATTCGTCGGTGTTGGCGAACCGGATCCCCGCGAGATCGCATTGGGCGATCCCAACCGCCCCGCTGACGCACTCCGTCATGCCCACCTGGGCTGCCGGATCGAACCCGGTGCCGGTCAACGAAATCGTCTGACCATCGCGCAAGTTGACGGCCGGCGTCGCCGAACCAATCGCGGCGCCGACGGCGGTCCCGACACCGGGCGCGGCCAGAGTCACGAACGCCGCCAGTGCGACTGCCCCGAACCCCACCGCAGAGTGACGCCTCATGGGCGACCCCAATTCGTTCACTCGAGCGTAGTGGGCACCGCCGACGACCTGGCTCGCCAATCTGGAGGGGCGAAAGTGCCCGACCGCACCAGTGTCGTTCCGCATGGACCGCCCGGAGGCGGTGTTCCCGATCGGGGCAGACTGGGTGGGTGCCCAGACGACGCCCCGTTCACCGCGAGCTCGCGCTCGATTCCTCGCATTGGAGAAGGGACGGCCAGCCAAAAGTGCGGTACGCGACGCGCGCTGAGGCGCTCAGCGCCGCCGATGAACGCGCCGCCGAATCGACGACCCGGCTTACGGTATACGAGTGCCCCTATTGCCAGGGCTGGCACATGGGTGCGCGCTCCTCGGGCTGAGCCGACCAGGCCCGAGACTCTCCCCCCAGTCACCTGCCGGCGCGCAAGACCGGGTCGCGAATCCGGAGCGTGAAACGCCTTCAGCCGACGGAGGGTGGCATGGCTGAACCGACCGCGGGCACCGAAGGTGACCCCTCGACGTTCGTCCGGCCGCTCCGTGCGATCGCTCGCTCGTCCGTGCCGAGATAGCTGGCGATGACCCGCCGGTCGTGCTGGATCTCGCTCGGCGGCCCCTCGGCGATGACCGTTCCCGTCTCGAGGCAGTAGACACGCGCGCTGACGCTCATGACGAGGGGCATGTCGTGCTCGATCAGCAGCACCGCGGCTTCGAGCTCCCGCTGCACCGCGGTGATGAGGGGACCGAATGCCTCGGTCTCCCGCTGGGCCAGTCCCGCGGTGGGTTCATCGAGGCACAGGACCCTCGCGTTCAGAGCCAGAAGCCCGGCGAGTTCGACGATCCGCCGTGTCCCCGTAGAGAGATCGCTCACGAAGAGATCGCGGTAGGGGGTGAGGCCCAGAAAGTCGATGATTTCGCCCACCTCGGCCAATGCAGTACGGCTATGGCGTCTCATGTGTGGCAGTCCGAGCGCCGTCGAAATCAGACCTGTTCTGCCCTTCGCTTCGAGCGCGACCAGCAGTGTTTCGTTGACGGTGAGTTCGGGGAACAGCGTCGCAGTTTGGAAGGTCCGTCCGAGTCCGAGTAGCGCTCGACGCGCTGGCGCCATGTCCCCCACTTCATCACCCAGAAGACGTACCGAGCCCTTGCTGGACACGAAGCCGCCGACGGCGTTCATCAGCGTGGACTTTCCGGCACCGTTGTTCCCAATGAGCCCTACGAGCTCGCCGTGGTCGACCGTCAACGTTGCATCGTCGACCGCCACGTTGCCGCCGAACTTCACACTTAGGTTGGAGACGACCAGTGCTGGCTCAAGGGGAACTGGTTCTGTTGATCGGGCTCTGCGCACGGCAGCCGGATACGGCGCAGCCGCGCGCGCTGTCTGATCGCCGAGCCTGCGATCGGCCCAATCCACGATTGCATCGCGAACGCCATAGAAGATTTGATTGAGCCCCCGAGGGAAGTAGAGGAGGATCACGAGGAGTCCAAGACTCGAGGCGAGAAGGTCCAGCACTTGATTGTTTGGGGCGATAGCAGGGATTCCGACGACCCAGATTGCGCCAATGACGGCTCCGGTGACCGAGCCCATCCCTCCGATGACCACCATTGCGACCAGTGCCAATGAGCCGTTGACGAGGAAGAATCCAGCCCCGCCAACACCGGTGTTGGCGAAGGGAACGTTGGCGAACGCTCCGCTCAGCAACGCACCGCCCAATCCGGCGAGCGCACCCGCAACCGCGAATGCCCGAACCTTTGTCCGTGCGGGCACGACGGTGTAGGCAGCCGCCGCAGTTTCGTTGTCGCGCACGGCCTTCGTGGCTCGACCCATACCGCTCGATCGGAACTTGCTCAGACCGATGAGCACGATTGCCAGGATTGCCAGGACCACGTAGTAGTAGGTGCGTTGTCCCGAGAAGGACAAGAAGAAGAGATGGCCAGGGGCGAACCGAACGGTCTGGCCGTCGGTGGAATCCCCGCTCAACCCTGGCAGGAAATAGAAATACTGCTGGGCGGCGAGTGCGAACGCAAAGGTGACAACGGCCAAGTAAAGGCCGCGAACACGGAGAGAGCCGAGGCCCACCACGGCAGCAAGAAGCGCCGAGGCCACCGTTGTGATGGCGACAGTTACCCAGAAGGGAACGCCTTCGTAGACCAACCGAGCAGCGAAGAGCGCTCCGATCCCGCCGAATGCCATCTGGCCAAGTGAAAGTTGACCAAGCCACCCCGTCACTACGGTCAGCGATGACGCACAAATGGCGTAGGCGGCGACTGCCGCAAAGAGTTGCTGGCTTGAAGGCCGAGTGACGATCAAGGGCAGAAGGATGCCGATGAGGCCGAGCAGCAAGATCCCGCTCTTGTCGATATGTCGGATCCACCAAATGGACCGGAGGCGCTCGGGAACCGGGCGAGCTTTTGGAGTGAACGCGAACACCTGTGCATCGCCACCCAACTCCCTCCCGTAAAATCCCAATGCGGCGAGGACCACCAGGAACAACACCAGGTCGGCCAGACCGGGGTCAGCGAGAAAGTTGAACGTCAGGACGTTCTGCGCAATGCCGATGACGACAGCAGCAATGACTGCACGCCGGAAGGAGGCCATGCCGGCGATCACGGCTGCGGCCAGTGCCCGGGAGAGCGTCTCGGGTCCAAGATTGGCGACCATCCCCACCGAGCCCGATTGTCCGGCGATCAACAAGATCGAGAGTGTCGACAGTCCCGCGGCGATGGACCAGGCCATCGTTGACACCCACTTCGGGTTGATGCCCGAAACTCGGGCCAGGTCCCGATTGTTGGCACAGGCCTGCACGGTCTTGCCGAGCGTTGTTCGGTCGAGGAACCAGGTGAGAAGGAGGACCGTGATTGGGACCAAGACCAGGATCGCAACGTCTGAGCCGTGGATACTCACTCCGGCCACCGTCCACGAACCATTGAACGCCGACGGGTAGCGAGCACCTGTGTTGCTGGGTTGTGGGATCTCGACGGCAATCGCCTGTGCAACCTGCGCGACTCCAATCGTTGCCACGAGGACGACAACTGTTGGGGCTTTTCGGAGACGACGGACGATGGTCGTATCAACGGCCGCTCCGAACACGAGGCCGGTGAGTAGTGCCAGGGCGAGGGCAACCCAGAACGGAACGTGG
>DATNIB010000009.1:0-23960 GCA_035604685.1 Acidimicrobiales bacterium | reverse complement strand
GAAGCTCTATCGCGAGTGGATTGACAACGACCGGCGGATGCGCCGTCTCATCGGCCAGATGCGCCACGTGGCGGCCAAGGCGGGCGAGATCCGCCTCGAGGAAACCTCAGCCAGGTGACACCGGAGGTTTAACTGCAAGCTAAGGCCCGCCGGCGCCGTCCGTGCCCGGCGCCATCGGTTCCCGGGTCACGTTCCGGCCGGCAACGAGTCGTGGAACTGGGCGAGCACCGGCACCAACAGGGCCCGGCCGAACCGGTAGGCACCGGACGCGTAGCTGGCACAGGCGAAGTTGGGCTCCATCACCCCGTCCGGGCAGAAGTGGATGCCGTCGGGTGCGCGCACCACGTTCATCCCGTTCGGCCCCGTGCAGGGCTCGATGGGGAGGCAGGGCAGCATGAGGGTGAACTCCCCCCCGGTCATCAGCGTCTGTCCGGCATCGACGTAGGTCACCTGGGGATCCCCCTTGGCCAGGGCCGCGTAGATCTGGTCCACCGCGAACCAGGTCTGCGAGGCACCCGGAGAGAGCGGGAGGGGGGCCGCCTCGAGGTACACGTGGGCACCAACGGCGGTGAAGATGCCGAGGGCCTCTTGGGCGTCGTGCTGGTACTTGGCGAAGTAGGCGGGGGTGCCCGGGGTGAAGCCCGACATGCAGGGCGTGAGCGCGTTCCCGCTGAACTCGAGGACGACCGCCTGGGGCCGGAAGGACGAGGCGTCGGTCTGCATGTACCCCAGCCAGTCGCAGATGGCCGTGCCGCCGTAGACCCGATCGAGGACTTCGATCCCAGACGGGAGCGCCAGCGCTTCGAAGTAGGGCGAGGCCTGCGTCGCCAGCGAGTCCCCGTAGAGCGCGACCCGGGGCCCACGCACGACGTTCTCCGTCAGCCAGCGGCCGCCCCCCACGCCCGCGGCGAGGACCACCAGCCAGGCCAGGGCGACCAGCCAGGCCGACCTGCCCCGGCGCGTCCAGGTGTTTCTCGAGTCTCTGGCCACGGTCCTCGGACTCTGCGACGTTCAGGCGCCGGCGCCGCGGGCGTGCGCCAGCGCGGCGACCCGGCCAACCAGCGTGAGGTCGGCCATGTAGGCACACACCTCGTCGAACTCGTCGGTCGGGCCGTGCCAGGCGAGCTCGTCCACGCCGCCCAAGAGCGAGCGGTCCACGCGGAGCGTCGCCAGGTCGAGGAACAGCTCGGCCAACTGGCGGTCGGCGGCGAGTCGTTCCGCCAGCTTGGGTGCGCCGCGCACCGATCGGCGGAGCTCGGGCTCCCAGGACTCGACGTCATCGGGGATCGCCGCGAGGCGCTCGTAGTGCGCCAGCACGCTGGCAGCCGACTTGCGGCCCCACCCGGCCAGTCCGGGGAAGCCGTCGGCGCTGTCGCCGACGAGCGCCAGGAAGTCGGCGATCGAGCGCGGCGCCACCCCGAACTTCTCCCAGACGCCGGCCTCGTCGATGATGTGCTCGGCGCGACGATCGAGCTGGACCACGCGCGTGCCGACGACACACTGGGCCAGGTCCTTGTCGGGAGTGCACACCAGGACCTGGTCTACCCGTCGGTCCTCGGCGGCAACCGCTGCCGCGCTGGCCAACGCGTCGTCGGCCTCGAGTTCGACCATCGGCCACACGTGCGCGCCCAGGGCCCCGAGCGCGCGCTCGAGGAAACCGAACTGCGCGGCCAGCTCGGGAGGAACCCCCTCGCCCGTCTTGTAGCCGGGCCACAGCTCGTTGCGGAACGACTCGATGACGTGGTCGGTCGCGACGCCCAGGTGCGTGGCACCGCCCTCGAGCATGGCGACCACCGACGAGACGACGCCGCGGGCGGCACCGACCTCGGTCCCGTCGATCGCCGTCCTCGGCGGGGCGCCGAAGAAGTGCCGGAAGAGCTCGTAGGTGCCGTCGACGAGGTGCACGCGCATGGCCCCCAGCCTGGCAGGCACCCGGGACGGCGGCACGGGGGCCAGGCAGGGGCCGACGCCCAAGGGGACGGGTCGTTGCCGAACTGCCAGACTGGGCCCCATGACGGTCACCGCTCCAGAGGAGGTTCTGCCCGCGCAACCCCTGAAGCTGGGGGCGGCGCAGCGCCAGCTGGCTCGACATCGCATCTACCAGGCCACCTGGGCCGCTCTGGCCGAGAGGGGCCTGTCGGTCACCGTCGAGGACGTGGCCGCCCGGGCCGGCCTCAGCATGCGCACGGTGTTCCGACACTTCGGCACCCGGGACCGGCTGGTGGCCGAGGCCCTCCGGGCCCAGCTCCGCTCCTACAAGGAGGGCCTCCCCCCGCCCGGCCCCAACGAGGCCCTGGTCGCCTGGCTCCGCCGGACCATCGAGCACGTGCACCAGTACCAGCTGGAGCTCGGCCGGGCCTACTGGGAGATGACCGCGCCGGGTCGCCCCCTCGAAGGAGAGATCGCCGCCATCGCCGCCGGGCGCCGGCGGGGACGGGTGGTGGTCGTCAAGTGGGCGGCCGCCACGGCCTGGCAGAAGGCGGGCGGCGAGGGCCGGCCGCCGGCCTGGCTCGTCGATGCATTCGCCATCCACCTGAGCGGCTTCACCATCCAGGCGCTGGTGGAGGACCTGGAGCGCTCGCCCGCGCAGGTGGCCAAGACCTCGGCCACCGCGCTCGACGCGGCCATTCGGGCCGCCGTCGCCGCCAGCTAGGGGTTCCGCCGTGGTGCCCGCCCGGGTGGGGCTGGTGAGCCCCGGTTCCATGGGATCGGCCGTGGGCCGGTCGTTGATCGAGCACGGCCTGTCGGTCGGCGCGGTCCTCGACGCGCGGAGCGAGCGAACGGTCCAGCGGGCCAAGGCCGCGGGGATCGTCGACGTGCCGTCGCTCGAGGCGCTGGTCTCGACGAGCGAGGTGGTGCTCTCGATCGTCCCGCCGGGCAGCGCGCTCGAGGTCGCCGGCGCCTTGGCCGGCGCCATGGTGGCCGCGGGCAAGCGGCCGACCTACGTCGACGCCAACGCGGTCTCGCCGGCGACCGCACGGCTCGTGGCCAGGACCATCGAAGCAACCGGCGCGCGCTACGTCGATGGCGGCATCGTGGGTGGTCCCCCGACGGTCGGTCGTGAGACCTCGCTCTACCTGTCGGGGAACGGCGGCGAGCGACTGGTCGATCTGCTCACGACCCCCGAGCTCCGGGTGGTCTGGATCGGGAGCGACCCGACGGCCGCGTCCGCGCTCAAGATGGCCTACGCCGCCTGGTCGAAGGGCTCGACGGCCCTCCTGCTCTCCATCCGGGCGCTGGCTCGGCACGAGGGGGTCGAGGCCGCGCTGCTCGACCAGTGGCGCCGCACCCAGTCCGACGTCCTGTCTCGCTCCGACGAGGCCAGCCGCGTGAGCAGCCGGGCCTGGCGCTGGTCCGACGAGATGGACGAGATCGCGCGCACCTTTGAGGACGCCGGACTCCCGGGCGGGGCCGCCGCGGCGGCGGCCCGCCTCTACCAGCGGATGGCGTGCTACAAGGACGTCGCCGTCCCGCCACCGCTCGACGACGTGATCGCAACCGTGCTCGCCGCGCCGCACGCCGCCACGCGCGCCCGGCCTGCGTAAGGGCGCGGCGGCGCGCTCATGGATGCGACGGGGCCGGCGGCGCGTCGTCGAGCTCGAACATGAGGGTGTCGAGGTAGCAGTAGTACCAGTCCTCCCCCGGCTCGAAGGACCGGATGATCGGGTGGCCGACCGCGTGGTAGTGGCCGGTCGCGTGGCGGCCCGGGGAGTTGTCACAGCAGCCGACGTGGCCGCACTCCTGGCACACCCGCAGATGGACCCAGTTGTGGGCACCGGCCGCCAGACAGTCCAGGCAGCCGGGGCCCGAGGGCTGAACGTCGAGGATCTGGTCCAGATGGGTGCAGCCGTCGCTCATCTCTCCTCCCAACGAAGAAGTCAGGCGCCGGGGGGCGCCGGGGCGGTGACGTCGGTCAGGTCAGGGTCCCACGCGAGGAGTGCCGCGGCCCCCGCGTAGGTGCTGTCCAGGAAGTCGAGGATCGCCCGCCGCGGGTCCGCGGCCGAGCGGGCGGCCTCGTAGGACAGCAGGAACTCGCCGGCCTTGGCGCTCCACGCGCCGTCGCTCGGGCGAACGGCGACCCCTTCGATGCCGGCGGGCCGCGGGTGCGCGTAGGAGTAGAAGGTGGCGAACGGATTCCGGTCGTCCCCCGGCCACCAGCCCGCGCAGATCTCCTCTGCGTCGCCGCCCACCCGTTCGATCAACCCCGCGCCGGGTGCCGGATCGGCCCGACGGCCCGAGTAGCGGGTGAGTGCGAGGTCGAACGTCCCCCAGAAGAAGTGCACCGGCGTGGTTCGGCCCCGGAACCTCGCCCGGTGCTCCTTCACGGTGAGATCGACCCTGCTGAGGACCTGGTGGAACCGGGTCACCATGGCCGGCTCGTAGGTGTCATGGGTCCGGTCGTCGGGAAACGGAACGGGATCGGGAACCTCCGACGGCACGGGCGAGATCGCCACGTCCACGCGCAGTCGATGCAGCATGCCGGTCACGTCGGTGTAGAAGTCGGCGACCGAACCGCCGAGCGGTCGGCGATCGATCGAGCCGTCGCTGCTGCGCAGCACCAGGGCATGATCGATGAAGTCGAACTCGGCATCGATCGTGCGCAGGCCGACCGGGATCGGTGACGTCGAGAGGCCCCGCGCCGTCACGTAGAGCGCGACGTTGGCCCATTGCGGTTCGAACGGGCTCAGGGCCAGGCGCAACTTGCCGATCACCTGGGTGTACATGTGCAGGGTGGCGCGCGTCTCCCGCCACTCGTCGTACGGGAGCCCCGGCCACTCGCTCTCTGCCATGCCCGCACTCCTCACCGGCCACTCCGCCGCGGGAGGCAGCCGGCCGGGTCACTATAGGGTTGGCGTCGCTTCGACGAAGCGGTCGGTGCGACGCCGGGAGGCCATTTCCGACCAGGTCCCGGCCCGTCCCCGACCGTCCTGCGCCGGCCGGCGGTCACGCCGATCGCCGGTTACCGGCCGACCCGCGCCAGCACCGATGAGAGTATGGGCGGCGGGCGAGAGGAGGGTTCACATGGACGACGGCGATCTCCTGCGGCGGATCCAGGAGCTGGCGGACGAGGAACGCGGGCTAGAGGAGGCCCACGTGGGCGAGGCGCTGGCCCCCAAGGAGCGCGAGCGGCTGCGACGGATCGAGGTCGAGCTCGATCAGTGCTGGGACCTCCTGCGACAGCGGCGGGCGCGGCGTTCGGTCGGCCAGGACGCCGATGGGGCGACCACGCGGCCCGAGGGCGTGGTCGAGCACTACCGGCAATAGGGCGATCCTTCCGGGGTTCCCTCAGGCCGCGCGGCTCGGCACCACCAAGACGGCGTGGCCCGGACAGGTCGCCGCTCCGTCCTGGTTCACCACGTTCACGTCGAGGTAGACGCGGTGTTCGCCGTCCTCGACCCGGCAGTCGGTCACGGTGCCCGTGACGGTGAGCACGTCCCCCTTCTGGTTGATCGCCCGGTACTCGCAGCCCACCTCGCGGATCTCGGCCTCGTCGCCGGCCCAGTCGCGCAGCGCATTGAGCAGGTAGGCGTAGCGGAGGTTGCCCATCCCGAAGGCGCCGGCCTCGTTCAACGCGGCCCGGCCGGCCTCGTCGTCCATGTGGAACGGGACGAATTCATCGTTCACCGCGGCGAAGCGATTCCAGCTCATGAAGTCGGTGCGGCGCGACCAGGCCGGCAGCTGGTCGCCCACGGACACGTCCTCGAAGTACAGGTTGGTCGTCATTGTTCCTTCCGGGGTCAGTAGCGGATGGTGTTCGACACCCGCCGCTTCACGAGCTGGCCGTCCTGGTTGGTCCACTCCGTCTCGTTGAACACGAACAGCGTCTCGCCGAGGCGCGTGGTGCGCTCCTCCCAGTCGCGCAGGCGCGACCGCGCCGAGATCACGTCGCCCGGCCGGATGGGCACGCCGTAGGTGTCGGTCTGGCCCCCGTTCATGATGCGCCGTCCCCCGCCGCCGCCGCTTCCGCCGAGGGCGCCGCGGGGCGGGCCACCGCCCATCCCGGGACGCTCGACCGGCCAGGCGAAGGGGTTGAAGTCCTGGGGGGCGATGATCCCGCCCCAGCGGGTCGTCGCCGCGTAGTCCTCGTCCCAGAAGATGGGCGGGGGTCGCTCCGGCCAGTAGACGGCGATCGCCCAGCGCCGGATGTCCGTTGCGGTAACGGGGTAGGAGCTGCGCGACTCTCCCCACACCCCCTTGCGCTCGGCCATCTCGGGACTGACCATCGACTCGCGAGGTCCTTCGGCTGCGTCGGTCATCACCCCTCCTCAGACGTCTCGTGTAGCACGGTCCGAACGACCCCGTCGGCCACCAGTGCGGCGACCTCCGCCTCGTCGTACCCGAGCTCGGCCAGGATCTCCTCGTTGTGCTGACCGAGCGTGGGCGGCGCGCTCTTGGCCTGCGCCGGCGTGGCGCTCATCCGCATGATCGGTCCCACCATGGTGAGCGACTTGGCCAGCGGGTGGTCGACGACCATCGCCAGGTCGTTGGCCAGCACCTGCTCGTCGTCGGCCATGTCCGCCACCTTGCGGACCGGCCCGGCCGGCACCCGGGCCGCGTCGAACACCGCCAGCCACTCGGCCGTCGTCTTCTCGAGCATGCGTTCGGAGACGGCGTCGGTGAACGCCCTGGCGACGACCAGGGTCTCGGGGTCCTGGCGCGGGATCTCGCGCGTGTGGCGCGGATCCTCGACGCCCACCGCCTCGGCCATCTTGCGGCGCAGGACCGGCGTCAGGCAGGCCACCGCGATCATTGTGTCCTTGGTCTTGTAGACGCGGTAGTAAGCGGCGAGCGGTCGGCGCTCCTGGCTCGAGGCCTCGGGGTCGACAGTGAAGCCGAGGTTCACGTGGGAGCGGAGGAACCCGACCCCCTGCAGCGCCAGCGAGGTGGCGAGGAGCGAGGTCTCGATCTTCTGCCCCTCGCCGGTGCGCTCGCGGACGAACAGGGCTGCGCACACCGCGAACGCGATGACGAGGCCGGTGCTGTAGTCGGCGATGGCCGGGGTCATGGGGAGCGGGATGCCGTCCTCGTCCTTGCGCGAACCCGTCGTGAGCAGCCCCGTCACGGCCTGGGCGATGAGGTCGTAGCCGGGGAGGTGCGAGCCGGGCCCGCGGCTCCCCATGGCCGTGTTCTCGACGTAGATCACCTTGTCGTTGTAGCGGCGGAGCGTCTCGTAGTCGATGCCCAGGTTGCCGGGCGTGTCCGGGCGGTAGTTCATGAGAACGACATCGGTCTCGGGGACGAGCCGGTAGATGATCTCGCGGCCCGCCTCGGTCTTGAGGTCGACGGCCAGGTCCCGCTTGTTGCGGTTGAGGGCGAGGAAGGTGGCACTCTCGGCCGGGGCGAACTGGAACGTGAGGCGCCAGGGCTCGCCGGTCGTCGGCTCGACCTTGATGACGTCGGCGCCGAGATCCCCCAGGTGCATGCCGGCGAAGGGCGCCGCGATCATCTCGGAGAACTCGAGGACGCGGATCCCCTCCAGCGCGCCCGGCACGTCGCTCCCCGGGGCCCGCGCTAGTCCTGTGCGTACAGGGGCGATGAGGCGGTCATCCAGCGGAGCTGCATGCGCATGGTCGCGATCAGTCGCCCGTCGGCGTCGTGCGCCGCGCTGTCGTACCAGACGTACTCGGTGCGGGGGCTCGACCCGAGCGCCGCGATGGTCCCGGTCACCTGGTAGGGGGTGTCCAAGAACACCGGGCCGGCGTGGTGGCGGATCTCGATGGCGCCGAACAGCCCCACGGCCTTGCCCACGTTGCGGCCGAAGTCGCCCGGCCCGTTGCGCAGCAGGTGCACGACGGAGGACGGATTGGCGACCGGCCCACCCCAGGGCGAGTTCCCCGTGTACCAGTCGAGCGGCTCGGTCAGGCCGCCGGCCCCGATGCGCGCGCCGAGGCTCGCCGACGACACGGAGGACTCGCGCGGCGCCAGCGGGTCGCCGACCGACAGCCCGGCCAGCATGCGGAGCGTGCCGGGCTCGGCCTGGCGCAGCGGCGTAGCCATGAGGTGGGTCGGCTGGTCGAGCGCGCCCACCGACGCCGTCCCGCTCGCCACCAGGGTGCCGTCGGGCTGCTCCATGCGGGCCTCGACCTGGGCCGGGACGCCGGACTGGGGTCGCGCCACCATGGCGATGACGGGGTCGCCGCTGATGGTGGCGTTCTTGAACGAGAGCGACAGGCTCCCGGTCTCGAACCACTCGGCGCCGAGCGCCTCGATGAGCACTGGAACGAACTGGTCCATGTGCATCGACCCGGCGATGGTGCCGCCGCGGAAGCCGAGCTTCTGCGCCGTGGCGTCGTCGTGGATGCTGCCGGCCAGCGGCGCCGGCCGGTCGTCGTTGGGGCGCAGACCCCGGTTGTGCGGGGCGCGCTCGGGGCCACGCAGGAATTGCTCGATGGGGGTGGTCGACAGCTCGGTCATGTGTCCTCCTTGGGTCTCGTGAGGGAGCGCTGCGTCCCGACCTTCAGCTCGCGGAACGGCAGGTCCCGGTCGACGTCGGGCTCTCGCGGGAGCCCGAGCACGCGCTCGCCCATGATGTTGTGCTGCACCTCGTCGGTGCCGCCGGCGATCGAGCTGGACGGCGCCTGCAGGGTGGCCTGGGTCACCGCACCGCCGTGGGGTGCCCGCTCGCCGGCCAGCATCCCGCTGGCCCCGAGGAGGCGCGGCCCGAGATCGCGGTTGAGGCGGGTGACGTTGGACCGGTAGAGCTTCGTGATCGAGCTGGCCGGCCCCGGGGACTTCCCCTTGGCCGCCTCGGCCCGCGTCCGTTGCTGGTTGAGCGCGCTGATTCTCGTGAGGATCGTGTAGCGCATGACGTCCTGGCGCGCCACCGGGTCCTGGTCGCGGCCGTACTCCTTGGCCAGTTCTATCGGGGTCGTCCCGGGCGTGGGCTGGCGCGGGTCCGCCTCCGCGCGGCTGGCGCGGGCCGCGGCCACGAGGTCGCCCACCTTTTCGTCGAGTGCGGCCCGCCGCGCGCCTCCCGCGCGGCCGAGGCCCATCCCCACCCCGACGGCCCCGGCCCGGCCGCCACGCTCGTAGGCGAGCGTCGTCACGGCCGCCGCCCAGCCGTCTCCGGGGCGGCCGATCAGATCGGCGTGCGCCACCCGCGCGTCGGTGAAGAAGACCTCGTTGAACATGGAGTGGCCGGTCATCTGCTTGAGGGGCCGCACCTCGATGCCCGGCTGGTCCACCTCGATGATGAAGTAGCCCAGGCCCTTGTGCTTGGGCGCGTCCATGTCGACGCGCGCGAGCAGCATGCCGCGGTCGGCGGTCATGGCCCCGGAGGTCCAGACCTTCTGGCCGTTCACGATCCACTCGTCGCCGTCGCGCACGGCGCGGGTCTGCGCGCTGGCTAGGTCCGAGCCCGAGCCCGGCTCACTGAAGAACTGACACCAGCCCTCCGTGCCGTTGGCCAGCTTGGACACGAGGCGCTGGCGCTGGTCCTCGTTGCCGTGCTGGATCACGACCGGCCCGCCCATCATCTGGCCGAGCCCGCCGGGGGCGCCCAGGGCGCCCACTTCCTGGAAGGCCTGGCTGACCACGCTCAGCGCGTCGGAGCCGAGGCCGCGTCCCCAGTACTCGGTCGGCCAGGTCGGGAACCCCCAGCCCGAATCGGCCATGAGCTGCCACCACTGCCCGACGGTGAGCTCTGCGTCCCAGTGCTCCTTCAGCCAGGCCGTGACCTCCTGGTGAACCTCTTCCAAACCCTGCGCCGCAGCCATGCGCACCCCCAGACCCCGGCCGAGTCGCGGACGCGCCCGGATTGTTGTCACCCTACCGTGACAACAATCCGGGGGGAAGTGGTGTCGCCGCCTTCGCCGGGCGGATTTGCCGGTCGGTAGCGTGAACACCCAGGGCCGGCGCCGCGGTTGCGCGGCGCGCCCGTCGGACAGACCGGAGGCCCTTGAGGAGCGAACCCCGAACCGGGAATCAGCGGGGGCCGGTCGACCGTCGCCTGCTCGGCGCGGTGACGATCGTTCGACGGTACCTGTCGGTGGCCGTCGCGCTCGGCCTGGCCAGCACCGCCTGTGTGATCGGGCAGGCGGTGCTGCTGGCGAACGTGATCGCCCGCGCGCTCCTCGACGGTGCCCGCCTGGGGGAGGTCGCTCCGCAGCTGATCGGCCTGGCGGCGCTGTGGGCGCTGCGGGCGATCTTGACCGGGCTCGGCGACGTGGCCGCCCAGCGAACCTCAGGCCGGGTCGTCGCCGAGCTGCGGCGCCGGCTCCTCCGTCACACCCTCGCCCTCGGTCCCGCCTGGTTGGCCGGCGAGCGCGCCGGAGAGCTGTCACTCGCGGCCACCCGGGGGGTCGACTCGCTCGACGCCTACTTCGGCCGGTACCTGCCCCAGGTGGTGCTGGCGGGCGTCGCGCCGCTGGCCATCCTCGCCTGGGTGGCCGCCACCGATTGGGTGTCCCTGCTGGTGCTCGTCGCGCTCGTGGCCTGCGTCCCGGTGGCCATGGTCGGCTTCGGGCGGCGGGCGCGCGCCGCGAGCGAGCGGCAGTGGCGGCGCCTCTCCTCCCTCTCTGCGCACCTGCTCGAGCTCGTCCAAGGCCTGCCCACGCTGCGCGCCTTCGGCCGCGTCGACCTCGGCCGCCGCGAGGTGGCCGAAGCCACCGATGGGGTGCGCCAGGGCACGCTGCGGACCCTACGCGTCGCCCTCCTCTCGGCGCTCTCCCTCGAGCTGCTGACGGGCCTCGGGACGGGCCTGGTCGCGATGGTGCTCGGGCTGCGCCTCCTCGACGGCACCGTGCCGCTGTCGAGGGCGCTGGCGGTCCTGCTCGTGTCCCCAGAGGTGTTCCTCCCGCTACGGCGAGCCGGCGCCGAGTTCCACGCGAGCGCGGAGGGGCAAGCCGGCGCGGGCCGGGTGCTCGACGTCTTGGAGCTCCCGCTCCCAGAGCGCCCGGAGCGGGCGGGCCCGATCGCCGACCCGAGGACCCACCCGCTCGTCGTGTCGCGGATCACGGTCACCTTCGCCGGCCGCGCCAGACCGATCCTGGAGGACCTGAGCCTCGAGGTCGCGCCCGGCGAGCACCTGGCGCTGATCGGGCCGTCGGGTGCCGGCAAGTCGACCGTGCTCGCGGTCCTGCTCGGTTTCGTGGCGCCCGATGCCGGAACGGTGTCGGTCGGGGGGACCGACCTGTCGGCGATGCCGGTCGAGCGCTGGCGCGAGCAGGTCTCCTGGGTACCGCAGCGCCCGCGCCTTTTCCGTGGCTCCTTGGCCGACAACCTGCGACTCGGCGATCCCACGGCCGACGCGGCGCGGCTCACCGACGCGGCGCAGCTGGCGGGGCTCGACTCCCTGCTGGCGCGGCTCCCGGGTGGGTTGGACACGCCGGTCGGCGAGGGCGGCGTCCCGCTGAGCTCGGGGGAGCGCCAACGCGTCGCCATCGCCCGCGCCGTGCTGCGCGACGCGCCCCTCGTCCTGCTCGACGAGCCCGACGCGCACCTCGACGGCTCGACGCGCGCCCGGTTGCGCCAGTCGCTGGCGCCCTGGTTGTCCGGCCGAACCGTGATCGTTGCCGGCCACCACCCCGAGATCGTGGGCGCGCTGGACCGCACCGTCGTCCTCGGTGCCGCCACCCGCGTCGATCCAGGCGTCGGGGTCGCGCCGTGAGTCCGAGCACCGCGCCCTCGAACGCCGAGGTCCTCCGCCGCCTCCTCCGGGTGAGCCCGCCCCGGTGGGGCATCGTGGCGAGGGGGCTCGCGCTGGGCCTCTTGGCCGCCGCGTCCGGCGTCGGGCTGTTGGCCGGCTCGGGCGCGCTGGTCGACCGCGCCGCGTTGCGGCCGGGCCTCGGCGCCATCGCCGGGCTGCTGGCCGCGGTCGAGGTGGTGGCGGTGCTGCGCGCCCCGCTCCGCTACGCCGAGCAGCTGTCCACGCACGACGCGGCGTTCCGGGCGCTGGCCGGCTGGCGGGTCTGGGTCTTCGACCGCCTGGAGCCGCTGGCCCCGGGCGGCCTGTGGGGCTGGCGCAGCGGCGACGTGGCGAGCCGGGCCCTCGAGGACGTCGACTCGCTCCAGGACCTCTACCTCCGGGGCCTCAACCCCCTCGTCGTCGCGCTCGGCGTGTCCGCCCTGGCCGTCGTCGTCGTCTCCGTGCTCCTGCCGTGGGCGGGCCTCGTCCTCGGTGCCTCCCTCCTCCTCGCGCTCGTCGGCGCGCCGATGCTCGCCCTGGCCGGCCGCCAACGCCTCGATGAGCGCGCCGGACGCGCCGAGCTGTCGGCCGACGTGGTCGACCTGCTCCAGGGCGCGGCCGAACTGCTGGCCTTCGGCAGGGTCGACGCCGCGCTCGAACGCATCGACGAAGAGGGCGGCGCGATCGAGCGCCAGACCCGCCGGCGGACGCTGGCCTCGGCGGCGGCCTCGGCACTCACGCTCGTGTGCGCGGGCGGCGCCGTCGTCGGGACGCTGGCCCTGGCCGTCGCCGCCGTGCACCGACACCAGCTCGAAGGGATCATGCTGGCCGTCCTGCCCCTGACCGCGCTCGGCGCCTTCGAGCCCGTGCGCGGGGCCTCGGCCGCCGCGCTCGGGCTGGCCGACGCGCTCTCGGCCGGTCGGCGCCTCCTGGCGGTGGCCGACCGGCCGCCGCCGGTCACCGATCCCCCCTCGGCCGAACGCTGGGCGGTGCCGTCCGGGTGCCCGGCCGTCGCGTTCGAGCGCGCCAGCCTCCGCTACCGCCCCGAGCTCGGCCTGGCCCTGGAGGAGGTGAACCTCAGGCTCGAGCCGGGCGGCCGCCTGGCCGTCGTCGGCCGGAGCGGGTCCGGTAAGAGCAGCCTCGTCTCGGTGCTGCTGCGGTTCTGGCCGCTCGAGTCGGGCACGGTGGCCGTCGGCGCGGTGCCGATCGAGCGGCTGGCCCAGCGCGAGGCGCGGGGCCTGTTCGGCCTCTTGGACCAGGCGGCGGACCTCTTCGCCGGGTCGATCCGCCACAACCTCACGCTCGGCCGACCGGACGCGGGCGACGACGCGATCGCCGCCGCGCTCTCCTCGGCCCAGCTGGCCGAGTGGGTGGCCGGGCTGCCCGACGGCCTCGAGACCGCCGTCGGCGAGCACGGCGGGCTGCTCTCGGGAGGCCAGCGCCAGCGGGTGGCGCTGGCCCGGGCGCTCCTGTTCGGCGCGCCGGTCCTCGTGCTCGACGAGCCGACCGTCGGGCTCGAACGGCCGCTCGCCGAGCAGCTGCTCCGTGACGTGCTGGCGGCGGCGAGCGGTCGCAGCGTCCTGCTCGTCGCCCACGACGACGAGGGCCTGGATGGCTTCGCCGAGATCGCGGTCCTAGAGGAGGGCCGGATCGTCGGGCGTCGCCCCGGGCCGCCCGGTTGACCCCGCCCCGGGCGTGACCATCCTCAGAGGTTGACGCGCGCCATCTGCTCGGGGCCGTAGCGGTCGCCGGCCGCCACCCCGCGGGGCGCCACGTCCTCGATGACGGCGCGGTCCTCGTCGCTCAGCTCGACGTCGAGGGCGCCGACGTTCTCCTCGAGGTAGCTCCGGCGCTTGGTCCCGGGGATGGGCACGATGTCGATGCCGCGGTCGAGCACCCAGGCGAGGGCCAGCTGGGCCGGGGTGACCCCCTTGTCGCGGGCCAGCTCGCTGAGGCGTCGCACCGTGGCCAGGTTGGCCTCGAAGTTCTTCTCGGAAAAGCGCGGCGAGTGGCGCCGGAAGTCGCCCGGCCTAAACTGCTCGACGCTCGTGAGCGCGCCGGAGAGCATCCCGCGGCCGAGCGGGCTGAAGGGCACGAACCCGATCCCGAGCTCCCCGGTCCGGTCCAGCACGCCGTCCTCGGGGTCGCGGGTGAAGAGGGAGTACTCGCTCTGGACGGCCGAGACCGGGTGGGTGGCGTGGGCGCGGGCGATCGTGTCGGGCGCCGCCTCCGAGATGCCGAGGTACCGCACCTTGCCGGCCGCCACCAGCTCGCCCAGGGCGCCGAAGGTCTCCTCGACGGGCACCGACGGGTCGACGCGGTGCTGGTAGTAGAGGTCGATCCGGTCGGTGCCCAACCGGCCGAGCGAGGCGTCGCAGCAGGCGCGCACGTACTCGGGCCGGCCGTTCACGCCGAGCCAGGTCCGGTCGGCGGCCCGCTCGTTGCCGAACTTGGTCGCGATGACCACCTCGTCGCGCCGGGCCGACAGGGTCTGGCCGACCAGCACCTCGTTGGTGAACGGGCCGTAGACGTCGGCCGTGTCGAACAGCGTGATCCCGAGGTCGAGGGCGTGCTCGATCGTCGCCCGGCTCTCGGCCTCGTCCCCCTCGCCGTAGGACTGGCTCATCCCCATGCACCCGAGCCCGATGGCCGAGACCACCAGGCCCTGCGATCCGAGCGCGCGCGTCTGCATCGTTCCTCCCGTCGTCGCTGCGATCATGACTCGCGCGCCGGCGGCCCTGCCAGGGGCGCCGGCTCGGGGACGACGACGTTGAAGGCGTGCAGCACCGGGCCGTCGGACCCCCAGCCGATGCTGGTGAGCGAGCCGGTCGAGAGGTGCAGCCGGAAGTCGAGCGGCGCCGCCGCGCGCAGCGCCCAGGCCACCGCCGCCTTGATCGGCGAGACGTGGCTCACGACGACCACGTCGGCGTCGTCGGCCCGCGCGCCTCGCCCGGGTTCGGAGAAGAGCTCGTCGCAGGCGGCCCGCACCCGGGCGGCCAGCTCGGCCAGCGTCTCGCCCCCCGGCGGGCGGAAGTGGGGGTCGGCGCGCCAGCGCCGCCAGACCTCGGCCGGCACGGCGTCGAGCGGTTGGCCCTCGTACTCGCCGTAGTCGACCTCCACCCAGCGCGGGTCGATCTCGACGCCGGTGCCCGTCTCGAGCGCCTCGGCCGTGTGGCGGGCCCGCAGAAGGGGGCTCGAGACCACGCGATGGACGGTGCCGACGAGCGGCCCCAGGGCCGCGGCCTGGCGCCGGCCGCGCTCGCTCAGCGGCGAGTCGGTCCGGCCGAGGAGGAGCCCGGCCGCGTTGGCCTCCGACTCCCCGTGGCGCAGCAGGATGAGCATCGGCCCTCGGTCAGGGAGGCGGGGCCGGCGCCTCGCGCACGAGGATCCGGCCGCACTGGTCGCAGGTCACGATCTCGTCGGGCGCCAGGTGCCGGATGTGGTCCACCTCGACCGCCGGGAGCTCCAGGTGGCAGCCGTCGCAGCGGTTGCCGATGAGGCGCGCCGCCCCCACGCCGTCCAGCCGCCGGCGCAGCCCCTCGTAGCGCTCGAGCAGCTCGTCGGGGATCCCGGCCACCGCCTCGCCCCGCGCCAGGCGCAGCGAGACCAGCTCGCCGTCGATCTCCACGTCGGCCGACGCCACCGCCGCGCGCTGCGCGACCGCGACGGCGTCGAGGGCGGCCAGCCGCTGCTCCGCCGCCCCCAGCTCGGCGTCGAGCGGTTCCTGGTCCACCAGCAGCTGCAGCTCGATCTCTTCGATCTCGGCCCGCCGGCGGTTGAGCTGGGTGATCTCGGCCTCCATCTGGGCGAGCTCGCGTCCGGCCACCCCCCGCGCGCCGTAGAGGCGCTCCTCGAGGGAGCGGCGCCGCGCGGTGATGGACGCGGTCTGGTTCTCGAGCTCCCCTTGGCGATCGAGGAGCACCTGTCGTTCCCCCTCGACCTCGGCCATGCGGCGGCGCACGGTCACCGCGTCGCGTTCGGTCGCCTGGAGCAGCGCGCGCTCGGGGAGCGCGCCCTTGCGGTGCTCGTGCTGGGCGATCGCGGTGTCGAGCTGTTGGAGGCCGAGCAGCCGAGCCAGCACCCCGGTCCCGGCCGGCTCCGCCAGGCTCACTCGCCGTTCCGCTTTCTCGGCCTGGCGGCGCCCGCCTGGCCGACCTCCAGGCGGCGATGCGCGGCGCGGATGGCGCCGGCCAGGCCGGCGTCTGCGACGGCCTCGGCTTCGGGCCAGCCGAACCAGCGCACCGCGGTGCTCTCGCCGGGACCCGGCCGCGGGTCGACGTCTCCCACCAAGAGCAGGTAGCAGAGGTCGAGATGGGTGTGCCCGAGGGCGGCCGGGTGCACGTCGAGCCGCAGCAGCACCGGGTCGGGTCCAGGATCGGTGCCCTCGAGACCGGTCTCCTCGCGCATCTCGCGCCGCGCCGCCTCGGCGGGGGTCTCGTCCTCTTCCACGTGCCCACCGGGCTGGAGCCAGCGCCGGAGGCGACGGTGGAGGTGCAGGAGGGTGCCGCGGGGGCCGACCACCAGTGCGGAGGCGGTCACGTGCACGGGGTCGGCCGACTGGTTGCAGGGGTCCTGCAGGCGGGTCAGCTCGGCCAGAAAGCGCGTCTTGGCCAGCCCCTCGAGCTCATCGGCCGGCGCGTGTTCGCCCACCAGACGGGCGAGATCCAACCCGTCCCGGTAGGCGGGTGTCGCCTTCGCTCCCACCGTTCATACGTACCACAAACCCTCAGCCGAACAACCGGCCGCTTGCGCCGGCCTGGCAATGGGTGCTCTAGCCTCGCCGCGAGCATGGGCGGGACCTCCCAATTCGTGGTGGCCAGCTTCAACCTCCACGCCGGGGTCGACGGCTGGGGACGGCCGTTCGACTGGCTCGAGGCCTGCCGGGCGCTCGAGGCCGACGTCCTCGCGCTCCAGGAGTCCTGGCGACCCGACGACGGACCCGGGCTGGCCGAGACCATCGCCTCGACCCTCGGGTATGAGCGCCACGAGCACTCGCTGGCCTCGGGGCGCGTGGCGCGCCCCGACCCGCGGGCCGACCGCCGCTGGATGCCATCGCTCGACTGGCGCAGCGTCAACCACTCCCTCTACCTCGACAGCGAGCGGCCGCTGTCGCGCCGCGTGACGCGCTCGGAGCGGTTCCGGCTGGCACAACCCGGGAGCTGGGACATCGCGGTGCTGACGCGGCTCCCGGTCGTGCGCACCGAGGTGATCGAGCTCGGGCGGCTCTGGCGCGACCGGGCCCGCCGCGCCGCCCTCGTCGTGTGGGTCGAGGTCGGCGGGCGCCAGGTGCCGGTCGTCGCCACCCACATGCCGCACCTCACCTACGGGTCCCCGCTGCACTACCAGCGCCTGGCCGGCGCGCTCGACCGCGTGGTCGGCGCCGGCCCCGCGGTCGTCGCCGCCGACATGAACCTGTGGGGGCCGCCCGTCCGCCTGCTCCTCCCCGGGTGGCGGCGGGCGGTCGTGGGCAAGACGTGGCCGTCGTGGCGGCCGCACAGCCAGGTCGACCACATCGTCGTGCGCGGCCTGTCGATGGGCGGGGGCGAGGTCCGTCCAGACGCCGGCTCGGACCACCGGCCGATCCTGGCGCGCCTGGGTCTCCCCTAGGCCTCGGCATGCGCACCCTCTCCGCGCACCTGGCCCGGCTGGCGGGGCCGGGACACCTGGCGGTGGTGGTGGCCGCAGCGGCCTACGCGTGGTGGGCGGCCACGACCGCACCCTTCACGCTGGAGGGCGACGTGGCGACGGCGATCCCACTGGTCCTCGTCGCCGCGGTGGCCGTGGCCCAGTGGTGGTCGGCGCGCCGCCGCATGACGCTGCCGGGCGCGCTCCGGCGACTCGATCGTCCGGCGCGAGCGGGCGCCTGGTGGCCGGTCCCGAGCGCGCTCGCCGCGCTGGTCGGCTGGGAGCTCTACAACTTCTTCTCGGCGCGGCGGGCGACCCACCCCACGATCAGCTCGCTCTATGACGCGGCGTCCCGCACCCACGCCTGGAAGGCGGCCTTCTTCCTGGCCTGGCTGGCCCTCGGCTGGGAGCTGGTCCGGCGGTGACCCGACCGGAGTCCCTGGCGGTGTGGGCCGTGCTCGTCGCCCTCCTCCTGGCGGCCGAGGCCTTGGCCCACACCCGGCGACACCGGGTCCGTGGCCTGTGGTCGCTCACGGCGCCGTGGCTGGCCCGGACGCCGTCGCGAGCAGTCCTCCTCCTCGGCTGGATGTGGCTCGGCTGGCACTTCTTCGCCCGCTGAGGCGCGCGTCAGCCCGCCGTCGGCGCCCACAGCTGCTCGGGCTCGGTGCCCTTCGTCTCGGGCAGCCAGAGCAGCAGCGCGGCCAACGGCAGCGCGGGGAGGAAGGTGACCACCGCGGCCACGCTGAACCGGTTCCCGAGGTCGGCCACCGCGCCGAAGACGAGGAGGCCGACCACCGCCCCGAGCACGGCGGCGGTCACATACCAACCGGCGATCGACGCCCGCACCTCGGTCGGGAACACCTCGTTGGCGAGGGCGCCGCCCGCCGGCGCGAACACCGAGCCGGACAGTATGCCGAGCAGGTAGCCGACGAAGAGCGCCGCATCGCCCCCGCTGTAGGTGAGGATCCCGCAGCCGGCGATGCCGGCCATGGACAGCGCGACGGTCGGGCGGCGGCCCCAGTGGTCGGCCAGCCAGCGCCCCGCCAGCAGGCCGACCAACCCGGTGACGCCGGCCGACGCGACCATGGCCGCCGTCACCCCACCCGAGAGGTGCCGGATGTTCTGGGCGTAGAAGAAGACGAAGCTGTTGGCCGGGCCGGTCATGATCGCGATGCCAAAGGTCAAGAGGGCGACGACCAGCAGCCGCCGCCGGTAGGGCCGGCCCACCGACGCGAGGACCGGATGGCGCAGCTCGTGGGCGACGGAGGTGAACCGGTCCGTCTCGACGACCCGCCGCGCGGCGAGTGGCAGCAGGAGCAGCGGCAGCGCCACCAACGCGAACAGCCCGCGGAAGCCGAGGGTTCCCTCCCCGAGGCTGTGGGCGATGGCCAGCAGGCCGGCGCCGATGCCGTAGCCAGCGGCCACCATGGCGACGGCCTGGGCCCGGTCGCCCGACCCGGTCAGCTCGGCCGCGCTCACCTGGGCCACCCCGTTGGTGGCGCTGAGGAGCGGGCGCCCCAGGGCGAAGATGGCGACGAACCACCAGTAGCCGGGGCTGGCCGCCGCGGCGACGGTGAAGACCAGGCCCGCGGCGCAGCCGAGCAGGAGCACGGTCCGGCGCCCGAAGCGGTCGGCCTGGCCGGTGAGGAACAGTGCGCCGAGCGAGGCCAGGCGGATGACGGCCAGACCGGCCCCCACGATCGTGCCCGACAAGCCCGCCTGGTCGGCCAGCGTCCCGCCGTGGGAGAGGTGCCCGAAGGACTTGGCCACGTCGCCCAGCGCGGCTACCGCCCCGAACTGCCCGAAGCCCGCGGCCATGGCCACGAACGCCACCGCCACCACGGCGGGGCTCTTCCACGAGAGGAGGTGGAGCGGCCGGGGCACCTTGGCGTCGGGCACGGCAGCGCGGCGCCCTACCCGGGCCGCGTCAGCGCGCCACGAGCACGGTGGGTGCGTACCCGATGAAGAGCCCGCACTCCATCACCCCGGGGATCGCCTGCAGGTGCCGCTCGGTCGCGTCGTCGACCGCCGGCAGCCAGGCATCGAGGATGAAGTTGCCGTGCTCGGTGATGAGCGGGCCGTCCTTGCTGCCCCCCGGCCGCAGGGTGACGTCGCTCACGCCCAGGCCCGACAGTGAGTGGCGCACCAGGCGGACCGCTTCGGGCAGCACCTCGATCGGCACCGGGAAGTTGGTACCCAGGCGCTCGACCAGCTTGCTCTCGTCCACCACGATGTAGCGCTCCGGCGAGCTCGCCATGACGATCTTCTCGCGCAGCAGCGCTCCGCCGCGACCCTTGTTCAGGTTGCTGGCCGGATCGACCTCGTCCGCGCCGTCGAACGACCAGTCCGGTCGGGCCACCTCGAGCGACGTGGTGCGGACGCCGAGCGCGCCGCAGGTCAGCTCGGACTCATACGAGGTGGGGATCGCCACCCAGTCGATCCCCTCGGCCGAGGCGCGGGCGGCGAGCGCGTGGAGCGTGAGCAGGCTCGTCGTCCCGGACCCGACGCCGACCACGTCTCCTGGTCGGAGCCGCTCGGTCATCTGGGCCGCCACCTCGTGCTTGGCCTCGGCGTGGGCTGGCTCGGCCGGCCAGAGCTGCGCGTCGTCGAACGCCTCCCACGAGCCCATTCGCCGACCGCCTCCTTGGCGTCCCCACGTCTGCCACGCCGCGCGTCGCGAACAAATCCTACCGGCCGAAGACACCCGCCTCCGGGCCCGTTGGTGGGTCAGTGGGAAATCCAACCCGACCGGCATCGGGCATTGGGGAGTGCCTGCACGCCAGAAAGAGAGCAGAATGCGGCCAATGCCGAAACCGTATCGACTCGGACCTGCCCGTCGAGCCGTCAATGGGCTGATGACGGCGTTGCTGCGTCTCGGCGTCGGCGGTAAGTCGACGTATCTGCTCACCACCACGGGCCGCAAGACAGGCCAGAAGAGGACGACGCCCGTGATTCTGGTCGAGACCGAGGCTGAACGGTGGCTGGTGTCGCCATACGGAATGGTGGCCTGGGTCTACAACGTGCGCGCCCAGCCGGCGGTGACTCTTCGGCACGGCAGAAGGGTGGCGTCGCTCCATGCCGAGGAAGTCGACCCAGCAGCCGCCGGCCCCGTCCTCCAGCGCTACGTTCGCAACGTGCGGGTAGTAGCCCCGTTCTTCGATGCCGGGCGCGACGACCCGGTCGAGAAGTTCGTCGAAGAGGCGCCCCGCCACCCGGTGTTCAAGCTTCTGCCGGCGGTTGCCTGACCGCTTGGGCGCGTCGTTAGCTATGCCGAGGGGTCGGCGGTGCGGCTCGCCTGCTGTCTCGCCTCGTTCTTGCGCTCCGCGATTTGGCGGAGCTGGGTGCGGCGCTCTTCGGGGGTGAGTGCCCCCCACGGTCGAGACGATTCCCCGTCCGCCTCGGCGCGGTTCTGCTTCCTGGCCAGCCACCACCCCAAGAGGACCCCGCCCATCATCGGGCCCGATCGTAGGGCGCTCTCCCCGGCCCAGCCCGACAGTCCGCCGATCCGGCGGACTACCGTCACAAGCGGGCCGGGACCTGCGCGTCGCAGCCGCCGAGCCCTCCGGGAGTCAGACCATGTCCATCGCCATCACCGAGGACCACCGCGCGCTGGCCGAGACGGTCGCCGCCTTCGCCGCCGACCGCCAGCTGCTGGCCGGCGCCCGCTCGATGCTGGAGGGCGAGCCGCAGGGCCGGCCGGCCTCCTGGGACGAGATGGCCAAGCTCGGCTGGCTGGGCCTCCACCTGCCCGAGCAGTTCGGCGGCTCGGGCTTCGGCCTGCCCGAGCTCGTCGTCGTGGTCGAACAGCTCGGCCGGGTGGTGGCGCCGGGCCCCCTGGTCCCGACGGTCGTGGCGTCCGCCGTCGTGGCGGCGGCGGGCTCCCCCGAGCAGCGGGCCCGCTGGCTGCCCGGGCTGGCCGACGGCACGGTCACCGCGGCGGTGGGTCTCGGCGGGCAGCTGGCCCTGAGCGGCGGGCGGGCAGACGGGGACGCCGGCGTCGTCTTGGGCGGGGCGCAGGCCGACCTGCTCGTCCTTTCGTCGGGCGACGATCTGGTCGTGTGCTCGGCCGGCGCCCCGGGCGTCAACCTCGACGCCCCGAAGAACATCGACCCGTCCCGCGCATCGGCCCGCGTGCGCCTGGACGGTGTGGCGGTCGACGCCGGGGCCGTCCTGGTCGGCGCGCGCCGGCTCGCCCTGGCCTTCGCGCGCACCCTGTTCGCGGCCGAGGCGACCGGCATCGCCCGGGCGGCCACCGACGCCGCCACCTCCTACGCCAAGGAGCGCAAGCAGTTCGGCCGGCCCATCGGGTCCTTCCAGGCCGTGAAGCACCACTGCGCCAACATGCTGGTGGCGGCCGAGGTGGCGGCCGCCGCCGCCTGGGACGCGGCGCGGGCCGCCGAGGCCGACGGGGACCAGTTCTTGGTGGCCGCCGCCACCGCGGCCGCCCTCGCCGTGCCGGCCGCCACCGCCAACGCGCAGCTCAACATCCAGGTGCACGGCGGCATCGGGTTCACCTGGGAGCACGACGCGCACCTGCTGCTCCGACGGGCCATCGCGCTCGCGGCCGTCGTCGACGCGACCGCCGCCGCCGAGGACGTCTGCGCGCTGGCCGCCCGGGGCGTCCGCCGCGCCGTCCGGCTCGACCTGGGGGCCGAGGCCGAGACCATCCGCGACGAGATCCGCCGCGACACGCTGGGGCTGGCTGCGCTCTCGGGTGCAGAGCAGCGCCGGCGCCTGATCGAGACCGGCTACGTGATGCCGCACTGGCCCCGGCCGCTCGGCCGCGACGCCGGCGCCGTGGAGCAGCTGGTGATCGACGAGGAGTTCGCGGCGGCGGGCATCACCCGGCCCCAGCTCGGGATCAGCGGCTGGGTGATGCTGACCATCACCCAGCACGGCACCGAGGACCAGATCGCGCGCTGGGTCAACCCCACGCTGGCCGGCGAGCTGATCTGGTGCCAGCTGTTCAGCGAGCCCGACGCCGGCTCGGACGCGGCGGGCATCCAGACGAAGGGGACGAGGGTCGACGGCGGCTACCTCGTCAACGGGCAGAAGGTCTGGACCAGCGGTGCGCACCTGGCGCACCTCGGGCTCACCACGGTGCGCACCGACCCCGACGTGGAGAAGCACGCCGGCGTGACGACCATGGTGATCGACATGCACGCGCCGGGGGTCGAGGTCCGACCGCTGCGCCAGATCACCGGCGGGGCCGACTTCAACGAGGTCTTCTTCTCCGACGTCTTCGTCCCCGACACCGACGTCGTCGGCCCGCCCAACGCCGGCTGGACCGTCGCCCGGGCCACCCTCGGCAACGAGCGGGTGAGCATCGGCGGCGGCGCGGGCGGGCGCGGCCCCGACGTGATCGCCCAGGTGACCGCCGAGGCGGCGACGATCTCGGGCGGCCCGGCCCGGGTCGGCCGGTATGTGGCGATGCAGCACGCCATCCGGCTACTCAACCTGCGCGCCGCCCAGCGGGCGGTGTCGGGGGCCGGGCCCGGGCCCGAGGGCAACGTGACCAAGCTCTTGCTGGCCGAGCAGACCCTCGAGACGGCGGCCATCCTGGCCGCCCTGGCGGGCGCCGACGGCGCCTTCGTCGAGGGACCGGGGGGCCAGGCGGCGATGGCCACCCTCGGTGGCCGGGCGATGTCGATCGCCGGTGGCACGTCGGAGATCACGCGCAACCAGATCGGCGAGCGGATCCTCGGGCTGCCGAGGGAACCCAACCTTCGCTGAGGACCACGTCGCCCTCGGCGCCGAGAGAGCGGGACAGATGCCACGACGCAGCGCCGGCCTCCTCCTCTACGCGGTCGACCCCGGCGGGCCCCGCGTGCTCCTCGTCCACCCCGGCGGGCCGCTGTGGGCCAAGAAGGACGACGGGGCCTGGTCGATCCCGAAGGGCGAGCTCGAAGAGGGCGAGGACGAGCGAACGGTCGCCCGCCGCGAGTTCACCGAAGAGCTGGGCAGCGCGCCGCCCGAGGACGGCTGGATCGAGCTCGGCGAGATCACCCAGGCCGGCGGCAAACGGGTGACCGCCTTCGCCGTGGCGGGCGATCTCGACGCGGGCGCGATCTCGAGCAACCTCTTCGTGCTGGAGTGGCCGCCGCGCTCGGGCCGGCGAAGCCAGTTCCCAGAGGTCGACCGCGCCGCCTGGTTCTCGCTGCGCTCGGCGCGCCCGAAGTTGGTCGCCGCCCAGGCCGCGCTGCTCGACCGCCTGGCCGACGCGCTCGCCGGGTCCGGCTAACTCTCGGGTCAGGACCGCGCGGGGTGGGCTAGAGGAGAACGACCTCCCCGAAGTCGCCAGACCGAGCCTCACGGAACCTGCCTCGACCGTGACGAACGCCTTCGACCTCGACGAGGGACTAGGTGGCGGAGCGGGTGGTCGGGCTCAGCCGACCGCCAGCTGCAGGTCGGACACGACGAGCGAGCCGATGGCGTCGGGGCCACCGAACACGAAGGCGAGCGCGCCCTTCTGTAGCGTCCCGAGATACTGGGCGATGGGCGCGGGCAGGGGTGCCGCGCTCGAGACGAGCAGCATCGGGCCGGCGTGGCCCCGGGTGCCCATGAAGACGCCGCCGCCCAGCGCGTCCTGGAAGTCGTCGGCCGTGGCCGCGCCGAAGGTCACTGCGTTCGGGAAGAACCGGCTGGCGATGGCGGCCGAGGTGCCGAACTCGTCGGGGCCGAAGACCCCCGTGGCGCTCGGGTCGGCGCC
>DATNIB010000008.1:0-15675 GCA_035604685.1 Acidimicrobiales bacterium | reverse complement strand
GAGCCCCGCTCTCGGCGGCCGCATCGGTCGCCGACCCGCCGCGGCGACCTCTACGAGGACGAGATCGTCTCGATCCGCAAGGAGCTGACCGACCGGGGCTTCGACGCCGGGGCCGACACGATCCGGACCCATCTCCGCCGCCGCCACGACGTGGTGCCGTCGGTGTCGACCATCTGGCGGGTCTTGAAGGCCCGGGGCTTTGTCACCCCCCAACCCCACAAACGGCCGAAGTCTTCCTACACCCGCTTTGTGGCCGAGCTCCCCAACGAATGCTGGCAGGCCGATGTCACCCACGTGGAAGTGGCCGACGGGGTGGTGTTCGAGGTGTTGAACATCATCGATGACCACTCAAGGCTGTGCGTGGCCTCCAGGGTCTTTGTCTTCACGAGGTCCCCCGACGTGGTCCGCACCCTGCACCGAGGCGCAGCTCAATGGGGCTATCCGGAGAAGTTCCTGAGTGACAACGCCGCCATCTTCACCGCGTCCAAAGGGGGTGGGGTGGGCGACATGGAGGCCGAACTCCTCAGCCTGGGCATCGCATCGAAGCACTCCCGGCCCTACCATCCCCAGACCTGCGGGAAGGTGGAGCGATTCCACCAAACGGTCAAGAAGTACTTGGCCAAACAGGAACCGGCCACGTCCAAGAAACAGCTCCAAGGGCAACTGAACCGCTTCGTTTCCTACTACAACACCGTCCGCCCTCACCGCAGCCTCGGTCGCCGCACGCCGGCCGAGGCCTTCGCCGCCCGAGAGAAGAGCCAGCCTCGTGGTCCGCGGATCGACGCGGCGGGCTATCGGGTGCGCAACGACAAGGTCAACAAGAACGGCACGGTGACACTGCGCTATCGGGGCCAACTCCATCACATCGGCGTGGGCCGGCCCTATGCCGGGTGGCGCGTGGTGCTCTTGGTCGCTGGCCGAGAGATCCGCGTGCTCGGAGCCGACGGCTCACCGCTGCGCCATTTCACCCTCGACCCGTCGACGGACTACCAGCCCATGCCCTGACCAGGTTGTCTACGATGTCGCGCGACAGCGTCGCTTATGTCTCGCGACACCACAGTCAGTGCCCGGAGCGGGACTCGAACCCGCACGCCGTTGCCGGCAAAGGCTTTTGAGGCCTCCGCGTCTACCGATTCCGCCATCCGGGCCGGGCGACCAAGCGTACCGTTGGGTCGTGCGTGGACCCGGTGGCCGAAGGGATGCGCCGTGAGGATCGACGCCGTCGACGTGCTGGTGTTCGAGCTCGGGCTCGCGCCGGTCGAGGGAGCGCTCGGGGTCTTCGACCGCCGTCCGCTGGTCGTGGTGCGGGTCATGACCGCCGACGGCGACGGCTGGGGGGAGTGCGGTGCGCTGGAGCGGGCGGCGGGCGGTGACCCGGCCGCCTCGACCGTCGAGCACCTCTTGGAGACCGTCGGCATCCCGCGGATGGTGTCGGTGGCACAGGCCCGCGACGGGACCCTCGACTCTTCGGCGGTGCCCCAGCTCTTCGGGGGGCACGCCGCCGAGCGCATGATGGCGGCCACCCTGGAGATGGCCCTGCTCGACGCCGAGCTGCGCGCGCTCGGGGTCTCCCTGGGCGAGTGGCTCGGCGTGGCGCGTCCCGAGGTGGCGGTCGGTGCGCTCGCCGGGATCCCGACCGACCGCGAGGTCGATTCGTTGCTCGCCTCCGTCGGGGCCGCGGCCGACGCGGGGAGCCGGCGCGTGCGGGTGAAGATCGCCCCGGGGTGGGACCTCGTCCCGTTGCGCGCGGTCCGACGGCACTTCCCGGACCTCGCGCTCCAGGCCGATGCCAACGGCGCCTACCGGCTGGGACCGAAGACCGGGCCAATGGAGCGGCCCGACGACGCGCGGCGGCTGGTCGCGCTCGACGACCTGGCCCTCACCTGCATCGAGCAGCCGCTGCCCGCGGCGGACCTGGCGGCGCACGTCGAGCTGCGCGAGCTCATCGAGACGCCAATCGCCCTCGACGAGTCGCTGGCGTCGCCCCGCCACGTCGAGTTGGCGCTGCGCTACGGCGCGTGCGAGGTGGCCTGCCTGAAGCCGGCGCGGCTCGGCGGCCTGCGGGCGGCCCGACGGGCCCACGACCTGTGCGCGTCGGCCGGCGTCGCCGCCTTCGTCGGCGGCTACTTCGAGGCCGGCCTCGCCCGCGGTGCCAACGCCGCGCTGGCCGGCCTCCCCGGGTTCACCCTCCCGGGCGACCTCTCGGCACCCGCTTCCTACCTCTCGGTCGATCCGTTCGGCTACCCGCCGGTCGTCGACGGGCTGGTGGCGCTGCGGACCGAGCCCGGCGTCGGCCCGGCCCCGGACCCCGAGCGGCTGGCGGCCTGCACGGTCCGGACCCGGCGCTTCGAGGCACGCTGACCCGAACGCACGCGGCCGGACGACGCAGCCGGCGCACGGCGTAGAATCGGCCGCCCATGCAGCGCCTGTTCGTGGAACGCCGGCTTCGCGATGTCCACGCCCGGCTGGTCCGGGCGCGCGCGGAGCTCGCCATCTTGGACGAACAGCTAGCCGTCGTGTCCGAGTCGACCGAGGACGCCCGCATCCGCTCCCTCGTCTCGGAGACCCCGCTCGCCGCACACGACTACGGCGAGCAGCAGCGACACACCGACGCCATGGCCCGCGCCCGCGCCGCCATGGCCGCCAACGTGGTCGAGCTCGAGCGTCGCCGGGACGAGCTCTTGGAGCACGTCGGCGGGAGGGCCGGGTGAGCGCCACCGGCGCGCTGGCGGCCGGGACACCGACGCGGATCGTGATCGCAGAGGACGAGGCGATCATCCGGCTCGACCTGCGCGAGATCCTGGAGTCCGCCGGCTGCGTGGTGGTGGGGGAGACCGCCCGGGGCGACGAGGCGGTGACCCTGGTGGCCGAGCACCGGCCCGACCTCGTCATCTTGGACATCAAGATGCCCGGTCTGGACGGGATCCAGGCGGCCCGGGCGATCAGCGCCGAGCACTCGGTGGCGATCATGGTCCTCACCGCGTTCAGCCAGCGCGACCTGATCGAAGAGGCCCGCGACGCCGGCGTGCACGCCTACCTGGTGAAGCCGTTCCGGCGCGAACAGCTCCTGCCCGCCATCGATCGGGTGCTCGCCAACTGGCGCCAGGAGCAGGCGATCGACGAGGAGGCGGCGGGCCTCGACCAGGACCTGGAGGGGGCCGACGACAAGATCGAAACGCGCCGCGTGGTGGAGGACGCCAAGGTGGTGCTGATGGACCGCCACGAGATGAGCGAATCCGACGCGTTCTCTTTCATCCAACAGACGGCGATGCGGACCCGGGCGCGCATGCGCGACATCGCCCACCGGGTCATCGAGGGGACCCTCGGTCCGTGACCCGCCGGCGCGCCCGCCCGGAGCGCCCGGCGCGGCGACGAGCGTGACCCCGGGCGAGGCGGCCCCCCGCTCGGGGCCCCTCCTCCTCTTGGACGGGATGTCCCTCGTGTTCCGGGCGTTCTTCGCGCTCCCGGCCGACCTGGCGACCGCCTCGGGGGTGGTCACCAATGCCGTGCACGGGTTCACCGCCATGCTGGTGAACCTGGTGCGCGACCACCGGCCCTCCTCGCTGGCCGTCGCGTTCGACCCGCCGGGCGAGACCTTCCGCGACACCATGATCGAGGGCTACAAGGCTGGTCGCCCGGCCACCCCCGACGACCTCTCGCCCCAGTTCGACCTCGTCCGCCAGATCCTGGCGGCGCTGGCCGTGCCGGTCGTCGAGGTCCCCGGCTACGAGGCCGACGACGTGCTGGCCACGCTCGCCACCGAGGCCCGGGACCGTGCGTGCCCGGTGATCGTCGTGACCGGGGACCGGGACTGCTTCCAGCTGGTGGAGGACCCCTACGTCCGCGTCCTCTACAACCGACGCGGCGTGAGCGACTACGCCCTCTACGACGAGGCCGGCATCGTGGAGCGCACCGGGGTCACCCCCGGCCTCTACCCGATGCTGGCCGCCCTGCGCGGCGACCCCTCCGACAACCTGCCCGGCATCACCGGCGTCGGCGAGAAGACGGCGGCCAAGCTCCTCAACACCTACGGCGACCTGGACGGCATCTTCTCCAATCTGGCGGCGCTCACCCCCAAGCTCCGGCAGAACCTGGCGGAGGGCGAGCCGCTGGCCCGGGCCAACGCGACGGTCATCCCGCTCGTGCGCGACGTCGGCATGGCGCTGTCGCTCTCCGAGCTCACCCTCGGCGGGTGGCACCTCGACATGGCCCGCCAGGTCTTCGAGGACCTGGAACTGAAGACGGTGTGGACGCGCCTCGAGCCCCTGCTGGCCGACGGGAGCTTCGGGTCGCCCGCGGCCGGCTCGGCCGTGCCGGTCCGCTCGACCGTCGAGACCGACGCCGCCGCGGCGGGCGCGCCGCCAGCGGTCGCCGCCCGGACCGAGGCACCGGCGCCGGCGCCGATCCAACCGTCTTCGGCGAGCGACGCGGTGCGCGCGGTGGCCGAGGTGGTCGCGGCGGCGCCCGGCGCGCTGGCGGTCGCCGGCCACTGGACCGGAGCGCCCGGCCGGTCGGCGCTGAGCGGGATCGCGCTGGTCGCGGGGGACCCGCCGGTCTCGGCCGTGTGGCTCGACTCGGCGCTGCTCTCCGCGGCGCCGGTCCGCGACGCCCTGGTCGGCGCCTGGGCCGATCGCCCCGTGGTCGGGCACCAGGTGAAGGAGCTGTTCCGCTCCCTGCTCGAGCTCGGCCTCGCCTGCCCGACGCTCGCCATGGACACGGCGGTCGCGGCCTACCTCCTCGACCCGTCGGTCGGCGACTACACGATCGACGCCGTGGCCGCCCCGTGGCTCGACCGGGCCGCGCTCGGGGAGCGCCCCGCCGCGGCCAAGGGCCAGCTGGCGCTCGGGATCGATGCGCCGGCCGCGGACGCGGAGGCTGCGGTGGGGGAGGCCAGCACGGCCGCCCAGCTGGTGGCGGTCCTCACCGACGCGCTCGACGCCGCCGGCCTGCGTCCGCTGCACGACGACGTCGAGTGCCCGCTGGTCGGCGTGTTGGCGCGCATGGAGGTGGTCGGGATCCGGGTCGACACAGCCGAGCTGCGGCGGATCGTCGACGAGCTGGTGGGGGAGACCGACAAGTTGGAGGCCGAGATCCAAGCCCTGGCCGGGCATCCCTTCAACGTGAATTCCACGCCACAGCTGCGCACCGTCCTCTACGACGAGCTCGGGCTCACCACCGGCCGGCGCACGAAGACGGGCTACTCGACCGATGCCCAAACCCTGGAGACCCTGCGCGACGACCACCCGATCGTCGAGACCCTGCTCCGCTACCGCGAGCTCGAGAAGCTGCGCTCCACCTACGGCGAGAGCCTGCTGGCCGAGGTGGGCGACGACGGGCGGATCCACGCCTCGTTCCGCCAGACGGTGGCCCGGACCGGGCGGCTGTCCTCTGAGCGGCCCAACCTGCACAACATCCCGGTGCGCACCGAGGCCGGCCGCCAGTTCCGGCGCGCCTTCGTGCCGGCCGAGGGCAACACGCTGCTCGTGGCCGACTACGACCAGATGGAGCTGCGCGTCATCGCCCATCTCTCGGGCGACCCGGGCCTGCGGGCGGCATTCGCCTCGGGCGCCGACGTGCACCGCACGGTCGCCGCCGGCATCTACGGGGTGCCCGAGGCCGAGGTCACCCACACCCAGCGGGAGCGGGCGAAGATGGTCTCCTTCGGTCTCGCCTACGGCATGGAGGCGTTCGGCCTGGCCCGGCGGCTGGCCACGGGCGTCGACGAGGCGGGCGAGATCATGAACCGCTACTTCGCCGCCTTCCCCGAGGTGCGTCTCTACATGGACACGACGGTCTCAGAAGCGCGGGCCCGCGGCTTCACCCGCACCGCGCTCGGGCGGGTCCGCCCGCTGCCCGAGCTGGCCGACCGCAACTACCGGGTGCGGCTGGCGGCCGAGCGCCAGGCCATGAACGCCGGCATCCAGGGCCTGGCGGCCGACCTGTTCAAAACGGCGCTGGTCCGGCTCGACCGCGCGCTGTCCGACGGCGGCCTCGCCAGCCGGCTCGTCCTCCAGGTGCACGACGAGGTGCTGGTCGACGTGGCGCCGGGCGAAGAGGCGGTGGTCGAGGGTCTCGTGTCCGACGCCATGACCGGCGCGGCCGAGCTCAGCGTGCCCCTCAAGGTCTCCTTGGCCTGGGGCTCCTCCTGGGCCCAGGCCAAGGGGGGTTGACCTGGTGGTACCCTGTTCCGTCTGGCCGAAGCCATCGGCTCGGCCATCTGAGCAGCGGCTCACCGCAGTCGACCCGCTCGCCACCATCTGAAAGCGAGACCATCCGATCGTCATGCCCGACGCGCCATCCACCGCCGTGCTGTCCAAGGAGGCCATGGGGACCTTCGACGCCGACGGCGTCTACCTTCCCCGGACGATCACCGAGGACGACATGGGCACCGAGTCCTTGGAAGACGTGATGGCGAGCACCATCATCGAGTTCGAGGACGGCGACCTCGTCGAGGGCACCGTGGTCAAGATCGACCGGGACGAGGTGCTGCTCGACATCGGCTTCAAGTCAGAGGGCGTCATCCCCGCCCGCGAGCTGTCCATCCGCAACGACGTGAACCCAGAAGAGATCGTCTCTCTGGGCGAGCACGTGGAGGCCCTCGTCCTCCAGAAGGAGGACAAGGAGGGGCGCCTCGTCCTCTCCAAGAAGAGGGCCCAGTACGAGCGGGCCTGGTCGACCATCGAGCAGCTGAAGGAGACCGACCAGGTCGTGTCCGGCCCGGTCATCGAGGTCGTGAAGGGCGGGCTCATCGTCGACATCGGCCTGCGCGGCTTCCTACCGGCCTCGCTGGTGGAGCTGCGCCGGGTGCGCGAGCTCCAGCCCTATGTGGGCCGCACCATCGAGGCCAAGATCATCGAGCTCGACCGCAACCGCAACAACGTGGTCCTCTCCCGCCGGGCCTGGCTCGAAGAGGCCCAGAAGGAGCAGCGCGGGGACTTCCTCACCAACCTGAAGCCGGGCGAGCGCCGCAAGGGCTTCGTGTCCTCGGTCGTGAACTTCGGTGCCTTCGTGGATCTGGGCGGCATGGACGGGCTCGTCCACGTGTCCGAGCTCAGCTGGAAGCACGTCGACCACCCCTCCTCGGTCGTGTCGGTGGGCGACGAGATCGAGGTCGAGGTGCTCGACGTCGACCTCGACAAGGAGCGCATCAGCCTGTCGCTCAAGGCCACCCAGATCGACCCCTGGCAGGAGTTCGCCAACGGCCACCAGGTCGGCCAGCTGGTCTACGGCCGGATCACCAAGCTCGTGCCGTTCGGCGCCTTCGTCCAGGTGGGCGACGGCATCGAGGGGCTCGTGCACATCTCGGAGATGGCGGCCCACCACGTGGACCTGCCCGAGCAGGTGGTCAACCCGGGCGAGGAGCTCTGGGTGAAGATCATCGACATCGACCTGCAGCGCCGCCGGATCAGCCTCTCCATCAAGCAGGCGGCCGAGGGCGGCGAGGTCTCCGAGGAGTACCGCGAGGCCTTCGGGGCCCACGCGTACGACGCGGAGGGCAACTACATCGGCAACTTCGAGTATGCAGAGGCCGAGTTCACGCCCGAGACCGAGGCCCAGGCGGCCTGGGCCGACTACGCGGCCAGCGCCGCCCCGGCGGACGGGGCGGCGGCCCCGGGGACCCCCGAGCTCGACCCGTCGGCCCCCGACGCGCCGGCCGAAACCGGCGAGATCGTCGACGCCGCCGTCGACGAAGCCCCCACCGGGGAGTAACCACCGCCCGCGCCGCGCCCTGACCCCGTCGCCTACCATGCCCGCCATGGAAGTGGCGGAGGCGGGGGAGTCGCTTCTGGTTGTCACGGTGTCCGAGTCAGAGGTGCTGTTCGACGAGCCGCGCCCGGACCTCGTCGACGGGACCTTCGGGCTGACCGGACGCTGGCGGGCGGCGGCGGCCGTCGTCCTCCTCATGGTGGTGGCAGCCGGGATCCTGCTGCGCTTCTGGACGCGCTCGGCGCTGTGGCTCGACGAGGCGCTGACCGTCGACATCGCGCGGCTCCCGCTCCATTCGCTGCACGCCGCGCTGCGCCAGGACGGCGCCCCGCCGCTGTACTACGTCCTCTTGCACTTCTGGATGAAGCCGTTCGGGGGCTCGGACCTGGCCGTGCGCTCGCTCTCGGGGGTGATCTCGGTCGCCACCCTCCCGGTGGCCTGGGTGGCCGGCCGGCGGTTCGGGGGCCGGGCCTGCGCCTGGATGACGGTGCTGTTGGTGGCGAGCGCGCCCTTCGCCATCTACTACGGCACCGAGGCGCGGATGTACTCGCTCGTCATGCTGCTCACCGCCTGCGGCTTCATCGCGCTCGACGGGGCCGTGCGCCGGCCGAGCGCGGGCAACCTGGTGGCGACCGGCGTGGTGGCGGCCGCCCTCCTCTACACCCAGTACTGGGCGGTCTATCTCTTGGCCACCGTCGCCGTCTGGCTGCTCTGGCAGGCGCGGCGCACCCAGCCCGACCCCGCCCGCCGGCGGAACGCCCGCTTCAGCCTCGCCGCGGTGGCGGTGGGTGCGTTGACCTTCGTCCCGTGGGTCCCCACGTTCTTCTTCCAGTCCCGGCACACGGGGACCCCGTGGGCGGCGCCGGCCAACTTCTCGGCGACCATCAACGCGGTCACCGGCTTCACCGACAACCAGGCGACCCTGTCGGCGGCGGGGTCCAACCAGGGCCGCCTGCTGGCGGTGCTCTATCTCCTGCTGGCCTTCCTGGGCCTCTTCGGGGTGGCCCGGGACCACTGGCACGTCGATCTCGACATCCGGACCCGCCGGCGCGGCCGGCCGATCGCCTTCGTTGTCGCTGTCACTCTCGCCGCCGCGGTGGCGGGCGGGCTGCTCGCCCACAGCGGCTTCAGCGCCCGCTACGCCTCAGTCGTGCTGATCCCGTTCCTCTTGCTGGTCGTCCTCGGGGCCACCACCCTCGCCGACGCGCGGCTGCGTTCGGTCGTCCTGTTGGTGGCCGCCGTGTCGGGTCTGGCCGTCGGGGTGCAGAACATCACCACGCAACGGACCCAGGCGACCAAGGTGGCCGCGGCGCTGGCGGCCCACGGGAGGCCCGGTGACGTGGTGGCGTTCTGCCCGGACCAGCTGGGCCCCGCCGTCTACCGCCTGACCGGGCCGGACCGCTACGTCGAGATCACCTACCCGCACCGCACCTCGCCGGACCTCATCGACTGGATCGACTACAAGCGCGCCGTGCATCACGCCAGCCCGGCCTCCTTTGCGCAGTACGTGGCGGCGGCCGCCGGGTCGACGCACCAGATCTGGATGGTCTGGGCGGCCAACTACCAGGGCTACGGGATCCGCTGCGAAGACATCGAGACCGATCTGCTGGCCCTGCCGAACCACACGGCGACCGAGCGGGTGGTGGCGATGCCCGCCCACTACTACGAGCCGATGAACCTGACCCAGCTGACGCCGGTCGCCGCCCACCCGCTGTCCTCGTGAGCGGCCGGGCGCGCCGCGGTTGGCGGGCGCTCGCCCCCGTACTCGTCCCCTTCGCGCTGGCCCGGGTCATCGTCGCAGCGATGCTGGGCGTCGCGCACCTGGTCCTGTCGCGGTCGCACCCACAGAACGCCGGCATGGCACTCCGCGTCCACCAGGGCCTGCTCGCCTGGGACGGCGGGTTCTACGAGGCGATCGCCCGCGCCGGCTACCGACCCTACGGGCACCAGGCGCTCCGCTTCTTCCCGCTGTTCCCGCTCGCCGGTCGCTACCTGGCCGACGCCACCGGCATCGGGGTGGGGCCGGCGCTCGTCGTCATCGCCAACGCCGCCGCCCTGGTCGGCACCGCGCTCGTGGTGGTGCTGGTGCGCCGGGAGACGGGCGACCGGGGGCTGGCCACCCGCAGTGCCTGGCTGCTCTCGCTGGCGCCCCCCGCCTTCACCTTCGTCTTCGGTTACGCCGAGGGGTTGCTGCTGGCGTTGGTGGCGGCCTGCTTCGTCGCCCTGCGGCCGGCGGGCGGGGGCCGCCCCGCCTGGTGGTGGGCGGCCCTCTTCGCCTACGCCGCCGCGCTGACCCGCCCGCTCGGCGTGCTGCTGGTGCTCCCGGTGGCCGTCGTCGCGCTCGCCCGCTGGCGCCAGGCGGGCGCGACCGAGCGGTCCGCGGCCGCGGTGGCGCTCGCCGCCCCGGTCCTCGGCCTCGTCACCTTCCTCGCCTGGTCGGCCCGGGCCTTCGGCGACTTCTGGCTCCCGCTGCGGATCCAGACCAGCGCGGGCCACCACGGCGGACTGACCGACCCGCTGCGCACCCTGGTCGACGACGCCAAGGGGGCCCTGCACCACCACATCGGCACCGCCCTGCACGTGCCCTGGGTCCTCGTGGTCCTGTTCCTCCTCGTCGTCTGCTGGCGCCGGCTGCCCGCTGCCTACTCGCTCTTCGCCACCGCCGTCGTGGCGGTGGCCCTCTCGGGCACCAACCTCGACTCCTTCGAGCGCTACGCGCTCAGCGCCTTCCCGCTGGTGGTGGCCGGCGCCACCCTCCTCTCCCGCCGCCCGCTGGAGCGGGCGGTCCTCGTCCTCTCGGGGGCGGGCCTGGCCGCCTACACCCTGTTGGCCCTGCTCAACATCTCGGTCCCGTAGGGGGCAGGGGGCCGCCGGCCGGCCCATCCACTATCCTTCGCGCCCGTACGGGGGGCCGTGCCCGCAGGGTCCGGTGGTGGCGAGACGCAGCGTCGGGACCGGCGCCGTGCCACCGCCACCGGACTGGGCGCGCAGGACCGAGGAAGACGGACGAGGCTCGCCGCGCCGGGTGGGCCACCCGCGGAGGAGACCGGTGTCGAGTGCGCGTGGCGACGCCATGAACGGCGACCCGGTGGTGGTGATCGGCGCCGGCCCGGCCGGGCTGACCGCCGCCTACGAGCTGGTGAAGTCGGGCGACCCGGTGGTGGTGGCCGAGGCCGACGACGTGGTGGGCGGCATCAGCCGCACCGTGCTGCGCGACGGCTGGCGCTTCGACATCGGCGGGCACCGCTTCTTCACCAAGGTCCGCCCGGTCGAGGCCCTCTGGCACGAGATCCTGCCCGGGGACGACTTCTTGCTCCGGCCGAGGAAGAGCCGCATCTACTACGAGGGCAAGTACTACGACTACCCGCTGCGGCCGCTCAACGCGCTGCGCAACATGGGCCCCGCCAAGGCCTTCTTGTGCGGGCTGTCCTACCTGTCGGCGCGCCTGCGGCCGCCGAAGGACCAGACCAACTACGAGGGCTGGCTGGTGGCCCGCTTCGGGTGGCGGCTCTACCGCACCTTCTTCAAGACCTACACCGAGAAGGTGTGGGGGATCCCCGTCGCCGACATGCCGGCCGACTTCGCCGCCCAGCGGGTGAAGAACCTCGACCTCGGCAAGGCGATCCTGAACGCGCTCACCCCGAGGCGCAACCAGACCGAGATCACGACCCTGATCGAGGAGTTCCGCTACCCCAAGTACGGGCCGGGGATGATGTGGGAGGTCTGCCGGGACAAGGTCGAGGCGGCCGGGGGCGACGTGCGCATGCAGACGGCGGTGCGCCGCATCCACCTCTCGGCCGGCCGGGCCGAGGCCGTGAGCCTGGAGCACCGGGGGGAGACCTCGCGCCAGCCCGCCTCCCACGTCATCTCGTCGATGCCCATGGCCCAGCTGGTCCGCGCCATCGACCCGCCGCCGCCCGCGGCCGTGCTGGCCGCCGCCGACGACCTGCACTACCGGGACTTCCTCACGGTGGCGGTGGTGGTGCCCGAGGAGCTCGGGTTCGAGGACAACTGGATCTACGTCCACTCGCCGGAGGTGAAGGTGGGGCGGATCCAGAACTTCGGGTCCTGGTCGCCCTACATGGTGAAGGAGGGGCGGACCTGTCTCGGCCTCGAGTACTTCGTCTTCGAGGGCGACGGCATGTGGACCATGCCCGACGAGGAGCTGATCGCGCTGGCCAGCCGCGAGCTCGAGGTGCTCGGCCTGGTGCCCGCCGCGGCCGTCCAGCAGGGCTACGTCGTGCGGGTCCCCAAGGCCTACCCCACCTACGACTTCTCCTACCAGGACAACGTGGCGACGATCGTGGCCTGGCTGGCCACGGACGCCGCCAACGTGCACCCGGTCGGCCGCAACGGGATGCACAAGTACAACAACCAGGACCACTCGATGTACACGGCGATGCTGACGGTGGAGAACATCCACGGCGCCCACCACGACATCTGGGCGGTGAACGTGGAGCAGGAGTACCACGAGGAGCGGCGGGAGGACGACGGCGCGGCCGGCGTCCCGGCCGCGGTGGCGGGCGGGACCGGGCGCGACGCGCCAGTGCTGCCGCGCCGCGTGAACCCCTAGCCCCTCGGTGCCGGTCGGGCCCCGGGCCCGGCTCGGTCAACCGGCCAGATAGATCCGCCCGGCCGCCACGGTCGTGAGGTGTCGCGCCAAGGCGGTGGGGAAGGGGCCCTGGACGGCGACCAGGGTGACGGTCTGCTCCTCGGTGCCGCGGACGAAGTCGACCACGGTGAGCTGGAGATTCAGCGTGGCCCCCTGATCGGTGACCGGCACCAACGCCGTGAAGTTGGCGTTGTGGGGGGCGAACTCGGTCGCCGGCGCCCGGGTCACGGTGACCGTCCCCAGGCTGGTCCCGGTGCCGAATCCCGACCCCAGCGCGGCCTTGGCCTGGTTGTTCAACACCGTCGTGAGGCACGACGGTGTCTTCGGGTTCGCCAGGGAGGCGAAGTCGGCCTGCGCGGCCCTGGCCGAGGGGTAGACCGAGACGCTGTCGCTCACCAGCTGCCGCTGGTCCTTGCTCGCGAACTCGGGGCTGTAGGCGGTGGGCGGTTGACTCGTGATGACGCTGGTCGGTACCCCGAGGCAGCCGGCCAGCTGGGCGGCCCCGGGGAACGGCGAGTTGTTGTTCTGCGACTTGGTCGAGGTCCAGCCCTTCGGCAGATCCGAGAGCACCAGCAGGGCCGTCCTGGCCTTTTCGGTGGGGGACGTGGCGCGCGCACCGGCCACCGCGGCGGGCGGTGCGGCCTGACCAGCCGCGTTCGAACCGGTCGGTTGTTTGGCGATCAGTACGAACGTGAGGATCCCGACCAGCAGCACGACCGTCGCCAACAGCGCCCGGAGTCGGTTCGACGGCGGGTTCCGCTGTGCACCCGAGAACCAGGAGGCAGCAGCCGGGGCCGCGGCCGGACCGCGGAGCGGCTCGATCCCCACCACCCCGTTGTCCGCGACGTGCTCCGTCCAACGGTCACCGCGGAAATACCGGTGCTGGTGGTGCCCCAATGGGTCTGGGAACCAGCCGGGTCCACCAGTGGTCAACGTCGCCTCCACGGCTTGGTGGCGGCCTCGTCCTCTACGAGGAGAGCGAATCCATTCCCGCGTCAGGATACGTGCGCGTCCGCGTCGCCCACGGGATGCCGTACTCGTTGTCCTGGTCCAACCCCGGTGGCCCGGCCGACGGCGCCCGGGCCGGCGCGCTCAGCCCGACGGCGCGGCGGCCGGGGTCGGGGGGTCCGGCGCCGGGGTGGCCGGCGTCTCGTCGGCGCCGCCCGGCGGCGCGGCGCCCGCCTGGGTGCGGTTCCAGCGCCGCCACACCAGTCGGTGGACGGGGATGAACCGCGGGATGTCGCGCAGCCCCGGCAGGAAGGGCACCGCCAGCAGGAGCAGGGTGCCGACGGCCGTCATGTAGATGGCGATGAGGTCGACGTTGGGCGAGGTGCGGAAGCCCGGCACCTGGTACCAGAGCGTGTAGAGCCACAGCCAGGGCTGCCCGGGGAAGCTCCCGGTCTCGTTCATGACGCCCCACTGGGTGCCGGTCAGGTGGTCGGCGGTCGCCTGGTCCGAGAAGTAGCTCCCGTCCTCCAAGAAGAGGAGCGGCTTCGTGAAGTCCGAGCCGTAGAAGGGATGCTGGGCCAAGAGGTCGGCGTCGAGCGCCCCCGAGCGAGCGAGCGTGAGCTCGGTCGACAAGAGGAACGGCACCGTGCCGTCGGCCGCCCGCGGCACCACCGGTTGGCCGGCCACGAAGCGGACGTGGGTCACCGCCTTCAGGTAGGCGTTGGTCCAGGCCATCTGCCGGGCCGGGGAGACGGCGCGGTAGATGGAGAGGGCGGCGGCGAGCCGGGGTTCGGTCGGGGCCACCTTGGACAAGGGGGAGAGCACGAAGGTCTCCGCGGTGTTGATCGGCTGGAGCACCCCGGTCAGGTTCTGCCAGTTGGGGCCGAGCTGCTGGACGCTCGCGGTCCCGTTGTTATACGGCGGGCCGTAGGTGGCCGTCTTGCTGGTCGCGGCCAGCTCGGTGGCCGAGGTGGCGAGGAAGTCGGCGGGGGCCACCTTGGCCCAGCTGGCGACCGTGACCGGCGGCTCGTCGGGTGAGGACAGGAGCGAGGCCAGCAGCACCACCAGCACGAGCGCGATCACCGAGGCCACTGCGGCCTCCTTCACGATGTCGTAGCGCCGGGTGGGGCCCCGCCACTCCGCCCGGTCCGCCGCGGCGGCAGCCTGTCGCGCCGCCCGACCGCGGGCGGGTGCGACCGGCAGGGGGTGGGACACCCCGCGGACCCGCACCAGCAGCACGTGGGCGCCGACGAGGGCCACCAGCACGATCGGGATGAGGACGACGTGCCAGAGCAGCATCTGGCCGGAGTTCATGAGGTTGAAGAACCCGCCGACCCCGATGGCGTTGAAGGCGTCCTTGCCGTTGGTCGAGATCCACTGCGAGTCGAAGTTCTGCTGGGACAGGTAGCCGGTGAAGCACTCGACGATCGAGAAGGCGAAGGCGACCACGCCGGTGATCCAGGTGAGCCGGCGCCGGCCGCGCCAGGCGGCCATCCAGAACTTGCCCCAGAGGTGGATGACCAAGAGGGCCATGAAGAGCTCGACGCTCCAGAGGTGCAGGCTGTTGAAGAAGTGCCCCACCCGGTTGGTGTGCCACCAGTCCGAGCCGCCCAGCGCGATGGCGAACCCCGAGACGATCGCCATGCCGAGCGCGGCCAGGGAGGCGACCCCAAAGACGTAGACCCACGAGGCGACGTAGGCCGGCTGGCGGTCGGGCAGGAGCTTGCCCGGCGGGAGCTTGCTGAGCGCCCGCCGTCGCAAACGGGAGGTCCACATGCGCCGGTCGGCGTCGTCCCCCATATCGGCCCTGGGCTCCCGGGCCGCGTCGCTCCCGGAGAGCGCGCCGGGCGGCGCGTCGCCGTCGTCTCGCCCGTGGGGGAACGGCACCAGCAGGGCCACGCCGAAGATCACGACCATGACCGCGATCAGCACCAGGTTGGCGACCGACACGGTGAAGATCGACCAGTGCAGGTAGCGCCCTGGCGAGTCGAGATGTACGAGCGCGCCGAGCAGGTGAACTGAGAGCAACGCCGGTCCTCCTTGCGGTGGTCACCGGCGTGGTCCGTCTCTGTCGACGGGCCAGGGTCCGGGTGCCGATCGGAGCATGCCACAACCACCGCCCGCCGTGACGGTTCTCGGGCGGCGCCGCGGCCGCCGGGGCGACGCGGTTCTCGTGGGACCGGCCGGTCCGAGGCGCGGGCGGGTCCTCACGCCATGATGGGCCCGCCAACAACGGACCACGCAAGGAGAGCCGCCGTGAGCGCCTCGGCCATCTACGACTACGTCCCGCACCACCGGACCGCGACCAAACTCAAGGGGGGCGCGCCGACGCCGGTGAAGGTGCGGGACCAACTGCCGAGCGGCAGCCCGAGCGCCCGGTTCAACGCCTGGCTGGCCGTGAAGGTGAC
>DATNIB010000007.1:0-54608 GCA_035604685.1 Acidimicrobiales bacterium | reverse complement strand
GCTCTTGATGACCCGGGTGCAGGTCGGTTCGCACTACCTCACGTCGGTGCTCCCGTCGGTGGTCGTCTTCGGCGCGGGACTGGTGCTCACCGTGGCGCCGCTCACCACCACCGTGCTGGCCGCGGTCGAGGCGACCCACGCCGGAGTCGCCTCGGGCGTCAACAACGCGGTGGCCCGGGTGGCCGGGTTGGTGGCGGTCGCCGTGCTCCCTGCGCTCGCCGGGCTGACCGGTGCCGCCTACCGGCAACCGCAACGGTTCTCCGACGGCTTTCACACGGCGGTGCTGATCGGCGCCGGTCTGTGCGCGGCCAGGGCGGTCGCCAGCGCGCTCGGCATCGTGAACCCCGCGGCCGCCGACGTCGCAGAGGTGCCGCACTCGCTCTCCTGCCCGGTGAACGCCCCCACCTACCGCACGCATCGGCACCCCGCCTGAGCGCTGCCGGCGGTGGCTCAGCCGCCTGCGTCGGTCCTCGCCCGCTGCTGGACGGACAGGCATCTACCGTTCGTCCAAGGGATGTCGGAGGGCGAGCGAGCCGACGATGGTGTCGGCGGCCCGCTGGATCCGGTCGCACGAGGCCTTGATCGCGGCGATCGCCGCCGCCCCACCGCCCGCCCAGGTGGCCACGTAGCCGAATGTGTACTCGGCGGTGTCGATGCCGAGGTGCTGGCAGACCACATAGGCGGTCGACTCGGCCTCGAGCTCGGCCACGCTGCGGTCGCCGACCCTCTCGTGGAGGATGGCGTGGGCCAGCTCATGGGCCAGCGTCTTCACCCGCTGGCGCGCCGAGCGCGCCACCTCGACCCTGATCCGGCGCCGGCGGTGGCAGCAGTCTCCGTTGGTGGGCCCGTCGAAGCGGTGGTCCTCGACGCGAAAGCCGATCAGCGTGGCGATCTCGATGAGGCGCTCGAAGGCCGGGCCGTCGTCGTCGCCCGACAGCGGGCGACAGACCGACGGCAGATCGGCGCCCTCGGTCTGGGACACGTCGAACACCGGCACCCACTTGAACCCGCCGATTCGCGCCTCTCCCTCCGGATCGCCGATGCACCGACGGCGGACCATCGGCGCCAGGATCCACAGCGCGCGCTCTCCCCTGCGCACCGAACGATCCAGCGCCTGCCACGCCCGGAAGCCGGCCACCCGGGTCGCGTCCGGGCGTTGGGACAGGATGAGGAGCACGTTGCCGGCGCTGTAGCGATGGAAGCGGCTCTGGAAGTCCAGGTACCGCCGCCACCGATCAGAGGACGTGAGATCGGCGATCCCTTCGGTCAGGCGGTTGACGAGTTCGGCATGCTGGCCGTTGGCGGCCATGCGGCCCCCCTCTCGGGTCACGGGGCCGCCCGTCAGCGCGCTGGTCCCACGCGCAGGGCGTGGGGTCGGAGGACAGCGCGACCGGGATGACCCACCACGGTGGCTCGTCGAGGAGCGAGTGCAGGCGGTCAGCGCGCCCAGTGACAGGCGACCGCTGCGAAGCGAACCCTATGCAGGCGTTGTGACAGGACGGCAGGTCGGGGTGGGGCCGGTCGCCGGTCGCCGCGTTCCCGCGGATCCATCGCGCCACCTCCGCCAACCTGCGCCTGCGGGTCGGCGCAGGCCGTTGGTGTCAGGCCGCCTGGGCCGCCTGGCCGCCGGCGGCGGAAGACGCGGCGGAGCGCCGATCGTGATCGGCGCGTAGATAGCGCCCGATGATCGGGAGTTCCCACCAGGACTCGGCACGGGCCACGGCGAGGCCGACGGCCAAGATGTGTTCCACCGAGCCGAAGACCAGGTGCCGGCCGATCCACTCCGGCTCGTACTTGGCGCTGAAGCGCCACAACGACTCGATCTGCATCGATCCGGAGAGGTGCTTGAGGCCGCGTCGGAAGAGCCGCGTTGCCAGGGAGTCACCCGTCTCGCCGGCCATCACGGCGCGCATCGTGGCGAAGTTGAGGGCGAGCGAGTCGGCGCCGAGGGCCCGCAGGTGCTCGATCGTCGACACGATGACGAAGTCGATCAGCCCGTTGGGATGGGTACCCTCGTCGCGCCGCATGAGGTCGAGCGAGTAGCCGCCGATGCCCGGCGCCGGGACGAACTGGCAGAACGCGACCGGGGTGCCGTCGGGATGGTGCGCCACCGCCAGCAGGAGGCCAGCGTCCTCGGGGTCGAAGAGGCGGCCGAGGGTCATCGAGAAGCCGCGCTCGTGGTGGCCGCGCCGGCTCCGCTCCATCACGGACTGCAGTTGGGAGGCGAGCGTGGCGTCGAGCTCGAGTGGGTCGTGGAAGGAGATGGTGTACCCGTAGCGGGCGATTCGGTTCACGGCCTGGCGCAGCCCCTTCTTCTGACCGCCGGCCAGGTTGAACGAGTGCAGGTCGACCACGGCCTCGTCGCCGATGTAGAGCGAACGCATGCCGGCCTGGCGGTAGGTGGCCAGCCAGGTGTCATCTGCGCCCAGCACCGCCACGATCCACCCCTGCGTGTCCGCGTACCGGCAGAACGCCGCCCAGGCGGCGGCCCGGTTCTCAAGGGGTCCGATCGGGTCGGGCGACACGAGGCACACACCCGAGTGCACCGCGTAGGGAACGAGGGTGTCGCCGGCGAAGAAGTGCTGCTTGTCGTCGCGCAGGGCGAAATAGTCGAGGGTGCCCATGCCGTGCAGGCCCACCAGCTGCCGCGCCGCCACCTGGGAGCGGCGGCCGGCCCGGAGCCGCCGGTCGACGACCGGTCGCGAGATGACGACGAGCCCGGCGACGGCGAGGGCCAGTCCGACACCGAGCAGCGTGGGGCTGAGGAAGCGGTCGAGTCGGTGCGGGAGCGAGACCGTCTGCATGCCGATCAAACGTTCGACGACCGCCAACAGGGCCAGGTGGACGGGCACCGCGTTGCCGTCGGGGTCAAGGAGCAAGAACCCTTCGATCGCGGCCGCCGCGAGCGCGATCGTGGTGCACAGAGAGCCCACCAAGAGGAGCGCCCCCGAGCGCCGCCACTGCCGATCGACGCTGGCCCGGAAGTGACGACGATTGGCTACCAGAACGGCCAGCACGACCAGGCTGACCGCGCTCTGCACGCCGTCGAACCCCCGGACCAGGTGCAGCACCGCGGCGAGGACCAGCACCACGCCGGAAATGGCCGAGGCCTGCCGCTGGCCGCGGCGCAAGCCCCGCCAGAGCGCGAGCTGCGACAGGCCGCACAGGGCGAGCAGCGCGGCCGCGGTCTGGAGCACGACCAACGGCGCGAACTGCCGGAGCAGGATCAGCTGTCCGCGCGTCGGCGGCACGACGGCGGTGACCAGGTCGAAGACGCCGGTCGTGGCGATGGCCAGGGCGACCCAGCGGCGGAGACGGGCGACCCGAGCGATCTCGCGCAGATCGGCGGATCCGATCGGTTCCTCCGGGCGCGCCGGGGGCGTTTTCGTTCGCCGGCGGCTGGGGGAGGGGGCGACTCTTCCACGCAGGCGATCGTGAGGTCGGGGGCCGACCGTCGATCCGATCATCGTTGGCCCAGTGTACGGCCGACCGGGGATGCCGCAAGGGAAAGCGGTCGTCGCCACACGAAAGGGCAGGCCGGAGTCCCAAACTCGAGCCGTTCCCCGGGGGGCGGCCCTGCGGTCCGTCGATCTCTTCGCTTGGTATTCTCCGATTCGAGCCGGATGAAGCTCCGGCGGGCTTCTGGCCCGAACCGCCTGCATGGCTGATGGCTTCTGTCAGATCCGAGACAGCCTTGGCGGGAGGAGCGTTGGCCCTCTCCCAAGCCATAGCGGGGCGGGAGGGCTCATGAACATCTACTACGAGGCGGCCATCTGGATCGGCATGGCCCTCCTGGCGGCGTTGGTGAGCATCCGGATCGCCGTTCCGGTGGCCCTGGTCGAGATCGTCGTGGGGGCGGTGGGGGCGAACATCCCCGGCGTGAAGGAACACATCACGCAGACCGCCTTCGTCACCTTCCTGGCGTCGGTGGGCTCGATCCTGCTGACCTTTTTGGCCGGCGCGGAGATCGACCCGGTGTCGCTGAAGCGTCACTGGAGGGCCAGCGTGGCCATCGGCGTGGTGTCGTTCGCCCTGCCGTTCCTCGGCGCGTTCGCGTTCTGCCGCCTGGTGCTCCACTGGCCGCTGCATGCGGCGGAGATCGGCGGGACGGCGCTCTCGACCACCTCGGTGGCCGTGGTCTACGCCGTCATGGTGGAGACGGGACTCAACCGCCACGACATCGGCAAGCTCATCCTGGCCGCCTGCTTCGTCACTGATCTCGGCACGGTGCTCGCCCTGGGCGGGTTCTTCGCCACCTACGGATGGCTGCTGGTGGTGTTCGCCGTGGTGACCGCCGTCACGGTGATCGCGTTGCCCCGTATCACGCGCCTGCTGATCGCCCGCGTCGGACACCGAGTGAGCGAGCCCGAGATCAAGTTCTTGCTCTTCGTCCTCTTCGCCCTCGGGGGGCTGGCCACCCAGGCCGGCAGCGAAGCCGTGCTCCCGGCCTACCTGGCGGGCCTGTTGCTGGCCGGGGTGTTCCTCCACGACCGGATCGTGGTCGACCGAATCCGCGCCAACGCCTTCGCGCTGTTGACGCCGTTCTTCTTCTTGCGGGCCGGGACGCTCATCTCGGCTCCCGCCCTGGTGTCGGGTGCCGGCGTCATCGCCGTGCTGCTCGTGGTCAAGCTCGGCGCCAAGGGGATCGGCGTGTGGCCGACGGCTGCGGCGTTCGGCCTCCCGCGCCGGGAGCGGACCTACACGACCCTGCTCATGGCCACCGGGCTCACGTTCGGCTCGATCGCCGCGTTGTTCGGGTTCACACACCATCTGATCACTCGGACCCAGTACACCGAGCTCGTCACGGTCGTCATCCTGTCGGCGTTCGTGCCCACGCTCATCGCCCAGCAGTTCTTCCGGCCCCAGGTCGTCGATCTGGAGAAGGAGGAGGCATTGGGTGCCGAGGACGTCTCCCCCTTCCACCACCACGCCGTCCGGCCGATCGAGGACGGAGAGGCGACGTCGGGGATCGGCCCGCGCGGTCCCGACGAGTCAGCGCCGTCGGCCTGATCGGGGCCCACCGGTCGACCGGCGCCCCGGAACCCGGACGCGGCCACGCGCCGAACGCACGACCAGGGATCGCACGTTCGCCGCGTGATGCCGAAGCTGCGTCAGCTCGTGGTCGTCGATGTCGACGAGGCCTTGGGGCCGACGATGACGCGGGCGGTCGAACCGACCTCGACCAGTCCCACCTTGTCCCCGGTGCTGATGGAGCCGTCCGTCAGCCGGACGAAGCGGGTCTTGGGCCCGATCGTCGCGGTGACCTGACCGCCGTTCAGCGCGTTGACCGTGATCGAGGTCGGGTCGATCGTGGCGACCGTTCCCTTCACGGACTCGATCGTCACGAACCCGTTCTTGGTCTTTATGACGCGGGTGTCCTGCACGGTGTGGCGGAGCAGGGCCCGCAGCTTCGGGTGGTTGGCCGTCGTCGCCGAGGGCGACTGTCCACTCGACGGGGTGGTCGAGGAGCCACTGGCCGCATAGGCGGTACCGCCGATGCCGAGGGAAGTGAGGAGCACCCCGGCGCCCACGGCGACCTTCTTGGCTTTGGCACTCCAACGGATCGTCATCATGTCCTCCTGTTCAAGCCGGTCCTACCGGCGTATTGACCAGTAGAACGGAGGGGAGTGAGCGATCTGTGTGGCCGATGTGATGGGTTTGTGAGGGTCAAAAACGCTGGTCAAGGACTCAGCGTGCCGCCAGTTGGACCACCATCCGGGTGCCCCCGGTGCCGTTGATGGGCGACTCCGCCCGGATGCTGGCGCCCATGGCGGCCGCCAGCTCGGCCGCGATGGCGAGGCCGAGCCCCGAGCCGGCCGGGCGGTTCGCCCGGGGGTGACGGTCGAGTGTGTAGTGCCGGTCGAACACCCGGGTGAGCTCTCCGCTCGGGATGCCCGGACCGTCGTCGACCACCATCAGCGCGACCGAGCCGTTGCGCGGGACCGCCCCGATGACCACCTGAGAGCTGGCGAACTTGGCCGCGTTCTCGAGCAGGTTGGCCAGGACCTGGTCGAGGCGGTCGGGATCGGCCAGGACCATCTGGGGGCCAGCCGGGTTGTCGACCCGCAAGGTGAGCCCCGCCCGGACGAGGACGGGTCGCAGCTCCTCGGCCGCCTCTTCCACCACCTCGGCGGCATCGACGTCGCGCAGATGCAAGGAGAAGCTGCGCGCGTCGAGCTTGGCCAGATCCAAGAGGTCGGCGACCAGGCGCTCGAGGCGTCGCGCCTCGGTCGTGATGACCGCCGCGGCGTGCGTGGTATCGGTGGTCGCGCCGTCTGCGATCGCCTCGGCGTAGCCCCGGATCGAGGTGAGCGGGGTCCGCAGCTCGTGGGAGACCGAGAGCAGGAACTGGCGTTCGGTGTTGCGGAGGCGCCCGAGATGGGCCGCCATGGAGTCGATGGCGCTGGCCAGCGACTGCAGCTCGGGATAGTCGTGTCGGCTCGTCCCCATCCGGGCGTCGAGGTCGCCGGCCGCGATCCGCTGCGTGGTGTCGACCGCCCGCACCAGGGGCACGGTGATCCGCCTGCTCAAGAGGGCGGCGATCAGCGCGGCGCTGAGGAGCAGGGCGGCGGCAAGGATCAGGTAGTCGCCGGACCAGGAGGCACCACCGATGCGCCGCGTGACGAGCACGAGGGTGTGCACGCTGCGGGTGCCGAGGGGACCGACGGTGTCGATGGTGAGGGGGGCGGCCGCCCACGCCTCCGACCCGCTGAAGCCCGAGGTCGACGTGGGGCCCGCGGGCGCGGTTAGTTGATCGAGCGTGGCCGGGTCGATGTGCAGTCCCGCGGGCAGCGCGCCGCTCACCTGGCCGGCCACGACCGGGAGGAAGTAGGCGCCGTCGAGATGTCCGAGCGCCCGGATGATCCGGCCGAGTTCCCGACCGACCTGGAGGCGCCGGGCCGCGGTGGTGGCGAGGTCGCGCAGGACGATCGAGTGGTTCTTGGCCAGCGCCTGGACGGTGGAGAGGGCCTCGCTGCGCGTGGACTGTCGCACCGACTGCCGGGCCAGGTACCAGGTGCCGACGCCCGCCAGCACCAGGATCACGGCCACGATCCCGACGATGAACACGGTGAGCCGCCGGCGCACGGCTAGGGCCTCTTCGCTCGGTCGATCGTCACGTCAGCCCAGCCGGTAGCCGACGCCCCAGACGGTCGCCAGCGGGAGTGCGCCCCCGAGTTTCTTGCGCAGCTGGCGGACGTGGACGTCGACGGTCCGGTCGTCGCCGTACCAGTCCGACCCCCAGACGCCGTCCAGCAGCTGGCGCCGGCTGAGCACGAGGCCCTCGTTCTCGGCCAGGTAGGCCAGGAGGTCGAACTCCCGGGCCGTCATGGCGACCGGTGTGCTCTCGTTTCTCACCTCGCGTCGCTCGACGTCGATCTCGATGCACCCGATGCTGAGCGCCCGCGCCCGCTGCCGCCCACCGGACTCCGAGCGGCGGAGGATGGCGCGGACCCGAGCCACCAGCTCACGCGGGGAGAAGGGCTTCGTGATGTAGTCGTCTGCGCCGAGCTCGAGCCCGAGGACGCGGTCGATCTCCCCGTCGCGGGCGGTCAGCATGACGACCGGAACGTCGGAGTCGGCCCGTAGGGCGCGGCAGACGGCCAGCCCGTCCAGGTCCCCCGGGAGGCCCACGTCGAGCACCACGAGTCGCGGGTGCTCACGCGAGACGGCGTCGAGTCCGGACGCGCCGTTGGCGGCCTGGACCACCCGGAAGCCCTCCCGCCGCAGATAGAGGTCCAGCAGGTCGGCGATGTTGGGATCGTCCTCGATGACGACGATGGTGCCTTGTTCGTCGGCCACGTCGGTAGCTTCTCATGTCACCAACGCCCCACCCTGGCGCGACGTCAGGATCCCCGCGATGTTCGCCGCAAGGATCGGGCCAGGTCGCCCCGCCACACTGCGGAGGCAACACCATGCACCCCCGCCACGGCGACCCTGGGCGGGACGACCTCGGCCCGTCTCCACCGACGTCGTCCCGCCCGCCCGCCGTGGAGCGCCCACCACCGATGCTCGCTGCGGCAATCGCGCCGAGCGGCCAGACCGTTCCTTGCTGTGCGGAAGGACTTGGCTGTCGCAGACCCCGGTCCCGCCTCGACCCAGGTTCGGCGCAGCGCGCCGGTGCCCGAGGTCGTGGTGGCGATACTGGGGCCGGTCGAGGTGCGCGGCGCTGCCCGCCCGTTCCGGCGCGCGCCGGCGTTCGACCTGGTCGTCTACCTGGCGCTGCACCACCGGGGCGCCTCCAACGACGCGTGGGCCACGGCGCTGTGGCCTGACCGCCTGATGGCCGCGCCGACGCTGCACTCCACCGCGTCGGCGGCCCGGCGCGCGCTCGGACACGGGACGCTCGGACTCGACCACCTGCCGCGCAGTCACGGCCGGCTGCAGCTGGCACCGAGCGTGGTGACGGACTGGCAGCAGCTGCGGGAGCTCGCCGCGCTCGGTGACGCGGCGGCGTGGCGCGCCGGGCTCTCGCTCGTGCGGGGCCGACCGTTCGACGGACTGCGCCACGGTGACTGGGCGGTGCTGGAAGGCGTGCTCTGTGTCGTAGAGGAGAGCGTGGTCGAGCTGGCCCTGCGGCTGGGCGAGCACGAACTGGCGGCGGGCTCGGGCCGCGCCGCGGCCCTCGCGGCCAGAGCGGGCCTCCTCGCCAGCCCCTACGACGAGCGGCTCTACCGGCTCCTCTTGAGAGCCGCCGACCTGGAGGGCAACCCGGCCGGGGTGGAGCGGGTCATGGCCGAGTTGGTCCAGGTCGTGGGTGGTGTCCCGACCGGGCGCCATCCACGACCGATCGGCACGGGGGACCTGCGCGTGGTGCATCCGGACACGGCCGCCCTCTATCGATCCCTGTCTCGGCGGGGGGTCGCGGGCTTCGGGAGCGGGGTCGGCAGGCAGTAGGGTCTTCTCCCACTGTGCCCAGGAACTCGACAGGGAAGTGGGTGGCGCGCGCCGCCGCCACGGGCGGTGGCCGCACCTATCGGGGGCAGCGGCCCACGAACTGGTACCTCGGGCTGGCCGTCCTCATCGTGCTCGGGCTCCTGTCGGTCATCTTCTCCCGCTACGAGTACCAGCATCCGAAGCAGCCGGCCGCAGTCCAGCCCACGGTCGGCCAGCACTGGTTCGCCGGGATCTCCTTCGACGACTGCGGTCAGATGCTCGCCCCGCTCGCGGCGACCGCCAACGCCTCGACGCTCGGGGTCACGACCAGTGGGAACGGGGTCATCGTGATCGCGCCGCAGACCAGGCAACAGGCCGGCAACAATGCGACGCTCGGCCAGTTCCAGGTCAACACGCCGGGACTCGTCCTCACGCCCACCGCGTTCGAGTACCCGGGGAAGACGGTGTTGAGCAACGGCCAGAAGTGCCCGAAGGGCACTCCCGACGCGGGGAAGGTCGGCCATGTCGAGGTCGCCTACTGGCACAACACCGACCCCAAGACCGCCCCGGTGAGCGTCGCCGACCCCGCGGCGCTCAAGCTCGGGTTCAACTCGCTGGTCGAGGTCGGCTTCGTGCCGGCCGGCAACACCCTGCCGAGGCCGCCCCAATCGGTCGTCACCGCGGTGCTGCTGGCCGGCGCCAGCTCGGGATCGACCACCACGACCACCTCGGTGACCATTCCGCCACCGACGACGTCGTCGCCCCCGACGACCACGGTCCCGTCCAAGTCGAGCCCGACGACGACCACGGTCCCGTCCAAGTCGAGCCCGACGACGACCACGTAGTGCAGGCGATCGTGCTGGTCGGGGGCGAGGGAACCCGCCTCCGTCCGCTGACGCTCGAGACCCCCAAGCAGATGTTGGACATCATCGAGCGGCCGATGATCGAGCGAGTCCTGGCCGGACTGGCCGAGCACGGCATCGACCAGGCCGTACTGTCGCTCGGCTACCTGCCGGACGCGTTCACGAAGGCCTATCCGAGCGGTGAGGCGGCCGGGGTCCGCCTCACCTACGCGGTCGAACCCGAGCCGCTCGACACCGCAGGCGCGGTCCGCTTCGCGGCCGCCGCGGCCGGGATCGACGACACCTTTCTCGTGCTGAACGGCGACGTCCTCACGGACCTCGACGTGTCGCGCCTCGTCGACTTCCATCGCGCCCGGGGCGCGGAGGGGACCATCCGGCTCTACCCCGTGGCCGACCCCTCGGCCTTCGGCGTGGTCGACACCGACGACGAGGGGCGGGTACGGGCGTTCGTCGAGAAGCCGCCGGCGGGGGAGGCGCCCACGAACCTCGTGAACGCCGGCACCTACGTGTTTGAGCCGCAGGTCCTCGAGCGGATCACCCTCGGGGAGCGGACCTCGATCGAGCGGCGGACCTTCCCCGAGATGGTGGCCGAGGGGGTGCTCTGGGCGATGGCCGACCCCGCCTACTGGCTCGACACCGGCACGCCGGCCGACTTCCTGCAGGCGCACTTCGATTTGGTGAGCGGAGCGCGCCCTGGACCGCCCTGCCCCGGCGCGCAGCTCGTGGCCCCCGGGGTGTGGGTGACGGGTTCGCCGAGCCTCGACGGGGACGCAGTAGCGCCGTGCTTCGTCGGCGCGGGCGCCCGGATCTCGCCCGGCGCGCGCGTCGAAGGCTCGGTGGTCGGCCGGGGCGCCGTCGTCGACGCGGGTGCGGTGGTCAGCCGGTCCGTGTTGATGGCCGGCACCTACGTCGGGGTGGATGCCCGGGTCGAGGGTTCGATCGTGGGGGCGGGCGCCGTCGTCGGCGCCGGCTGCTCGCTTCGGCCGATCTCGGTCGTCGGCCCCGGCGTCGAGGTCGAGCCAGAGACACTCGTCGACGGCCAACGACTTCCGGCGTAGCGCTCTGCAAGGCTGACGGGCGATGCGGGCGTTGGTCACCGGAGGTGCGGGGTTCATCGGGTCGGCACTCGTCGACCGGCTGCTGGCCGAGGGCCACGAGGTCGACGTGGTGGACGACCTTTCGACCGGCTCACTCGCCAACCTGGCCGAGGCCCGCGCAACGGGCGGCGGCGCGCTGCGCATCCACCAGCACGATATCCGGCACCGCGACGTCGTCGACCTGATCGCGCGGCGAGCCCCCGAGGTCATCTTCCACCTGGCCGCGCAGTCGTCGGTGCCCGTGTCGGTCATCAACCCGGGTCTCGACGCGTCGATCAACGTGGGCGGGACCGTGAACGTGCTCGAGGGTGCGCACGCAGCCGGGACCGAGCGCGTGGTCTACGCGGCGAGCGGCGGCACCCTCTACGGCGATCCGGGTCCGGAGGGTCTGCCGATCCGGGAGTCCGCGCCGCAGCGGCCGCGCTCGCCCTACGGGGTGTCGAAGATGGCGGCGATCGACTACCTGGTTGCCTACCGCGAGATGCATGCCGTCGAGTTCTGCGCGCTGGCCCTCGCCAACATCTACGGCCCGCGCCAGGACGCCCACGGCGAGTCCGGGGTCGTCGCCATCTTCGCCGACCGACTCACCCGCAGCGAGCCGGTCACGATCTTCGGCAGCGGGGAACAGACGCGGGACTTCGTCTTCGTCGACGACACCGTCGACGCCTTCGTGCGGGCGGCGTCGCGGGGCGGCGGCCTCGTGTGCAACATCGGCACGGGGAACGAGACGTCGGTGAACGAGCTCTACTCGACGATGGCCCGGCAGGCCGGGGTGGCGGAGCCCGCCCTCTCCGGACCCCCGCGCCCGGGGGATGTCCTCCGGAGCTGTCTCGACCCCGAGCGCGCCTTCATTCAGCTGGGCTGGCGGCCCTGGACCGATCTCGAGACGGGGACCGCCGCCGTCCTGCGCTACTTCTCCGAGCTGGCGGCCTGACCGCCCGCCCGGGCCGAGCACCGAGGGTCGCCGGTCAGCGGAAGAGGTCTTCCCCCGACGTTCGAACGATCTCGCCCCTCACCGATCCCTGACGGAGCCAGGAACGCGGGACGCCGCGCACGATCGCCACCGGCACGGATCGGTCCTTCCCCATCACGAGCTCGGCCGCCGCCGCCAGCTCGTCGGCGACGCAGACCTCCGTCGCCAGCAGTTCTCGTCCGGTGGCGTCCACGGTTCCGCGGAGATCGATCACCGCCGCGACGCCCGCGCACCCGATGGCGACGTCGGTGACGCCGCGGCGCCAGGGGCGGCCGAAGGTGTCCGAGACGACCACGCCGACGTCGACGCCGAGCCGGCGTCCGAGATCGGCCCGCAGGCGACGGGCGGAGCGGTCGGGATCGACCGGGAGGAGCGCCGCCGTCCCCTCGTCCACGTTGGACAGGTCCACGCCCGCGTTGGCGCAGATGAACCCGTGGCGGGTCTCGGTGATGAGGAGCTCGCCGCGGCGCCGCAGCGTCCGGACCGACTCGTCGAGCACGATCCGCTCCTTGGCCGCCGGGTCGGCGGGGTCGACGTCGACGAGGCGGCCCTCGGCCTTGGACACGATCTTCTGGGTCACCACCACCACGTCGCCGTCGCGCAGCGCCGGCGCGTCCGGGGCATGCGGCGCCAGGGCCTCGGTGAGCACGGTCGCCAGATCGTCGCCGGGTCGGACCTGCCCGATGCCCGGGACAGGGATGATGGCCAGCCCACCCGGTGGCATCGCGGGCACGGGGTCCGCCTCAGCGGAGGGCATCGCGCACCACCGCGGCCAGGCTCGCCGCGCGCGTCCGGTTTGCCATGACGGTATCGGTGACGAGGCAGCGGACGCCCTCGCGTTCGATGGCGGGCGCGAGGGCCGCGTCGGCGTGGTCGACGACGAGGGTGCCCACCCAGGGCGCGTAGAGGCGCGCCACGCCCCGCGCCGAGGGCTCGTGACCGAGCTCGCGCAGCAGCCGATCGGCCGGTCCCCTGAGCGCGGCGCCGCCCACGATCGGCGAGACCGCCACCACCTCCGGCCGGCGCTTCGTGAGGAGGTCCTCAATGCCGGGCACGGCCAGGATCGGCCCGATCGAGACGAGGGGGTTGGAGGGGCAGCAGATGATCAGCTCGGCGTCGGCCAGCGCGTCGAGGACCCCGGGGGCCGGGTGGGCGGACTCGGCGCCCGCGAAGCGCAGTGCCCGCACCGCCACGTCGTGGCGCAGGCGGACGAAGTAGTCCTGGAAGGAGATCTCCTGGGCGCCCCCCGGCGCCTCGATCGTGACGAGCGTACGCACCGGATCGTCGGACATGGGCAGCAGGGCGATCGTCACCCCGCGGCGCGCCGCCAGTTCGGCCGTCACCTCGCTCAGCGTCGCCCCCTCCGCCAGTCGGTCGCTGCGGTAGAGGTGGGTGGCCAGGTCGCGGTCGCCCAGCCGGAACCAGCTCGGTCCGCCGAGCGCCTCCAGTGCGTCCATGACGGCCCAGGTCTCCCCGGCGACGCCCCAGCCCTGCTCGCGGTTGTCGAGGCCGGCCAGGGTGTAGGTGACCGTGTCGATGTCCGGGCTGATCGATAGACCATGGAGGACGAGGTCGTCGGCGGTGTTGATCACCGCGGTCAGCCCGGCCGGATCGGTCACCTCGACGAGGCCGGCCAGCAGTCGCGCTGCGCCCACTCCTCCGGCCAGGGCCACCAACACGGCGACAGCCTACGCGCCGCCCCGAGACCCCCTCCTCGGCGCGGTGCGCCAGAGGCGTTGTGCAAGGCTCGACGCATGCCCGCAGGCCCATTCGAGCGCGCGCCCGCGGCGCTCGAGCGCGAGCGGCTGCGCGTGGCGCTCGATGCCACGCCGCTCCTCGGCCATCCGACGGGCGTCGGCAATTTCTGCGCCGGCGCGTTGCTCGGCCTCGGCGCCCGGCACGACCTCGACGTCCGTGCGTTCGCCGTGAGCTGGCGCCGCCGCGACGCCATCGGGCCGCTCCTGGCACCCGGCGTCTCCGGCGAGCAGCGCCCCATGCCGGCCCGTCCGCTGCACGCGCTCTGGTCCCGGTGGTCCTTCCCCCCCATCGAGTGGTTCATCGGGGACACCGACGTCGTCCACGGCACGAACTTCGTGGTGCCCCCGACGCGCCGGGCCGGGCGGGTGGTGACGGTGCACGACGTCACGATGCTGCGGTTCCCCGAGCTCTGCGACGCGGCGACGCTGCGGTTCCCGGCCCTCATCAAGAGGGCGGTGGCCGACGGTGCCTGGGTCCACACGCCGTCCGCGTTCGTGGCCGCCGAGGTGATCGACGCGTTCGGCGTGCCCGCCGAGCGCGTGCGCGCCGTGCATTCGGGGGTCCCGCCGCTCGCCGAACCCGGCGCCGCGGCCAACGGCACCGCAGCTGGCCCCGGGTTGCCACCGGGCGCCCGGCGCTACGTCCTGGCGGTCGGCACGGCCGAACCGAGGAAGGACCTGCCGGGCCTGGTCGAAGCCTTCGACGCCGTCGCCCGCGACCGTCCGGACCTGGCCCTCGTCCTGGCGGGCGCCGACGGCTGGGGCGCCGGCGCGCTCGAAGACGCCGTGGCGGGCGCGCATTTCGCGTCGCGGATCGTGCGGACGGGGTGGGTGACCGACGCGGTGCGCTCGGGACTGCTGCGCGACGCCGCGGTGCTCGTCTACCCCTCGCGCTACGAGGGATTCGGCTTCCCGCCGCTCGAGGCGATGGCGGCCGGGATCCCGGTCGTCGCCACCCGCGTGGGGGCCCTGCCAGAGGTCATCGCCGACGGCGCCTCGCTCGTGCCGGCCGGCGACGTCGGTGCGCTGGCGGCGGGCATCGCTGCGATCCTCGACTCGCCGGAGCGGGCGGAGGCCTTGGTGGCGAGCGGGCGGCGCCGGGCGGCCGAATTCAGCTGGGACCGCTGCGCCGGTGGCCTGGCGGCGCTCTACCGCGATGTCGTCGCCTCGCATGGCTGAGTCGGCGGGCGCCGCGGTCGAGCCGGCCGGGCACCGGGCGGGGTCCGGCGGCGTCCTGCTCGTCGTCGAACAGCTGCGCCGGCGGGTGCCCGGAGGCATCGGCCGGTACGCCAACGGCCTGCTCCAGGGGCTGGCCGACGACGGAGCCGGCGGCGTCACCCTCTTTGCCAGCCGGGTCCCGGGCGCGCCGGCGCGCCGGGGGGGCCGACCCGGAGATCCGCTGGCGTCCTTCGGCCTCCCGGTGCGCACGTCCCGACTGCCCGGCCGGCTGCTCACGCGGGCCTGGGACCGGGGCCGCGCCGCGCTGCCCGCCGGCTTCGATCTCGTGCACACGGTGTCACTCGCGATCCCGCCGGTGGGGGCGCCCGGCACCCCGCTCCTGGCGACGGTCCACGACCTCTCCTGGCGCCGCCACGCCGACGCCACCACGGCCCGCGGCCGGCGATGGCACGAGGCGGCGCTCGGGCGGGCGCTCCGACTGGTCGACGCGTTCGTCGTCCCCTCGGTGGCGGTGGCCGACGAGCTGGTCGCCGCCGGGGCACTGCGCGCCACGGTCTCGGTCATCGGCTGGGGCGGCGACCACCTCCCCCCGCCCGACCTGCCCGGTGCGTCGGCCCTGCTCGAGGGCGCCGGCGTGACCGGTTCCTACCTCCTGTCGGTGAGCACCCTCGAACCCCGCAAGAACCTGGCGCGACTGGCCGCCGCCTACGCCCTGGCTCGGAGCCGTCTGCCCGAACCGTGGCCGTTGGTGGTGGTGGGCCCGCCTGGCTGGGGTGGTGTCGACCTCGCCAAGGCCCCGCCCGAGGGCGTGGTGCCGGTCGGCCCGGTCGACGATGGCGTGCTGGCCGGCCTGTACGCGCAGGCGAGGGCGTTCGCCTACGTGCCGCTCAGCGAGGGGTTCGGGCTGCCGCCGCTCGAGGCGATGGGACAGGGGCTGCCGGTAGTAGCGAGCGTGACGGTGCCGAGCGCGGGCGACGCGTCCGAGGCGTCGTCGGCGTGGTGCGTCGACCCGCTCGACGTCGCGGCGATCGCCGACGGGCTGCTGCGCGTCTCCACCGACGAGGCGCTGCGCGCCGAGCTGGTCGCCAACGGTGTGGCCCGCGCCCGTTCGCGCACGTGGCGGATGGTGGCGCAGGACCACCGCTCGCTGTGGGGGTCTCTGTCGTGAACGGCGCGGGGGAGCGCCTCGCCGTCTCGATCGACGTCACGGCCGTCCCGCAGCGGCCGGCGGGGGGCGGCCGCTACACGGTCGAGCTCGTGCAGGCCCTCGTGCGGCGGCCCGATGTCGACCTCACCGTCGTGACGCGGGCGAACGATGCGGCGCGCTGGCGCCGGTTCGACCGCGTGTCGGTTCTGGCTCGCGCGCCCGGCGCGCGCCCGCTGCGGATCGCCTGGGAGCAGGCGGCCCTGCCGCGGGTCCTCCGGCGGGCCGGGGTCGACGTGCACCACGGACCGCACTACACGATGCCCGAGCGAGCCTCGGTGCCGATCGTCGTCACGGTGCACGACTGCACCTTCTTCGATCATCCGGACTGGCACCAACGCACGAAGGTTCGCTTCTTCCGACGGGCCATCCGCGTCGCCGCGCGCCGGGCCAACGTCATCGTCTGCGGGAGCGAGGAGACGGCCGAGCGCCTGACGAGCCTGTGTGCGGTCGCCGGTCCGGTGATCATCGCCCCCTACGGGGTGGACGCCACCCGGTTCTCCCCCGAACCCGCCGCGGAGGGCGATGACGCCCTCCTCTCGGCGTTGTCGCTCGACGCGACGCGTCCGTTGATCGTGTTCCTCGGCACACTGGAACCGAGGAAGGGCGTGGTGCCGCTCATCGGCGCCTTCGACAAGGTGGCGGCCGCCTTCCCCGAGGCGCGGTTGGTCCTGGCCGGACAGGTCGGGTGGGGGCGCGAGATCGACCGGGCGCTCGGCGGTGCCGCGCACCGCGACCGGATCCGGATGCTCGGCTATGTGCCGGAGGCGGCGGTCCCCGCGCTCCTGCGGCGCGCCACGGCCGTGGCCTACCCGTCGCTCGGCGAGGGCTTCGGGCTCCCGGCGCTCGAGGCGATCGCCTGCGGCACGCCCCTGGTGACGACGGCCGGGACCCCGATGGCCAGCATGTCGGGAGGCGCCGCCCTGCTCGTCGCCCCCGGCGACGAGGACGAACTGGCCCAGGCGCTCGAGTCCCTGCTGTCCGGTGCCGACCCGGCCGGAGCGGCCGAGCGCCGACGGATCGGCCTGGCGGTCGCCGCGTCGCGGTCCTGGGAGGCGAGCGCGGCCGCGCACATGACCGCGTACCGCCTGGCGGCCCAGAAGCGCTGAGCTTCGCATGCATCGCCGGACCGATCGGTAGGGTGCAGCGGTGCGCGCCTTCATCACCGGCGGCGGCGGGTTCGTCGGGACGTGGCTTGCCGAGCACCTGCGCGACCAGGGGGATGAGGTGGTCGCCGTCGACCTCGAGGTCGACGTGGCGGACCCGGCCGCCATCGCCCCCGCGCTGGAGGCCGCCCGCCCCGACGCCGTCTACCACCTGGCGGCCATGACCCATGTGGGGCAGTCCTGGGCAGCCCCCACGGCGGTGCTTTCGGTCAACGTGCTGGGGACGGCCTGCGTGCTGGCCGCCGCCCGGCGACTGACCCCGTCGCCCGTGGTCCTCGTCGTGAGCTCCGCCGAGGTCTACGGCGCAGTGGGGGGGGACCAGCTGCCGCTCGACGAGTCGGCGCCGGTCGCACCGCTCACGCCGTACGCGGCGAGCAAGGCCGCGGCAGAACAGGTGGCCCTCCAGGCCTGGCGCGGCTACGGGCAGCCGGTGGTGGTCGTCCGGCCCTTCAATCACATCGGGCCGGGCCAGTCGCCCAGCTTCGCGGTCTCTGCACTGGCCAGCCGGATCGCGCAGGCCGAGCACGACGGCTCGAAGACCCTGTCGGTGGGCACGCTCACCACGCGGCGCGACTTCACCGACGTCCGCGATGTCGTGCGCGCGTACCGCCGGTTGGTGGAGGAGGGGGAACCCGGAACGACCTACAACGTTTGCTCGGGCGTCGACGTGGCCATGGCCGAGATCGCCGACCGGCTGCTCGCGTTGGCCGGCGCCGATCTCGCGCTCGTCACCGATCCCGAGCTGGTTCGGCCGGTCGACGTTCCCGCATTACGCGGGGACCCCGCACGCGTGCGGGCGGCTACGGGCTGGCGATCGGAGATCGCGCTCGAGGCCACCCTGCACGACGTGCTGGAGTACTGGCGTCGCCGCGTCGTCTAGAGGATCAACCGACGCTGGTGAGGACCTTGCTGACGTGGCCGCGCAGCTGGCGGGCCGAGGCGTGGGCCTTGGTCGTGAGCTCGCGCGCGCTCGCCGGGAGCTGCTCCTCCAACGGCTGCAGCGAGGACTCGACCTTGTCAAAGGCCTGACCGAAGAGGTCGTCCAGCTGGCGGATCTGACGGCCCACGCCGGCGCGCAGGTCGTCCCAACGGGCGTCGGGAATGGTGACCTGGGGCACCCGCTTCTGCAGGGCCACCCGCTCGGCCTGCAGCTTCTGGATGCCGAGGACACCCAGGCCAACGACGATGTAGGCGGCGTCCTTGGCGAAGGTGGCCGCCTCCTTGGTCAGTTCCTTGGTCCGGTCGGTCAGTTCGTTCATCGTTCCTCCTAAGTTCTGGTGATGCATACCATTGTATAGGAGTTGTTAAACATTTGCAAGCACTTGGGATGCCCTCTCTCGGAGTTCCCAGGCACGCTCGGCTATTCGGCCCTCCGGGGGCCGAGTCGGGCGGGGCCGCGGAGGACGCCCGGCCCCGCGAACTCGGTCGTCTCGGGGTCCGGGCTGGAACGGGTCGAGGCCCATCGGACGATGATCGGCCGAGGAAGTGTCGAACGGCCGGAGGACCGGGTCGGTCAACCGCGCCGGGGCGCGTCTCCGGTCCGACTCTCGCCGCGCTGTGTGTGCGTCTTTCCCTCTGGGTCCGGCCCCCCGACCCGAGAAGGGGACCGGATAGCCTCGGCCCCCTGATGGACGCCCAAGCGCCAGCGGTGGTGGCGGTGGTCGTGACCCGGGATCCGGGACCCTGGCTCGAAGAATCCCTGGCAGCGCTCGCCCGTCAGGACTACCCCGAGCTCTCGGTTCTCGTGCTGGTGGCGGGCGGCAGCGAGGATCCAACTGCTCGCGTTGGCGCGGTCTTCCCCGACGCGTTCGTCCGGCGACTGCCCGATTGGGGCTTCGGCGCCGCCGCCAACGAGGCCCTCGGCATGGTGGAGGGGGCCAGCTACTACCTCTTCTGCCACGACGACGTGGTGCCCCGGCGCGATGCGGTCTCGCTGATGGTCGAAGAGTCGTTCCGCTCCAACGCCGGGATCGTGACGCCCAAGTTCGTGCGCTGGGATGACCCCGGCGTGCTGCTCCACGTGGGGCTCAGCGCGGACAAGACGGGCGCGATGGTGGAGCGATTGTCCGAGGGTGAGGTCGACCACGGTCAGCACGACAACGTGCGCGACGTGTTCGTCGCCCCGGAGGGCTGCACACTCGTGCGGGCCGACCTCTTCGCGGAGCTCGGTGGCTACGACCCGGTCATCGCGGCCATGGCGGGCGACCTCGACCTCAGCTGGCGCGCCCACGTGGCCGGCGCCCGGGTGGTGGTCTGCCCCGACGCCGCAGTGCGTCACCTCGAGGCCGTGGCCGGGGGGGTGCGTCCTGACGCGGGGGTCGACGGGTCGCCGCTGCCGAGTGACCAGACGTTGCTGCGGCGCCACGAACTGCGCACCGTCCTCAAGTGCTACGGCGCGTTCCACCTTCTGCGGGTGCTGCCCCAGATCGTGGTGCTCGGACTCGGCGAGATGGGGGTCGCGCTGGCGGCGCGCCACCGGGCGCGGGCGCGCACGGTGTGGGACGCCTGGCGGTGGAACTTCGCCCAGCGGGCCGAGCTCCGCCGGGCCCGCCGCCGGGTCCAGCGCAGTCGCCAGGTCCATGACTCGGTCATCCGCGGCCTGCAGAGCTCGGGGAGCGCCCGGCTCTCCGCCTACCTGTCGAACATCGCGCACATCGGCTTCGACGCCACCCACCGACAGATGACGGCGCTCGCCGGGACGGTCACCGCCGAGGCGCCGGTCGCGCCCGAGCTGACCGGCAGCGTCGGCGGGGCGTTCTCCGAGGACGAGGACTTCGACGAGCTCGACGACCTGGGCCGGCGCTCCCGGCGCCCCGGCCGGCCCCGCATCCTGGCCAGCCGTCGCTCCCGTCTGGTGGCGATGGTCATGGTGGCGGTCCTCCTCCTGCTCGGGAGCCGGGATCTCCTGAACGGCCGGCTGCCGCTCGTCGGTCAGTTCGTGCCCCTCCTCAGCTGGTCCGGCACCTGGCACCAGTTCTTCTCGGGCTGGCAGCCGGCCGGGCTCGGCACGACGGCGCCGGCCAGCGGCGCCTTCGGCGCGCTGGGTGTCCTCGGCACGGTCCTCTTGGGCGGCATGGGTCTCGTGCAGAAGGTGCTCATCCTCGGCTGCCTGCCGGTGGGCGCCTGGGGGGTCTCGCGCCTCGTGCGGCCAATCGTCTCGCGCCGGGCCGGCCTGGTGGCGGCCATCGCCTACCTCGGCCTCCCCCTCGCCTACGACGCGCTGGCCGGTGCCCGCGTCGACGGGTTGGTCGCGTTCGCGCTCACCCCCTGGCTCATCGCCCGCCTGGCCCGGGCCGGTGGACTGGTCCCCTTCGTGCCGGCCGAGGGCGAACGGACCACGAGCGCCACGAGGCGCGCCCGGCTCCTCTCGCTGGCCGTCCTCTTGGCCGTCGGCATGGCGTTCGCCCCCGCCATGGTGATCGTGGTGCTGCTGTGCGCTCTCGCCCTGAGCGCCGACGGGTTGGGGTCGCGAGGGGCGCGCCGCGGGCGCCGGGTCCTGGCCGCCGCCGCCGGCGCCATCGCGGCCGCGCTGGTGCTGTCTGCGCCGTGGGTGGTCGGGACCGCCTTCGCCGGCTCGCGGGTGCTGGGGGTGTTCGGACTGCCGGCCTCGACCAACGCCCCGCTCAGCTGGGCCTCGCTGGTCCGCTTCCACGTGGGCCCGATCGGGGGGTCGCCGCTCAGCTGGCTGCTGCTGGTGGCGGCGCTGTTCCCGCTGCTCGTCGGAGCCGGCCCGCGCCTCGCCTGGGCGGGTCGGCTGTGGACGTTGGCCGGGCTCGCCTGGGTGCTGGCCCTGGCGGTCGAGCGCGGCTGGACCGGGTCGTTCGCACCCTCGGTCGACGTCCTGCTGGCGCCCGCCGCGGTCGCCGTGGCGGCCTGCGTCGGTCTCGGCGTGTCCGCCTTCGAGACCGATCTGGCGGGCCACCGTTTCGGCTGGCGCCAGGCCGCGACCGCCGTCATGGTGGCGGCGGTCGCCGTCGGCGTCGTGCCGGTGGTGGCCGAGGTGGGGAACGGGCGCTGGGGGGTGACGCCGAGCGGGTTCGAGGTGCCCCTCAGCTACCTCGATGCCGCGGCCGCCCACGGCCCGTTCCGGGTGCTGTGGCTGGGGGACCCGCGCACGCTGCCGCTCGGCGGGTGGTCCGCCGGGCGCGGCCTCGCCTACGCCACCTCCGAGGACGGGCTGCCGACCGCCCTCGACTGGCTGGCGCCCGCGTCCCCGGGACCCGCCGCCACCTTGGCCGGTGCGCTCGGGTTGGCCGAGCACGCGCAGACGGTGCACCTCGGGCGATTGCTGGCGCCCGCCGCGGTCCGCTACGTCGTCGTGCTCGGTACGGTCGCCCCCGCCATCCCCGGCGTCCAGGCGGCCCAGGCCTACCCGCCACCGGCCGGGCTGGTCGACGCGCTGGCCGCCCAGCTCGACCTCCGAGAGATCCCGGGCGGGGAGGGGTTCACGGTCTTTCAGAACACCGCTGCGCTGCCGGCGCGCGGGGAACGGGGTCGTGCGCAGCCGGCGCTGCCGGCCGCGGCCGCCACGCCGTCGCTCGCCGACGTGGCGGGTTGGCGGGCCATCCTGCCCGGTCCGGCCGGTCGGTTGGCCTACGTCGGCCGGGTGTCGCCCGGGACGGTCTTCTCCTCCTCCGCCCCCGCCGGGAGCTTCCAGCTGGTCGTCAACTCGACGGTGGCCGCCCGACAGCCGGCGTTCGGCTGGGCGTCACAGTTCAAGACAGGAGGAGCCACCGCCGAGCTGCGGTTCCACGGCAACGTGATCGTGCCGCTCGCCGCCGTCGCCCAGTTCGTCCTGTGGGTGGTCGTGGCCTGGTTCCTCATCGACACCCGGTTCGCATTGCTCCACCGACTGCGCCGGCGCCGCGGCGTCGAGCGTCGGCACCCCGCCCGGCGCCGGGCGCGGCGCCGGGCGGCCGGCGCGGGGCACCCGCGCCACGCCGCGCTGGGTGAAGAGGGGGCCCGGTGAGGCGGCCCGGCGAGCGCCCCGGCGCGCTGCGGCCGACGGCCCAGGTGTCGATCGTGCTGGGCCTGGTGGCCGTGCTGGTCGGCGTCGGCGTCGTCGATCACGCCATCTCCCCGCCGGTGCCGGGGGCAGCGGTCGTCCAGCCGGTCTCCTCGGTGGCGCCCGCCGATGTCGAGTCCTCCGCCTGGTACTGCGCGGGGGGCAGCGGCGGATCGGGGTCGGTGGCGGTGGCCACGCTCGACCTCGTGAACACCACCGACCGCCCGGCCAACGGCCTGCTCACGGTCGTCACGGACGGCGGCGCCTCGCGCCGCCGCGCGGTCTCGGTGCCGGCCGGGAGCGAGACGGTGGTCACCCCCTCGGACATCGTCTCGGGCAGCTGGGTGGCGACGAGCGTGCAGCTGACGGGCGGGGGGGTGCTGGTGACCCAGTCGGTCGCCGGTCCCGAGGGGTGGTCGACCGCCCCGTGTGCGCGGGCCACTGCGCCCGTCTGGTACTTCGCGTCCGGCACCACCACCGACTCGAACGCCTTGGACCTCTCGCTGTTCAATCCCAGCACCACGACCGCGGTCGTGGATCTGTCGTTCGTCACGCCGCGCGGCCTCCTGGCGCCCCAGCCCTTCCAGGGGGTGGTCGTCCCGGCCGGCGGGCTCACCGTCGAGCGCATCGGCTCCTACGTCCAGGACCAGGCGTCCGTCTCGACGGTCGTGCACGTGCGCACCGGGCGCGTGGTCGCCGACGAGGTCGAGACGGCCGCGGCGCCCGGCCTGCGCGGTCTCTCCCTCCGGTTGGGGGTTCCCGCACCCGAGCGGGTCTGGGCCCTGCCCCGGTCGATCAATCCGGCCGGCGGCGGGACGGCCGTGTCGATCTTCAACCCCACCCTGGTGCCCGAACAGGTGGTGGTGGCGGTGCGCCTGCCCTCGGGGCCGGTGACCCCGTTCCAGCGGACCCTGCCCGGCCAGTCCACCTGGGTGCTCAACTCCGGTGCGCAAGTGCGGATCCCCAAGGGGGTCTCCTACAGCAGCGTCGTGCGCGCCTCGGGCGCGGGCGTGGTGGTCGACCGGCGGGTCGAGGCGAGCGCCACCGCCAGCGCGCCGCAGTTCGGCGCGCAGACCGCGGTGCCGGCCGCCGACGGCGCCCTCACCGAGATCGTGGCGGCGCCCGGCACGCGGGACCATCCGGCGGTGGCCGGCGCGGCTCCGACCGGGGTCGGGTTGTGCAACCTCTCGACCGGCCGGGTCTCGGTGACCGTGTCCGCCTACCTCGGGCCCGGGGAGAGCGGCGCCCAGGTGCTCCGCCGGGTCGTGCTGGCGCCGGAGTCCTTCGCCCTCATCGCCGGTGTCGCGCTGCGCGGGATGCACCGGCCGCTTCTGATCCGCGCCGACGGATCGGTCGTGGCGCTCGTCGACATGGGACCGGCCGGCTCGGCGGGGATCGTGGCCCTGCCGGCCGAACCCGTGGAGACCCCCTAGCCCGGCCGAGCGCTCCTCGTCAGCTGCTCTCCCGGGGCGGCGTCGGCGGCGAGGGCGGCCACTGCGCCGGCGGCCAGCCCAAGGCGGGCGAGGCCGGCCACTGCGGGGGCGGCCACCCGCTGGCGCTGCGCGGCGGGGACGGCGCGGGCGTGCTGGCCGAACCCACCGCCTGTTCGGCGACGGCGTGGTTGGCGGCGGCTCCGCCGCCGGCACTGGCCTCGGCCGGCTGCTCGCCGTGGCCGTTGGCGCCCGCCGCGATGAATTTCGGCACCGCCTTGGCCCCGCTCTCGTGCACGGGGCGGCCGTAGGCCTCGTCGACCAGCCGGCCCACCTCGGTCCCGTGGATGGTCTCCTGGTCGAGCAGGGCGCGGGCCACGGCGTTCAACCCGGCGCGGTGCCGGGACAGGACCTCGAGCGCGCGCTGCTCCTGGGCGCGCAGGATCCGTTCGACCTCGTCGTCGATCACCCGGCTGGTGTCCTCGGAGTAGTCGCGGGTGTGCATGAGGTCCTCGCCCAGGAAGACCTGGCCCTGTGAGCCCCAGGCCATGGGGCCGATCTCCTCGCTCATGCCCCACTCGCGCACCATCTTGCGCGCCAACTCCGTGTTGCCCACGAGGTCGTTGGCCGCGCCGGTCGAGAGGTCGCCGTAGACGAGGAGCTCGGCCACCCGGCCGCCCATGCGCACGCACAACGAATCCTCGATCAGCGACCGTGAGTGGATGTGGCGTTCCTCCATCGGGAGCTGCTGGGTGACCCCGAGCGCCATGCCGGTCGGCAGGATCGTGACCTTGTGGACGGGGTCCGCCTCCTTCAGCACATAGGCCAACACCGCGTGGCCGCCCTCGTGGAATGCCACCCGCTCCTTCTCGGCATCGGAGAGCACGAGGCTCTCGCGTCGCTGCCCCATGAGGACGCGGTCACGGGCCGACTCGAAATCCTCCATGGCGATCGTGACGCTGCCTCGGCGGACGGCGTGCAGCGCCGCCTCGTTGACGAGGTTGGCCAGGTCGGCCCCGCTCATCCCGGGCGTCCCCCGGGCGACGATCTCGAGGTCCACGTCGGGGTTCATCCGCTTGCCGCGGCAGTGCACCTGCAAGATGGGGAGGCGCTCCTCGAGATCGGGCAGGGGGACCACGATCTGGCGGTCGAACCGGCCCGGACGCAGCAATGCAGGATCCAAGATGTCCGGCCGGTTGGTGGCCGCGATCATGACCACACCCTCGGCCGGGTCGAACCCGTCCATCTCCGAGAGCATCTGGTTGAGGGTCTGCTCCCGCTCGTCGTGGCCGCCGCCCAACCCCGCCCCCCGCTTGCGCCCGATCGAGTCGATCTCGTCGACGAAGACGATGGCCGGCGCCTGCTTGCGGGCGGTCTGGAACAGGTCGCGCACGCGGCTGGCGCCCACCCCCACGAACATCTCCATGAAGTCCGAACCGCTCACCGACAGGAACGGCACGCCGGCTTCGCCGGCCACGGCGCGGGCGAGCAGGGTCTTCCCGGTGCCCGGGGGCCCGACCAGCAGTACCCCCTTTGGGATCTTGGCCCCGATCTCGCGGAAGCGGCCGGGGGTCTTCAAGAAGTCGACGACTTCGCTGATCTCCTGTTTGACGCCCGTGTACCCGGCCACGTCACCGAAGGTGGTCGACGGCCGATCGGCGCTGAAGAGGCGGGCCCGCGACCGGCCGATCGACATGATCCCCGACATCTGGCCCCGGGCCTGGCGTCCGACGAACCACAGGACCCCGAAGAAGAGGAGGCCGATCAACAGGTAGGGGAAGATGAACGAGAGGAAGTTGGTGGTCGGCGGCGAGAAGTTGACGCTCACGCCGTCCGTGCGCAGCTTGTTGATGTCCGCCTGCAGCGGCGGCACCGGACCCTGGGCACTGAAGCTCGTCCCATTGGTCAGGGTTCCGGTGATGACGCCGGTCCCGTTGTCTATGGACGCGCTGGCCACCTGGTGCTGGTTGGCCGCGCTGAAGAACTGCGAGTACTTGAGGGTCTTGGCGGTCGAGTGCTGGAACACCATCGAGAGCACCAGCACGCCGATGATGACGAGGACGATGCTGGGCCAGAGCCAGCGGAAGCTCTGCTGCTCGTTGCCCTGGCCGGTGCCACCGCCACCGTTGGGCGTCTGTGAACGCGGATTGGGCCGGTTCGGTCGCGTGGGACTCACCCGACCATGCTAGGCGCCGGCCCTCGCGACATTGGCACGGTCCGGGCCAAAGCATCCCGAGACGTGCACTTTTGTGACTCGCCGGTCGCGGCACTTCGCACGCCGGTGACGCCCAAATGGGCCAGGAGGCCGGCAGTAACGTGGCGGTGATGGCGCCCACCGGCGACGACGAGGTGCCGGCCCTCGGCCCACCGCCATCCTGGCCGACCTCGCCGGATCCTCCTCCGTCCGCGCCGTCGACGTCGGGCCGTCGGGCTCCGCGCCCGCCCGTGCTCTTTCCCCACCTGCCACCCCCGCCACCGTGGGCGACCGGCGGTTGGGCCGCCCCGCGGGGTGCACCGCCGCCCCCGGCGGGCTCGTGGCCCGGCCCGCCCGGGGATCGGGACCTGGCCGACGGTCCGTTCCTGGACCGCCCCGGGGCGGTGCCGGTCACCCGCGGCGACGGGGCCGTCTGGGTGCTCTTCGCCGTCGTCGGGTTCGTGCTCGGCCAGGTGGTGGGCCTCGCCTTCATCTACGGCCTGGCCGGCATCCTCGGCCAGTCCGGCCGGGTGTCGGCCATCGCTTCCGCCTCCGTGCCGCCGGAGTGGTTCGTCGGCGCCAGCCTGGTGGGGCTGTGGGTCGGGCTGTTCGGCGGCGCGTGGCTGGGCAGCGTCGCCCGCGGGACCCGACGGCTGGTGGCGGACCTCGGTATCCGCTTCCGGCCGATCGACCTGGTCGGGATCGCCATCGGCATCGGTGGCCAGGTCGTGGTGGCGATCATGTACGCCCCCTTCATCAAGCACATCCGCAACTTCAACGCTCCGACCAACAAGCTGACGGGCGCTGCCCACGGCGGAGGGTTCGTCGTCATCGCCATCCTCACGGTGGTGGGTGCACCGTTCTTCGAGGAAGTGTTCTTCCGCGGGCTCTTGTTCAAGGGATTGGCGCGCGCCTTCACCCCGCGCTCGGGGGAGCCGTCAGCTCTCCGGACCGTCGGCGTCGCGGCGGCGATCGTGGTCGACGGCGCGCTGTTCGGACTGGCTCATGGTGAATTGGTGCAGCTGGCCGGCCTGGCGGGCTTCGGCATGGTCCTCGCCTTCATCTCGTACCGGACCGGCCGGCTCGGCATGAACATCGTGTCGCACGCGTCCTTCAACGCGGTGGCGGTCGTGGCGATCCTGCACAGCCGAGGCGGGGTGCTCCACTGACCGATCCGCCCGAGTCGAGGGTCGACGAGACCGACGCGTCGCCGGCGAGCGACGCGGGTAGCCCTCCCTGGTCGGAGTCGGCCACTGTCGACGAGACCGGCGGACCGACGCCGAGGGACGCGGATGGGGGCGACGCACCCGACGTGGCCAAGCAGGGCGGTGCCGGCCCGCGGGCACCGCAGAGGGCGCGGGCACGCCACCGGGCGCGCCGCGACCTCGCGTCGTATCTACCGGCGGCGGCGACGGCCATGGCGGTGTTGGGGGTCATCGCCGTGACGCTGTGGCAGGTCCACCTCAACCTGCTGCTCACCAATACGACGACGACCGGCGGCGACACCGGCGCGCACTTCATGATGCCGGCGTTCCTGCGTTCGAACCTGCTATCGCACGGGCGCCTCACCGGTTGGGACCCGAGTTGGTACGCCGGCTACCCCATCTACACCTTCTACTTCGTGGTGGCCGACCTCATCACGGCGCTCGGCAGCTTCCTCGCCCCCTACGACATCGTCTTCAAGCTGACGACGATGCTCGGCTCGGTCACCTTGCCCGTCGCCGCGTGGGCCTGCGGCCGGCTGTTCCGGCTCCGGTCGCCCGGACCCGCGGCCCTGGCGGCGGCGATGCTCCCGTTCCTCTTCGACTACACGTGGACGATCTACGGCGGCAACCTGTTCTCCACCCTGGCGGGGGAGTACGCCTTCTCGCTCAGCTTGTCGCTCGCCGTGCTGTTCATCGGGCTGTTCGCCCGGGGTCTGCGCACCGGCCGCGGACGCGTCGTGAGCGCGGTGGTGCTGGCCCTGTGCATCCTCGCCCACGTGCTCCCGGCGCTCCTCGCCGTCGGCGGGGCGGTCGTGCTCACCGCGTTCGAACTCTTGCCCCCGCGCCTCGGGCTGGGGGACGACCCGGACCGGCCCTCCTCGACCGCCGGCCACCCGGTCCGCTGGGGCGTGTCGACCCTCGCCATCGGCGTCGCGCTGTCTGGCTGGTGGCTGGTCCCGTTCGGGTTGCTGCACCCCTACTCGACCCAGCTCGGCGACGTGAACGTGAAGCCGGTGCTCACGTGCAGCACCGTGGTCACGAGTTGTCTGCTGCCGCCCGCCGACATCTGGGTCCTGGTGCTGGCGGGGGTGGCGCTCGTGGTGGCGCTCGTCCGACGGAGCCGCTTCGGCGTCCTGTTCGGCATCCTCGGCATCGCCTCGGGGCTGGGTGTCATGTTCGACCCGCAGGGCGCGCTGTACAACGTGCGGCTGCTGCCGCTGTGGTTCATCTGCGTCTACCTCCTGGCCGGCTGGCTGTTCGGGGTGATCGCGCTGTGGGTGGCCAACGCGTGGCGCGCCGCCCGGGCGCGGCGCCTCGCCGCACCGTCGGGTTCGTTCTCGTCGACGCCCGAGGAGGCCGAAGGCGAGCCGGCCGAGGCGCCGGACCCCGGCGCCCGCTGGGTGGTGCCGGTGCCCGCCCGGAGCCACCGCTTCGGGCCCGCGGCCATCTTCGGACCGCTCGCCGCGCTGTTGGCCGCCTGCATGGTCGTCGTCCCGCCGTTCATCCTGCCGGCGGGTGCGCTGCCGTCTGCGCCCGGCGCCAACCAGGTCTCCTACTGGGCGTGGTGGAACTACCGCGGCTACGAGGGCGCGCCCGGCTACAAGGAGTACCAGGCCGTGCTCGGCACCATGGAGGGGGTCGGACAACGCTATGGCTGCGGACGCGCCATGTGGGAGTACAACGCGGACGAGCTCCGCTTCGGGACGCCCGAGGCGCTGATGCTCCTGCCCTACTTCACCAACGGGTGCATCGACTCGATGGAGGGGCTCCTGTTCGAGTCCTCGACGACCACGCCGTACCACTTCTTGAACCAGTCGGAGCTCTCGCAGACGCCGTCGGACGCGGTCGTCGGCCTCCCCTACGGCGGGCTCGACGTCCCGCTCGGGGTCCAGCATCTCCAGCTGCTCGGCGTCCGCTACTTCATGGCCTTCAGCCCCGCGGTCGTCGAGGCGGCGCTCGCCGATCCCTCGCTCAAGCTCGTCGCCACCACCGGGCCCTGGCGATCGACCTACGGCATCGGCGCGGCGACGACGACCTGGGACATCTTCGAGGTCAGGTCGTCGCCGATCGTCACGCCGCTCACGGCGGAGCCGGCGGTGCTGCGCGGGGTGGGGGCGGGCCAGGCCAGCTGGCTCCCGGTGTCGACCGCCTGGTACGACGACCCGAGCCGCTGGCGAGTGGAGCTGGCCGCCGACGGGCCGACACAATGGCCGCGGGTGACGGCCACGACGGCCCAGCACCCGCCGGTGCACCGAGTGCCCGTGGCGCACGTCAGCCACGTCTCGGTCGGCGCGGACTCGCTCCGGTTCCGGGTCGACCGCGTGGGCACGCCGATCCTCATCAAGATCTCGTACTTCCCGGACTGGAAGGTGCACGGGGCGGCCGGCCCGTTCCGGGTCACGCCCAACTCGATGGTCGTGGTCCCGACCGGCCACCTGGTGACGCTCACCTATGGCACGTCCGGACCCCAGGAGGTGGGGCTTGCGTGCAGCGGCGTCGGCGCGCTCGCCCTGGTGGCGCTCGCCGGATGGCCCCGACTCAGGGCGCGCCGGCGCCGCGCGCGGCGCCGCGCCGCGGTGCCCGGCACCGGGGGTGCGACCGAACCCCTCGGTTAGGCTCTGCCCGCCATGGGCGATCCCCGAGACGTCTTCAAGGCCTATGACATCCGGGGAACGGTGCCCGATCAGCTCGACCCCGACCTCTGCCGCGCCATCGGCGCGGCGTTCGTCACCGTGACCGCGGCCTCGCGGGTGCTCGTCGTGCGCGACATGCGACCCTCCGGCGTGGAGCTGGCGGGCGCCTTCACCGACGGGGTCCGCTCGCAGGGCGCGGCGGTGACCGATCTCGGGATGGCCTCGACCGACTTCTTGTACTTCGCCGCCGGGCGCCTCAACTCGCCGGGCGCCATGTTCACCGCCTCCCACAACCCCGCCGCCTACAACGGGATCAAGCTCTGCCTGGCCGGTGCGGCGCCGGTCGGCCAGGACACTGGCCTGCGCGAGATTGAGGCACTGGCGGTCGCCTACCTGGCCGACCCGCCAACTCCGCTGGCGCGTGGACCGCTCGATCACCAGGACCTCCTGGCCGAGTACGTGGCCCACGTGCACTCCTTCATCGACCGGGGCTCGCTGCGGGCGCTCACGGTCGTGGCGGACACCGCCAACGGCATGGGGGGCCTCATCGTCCCGCTCGTCTTCGCCGGGCTGCCCTTCGAGGTCGAGATCCTCTACCCCGAGCTCGACGGCACGTTTCCCAACCACCCGGCCGACCCGATCCAGCCCGAGAACCTGGAGGATCTGAAGGCCGCCGTCCTGGCGCGCGGCGCGGACATCGGGCTCGCCTTCGACGGCGATGCGGACCGGGTGTTCCTGGTCGACGAGCGGGCCGCGCCGGTCTCGGGATCGCTCACGACGGCGCTGGTGGCGGCAACGCTCCTCGACAAGCACCCCGGATCGACCGTCCTGTACAACCTCATCTGCTCCCACGTGGTCCCCGAGGTCATCGAGGAGCACGGCGGCATCGCGGTGCGGACCCGGGTCGGCCATTCCTTCATGAAGGCCACCATGGCCGAGACCGGCGCGGTGTTCGGCGGCGAGCATTCGGGGCACTACTACTTCCGCGACAACTACCGGGCCGACTCGGGCATCATCGCCGCGCTGGTCGTCCTCGAGCTCCTGAGCCGAGCCGATCGGCCGCTGTCCGAGCTCCTCTCGCCCTTTCGCCGCTACGCCAATTCCGGCGAGATCAACACCGTGGTGACCGACCCCCAGGCGGCGGTCGACGCGGTGGCCAAGCGGGTGGACGGCGAGGCCACCAGCATCGACCACCTGGACGGGCTCACCGCCGACTTCGGGGAATGGTGGTTCAACCTCCGTCCCTCCAACACCGAGCCCCTGCTCCGGCTCAACGTCGAGGCGCGCACCGAGGACGCCTGTGGCCGCCACGTCCGAGAGGTGTTGGATCTGGTGGCCGAGTGCGCTCCTTGACCAGTCGAGGCCCATCCGCGCGACGCGTGACGAAGGAGGAGCGGGATGCCGCTTGATCCCCTGCTGATCGAAGTGCTGGCCTGCCCGATCGACAAGGGCCCGCTCTGGTGGTTCGAGGACGAGGACCTTCTCTACAACCCCCGACTGCGCCGCGGCTACCGCGTGCGCGACGGCGTGCCCGTGATGCTGGTCGACGAGGCCATCGAGACCGACGGGGCCGAACACGAGCGGCTGGTGGCGAAGGCCGCGTCGGGGGGCGTGCCCGAGACCGGACACGGCGGGCGCGACGACGACCAGGGCGGCGCCGGCGCGCCATGACACGCGACGCCTCCGGCCCGCTGCCGGTCGACACCTTGGGGATGTGGGACCTGACCGCCCACCTCCCCGAGCAGGTGCGGGACGCGGCCACGGCGGCCGCGCAGGTGGGGGGCCTCCCCGAGGGCCGGACCTTCTCGGACATCGCGGTGCTCGGCATGGGCGGCAGCGGGATCGCGGGCGACGTCGTGGTGGCCACGGCGGCGGCCGAGCTCGCCATGCCGGCGGCGGTGGTCAAGTCCTACACGCTGCCGACCTGGGTGGGCCCCGACACGCTCGTCTTCGCGGTCTCGTGCTCGGGCAACACCGAGGAGACGGTGGCGGCGACGACGGCCGCCTGGGAGCGGGGCGCGGCGGTGGTCACCGTGTCGAGCGGGGGCAGGTTGGTGGAGCTGGCCGAGGCGCACGGCGGGCCCGTGGTCGCCGTGCCGGCGTCCATCCCCCAGCCCCGCGCCGCCTTCGGCGCGATGGCGGTGCCCCCGCTCGTCGTGTTGGAGCGGCTCGGCCTCCTCCTCGGTGCCGGCCGCCAGATCGGGTTGGCGGTGGCGCAGCTGGCCCGCCGGCGCGACCAGCTGGTCGAGCCCGACAGCCCGGCCGAGGCGGTCGCCCGGCGCATCGGCCGGACCTTCGCCCTGGTGCACGGCGGCCCGGGCTACGGGGCGGTGGCGGCCCAGCGCTGGAAGACCCAGATCAACGAGAACGCCAAGGCGCCGGCCTTTTCGGCCGCCCAGCCCGAGCTCTGCCACAACGAGGTCGTCGGTTGGGGCCAGCACGGCGACGTCACCCGGCAGGTCATCACCCTCGTCACCCTGCGCCAGCCGGGCGAGCACCCCCAGGTGGCGCGGCGCTTCGACCTGATCGCCGACATCCTGCTGGAGGTGGTGGCCGAGGTCGTGCCCGTGTGGGCGGAGGGCGACGGCGCCCTGGCGCAGTTCTTCGACCTCGTCTTGTTCGGGGACTTCGTGTCGCTGCACCTGGCCGGCCAGGAGGGGGTCGACCCCGGACCGGTGCCGATCCTGATCGAGATCAAGGACCGCTTGTCGGAGACGGCCCAGCCGACCGGGTGATCGCCGCGGTGGGCTGGCGGCGGGTCAGCTCAGGCGCTCGACGATCATCGCCATGCCCTGCCCGCCGCCGACGCACATCGACTCCAGGCCGATCGTCTGGCCGCTGTCCTCCAACGCGTTCAAGAGCGTCGTCATGATGCGCGCGCCGGTCTGACCGAAGGGGTGCCCGAGGGCGATCGCCCCGCCCCGCACGTTGAGCTTGTCCCAGCTGATGCCGAGGTGCTGGGCGGACGGGATGACCTGCGCCGCGAACGCCTCGTTGATCTCGACCAGGTCGACGTCGTCGATGGTCATCCCCGCCCGCTGCAGGGCCTGACGGCAGGCGTCCACGGGTCCGAGGCCCATGATCTCGGGGTTGAGGGCCGACACGCCGCTCGCCACGATGCGGGCCAGCGGGGTGATGCCGAGCTCGCTCGCCTTCGTGTCGCTCATCACGATGACCGCCGCCGCGCCGTCGTTCAGCGGGCAGGCGTTGCCGGCGGTCACCGTGCCGCCCTCCCGAAACACCGGCTTCAACTGGGACAGGCCCTCGAGCGTCGTGTTGGGTCGCGGCCCGTCGTCCTTGGTCACGACGGTCCCGTCGGGGGTGGTGACGGGGATGATCTCGCGTTCGAAGAAGCCGTTGGACTGCGACTCGACCGCCCGCGTCTGGGAGAGCAGCGCGAACTCGTCCATCTGCTCTCGCGTGACCTTCTCGAGCTCGGCCACGTTCTCGGCGGTCTGGCCCATGGCGATGTAGACGTCGGGCAGGCCGGTCGGTGGCGTCCAGGGCTCGGTGACGGCCGGGGCCCGGGCGGCCGTCCGGGCTTCGGCGTCGCCGAAGAGCGGGTTGTGGGGGCCCGAGTCCGACGCCCCGAACCGGTAGCGCGAGACGGTCTCCACCCCGGCCGCGATGAAGACGTCCCCCTCGCCGGCGCGGATGGCGTGGGCCGCCATGCGGATGGTCTGCAGCGACGAGGAGCAGTAGCGGTTGACGGTGACGCCGGGCACGTCGCCCAGCCCGGCCAGGATCCCGGCCACGCGGGCGATGTTGTAGCCGGACTCACCGGCCGGCTGGCCGCAGCCCAAGATCAGGTCCTCGACGAGGGAGGGGTCGAGCGCCGGCACGCGCGCCAGCACCGCCTTCACCACGTGGGCGGTGAGGTCGTCGGGTCGGCAGTCGACCAGCGAACCCTTGTTGGCTCGGCCGATGGGGGTGCGGCCGGTGGCGACGATCACGGCTTGTGGCATCTCGGCTCCTTGCTGGACGGCCTGGGGCGGCCCCGCCTCGGGGCACACCGCGGAGGGGCACAGTACCGTGCGGCCGGGCCGCCCCGGGTCAGTCGATGATCTGGATCGGTGAGCCCGCCGGGACCGCCCCCAGTTGGGCCAGGTCGGCATCGTGGAGCCGGATGCAGCCGTTGGAGATGGCCGCACCCGTGGTCCCGATCTCGGCGTCGGCGCCGAGGGGGCCATGGATGCCGATGATGGCGTCGCCCGAGTTCTCGAAGTCGGCGATGACGTTCGAGTGGGCCGACGTCACCATGATGAAGGCCCCGTAGCCGGGGCTCGGGGCCTGCTCCAAGAAGGCGACGAAGAAGCTCCCGGTGGGTGTGGGGGTGCTCGAGGTGCCGATCCCGGCCGGGGCGCTCATCACGAGGTTCCCCGCGTCATAAAGAGAGAGGTGCATGGTGGCGAGGTCGATCACGATCCGGTAGGGGGTGGAGCTGAGGGCCACGCCCGCCGACGGGATCCAGGCGGTGGCCTCGTTGGGGCGCTGGGCCAGGCGGACGTCCAACCACCCCGGGCTCGTCGCGATGACCGGGAGCGCAGACACCGCCCCGTGCCACGAGCCCGGCACGACCCCGGTCGCTCCGCCGCCGGGCGAGCTGTAGCCCTGCTCGTCGCCGGGGAGGGTGGCGATCACGCTCGTCCGGTCGCCGGCCGTCTGCGCGATCACCGTCGTCGTGGTGACCGGGTGAGCCCTGGGCCGCGCCAGGGACGCGCCGGCCGTCCCGTGTCTTGCCGGGCCGAGGGCCCGCCAGCCGAACCAGCCGACTGAGGCGGCGACGAGCACCAGCAGGCAGACGACGATCGCCCGCCGACCACCCCGTGCGCCGGCGGGCCGGTGGGCGCCCCCCGGTCCCGGCTCGTCCGCCATCACTCCATTGTGGCCGAGCCGGCGGTCGGAGCCCTCAGAGACCCTCGGCCCCGCCGGCGGTGCAGCTGCGGGGATCCCACGCGGAGAGCGCCTCGACCGGCGCGGTGGCCGGGTCGAAGCCGGGTGGGATTGTCGTCGTGGTGGTCGGCGGGGCGGCCGGTGTCGTCGTCGGTGCCCCCGAGGCCGGGACGACGGTCGTCGTCGTGGAGGTGGCCGTACCCGGCGGTGCGTTCACCGCGAAGTCCGAGCCGGTGAGCACGGTGACCTCGGCGCCGTCGGTGGTCGGGCCCATGGCCATGATCACCTGACCGGTGAGAGAGCGGGCCACGGCCTGGGCCGCCGCCAGGTCGGTCGGGGTCTGCTGCGCGTACTCGACCACGGTCTCGGCCTCCGGGGCCACGGGCGAGGCGTAGCCGCTGCCCACCACGTCGAACCCCAGGGCCTGTAAGCCGCTCATGGCGGCGGTGAGGGCCGACGAGATCCCGGAGCCGTTGAGGATCGAGACCGTCACCGCGCTCGCGTCCGGCAGCTGGCCGCCGCTCATGGTGTCGGTGGACGCGCTCACCCCGAGGAACTGGTCGATCACGTCCTGGTCCTCGGGCTGGGTCGGGAACTCGACGTCCCCGTACCCGCCGCCCTTGTAGAAGTACTGCCCGAAGGACCCGACCATGACGGGCAGGGTCAGCTGGGGGACGTCGTACGCGTTGGTGCCGTGGTAGGTGAGTGCCAGGTTCACCATGTGGGTGCTCGAGAAGCCGCTGTCGACCGTGAGCTGCGGGGCCACGCTCGAGATGATCCGCTCGTCGGTCAGCAGGTTCCCGAGCCCGCGCTGGGCCACCGCGGTCGCCAGCACCCGGAGGAACTCGTGGTCGCGGCGGATCCGCGCCAGGTCGCTCTCGCCCTCCTGCGGCCAGTAGTAGGGGTCGGTGGTCGTCACCCCCGGGCCCTTGTACTGGAGGTGCCGGGCCCGGACGACCTGGAGGGCGTGCACGCCGTCGAGATGGAGGCAGCCGGTCGTTTGCACGTTGAGCCCCGAGTACTGGTCGAACACCGGTTCGGGGAAGTACATGTTGATGCCCCCGAGTGCGTCCACGATGCTGGCGAAGGTGTCGAAGTTCAACTCGACGTAGTGCTGGATGGGAATGCCGAAGTCCTCCTGGATGGCGTTGACCAGCTGGCTCGGGCCCTCGTAGAGCGCGGCGTCGATCTTGTTGGCCCCTTCGGCGCGGGCGTTCGGGACGAAGAGATCTCGGGGGATCGAGAGAATCGAGATCGAGTGTTTCGACGGATTGAGGTGCAGGATCATGATCACGTCGCTGTTGACCCCCGTCACCCCCTGCGAGCACAGCCCGTAGGCGGGGTTCTGGATCTTGAGCGCGCATCTCGAGGTCGATCCGACCATCAAGATGTTCTCTGACGATTGATTGACGCCCTTGGCCGGCGGCGGCTTCAGCGTCTTCACCGTGATGCGAACGATCTTGGAGTTGAGATAGATGGTGTAGCCACCGACGACGGCCACCAGGAGCACGATGACGCCCCCCAGGGTGAGGAGCGTCCACTTGAGCTTGCGGTGTCGTCGGCGACGGCGGAGCTGGGCGCGCCGCGCCTGGCGGCTGAGGGTCGGCGCGTCGCCCGAATCGGTCGCCGACATGTTCGGGCAGGGTACCAGCGGGGTTCTGCCGGCCCCAGACGCGGCGGGCCCCCGGCGCCGGTGACGGCACCGGGTCCCTTACGAACGTCTGGGTAGCGGTCCCGCGTCGGCGAAGCCCTGGCGCACCCCCTGGCCCGCCCGGCGGGTCAGCTGGTCCGGTTCGTAGAGCATCCAGTAGGCGTTGCGGGCGTGCTTGCGGGCCCGGTCGACGCACACCGCGGCCAGCACCTCGGGGTCGTCGCTCTCGTCCTCGTGCACGAAGACCTCGAGGATGGGGGTGGTCGTGAGGAGCTGGGCCCACATGATCCCCTGGGACGCCTCGTGGGCGCAGACCTTGTCGACCTCCGCCTTGCCTGGCATGCCGAGCACCACCACGATCCGGCAACCCTCACGCTCGATCATCGCCTTGGCCGCGACGGCCAGGTCCTTGAACCCGGGCACCGTCTGGTGCAGCGTGTCGAACCGCTCGCCGTAGCCCGGGCACGAGGCGAGCTCGTCCAGCGCCTCGGTGCCCATGTCGTAGCGGGCGAACATCGTGTCGATGACGCCGATGCGCTCCACGTCGCTCCTCTCTCTCCCTGGTCATTGTCGCGCACGGCCCCCGCCACCGGTCCGCCCCCGTCCGAGCTGGCCCGCGCCGCCGGCGCGGTGCAGAGTGGGGCGCTGTTGCCCCGACGCGCGACCGTGCGGGGGCGACCGACCGCGAGGAGGATGCGTCGATGGCCTGGGACTTCCCCCGGAAGCCCGAGTTCGAGGCGGTGGCGATCGGGGACGCCCCCACTCGGCCGGCGGGGGGAGGGGTGCGCGCCGACGACGCCGTGGAACGGGCCAGCGCAGAACATTGACCGAGACGCCCGTGCGCATTCTGATGAGCGAGGTCGCCGCCCGCGCCCACGGGGAGGCGCTGCGCGCCGCGCACGACGGCATCGAGCTGGTGACCATGGGGCCCGACGGCTCGCTGCGCCGCGGTGACGGCTCGAACCTCGAATGGGACGGTTCGGCCATCGAGGTCGCCTGGGGCACCTCGGACCTCTTCGCCCCGGGCGCCCCCCTCCGCTCCTTCTTCGGGTTGCTCCGGCGATCCGAGACCGTGCGCTGGTTCCAGTCGGCCGCCGCCGGCTTCGACGCGCCCATCTTCGCCGAGCTGGTCCGCAAGGGCATCCTCCTCACCACGTCGGACGCCAACAGCATCTCGATCGCCGAGTACGTGCTGCGCAGCGTGCTCGAGCACTTCCAGCGGTCGGCGCTCTGGGCGGAGGCCCAGGCGGAGCGGCTCTGGGCTCGCCACGACTTCGAGGAGGTTTCGGGCTCCACCTGGCTCGTCGTCGGCCTCGGGTCGATCGGCACCGAGGTGGCGCTGCGCGCGCGGGCGTTCGGCGCGCACGTGATCGGGGTGCGCCGCCACCCGGGCGGCGACGAGCCGGTGGCGGAGCTGATCACCCCCGACGCCATCGACCGGGTCCTGCCCCGGGCCGACGTCGTCGTCCTCTGCGCGCCGGCCAGCGCGTCGACCCGCCACCTGGTGAATCGAGGCTTCCTGGACGCCATGAAGCGGACCGCGCTGCTGGTGAACGTGGGTCGGGGGTCGCTCGTGGACGAGCAGGCCCTTGCGGCCGCCCTCGATGCCGGTGCGATCGGCGGGGCGGCGCTCGACGTCTTCGAGGTCGAGCCGTTGCCGGGCGACCACCCCTGGTGGGACGACCCGCGGGTCGTGATCACCCCGCACAACTCGGCCGGCGGCCGCGGTCGCCACGCGAGAGGCGCCGACCTGTTCTCCGAGAACCTCGCCCGCTACCGACGCGGGGAACCGCTGCTCCGAGTGGTGACCGAGGCCGACCTCGACGGCTGACGCCGGGTCCCGGCCCGGTCAGCCGGTCGGGGCCAGCTGGTCCAAGCCGAGCGCGTCCTCCAGCGCGAGGGCCGTGCGTAGCACCAGGGCATCGGCATGCTGGGGCCCGACGAGCTGCAGGCCGACCGGCAGCCCCGCGCCGGTGAGGCCGGCGAACAGCGACACGGCCGGGGACCGGGTCATGTTGAACGGGTAGGTGAAGCGGACCCAGTTCGCGTGCGGCTCGCCGTTGATGAACCCGATCCCGCCCGAGTCGAGCGGTGGCGGGGGCGCGGCCACGGTCGGGGTGAGCAGCAGCTCGGCGCCGTCGAAGACCTCCACCAGCCGCAGGTTCAGTCGATGGCACTCGTCGAACACGTCCACCACGTCGAGCGCGCTGATGGAACGGGCACCTTCCACGATGCTGGCCAGGACCGGGTGTACCCGCTGCCAGGCCGGGGAGTCGATGAACCCCTGCATGCTGCGCAGCAGGCAGACCCCGGTCAGCCGCAGCCAGCCGTCGAGCGGATCCACGTCGACGATGCTGTCCAGCGGCTGCACGTCGACGCCCAGTGACTCGAGCGTCGAAACGGCGGCCTCGCACACGGCGCGCACCTCGTCGTCGAGTGGCGCGTAGCCGAGCGTGGGGGACCAGGCCACCCGCCGGGGCAGAGCGCTGGCGTCGATGAGCTCGCGCCAGGACCGCTCGGGGCGGGGGAGCGACCGCAGGTCGCTGCGGTCGGCGTCGACCACCACGTCGAGCACCGGGACCAGCTCCGAAAGGCGGCGGGTCATCGCGTTCTTGGTCGAGAAATCGATCCAGCCCGCGGGGTCGGGTCCACCCGCCGGCACCCGGCCGAGCGATGGCTTGAACCCGTTGAGTCCGCAGCACGACGACGGGATCCGGATGGAGCCGCCCCCGTCGGAGCCGGTGGCGAGCGGCACCATGCCCGACGCCAAGGCCGCCGCGGTCCCGCCCGAAGAGCCGCCGACGCTGTGGTCGAGGTTCCACGGGTTGCGCGTCGGGCCGAAGACGGCGTTGTCGGTGTTGGAGGTCCATCCGAATTCGGGCGTGTTGGTCTTGCCCACGATGACGCAGCCGGCCGCCCGCAGGCGGGCCACCAGCGGCGAGTCCACCGTCGCTCGCTCCGGCGACTCGAACAGCGGCGATCCGTGGGTCGTCGGATAGCCGACGGCTTCCTCCAGGTCCTTCACCCCGATCGGGACGCCGGCCAGCGGCCCGGGATCACGCCCGGCTGCCACCGCGGCGTCGACGGCGGCCGCCTCGCCCCGGGCGCGTTCGGGGTCGAGGGCGACGAAGGCGTTGACGGAGGGGTTGAGGGCCTCGATGCGGGCCAGCGCGTGGTCCGTCAGCTCCCGGGCCGAGATCTCACCGGTGCGCACCTGGGCGGCCAGCGCGGCTGGCCCTGTCGTTCGAAAGTCCATTTGCCGTAGGTAGCACGAATCAGCCGCGGCTGCGACGGGACCGTTCCTACAGGGCGAAGGCCTCCTGATCCAGGTCCCCTCTCGGGCGATCGGTGACCCAAGGGGTCGAGGCGGGGCGTCAGCCCGGTGCCAGGCGCCGCACGGTGTCCTCGAGATCGACCCCCACCGGGATGACCATCGGCGCGGGGATGGTCACGCCGTTCTCGACGTAGCGCAGGATCTGCTCACGGCAGGCCTCGGCCGGCCCGTGGACCACCAGGTCGTCGACCACGTGGTCCGGGATCGCCTCCAGCGCGCCCTTCCGGTCGCCCGCCGACCAGAGGTCCCACATGGCCTGCAGATCGGGTCCCCGACCCAGCCAGCGCTGGAACTGGGCGTAGGCCTCGACGGTCATGTAGCCGGTGATCATGCGCCGAGCGATGGCGCGAGCCGTGTCGGGGTCCGGGTTGGGGATGACGAAGATGCGGGCCACCACCGGGAAGTCGGGACGCAGCTCGGCGACCGCGGTCTTCACGTCCTCGGCCGAGAGCCAGTTCAAGATGGCCCCGTCCGCCTCGCGCGCCGCCAGGTGGAGCATCCCGGGGCGCAACGCCGCCAGGTAGAGGGACGGCGGCTCCTTCGGCACCAGGGAGAGACGGAACCCCGAAATGGTGAACGTGTCGAAGGTCGCGTCGATCTTCTCGCCGGTCAGGGCCCGGCGGACGAAGCGCAGGACGTCTCGAACCTTGTGGTACGGATCGTCGAACTCGATGTCGTTCCAGCGATGCACGATCGCCTCCGAGGAGGTGCCGAGGCCGAGGGTGAACCGACCCGGGGCGGCGCTGGCCAGCGCGGCCACCGTCTGGGCGAGCAGCGCCGGTCCGCGCGTGTAGGCCGGGGCGATGGCCACCCCCAGGTTGAGGCTGGGCGTCCAGGCCGCGGCCAGCGCCAAGGGCGTGAACCCGTCGGCCCCGTCGGTCTCGGCCGACCAGACGTCGGTGTAGCCGAGGTCGACCAGGAGCTCGAACCAGCGGCGGTGGTCGTGCAGCGGTGCGGCGAAGGGGATGGTGATCCCGTAGCGCTGATCGGGGGCAATCGAGGTCGTCACGGCACACACTGTGACACCGCGCCGTGCGAGCCGCACGGCCGAGCGTCAGCCGGTTGGGGCCAGTCCGACGGCTTCCAAAGCGGCGGTGGCGCGGGCCACCGGGCCGCGGGCACCGGCGACCACCAGGTATTCGGTGTTGTGCAGGTGGGACACCGTCCCCACGCGCTGGCCGGCCGGGTTGTGGATCCCGATCCGCGCCCCGACGTAGCGGGCCGAGGGGAGGCCCAGGGTCCGCACCGCCTCGTGGTGACCGCACATCTCGACCAGCGCGTCGAGCGAGAGCCAGGACTCGTCGTTGTAGGAGAGCATCATGAGCTCACAGGAGAGCTCACGCACCAGGGCGGTGAGGGCCGGGATCATCGTCCGCTTCGAGTTGAACACGCTCTTCGTGTGGTCCGCCCGCGCGTCGATCCGCTTGCACGCGACCCCGTAGTGCTCTGGGGCGTCCCAGGCCACGAGCGTCTCCCAGACGTGGTAGTTGGTGAAGTACCGGTGCTGGTTGTACGGGGGGTCGAGATAGGCCAGGTCGAAGTGTCCGAGGGTCGCGCCCACCCGGGCCGCGTCCGCCCGGATGGCCGAGCCCGAGCCGACCAGCAGCTCGGGGACCCGCAGCCGGAGCGGCGCGAACGAGCGGGGCGCCCACCGCTTCACGTAGGCCATCTGCAGCCCCGTGGTGGAGTCGACCCGGTCGGCGGCCTCGATGAGGCTGGTGAGGAGGACCGGGTAGAGCGGGCTGCCCGCGAACTCGGCCTCGATGGCGTCGCGCACGGCATCTATCCGCTCCCCATTGAACGGCTGGAAGAACCGCGAGCGCACGCAGAAGGTCTCGGTGACGTAGCCGGCGCGGCCGCCGAGCCCATCCAGGTAGGCAATCGCGTCGCGCAGCGCAGGGTGGTCGACCGATGCGGCGTCGGTCTCGATGTAGCAGCGGGCGAACACCTCCGCGTAGCGCGCCGTATCCACCGCGCTCACTGCCAACCCCTGTTGCTTGAATGCCTGGGCGACGCGCGTGGTGCCGGTGAACAGGTCGAGCGCGCTGCGGGCGCCGCTGGCCGCGGCGATGGCGGACAGGACCGGGACGAGGCGCCGCTTGGAGCCGATGTACTTGATCACGGCTCGCCGCCGGGCCCCTGACGGGCGCCCGCTGGGCCGCCGGGGCGAGATGGAAGGCCGGGGCGAGATGGAACGCCGGGGCGAGATGGAACGCCCCGCCCCGATCGACGCTGCTGGTCGCCGGCGCCGCCGGGCACCGTCCCGGGACTCGTCGCCGCGCCCCAGGGGCCGGCTCGGCCGAAGCGCCGGCGCCGGACGGACGGCTGCCCCAGCTGCACCGCCGTCACGCTAGGTTCGCCGCCGTCGGAGACGGGGGACCGGTCGCCGATCGCGGTCCCAGGCACCCCCGCGGAGTGCTCCTCCGGAACTTTTTCCCCCGTACGAACGTTTGGGTGGTAAATAGGGGGGCGTGGAACGCGTCGCCAGCTGGAGCGCTACCCCGGTTGCCACGGATCGGCCGCCCGCCGAGTCCGCCGGTTTCCCGGTGTCCGTGCTCGCCCGTCGTACCGGCGTCTCGGTCCCGACGATCCACCACTACCGCAGGCTGGGGCTGTTGCCGGCGGCCGCCGCCGTCGCTCCCAACCGGTTCCTCTACAACGAACGGCACGTCGCCGCACTGCGGATCATCCGGCTGCTGCGGGACCGCCAGCACCTGCCGCTCGAGACCGTCCGCGACCTCTTGCCCGACCTGCTGTCGGTGAGCCCCCAGGACCTCGCACCCGAAGCCTGGGATGCGCTGCTGGCCAGCCGCCTGCGCGACGCCGGGACCGGCCAGCCAAAGGAGCGGCTCCTCGCGGTGGCCCGGATCGCCTTTGCCCGGCGGGGCTACGAGGGCGTGAGCGTGGGTGAGATCTGCGACGCCGCCGGCATAGCCAAGGGCTCCTTCTACCGGTACTTCGGCTCCAAGGACGACATCTTCGCCGCCGCGGCCGGCTCCACCGTCGAGGCGGTCGGCCACGCCCTCGACCTGCAGCCCGGCGCGCTCAGCGAGGCCGAAGCGGTCGGGGCCCTGCGCCGACTCCTCGAACCCCTGGCACCCCTCCTCTTGGAGGCGGCGACGCGTGAGTTGCGCTCCGAGGATGCCGCGTCGGGGGTGGTGGCCGGGGTGGCCCAGGGCCTGGCGGCCCGGGTTCTGCCCCGGTTGGCCGCGACCGGGGCGCGGGCGATCCCCGCCGCCCGCCGGGTGGTCGACACGGTTCTGGTCAGCCTGATCCGCCCGGCACTCGGGCTCCGCTCGCCGACCTATTAGGCATCACCCGCTGGGCTCGGGGCCGCCAAGTGCCCCCGGGCTTGGTCTTGCGCGTCCCTCCTGCTTGACGAATCGGCCCACCACGTATAACAAGGGTGGCTCGTCGGTCATCGGCGCTACACGAAGGAGGGGCAGGTGGTGTCATCGTCCACGAGCCCCTCCGTCACGCCCGCCGTGCCATCGGAGACGGTCGTCCTGGCCCAGGCCGGCGCCGAGAACTTCCCCGTCGCCTCGCGCCTCTTGCCCCGGGCGGTGCGCGCCGACCTGCTCGCCATCTACGGATTCGCCCGACTGACCGACGACATCGGCGACGAGGCGGCGGGCAACCGGCTGGCGCTGCTCGACTGGCTCGAGGCGGAGTTGGGCCGAGCGGTGCAGGGAACGGCGACCCATCCGCTGCTGGAGCGGGTCGGCCGCACGATCGCCGAGCGCCAGCTGCCGCTCGAGCCGTTCCGGGCCCTCATCGCTGCCAACCGCCAGGACCAGATCGTCACCCACTACGAGACCTTCGACGCACTCGTCGAGTACTGCATGCTCTCGGCGGCGCCGGTGGGCCGGCTGGTCCTCGGCGTTCTCGGCGCCGCCACGCCCGAGCGCGTCGCGCACTCTGACGACGTCTGCGTCGCGCTGCAGCTCGTCGAACACCTCCAGGACGTCGGCGAGGATGCCGCCAACGGCCGCGTCTACTTGCCCGCCGAGGTGCTCGGTCGCGCCGGCTGTCCGGAAGGCGACCTGCACGCCGCGTCCGCCAGCCCCGCCCTGCGCCGCGTCGTCGCCGAGGTCTCGGGCCGCGCCCGCGGGCTGCTGGCGTCTGGCGCGCCGCTCTGTCGGACCCTCCCACCTCGCTTCCGGGCCGCAGTGGGCGCGTTCGCGGCGGGGGGCCTCGCCGCATTGGACGAGATCGAGCGCCGCTCCTACGACGTGCTGGCGATCCGGTGCCGACCGCGCCGAGGGCGCGTGTTCCGCCGGTGGGTGGCCACCGCCGGTCCCGCCCGACGCGGGGAAACCGCATGAACCTCGAGCTCGCCTACAAGGAGTGCGAGGAGATCACCCGGCGTGAGGCGAAGAACTTCGCCTACGGCATCCGGCTGCTGCGGCCACCCGAGCGTCAGGCCCTCTCGGCCGTCTACGCGCTGGCCCGGCGGATCGACGACATCGGTGACGGCGACCTCCCGCCGGCCCAGAAGCTCTCGGCGCTAGCCGAGGTCCGCCAGGCTGTCGCCGCACTGGCCTCGGCCGACGATCCGGTGCTGGTGGCGGTGGCCGACGCCCGGCGCCGCTACGACCTGCCGCTCGGCGCCTTCGGCGAGCTCATCGACGGGTGCGAGATGGACGTGCTGGGCACGTCGTATCGGACCTTCGACGAGCTCGTCGTCTACTGCCGCCGCGTCGCGGGCTCGGTGGGTCGCCTCTCGCTCGCCGTCTTCGGCGCGTCCGCGGCGCCGCGGGCGACCGCCTTGGCGGACGACCTCGGCGTGGCGCTGCAGCTGACCAACATCCTGCGCGACGTGGTGGAGGACCGCGACCGAGGTCGGGTCTACCTGCCGAGCGCCGACGCCGAACAGGTGGCCTGTCCCTCCGATCTGCGCGGCCCCCCCGAGCCGATCGCCGCGCTGGTCGCCCTCGAGTGCGCCAGGGCCCACGAGTGGTTCGCCCGCGGCCTCGAGCTCCTCCCGCTGCTCAACCGGCGCAGCCGGGCCTGCGTGTCGGCCATGGCGGGCATCTACCGGCGGCTGCTGCTCCAGATCGAGGGTTCGCCCATCGCGGTCACCGAGCGCCGGGTCTCGGTTCCGACGTCCGAGAAGCTGTGGGTGGCGGCCCGCAGCCTGGCCGGGGCCACCTGGTGAGACGCATCGTCGTGGTGGGGGGCGGGCTGGCCGGCATCAGCGCGGCCTTGGCCGCCGCCGACGCGGGTGCGTCGGTCACCCTGCTCGAGCGCCGCGGCAAGCTCGGCGGGCTCACGTGGTCCTTCCTGCGTAAGGGCCGCTCGTTTGACAACGGTCAGCACGTGTTCCTGCGCTGCTGCACCGCCTACCGGGAGTTCCTCACCCGCATCGGGGCTGCGGACGAGGTCTACTTGCAGCCGACCCTCGACGTGCCGGTTCTGGCGCCGGGCGGCGGCCGGGCGCACATCCGGCGCGTCAACCTGCCGGCACCCCTCCACCTGGCACCGGCGCTCCTGCGCTACCGCCACCTGTCGCCCGCCGACCGCGTCCGGCTCGGCCCGGCCGTGGCCGCGCTCCGCCGCCTCGACCCGAACGACCCCGCCCTCGACTCGGTCTCCTTCGGGCACTGGCTGCGGGATCACCATCAGTCCCCGCGCGCCGTCGCCAACCTCTGGAACCTGATCGCGCTGCCGACCATCAACGTGTCGGCCGAGGACGCCTCGCTGGCGCTGGCCGCCATGGTCTTTCGCACCGGGCTGCTCGACGACCCGAGTGGGGGCGACATCGGCTGGTCGCGCGTGCCGTTGGGGCGGCTCCACGGGGACAACTCGGCGCGCGCCCTCACCGAGGCCGGCGTGGAGGTCCGCCTCGGCACCCCGGTCGTCTCGCTCGACACGGGCGACCACCGACCCGTCGTCTCGCTCGGCGACGAGCACATCGAGGCCGACGCGGTGATCCTGGCCGCCCCGCCCGACGTGGCCGGCGCGCTCGTCTCCGAACTGGCGCCCGCCGTCGAGGCGCTCGGCGCGTCGCCCATTGTCAACGTCCACCTCGTCCTCGACCGGCGGGTGACGGACCTCCCGATGGCCGCCTGCGTCGACTCGCCGGTGCAGTTCGTCTTCGACCGGACCGAATCGGCGGGGGGGAGCGGTGCGGGTCAGTGCCTCTCCATATCGTTGTCGGCCGCGGACCAGTACATCGGCCGCCGACCCGAGGAGCTCATCGCGAGCTTCTTCTCGGCGCTGGGCGACGTGCTGCCCGACGCCCGCCGGGCGGAGCTCGTCGACGGCGTGGTGTCGCGGGAGCGGGCGGCCACCTTCCGAGCGGTACCGGGGACGGCCGCGCACCGCCCGGCGATCGCCGCGGCGCGCCCGGGCCTGGTGGTGGCCGGCGCCTGGTGTGACACCGGGTGGCCCGCCACCATGGAGGGGGCCGTGCGCAGTGGCGCCCGGGCCGCGTCGGTGGCGCTCGGCGTTCCCGCCGACCAAGACGAGCTCGCGATCGCGCACGGGGCGTCGGCGTGAACGGCCTGGCCGCCGACGCTCGGCCGGCGCCCCTGGCGGCCGAGGCAGCACTCACGCGGGCGGGGCAGCTCGTGGGTCCCGCCCTCGACGCGGCCGTCGCTCGTCTGGGCGGCGAGCTGCGCGACCCCGTGCAGCACCACCTGGCCGGCGGGGGGAAGCGCATCCGGGCCGCCCTGGTGCTGCTGTCGGCCGCCGCCGCGGGCGCGACGGAGGCCGACGGGCTCCCGGGCGCGGTGGCGATCGAACTGGTGCACAACTACTCGCTCATCCACGACGACATCATCGACGGCGACCAGGAGCGACGACACAGGCCGAGCGTGTGGGCCGAGTTCGGGATCGGCCGGGCGATCGTGGCCGGAGACGCCCTGGCGACGCTCGCGACCCAGGTGCTCCTCGAGACCGGGCACGCGGCGGGGGTCAGGGCGGCCGCGGCGTTGGCCGAGGCGACGCAGGCCATGATCGAGGGCCAGTCCATCGACATGGCGTTCGAGACGCGACCGGCGATCACCCCCGAAGAGTGCCTGGCCATGGAGCAGGGGAAGACGGGAGCGCTGCTGTCCTGCGCGGCGGCCATCGGCGGGATCCTGGGCGGCGCGCCCGGCCAGGTCGTCGACGCCCTGGCGGACTTCGGCTCGGATCTGGGCATCGCCTTTCAGGCGGTCGACGACGTCCTCGGCATCTGGGGCGAGCCCAGCCGGACCGGAAAGCCGGTCGGGTCGGACCTCGTGTCGCACAAGAAGAGCCTGCCGGTGGCCATTGCGCTCGCCGGCCCCGCCTCGGCCGAGCGCGACGAGCTCGCCGCGCTCTTGGCGGGCCCCCTGTTCGGGGACGACCTCTCGCGGGCCAGCGCGATGATCGAAGCCACCGGGGCGCGCCGGGCGGTGATGGCCGTGGCCGAGGAGCGGCTGGCCGCGGCGCTGGCCGCGCTCCACCGCGTCCAGCTCGTGCCGGGGCCGCGCGCCGAACTGGCGGCCGTCGCGCACTTCGTGACCGAGCGTGACCAATGACCTCGGTCGCCCGCACCGCCCGAGCAGCGTCCCCCGGTCGCGTGTCACGCGCGGCGATGCCGCCGGCGCCCGCGACCGGCGCCGAGCAGGCGCTGGCCGGCGCCGTCGACGCGCTCCGCTCCCTCCAACACGAAGACGGGTGGTGGAAGGGGGAGCTCGAGACGAACGTGTCGATGGACGCCGAAGACCTCCTGCTCCGGCAGTTCCTGGGCATCCGCACGGACGAAGAGACCGCCGCGGCCGCCACCTGGATCCGGAGCCAGCAGCGCGAGGACGGCACCTGGGCCAACTTCTACGGCGGGCCGCCGGAGCTGTCCACGACCGTCGAGGCCTACGCCGCGCTGCGGCTGGCCGGCGACCCGGCCGACGCCCCCCACCTGCGCCGCGCCGCCGAGTTCGTCCGGGGCGCCGGAGGCGTGGAGGCCACCCGGGTCTTCACCCGCATCTGGCTGGCGCTCTTCGGGCTGTGGCGCTGGGAGGACCTGCCGGTCATGCCGCCCGAGATCGTGCTCTTGCCCGCCTTTGTCCCGCTCAACATCTACGACTTCGCCTGTTGGGCCCGCCAGACGGTGGTCGCGCTCTCGGTCGTGAACGCGTTCCGCCCGGTGCGCCCGATTCCCATCACCCTCGACGAGCTCCGGACCGGCGTGGCGGCGACCACGCCCCCGCGACGCGGCACCTGGGCGGCGCGATTCAGCGCGCTGGACCGCCTGCTGCACCGCTACGAACGGCGGCCGATCGCCATCCTTCGTCGCCTCGCGCTGCGGCGCGCCGAGCGCTGGATCGTGCATCGCCAGGAGGCCGACGGCTGTTGGGGCGGCATCCAGCCCCCCTGGGTCTATTCGCTCATGGCGCTCTCGCTGCTCGGGTATCCGAACGACCACCCGGTGATGCGGGCCGGCCTGGTCGGACTCGACGGTTACATCGTCGACGACGAGCGCGGCCGGCGGCTCGAGGCCTGCCAGTCCCCGGTGTGGGACACCGCGCTGGCGGTCATCGCACTGGCCGACGCCGGGATCGAGCGAGACGACGAGTGTCTGGACCGGGCCGCCCGCTGGCTGCTGACCGAGGAGATCACCGTGCCGGGGGACTGGTCGCTCCGCCGGCCGCGCCTCGCCCCGGGCGGCTGGGCGTTCGAGTTCGCCAACGACCACTATCCCGACATCGACGACACGGCCGAGGTGGTGCTGGCCCTCGACCGCGCCTGGGGGGGCGAGCGGGGCGCCCTCGACCGCGGGGCGGACTGGGTGCTCGGCATGCAGTGCGCCGACGGCGGGTGGGCCGCGTTCGACGTCGACAACACCCAGGCGCTCTGCGCGGAGCTGCCGTTCTGCGACTTCGGCGAGCTCATCGACCCCCCGAGCGCGGACGTGACCGCGCACGTCGTCGAGATGCTGGCCATGCTCGGCCGCGCCGCGCCGGCCATGGAGCGCGGGGTGGAGTGGCTGATCGGCGCGCAGGAGGAGGACGGGTCCTGGTTCGGCCGCTGGGGTGCCAACTACGTCTACGGGCTCGGCGCGGTCGTGCCGGCCCTGGTGGCGGCCGGGATCTCGCCCACCCACCGCGCGGTGCGCCGCGCCGTGGGCTGGCTCCAGGCCCATCAGGGCGACGACGGCGGCTGGGGCGAGGACCTGCGCTCCTACGACGACCCGGCCCAGCGCGGGCGCGGGCACTCGACCGCGTCGCAGACCGCCTGGGCGCTGCTGGCGCTGCTGGCGGCGGGGGAGCGGGGCGAGGCCACCCAGCGCGGGATCGGCTTTCTCGTCGACACCCAGCGGGCCGACGGCACCTGGGACGAACCGTGGTACACGGGAACCGGCTTCCCCGGGGACTTCTACATCAACTACCACCTCTACCGGCTGGTCTTCCCGGTGAGCGCGTTGGGCCGTTACCTGCGGGGGGAGCGCCATGGCTGAGCTGCGCGTGTTGAGCGCGTTGCGCATCGAGGGCTACGCCGTCGGCGGCGAGGTCCTGCTGAGCGGCATGGGCCCCGACAAGGCCCAGCGCGCGCCCGTGCGCCACGGGGAGCGCCTCGCGGGAGAGGTGGCGGTGGCGGTGGCGGGCGTGTCGGGGGGGCTCGACCCGACCCTGCGGCCGGGCGACGTCGTCGTCGCCACCGAGCTGCGGTGCACCGACGGTCGGGCCGTGCGGCCGATCCCGTCGGCGGCACTGGTCGCGGCCGACCTGGCGGCGACCGGCCTGGTGGTGCGGGCCGGCCCGATCGTCTCCTCGCCGACGTTCGTGCCGGCCGAGGGGCGGGCCGCGCTCGGCGCCTCCGGCGCCCTGGCGGTCGACATGGAGTCCGCCTGGTTCGGGGAGGCCCTGGATTCGGTGCCGCTGAGCGTCGTGCGGACGATCGCCGACACGACGCGCGCCAACATCGTGACCGGCGGCCCGCGGGCGCTGGCCTCGCTCATGCGCATCCGCCCGACCCTCGAGCGTTGGGCCCGGGCGACCGGACCGCGCCAGGTGCTCTTGGCGGCGCCGCGGTCGTTCTGCGCCGGCGTCGAGCGGGCCATCGAGATCGTCGAGCGCGCCCTCGATCGCTATGGCGCACCGGTCTTCGTGCGTCGCCAGATCGTGCACAACGCCCATGTGGTGGCGGGCCTCGAGGCGCGCGGCGCCGTCTTCGTCGAGGAGCTCGACGAGGTCCCGGACCACGCCACCGTGGTCATCGCCGCGCACGGCGTCTCGCCCGAGGTCCGCAGCCAGGCGGCCGCGCGCGACGGGATCTCGGTGATCGACGCCACCTGCCCGCTCGTCGCCAAGGTCCACCACGAGGCTCGTCGCTTCGCGTCCCAGGGCCGCCAGATCGTGCTCATCGGCCACGCCGAGCACGAGGAGGTCGTCGGCACGATGGGGGAGGCGCCAGACGGGATCCACCTGGTCGAGGGCCCCGACGACGTCGAACGCCTGGCGTTCCCCCCCGACCAGCCGGTCGCCTACCTGACCCAGACCACGCTCGCCACCGACGAGACGGCAGAGGTCGTCTCGGCGCTGCGGGCGCGGTTCCCCGCCATCGTCGGGCCCTCGGCCGACGACATCTGCTACGCCACCCAGAACCGACAGGACGCGGTCCGCGCCCTCGCGTCCGATTGCGATCTCGTGCTCGTGGTGGGATCCGCCAACTCCTCCAACACGGCCCGCCTGGTCGAAGTGGCCCAGCGCGAGGGTTGCCGCGCCGAGCTGATCGAGGACGCCGGCGAGCTCCGTCTCGGTTGGCTGTTCGGGGCCGGCACGATCGGATTGACGGCGGGCGCCTCCGCCCCCGACCTGCTAGTGCACGAAGTGCTCAACGCTCTCTCCACCCTCGGTCCCGTCGAAGTGACCGAGCGCCGCGTTACCCAAGAAACCGTCCGCTTCGCTCTCCCACCACAGGTGCGCTAAATGCCGATTCCCCTCCGCCAGAACCTCCGCGTCGGAACTCACTTGATCCGCCAGCGATTGAAGGGCGCGAAGTACTACCCGCTGATCGTCGAGATCGAGCCCCTGTTCGTCTGCAACCTGTCGTGTCCGGGGTGCGGCAAGATCCAGCACCCGACCGACATCTTGCGCAAGCGATTGTCCGTGGAGGACATCGTCAACGCGGTGGAAGAGAGCGGGACGCCGATGGTCTCCTTGGCGGGCGGGGAGCCGCTGCTGCACCCTGACATCGACCAGATCGTCGCCGAGCTGATCAAGCGCAAGGTCTACGTCTACCTGTGCACCAACGCGGTCCTGCTGCGGCGCCGGCTCGAGCGCTTCACCCCCTCGCACTTCTTCTCCTGGGTCGTGCACATGGACGGGCTGCGCGAGCGCCACGACGCCGCAGTCGATCGCGAGGGAGTGTTCGACGAGGCCGTCGCGGCCATCAAAGAGGCCCAAGCCCACGGCTTTCGCGTGACCACGAACTCGACCTTCTTCAACACCGACTCTCCCAAGACGGTGCGGGACCTCCTCGACTTCTTGAACGACGACCTGAAGGTCGACGCCATGATGATCTCGCCCGCCTACGCCTACGAGAAGGCGCCGGACCAGGAGCACTTCTTGGGCGTCGAGCAGACGCGCAAGATTTTCACCGAAGCGTTCTCCGACAAGCGCCGCAAGAAGTGGCGGCTCAACCACACGCCGCTCTTCCTCGACTTCTTGGAGGGCAAGGTCGAGTTCTCCTGCACCGCCTGGGGCATCCCCAGCTACTCGGTACTCGGGTGGCAGCGCCCCTGCTACCTCATGTCCGACGGCTACGCCTCCAGCTACCAGGAGCTGGTCGAGACGACCGACTGGGACGCCTACGGGCGCGGCAAGGACCCGCGTTGTGCCAACTGCATGGCCCATTGCGGCTACGAGCCGACGGCCGCCATCGCCAGCATGGAGTCGCTCCGCCAGTCCCTGCGGGCACTCGTCAGCACCCGGTGACATGAGCACCGTCGAGATCGACACCACCGGGGCGACCACCGCGGTCGATCCCGCCGCGGTGTCGGACGCGCCCGGCCTCGATCCGCCGGGTCTCGACGCATTAAGCCCGGCCGTGCTCCGGAGTCTGTCCCAGTGCGAGCTGGTCCCGCTCGCCGCCGAGATCCGTCGGTTCTTGATCTCGGCCGTCGCGGCGACGGGTGGCCACCTCGGATCCAACCTGGGCGTGGTCGAGCTGACCCTGGCGCTGCACCGGGTCTTCGACTCACCGCGTGACACGATCCTGTGGGATACCGGCCACCAGGCCTACGTGCACAAGCTGGTCACCGGCCGGGCGGGCGCCTTCGACCGGCTGCGCCAGCGTGACGGCCTGTCGGGCTACCCGAGCCGGTCCGAGTCGGTGCACGACGTGGTGGAGAACAGCCACGCCTCGACCGCGCTCTCCTACGCCTACGGGCTCGCCCGAGCCCGCCAGCTGGTGGGCGACGACCGGGCCACCGTGGCGGTGGTGGGCGACGGCGCGCTGACCGGCGGGCTCGCCTACGAGGCGCTGGCCAACATCGGCGTCTCGGCTGCGCCGGTGCTCATCGTGCTGAACGACAACGGCCGCTCCTACGCACCGACGGTCTCGCGCCTCACCACGGCCGCCGCGCCGGGCGGCCTCGCCCCGGCGGCCTTCTTCGAGTCGCTCGGCATCGAGTACCTGGGGCCGGCCGACGGCCACGATGTGGCGTCGCTCGAGTCGGCGTTGACCGAGCTGGCCCGCCGCCGGCGGCCAGCCGTTCTCCACGTGCACACGAGCAAGGGCCGCGGCTACCTGCCGGCCGAGAACGACGACGAGAAGTGCCTGCACGATGTGGCGCCCTTCGATCCCGACACCGGATCGGCCCTCTTGCGACCGGGCAGCGGGCGCAGCTACACCGAGGCCTTCGGCAGCGCCCTCTTGGCCGAGGCGGCCCGGCGGCCAGAGGTGGTGGCGATCACCGCGGCGATGCCGGGACCGACCGGGCTGCTGCGCTTCCAGGCGCGATTCGGAGACCGATTCTTCGATGTCGGCATCGCTGAGCAGCACGCGGTCGCGGCGGCGGCCGGCATGGCCATGGCCGGCCTGCGGCCGGTCGTCGCCATCTACTCGACGTTCCTCAACCGGGCCTTCGATCAGGTGTATTACGACGTGGGCCTCCACCGGCTGCCGGTCGTGTTCTGCCTCGACCGGGCCGGGGTGACCGGGGACGACGGCCCGAGCCACCACGGGCTGCTCGATCTCGCGCTCTTGACCAAGGTGCCGGGGATGACGGTCCTGTGCCCCTCCTCCTACGAGGAGGTGGGCGTCATGCTGCACCAGGCCCTCGAGATCACGTCGGGGCCGGTGGCCATCCGTTGGCCGAAGACCGAGGCCCGGACCGGCGCCGTCGGCTGCGGGGTTCAGGCGCGCCAGGTCCGCCTCGGCACCGAGGTCTGCCTGCTGGGCGTGGGCAAGCTCCTCGAGGCGTGCGAAGCGGCGGCGGAGCTGCTCGCTCGCCAAGGGGTGTCCGCCAGCGTCTTCGACGTCCGCTGCGCGGCGCCGCTCGACCCGGCCATGGTCGAGCACGCCCGGCAGCACCGGCTGGTGGTCGTGGCCGAGGACGGCGTGGTCGAGGGTGGCGTCGGTTCGCTGGTGGCGGGCGCCCTGGCCCGGGGCGGCCCGCCGGCACCGCCGGTGCGCTGCCTGGGGGTCCCGGTCGCCTACGTCGCCCAGGGGCGGGCGGGCGACATCCTGGCCGCGCTCGGGCTGGACGGTCCCGGGATCGCCCGGCAGGTGATGCAGGCCCTGGGCGGCCGCTCGCCGCACCGGCCGGGGTAGGGGTCGACGCACAGCCAGCGGGCCGCTCGGCGGGAGGGACACGATGAAGCTGTGCTACCTGGCCACGATGTCCTACGAGCGCCGCGGCGCTCGTCGGTGGCCCGCGCCCGCCTCGGATTACGAGCCCGCGCTCGGTGTGCAGGCCTACGAGCACGGACTGGCCCAGGCCAGACACGCTGACGAGGTCGGCTTCGACATGGTGAGCGTGTCGGAGCACCACTACACGCCGGGACTGATGACCCCCAACCCGATGGTCGCCGCCGCAGCCCTGACCCAGGTGGTGAAGCGGGCCGAGATCGCCATCCTCGGACCGGTCATGCCCCTCAACAACCCGGTCCGCGTGGCCGAGGAGCTGGCGATGGTCGACACCCTCTCGGGCGGGCGCACGCGCATCTTCTTCGTGCGCGGCACCCCGAACGAGTGGTTCGGACCTGCCGCCAGCCTGGTAGAGGGGAGCGGGCATCGGCGCTCCGACCAGCGACAACGGACCGCCGGCGCGCAACGAGTGTGGCGTTGATCCCCGAATTCGGCGCTCCTGTCTGATACAACGGAATGTCGTCGCGAGCCGAGGTTCGCGCCCGAGCGGTGGGAGAGCAGTGCCGGCAACGACGAGAACCCTGATGCGTCGGCTCGGGGTCCGAATCACGGGCCCAGGGGACCGCCGCGACGCGCTCGATGAAGTCGGTCGAACCCCGAACCTGAGTCCGGGTGCCGATCGATCGACGAGTTGAGGACCCGGTGACCGCGGCCGACGGCGCACATGGCGGAGACGAACGCGCACGCTTGGCGTCCGCCAATGGCCAAGCGGACATCGCCCAGAAGAAGGCCGAGCCGGAGGCCAACCCGGAGGACGACGGGCGGATCCAGCTCGGCCACGCGCTCGAGGCACGGGCGAGCGACATCGCCCAGATGGTTCTCGAGACCTGGGAAGCCGGAAAGTCCGAGTCCTACGCCGACGACCGTGTTCGCCAGGACGTGCTGCGTTTCGTCGTCTCGGGTACCCAGCAGGTCACGCACTACCTCATCACCGGGACGCGTCCCACCCCCGAGCAGGTGCGCTCGCAGTCGACCCCCGGACGGGCCGCCGCCAACGAGTCGGTCAGCCTGGGTGACCTGACCAAGCTCTACCTGTACTGGCGAGACGCCAACCTGGGCATCGTGCGGGAGGAGGCGCAGCGGATCGGGCTCGGCGGCCCGGCCTTGGCGCTGGCCGAGGCCACGGTGCGCGCCGGATCCGACAGCGCGCTCGTCCGCGTGGCCAAGCAGTTCGACTCGCGCCGCAAGGAGCTGCAGGCCCAGCTGGCCGAGGAGCAGGCGCGCCTCGCCCACCAGGCCCTCCACGATCCCTTGACCGGCCTGCCCAACCGGGTCTTCTTCTTGGAGCGGCTGTCCCAGGCGGTCGACGCG
>DATNIB010000006.1:0-2926 GCA_035604685.1 Acidimicrobiales bacterium | reverse complement strand
TGTGGTCCCCAAACACGTGGTTGACGACGTCGAGCGGTGATCGGCCGCCAAGTGCGGTGTGGGGTCGGCCTCGATTGTAGAAGTCGACGAAGACCGGCAAGGCGTGGCCTCGGTCATCGTTGGAGACGTATGGCCGGCCATAGGCCCATTCGCGCAGCAGGGTCTGGATGAGGCGCTCGGCCTTGCCGTTGGTTTGCGGTCGCCACGGCCGGGTCCGCTTGTGGCGGGCGGCCAAGGCGGTCATCACCCGACCATACGCGCGCGATCGATAGGCTCCGCCGTTGTCCGTCAGGACCCGTTCGATCCGGATCCCGATCTGGGCGAACTCGGCTGCCGCGACCTCGAGGGCGGCCGCGGCGCTGGCCCCCGTCTCGTCGGCGACGGGCACGACGACCGCGTAGCGGGAGGCGTCGTCGATGAGGACCTCGAGATGCTCGTATCCGGCGCGGCTGCGGGTGTGATCCGGGGCGTCCTGGCGCCCGAGCGCCCGCCATCCGCCGCCGTCAGGGATCCGCCCGAGCTTCTTGTGGTCCTGGTGGAGGAGCGCGCCGGGATGGCAGGCGACATAGCGGATCGGCGCAGCGGTCACTTGGTCGGTGTCGCGCAAGCGGCTCAGGCCACGCCTGGCGAGGACGCGGTGGACGGTCGAGGGTGGCCGGCCCAGGAGCGGCCCGAGTCGATCGGGTCCATACCGCCAGGCCGCCCGGGCGGCCACGATCTCGGCCTCAGCGGCGTCGCTCAGGCGGCGGGGCGAGCGATGCGGCCGGGAGGAGCGATCGAGCAGGCCCGCCTCGCCTTCGGCCCGGAACCGGCGGACCCACTTGTAGGCCGTCGCCCGGCTGATCCCGAGCTGCTCGGCAACGTGGGCGGCGGGCCAGCCCGATGCCACTCGGGCCACCAGAAGCTGGCGGCTGAAGACACTGAGCTTCGGTCTAGGATGTCCCACGAGAGTCCTCTTGCGGTTGGAGCTTTGACACCCCTAACCGAGCACGAGGACTCTCGTTCTGTCAACCACGTGTTTGGGGACCACAGCTAGCGGGTGGCGGTTGACACGCGACCGAAGCGCCCGCCCCGGGCGGTGGGCCGCGCCACGCTGGGGGCCGGCCGGTGCCCGGCCAGGAGCGCCTCGATCTCGGCGCGGTAGGCCCGACCGGTGGGCGTCCGCACCAGCCAGCGCAGGTAGTCGGGATCGTCGCGGGCGAGCTGCGCGAGCGACCAGCCCTGGTAGCGGCCGTAGTCGAGGGTCGTGCCGCCGGAGCGGCCGGCACCGGGCGGCGGCGTGATGATCGGCGCGCCGCCATCCACGGGGGCGGCGGTGCGGTCAGCAGCGATAGCGAGCTGGCGATCGTAGGCCAGGCGCGCCTGCCGGTCGCGCAGCACGGCCCATGCGTCGTTGAGGGCCGCCATCTGCGCCTCGCTGCCGCCGAGGTCGGGATGGTATCTCTGCGCCAGGGCGCGGTACGCCGCCCGGATGACTTCGAAGTCGGCGGTGCGCGTGACCTGGAGCAGCTCGTAGTGGTCTCTCGCCGGTGGTCGCTCCTGCACGTCATGACGGTAGGGACCGCGATCCCTCGCCCGCTATGGGCCGAACCGCCCGTTGCACCGAGCCGATGGGCCTGCCCGGGCTGGTTCCGGTGCCCCGTCGCACCGCCATGGCGCGGACCATCCTGTGTCGAACGGTACGTTCGGCCCGGAGACGGGGTCCGTCCCAGGCGTATCGTGCTGCCACACGGGGGAGGGAACCTTGACCGAACGACCGCACGACGACAGGGGACAGGCCTCCGGCCGGCCGCTCCCGGGCGGAGCACCGCCCGATCCGCCGCGCCCGCTCTCGTTCACGGAACGATATCGGGCGACCCCCTACGGCACGCCGGCGCCGGCGCCGCCACCGGAGCACGGGGGAGGCGGGAACCGTTCGGTGGTCATCCTTGGCGTCGGCATCCTGGTGCTGGTGATCGCGGCCGGGGGTGCGGCGTTCGTCCTCAGTCGCCCGCAGGCGCTCCCCCCGCCGGCTCGCACGGCCGATGTCGCCGCTCTGCGGGGCCAGCAGGCCATCCAGCGGTTCCGGACCTGGGTGGCGGACACGGCTGGGGTCACCTTCCACCTGCACCTTGACGAGACGATCAGTGCGGAGGCCCTGGGCGGCATCCTGAAGGGCGACCTGGACGTGGACGGGCCGGACTTCGCCGGCACCATCCAGTTCACCGACGGGAAGATCGTGAAGGCCGGCGACGTCGTCCTGGTCGAGAACATCGGCTACGCCAGGCTGCCCGGCAAGGGCTGGGTGCAGTCACCCGAGCTGGTGCCCTACCAGTCGCCCGATCCGTTCACCTCGATCGACCGGTCCGAGGCGATCTACGACCTGGGGCTCGAGACCCGCGATGGCCAGCCGGTGCACCACCTGCGCATCAGCGACTGGATCTTCGGTGACCCGGACGTGTACCTCGACTTCGACGCCGGGACACTGCACGTCACCGATACCCGGTTCGACATCTGGGTGACCGAGGCGGGCCTGCCTGTGGCCGCCCAGCTGGACGCGAACCTCAACGCCGAGGGCTTTCAGGTCGAGATCCCGGTAGCCGTCCACACCGTCTATACACTCACCAACGTGGGGGGACCGATCGTCATCAGTGCGCCGGTCGGGTCGCCGGCACCCTCCGCGTCGCGCGCGCCTTAGGGACCGCTCGAGATCGACGGGGCGGGGGAGGGCCCCGCCAGGTTGTCCAGCGCCACGAGCGCATCCTGGACGAGCTGGAGCTCCTGGCCGTAGGTTACGAAATCGCCCCGTGCCTGGGCCGCCTTGGCCGCCGCGAAGTGCTCGTTGGCGAACTGGATCAAGCCGGGGATGTCGGTCGGCATGGCACCGTTGGCCACGGTGGGCGACGGCGTCGAGGTCGGCTGGGGGCCCGTGCCCCCCGAACCACCG
>DATNIB010000005.1:0-12222 GCA_035604685.1 Acidimicrobiales bacterium | reverse complement strand
GGCCGCTCGGCTCGCCCCGCCACACGGGGATCCCGCCGACCTCGGAGGGAAGCGAGTCCTGCTCGACGACCGCCGAGCCGCCGGGTCGGGGGCCGGCCGACCCGACCGACGATTGCGCCAGGGCCGACGGCGCAGCCAGCTGCTCCACGCCGCCCGGTGCCTCCAGTGCGGTCTCGATCCCGGTCCCGGCGGCGCCGAGCGCCGGCATCGGCGCGAGCCTCGCCAACGCGAACGAGGCGGCGGACCGCGGCAGCGACCCGAAGGCCTGCTGGACGCGGTGTCGGGTTCCCTCCAGGTGGCCGACCGCCCCGGCTTCGATCATCGGGATGAGCCGGAGCAGCGTGAAGGGGCTGAACCCCGCCAGGAGGAGGAGCGCCGCGCCGGCCAGGACCGACGCCAGCGATGTGCCAGATCCGGCGCCCACCGCGCTGACGGCCAGCGAGAGGATGGCGACGATCACGAACTTGGACAGGACGACCGCGATCAGCGTGTCCACCAGCCGGCGACACCAGTGGGCGACCGCGGGCCAGACCAGACTGGCGAGCGCCAGCGGCAGGAACAGCACCGCGGCGTAGACGGCCGCCGCCCGTACCAGCAGCTCGACCCAGAGCAACAGGGACCCGGCCACGACGAGCAACGCGCCGAGGAGGACGATGAAGGCCGGTACGGCGGCGTCGCCCGATGCGGCCAGGGCGCCCAGCACGTTGGCCAGGTTCGACAGCGCCGCCTGCAGATTGGCTCCGGTGCCGGCCGACACCGCGGAGCTGAGCGCGTCGGTCGCGCCGAGGGACAGCTGCACCAGTTGGACGGCGACCGCCGTGAGGAGGAGCGCCAAGGGGAGCTGGACGAGCGCAGATCGTACGAGGGCGCCCGCGTTCTGGCGATAGATCGCCTGGAGCACGGAGCCGAGGAGGAGCGGGAGGACCACGACCGCGGCCAGACCGGCCATGAGGCGGTAGTGGTCGCCGAACCAGGACGCGCCGAGATCGACGGACGTGGTCGAGGTGAGTACCCCGCCGATCTGGTCCAGCAGCCAGGTGGCGCCGCCGACGACCCAGTTGGAGAACGCGGACAGCACGTCGTTCGCCCCCGCACTGACGACCGTCGACCCGATCCCGTTGGCCGCGACGCAGACGGTGCTCAGCGGTCCGAGGACCGGACAGACGGGGGACGGCACGAAGGGAAGGGCTGAGGTGATCACGGCGCGTCCGGGCGGTCAGTGCAGGCCGGTGCCGGCGCCGAAGAAGAAGTTGATCAGTGTGGGCGCGGCGCCGATCAGGAGCGCGGCGAGTCCGGACACGAGAACGGCCCGGCGACCGACGAAGGACTGGTGGTAGTTCTGCGAGTGGGCACCCAGCGCCCAGGCGGCGGCGCCAATGACGAGGCCCACCAGGGCCAAGATCAGCGCCCACCCCCCGATCCCGTTGGTCAGCTGTTGAAGCGTGCCACCGCCCGGCAGTTGCGACGGGTCCGGCGTGAGGGTGACGTTCGCCAACCAGATGGGCAGGGGCATCTGCGCACCTCTCTCTTGGCCGGATCGGAGACTCGACCGGGAGGTGCACTCTACGGCGCGGCATTCCCCGTTTCAATATCTTTCATGATATTTCATTGTTCTCCCAGCAAGCGTCCCGAGCAGACCGTCCACCGCCGGCCACCGGCTCGCCACCGCCGGCCCGATCCCGGGCCGTTCGCCACCGCGCCCGCAGAGCCCCCTTTCGCCGGCCCCTCCCCGCCGCCGCGCGGCCGTTCGCTGGGCGCGCTCGCCTTTGCCATGCTGGTGCCGTGACGCCCTCGCCCACGTTGTTGGCATCGACCCGCGTGGCTGGGCTTCCCGCACCTGCGGCCTACGCCGCGGCTGCCGTGATCCTGGTGCTCGCCATCGTCATCACGGCCACGGTGGTGCGACGTGCCGGACGGGTGGCCCTCACCCAGCGGTTGACGGCGCTCGGCTCGAGGCTCGGCCTCAATCCTCCGGCCGAGGAGGGCAGCATCGAGAGCGCCCTCTCCTACCTGGAGCAGGTCACGGGCGCCGCGGCGGAGGCGGTGGCCGAAGCCAGCTCCGACGCCATCCGCCTCCGGCGGTCTCTCGACGCCCTGCCCCAAGGGGTCGTCCTCTGCGACGAGACGGGCAAGGTGGTCTACCGCAACACGCCTGCGAACGCGCTCATGACCAGCCGCCACGGTGACGCCCTGGCCGCCCACGCGGTCACCGAGCTGCTGGAGGACGCCTGGCACGGCGGCACGGCCGAGCGGACGCTGGACCTGTACGGCCCCCCGCGCCGCACCCTCTCGGTGCGGGCGCTGCTGATCGACGACGGGCGTCGGTCGCTCGGGGTCATCGCCATGATCGAGGACGTCTCGGAGCGGCGGCGGCTGGAGGAGGTGCGCCGGGACTTCGTGGCCAACGTGAGCCACGAGCTGAAGACCCCGATGGGCGCGCTCGGCCTGCTGGCCGAGACGCTGGTGGCCGAGCCCGACGGCGAGGTGGCCCAGCGCCTGGCCAGCCGGATCCACACCGAGGCCTTCCGCGTCAGCCGGATCATCGACGACCTCTTGGACCTCAGTCGCATCGAGTCCGAGGCGACCCCCCCGCGCGAACCGGTGCTCGTCAACCTCGTGATGGCCGAGGCGGTCGAGCGGGTGCGAGCCGCCGCCGACCAGCGCTCCATCGCGGTGGTCCTCTACGAGCCCGAGCCGCCGGTGGCGGTGGTGGGCGACCGCCGCCAGCTCGTCTCCGCCATGGCCGCCCTACTCGAGAACGCCATCACCTACTCCTACGACGAGAGCACGGTGACGGTCACCGGCACCGTCACCCGCGAGCCGGCCGAACCACCGAGTGCGGACGCCTTCCGGGTTGAAGAACCCGGCGGCACCGCGCTCGGGCCGATCACCTCCAACACCCATCCGGCCGTCACCTCGCTGCTCTCCCAAGGGACGGCTCCCTCCGGCGCGGGGCGACCGTCGGGCGTGCCCTACGCCAACCAGGTCGTGCAGGCGGGGCAGGCCCCACCCCTCTACCCCCAGGCGCTGGCCGTTGCGCCCGGTGACGGTCCGGGCCCCCGGTCCGACCCTCCGCTCCCCCCCGAGATCTTCTTCGGGTCGAGCGAGACGACCGGCCCCACCACCGCGTCGATGCCGCCGGTGCCCCCCTTCCCGACCGCCGCGCCCGAGTCCGGGTCCGGCGACGAAGCGCCCTTCGAGCGCGATGTGGTGCGGATCGCCGTGACCGACCACGGCACCGGCATCCCCGCGCGCGACCTCGAACGGATCTTTGAGCGCTTCTACCGCGTTGACCACGGCCGCAGCCGCAACACCGGCGGCACCGGACTCGGGCTCTCGATCGTGCGCCACGTGGCCAACAACCACCAGGGTCGCATCGAGGTGGAGTCCCGGGAGGGCGAGGGCTCGACCTTCACCCTGGTGCTCCCCCTTCAACCCGACCGGCTCTCGTGATCGACGCCCGGAGCCGACGCGGCCCGGAACGACCGGTCAACGTCCTGATCGCCGAAGACGAGGAGTCGTTCCTCGATGCGCTGGTCATCGGCCTGAGCCACGAGGGGTTCAAGGTGACGGTGGCCCGTGACGGGAGCGAGGCCCTCCGCCTCTTCGAGGAGTCCCCGCCAGACCTGGTCCTGCTCGATCTCATGCTGCCCAAGATCTCGGGGATCGACGTCTGCCGCTCGATCCGTGCCACGTCCTCGGTGCCCATCATCATGGTCACGGCCAAGGGAGCCGAGATCGACACGGTGGTCGCGCTCGAGGTGGGGGCCGACGACTACGTCACCAAGCCCTACCGGCTGCGCGAGCTGGTGGCGCGCATGCGGGCGGTCCTGCGTCGCTCCAACCACACGGCACGTTCAGGAGACGCCGGTGGAGCCGGCGTGGCCACGATCGAAGCGGGCGAGGTGCGCGTCGACACCGAGCAGCGCCGGGTGTTCGTCCGCGGTGAGGAGGTCCACCTGCGTCGCAAGGAGTTCGAGCTGCTGCATCTGCTGGTCGAGAACGCGGGGCGGGTGCTCACCCGCGACGTGCTCATCGACCGCATCTGGGGCAGCGACTACATCGGCGACACGAAGACACTCGACGTCCACATCAAGCGGCTCCGATCCCGGGTGGAGGAGGATCCCTCCGAGCCGGTGCTCATCACCACGGTGCGCGGCGTCGGCTACCGCTTCGTCGACCCGAGCCGCTGAGCTCGCGCCCTGTCGCGCGGTGCGCTCAGCGCGCCTCGATGGTGAGCGCCCCGCCGAGGTAGGGACCGAGACAGTCCGGTAGCCGCACCGACCCGTCCGGCTGACGCCCGGTCTCGATGAGCGCCGCCCAGATGCGCGACCAGGCCAGCGCCGACCCGTTGACGGTGTGCACGAGCACCGGCGGACCGCCACCGCGGGGGCGGTAGCGGACGTTGGCTCGCCGCGCCTGGTAGTCCCGGTACCAGCTGACCGACGACACCTCGAGCCAGCGGTCGCACCCGGGCGCGTAGACCTCAAGGTCAAAGGTGCGCGCCGACGCCTTCCCCAGATCCCCGGCGCAAAGGTCGAGCACCCGGTAGTGGAACCCGAGCTGCCGCAGCAGTCCCTCCGCCCGCGCGACGACGTCGGCGTGGACCGCCCCCGCCTGCTCGGGGGTGGCGTACGCGAACAGTTCGACCTTGTCGAACTCGTGCACCCGCAGCATCCCGCGCGTGTCGCGCCCCGCGGCCCCCGCCTCCCGACGGAAGCACGGCGTGGCCGCGGTGAAGCGAAGCGGGAGATCCCCCTCGTCCAGGATCTCCCCCCGGCGCAGCGACGTGAGCGGTATCTCCGCCGTCGGGATAGCCCAGAGGTCGTCGCGTTCGATGTGGTACGCCTCGTCGCCGAAGCTGCCGTAGCCGCTGCCGGTCATGGCCTCGGTGAGCACCAGCGTCGGGGGGCGGATCTCCACGTAGGCATCGGCGTGCGCGTCGAGCGCGAACGCGCTGAGCGCCCGCAGCAGCCGCGACCCGGCGCCGGCAAAGAGCGGGAACATGGAGCCCGCCAGCCGGGCGCCGCGTTCCATGTCCAGGATCCCGAGCGACTCGCCGACCTCCCAGTGCGGCACCCGCTGGTGCTCGGCGGGCACCGGCGCCGGTTGGCCGGCGGCCATGCCCGGCCACCACCGTCGCAGCTCGACGTTGTCGTCCTCGCCGGCCCCGTCGGGCGCTTCGTCGGCCGGCAGGTTCGGGAGGCTAAGCAACGCCTGGCGCAGCGCCTCCTGGGCGTCGTCGGTCTGACGTGCGGCCGCTCGCTCCGCATCGCCCAGCTCCCGGCTCTGGGCCGCCAGCTCGTCCGCCCGGTCGGCGTCGCCCGCCCGCCGGGCGTCCCCGACCTCGCGCGAGAGCGCCTTCACCCTCGCCCGGAATTCTTCTTGGGTGCCGAGGAGGGCCCGCGCCACCACGTCGAGCTCGGCGACCCTCGCCACCTCGGCCGGATCGACCCCGCGCCGGGCGAGCGCGGCCGTGACGCCCTGGGGGTCCTCGCGGAGAAGTCGGACGTCGATCATCTCCGTATCAACGGTAGCCGTCTCGGGCCGAGGGACCCGAGAGCCACCCGGTAGCGTGCTCGGCGATATGGCCCCCGCCGTCGACTGCCGCGAGCTGGTCGTCCGCTACGGCTCGCTGACCGCGGTCGACCGGCTCTCGCTCAGCGCCGACGACGGCGAGGTGGTCGCCCTCGTGGGGCCGAACGGGGCGGGAAAGACCTCGACGGTGGAGAGCCTGGAGGGCTACCGCCGCCCCGACTCGGGGACCGTGCGCGTGCGCGGGCTCGACCCGGTGGCCGACCACCGCGCCCTCGTCGCCCACGTTGGGGTCATGCTCCAGCGGGGCGGCGTCTATCCCTCGCTCGGACCCCGGCGCGTCCTCCAGCTCTTCGCCGCCTACTACCCGGACCCCGAGGACCCGGTGGCCCTGCTCGAGCGCGTCGCACTGACGTCGGTGGCGACCACCCCCTGGAGACACCTCTCGGGCGGCGAGCAGCAGCGGTTGTCGTTGGCGCTGGCCCTCGTCGGGCGGCCCGACGTCCTCTTTCTCGACGAGCCGACGGCCGGCGTCGACCCGGAGGGCCGGGGCGCCATCCGCGCGGTGATCCGGGAGCTGCGCTCGCGCGGCGCCTGCGTCGTCATCACGACGCACGAGCTGGCCGAGGCGGAGCAGCTGGCCGATCGGGTCGTCATCGTGCGCGCCGGGCGCGTGCTCGCCGACGGCAGCCCCGCCTCGCTCGCCGGAGGGGGTGCGGCGGTGCTGCGCTTCGCGACGGCTCGGCCCATCGACACGGCTGCGCTGTCGGCGGCGCTCGAGGCGCCGGTGCACGAGGAGCAGCCCAGGCACTACCGCATCGACGCACCCACCCCGCCCTCGGTCACCGAGCTGACCACCTGGCTCTCGTCGCAGCAGGCCGAGCTCACCGAGCTGCGCACCGGCCGGTCGCTCGAGGAGACCTACCTGGCGCTGGTGGGCGAGGCCGACGGGTCCCCTGCGGCACCAGCGCGGCCCGAGCCCGGCCGACGACGTCACCGCCGACCGCCGAGATGAGGCCGCTCCTCGCCCAGGCGCGCGTCGAGACCGCGATGACCCTTCGCCGCGGCGAGACGCTGCTCGTCACGATCGGCATCCCGGTCGCCTTTGTCGTGTTCTTCTCGACCGTGCACGTGCTGCCGACGGCAGGGCGCCCCGTCGACTTCGTGGTCCCCGGTGTGCTCGCACTGGCGGTGATGTCGACCGCGATGGTGTCGCTCGGCATCGCCACCGGCTTCGAGCGCGGCTACGGCGTGCTGAAGCGCCTTGGCGCGACGCCGCTGCGGCGGAACCGGCTGGTGGTCGCCAAGCTCACCGCGGTGCTCGTGGTCGAGCTGCTGCAAGCGGCGCTGCTCCTCCCCGTCGGCGTGGCCCTGGGTTGGCGTCCGCACGCCCACGGCGGGGGCGCCGCCACGGTCCTCCAAGTGGTCACGTTGCTCCTGCTCGGGACGGCGGGGTTCGGCGGGCTCGGCCTGTTCCTGGCCGGCCGGCTCCGAGCGGAGGTCAACCTGGCCGCGGCCAACGGCCTCTACCTCGTCCTGCTCCTGCTCGGCGGCATGCTCGTCCCGCTGGCCAAGCTGCCCGGTGCACTGGCCGACGTGGCCAGGGCACTGCCGGCCGCGGCCCTGTCCGGCGGCCTCCACGCCGTCCTCGGGAACGGGGGACCCGTCCCCGGCGAGTCCTGGGCGGTGCTGGCCGGCTGGGCGGTGGCGGTCCCCGCCCTCGCCGCGTTGACCTTCCGCTGGGAGTAGGTCAGCCCGGGACGGCGGTGAGCCGGTCCTCCCAATGGAGGAGCTGCGCCGGGGTGATCGCGCCGTGGGTGATGTGGACGATGGTCCCGTTGCCGTCGATGAAGACGGCGTCGGGATCGCCGTTGAAGTAGTAGCTGCCCTCGGTCACGTCGTAGGCGCGATCGGCGGCGACGGGGAAGGTCACCTGGCTTCGGTGGACGAACGACAACGCCTGGGTGGTCGGGTCCGCAGTGTCCACCCCGATGACCGCCACCCGGGCGAGCCTGCCGCCGTGGTGCTGCTGGGTGCGGTAGGCGGCGGAGAGGGCCGGCATCTCGGCCTGACACGGCGCGCACCAGCTGGCGAAGAACACGAGCACGGCCGGTCGTCCTCCGCCGCCCCCGTTCTGGGGGGTGCCGACGGTGCCGCCGCCGCCGAGCTCGGGCAGGGAGAACGAGGGGGCGGCCCTCCCGGGGGCCGGCGGGCCCGACGGCCCGGTGCCGATCGAGCTGAAAAGACCGATCCCCAGCCCGGTGGCGAGCACGATCCCGACCACGAGGAACACGAGACGCGGCCGGCGGCGCGGGGGGACCGCCACCGGATCTGGGGTCAATGCAGTCGCCGCACGAAGACGTCCAGCGCCATCGAGGCGAAGAGGACGCTCAGGTAGGTGATCGAGTAGCCAAACAGCGCCATTGCCTCCCGGCCGAGATCGCGCTCGTCGTCGGTGTGCCGCCACAGCCGCCCGGCCAGCGCCAGGTAGACCGCACCCGAAACCACGGCGACCGCGAGGTAGAGCACCCCCATGTGGGCGACCGGGACGAAGGCGATCGACGCCGCGATCAGCGCCGCGGTGTACCAGAAGAGATCGCGCGCGGTGCGCCGCGCCGGGGCGACGACGGGCAGCATCGGCACGTGGGCCGCCTCGTAGTCGTCGCGGTAGCGAACGGCCAGCGCCCAGAAGTGGGGCGGCGTCCACAAGAAGATGATGGTGAAGAGCACCACGGGTGCCCAGCTCAGCGTCCCGGTGACGGCCGACCAGCCGACCAGTACGGGCACGGCACCCGCGGCGCCGCCGATCACGATGTTCTGGGCGGAACGGCGCTTCAGCCAGATCGTGTACACGAAGACGTAGAACGCGGTGGCGGACACGGCCAGCACCGCCGAGAGCAGGTTCACGAATCGCCAAAGCTCGGCGAACGCCACCGCCTCCAACAGGCAGGCGAAGACCAGGGCCGAGCGCGGGGTCAGCACGCCGGTCACGAGCGGCCGGTTGCGCGTCCGGTGCATGAGCCCGTCGATGTCCCGGTCGACGAACATGTTGATGGCGTTAGCCCCCCCGGCCGCCAGCGAGCCGCCCACCAGGGTGGCGATGATCAGGCCGACCGACGGGAGGCCCCGTTGGGCCACCACCATCGTGGGGAGGGTGGTGACGAGCAGGAGTTCAACGATCCGAGGCTTGGTGAGGGCGACGTACGCCCCGATCCGCTCCCGGCCCCGCAGAACGGTTCTCAGCGCCGGAGCGGGGGCCACCACGAGCCCGAGCCTACGGCGGGTGCGGGACCCGGGACCAAGCGGCTCGTCCGGGCACGGTTCTGGCGATGGGGGCCGTCGACGACCGCCCCGGTACGATCCACTTGGGTGACCGGCCCCCCGCTTCCCGACCCGCCGGCACGGGCGCCCCGCGGGCTGCCCGCGGTGTCACCGCAGCTCTTCCGGCGGCTGGTCATCGCCTCGCTCGCCGCGGTCTGCCTCATCGTCGTCACGGGGGCGGCGGTGCGACTCACCGGTTCGGGGCTCGGCTGCCCGAACTGGCCCTCCTGCACCCACCAGCACCTCACTCCCGCGCTGTCGTTCCACCCGGTGATCGAGTTCGCCAACCGGATGGTCACCGTCCTCTTGACGATCGTGGTCGGCGCAACGGTGCTGGGGGCGCTCCGCCGGCGCCCCTACCGGCGCGACCTGCTCTGGTTGGCCGTCGGGCTCCTCATCGGCGTGCTCGCCCAGGCCGGTCTCGGGGGGCTCGTGGTGTACACGAAGCTCAACCCCTACCTCGTCATGGTCCACTTCCTGCTCTCGATGGCGATCGTGGCCGACGCGGTGGTGCTGCTCCACCGAAGCAACCGCCGCTACGGCCCCGACTCGGGGCAGGCGCTGGTCGGACGTTCGATCCGACTGGGGTCCCGGGGGCTGGTCGGCCTGCTCGCCATCGTGCTCGCCGCGGGTACCGCGACCACCGGCGCGGGTCCGCACGCCGGGAGCTCACAAGGACAGGTGGTGGCCAAACGGATCCCGATCGCGCTGCGCGACATGGCCGAGCTCCATTCGAGCCTGGCACTCCTCCTGGTCGGGCTGACGCTCGGCCTCGTCGTGGCGCTCCATGCGAGCGACGTGCCGGAGCGGGTGCGGAGAGCGGGGCGCATCCTGATGGCGGTCCTGATCGGCCAGGCGGCGATCGGGTACACCCAGTACTTCACCCACCTCCCAGCCGCCGTGGTGGAGATCCACGTCCTCGGCGCCACGGCGCTCGTCGTGGGGATCGTCCAGTTCTTCCTGGCCCTGACCCATCACCCGATCGACACGTTCGACGCAGCACGCCGATCTTCAGACCGAGTCACGACGAGCGTCGAGCGGTTGGGTGCCGGCTCGCTGGTAGCGTCGTCCGCCGGTGCCTTCCAGGGCACCGAAGACGCCCCCATCGTCTAGCGGCCCAGGACGCCGCCCTTTCAAGGCGGTAACACGGGTTCGAATCCCGTTGGGGGTGCGAAAATTACAACGGCGGCACCTGAAGGACGAGTTCGAGCGTCGATAGCATCCGCATGAACGAGCGAACCGGGGAGGGGCCGATGGTTGACTCGACGGTGGACGTGAATCGGATGCCACGAATCGAGCCGCTGCTCTACGAGGAGGTTGACGAGAAGACCCGCCAAGCGTGGGACGAATTGCGGCCGCCTCCGGGTGGTCCAACGCAGAAACCCGGCCAGGAGCACGACCTCTTCCGAATCGGGATGCACCATCCCGACCTGATGAGGGTCCACCAGCCTTTCGTACAGTTCGTAAAGAACTCGACGGTCCTCCCGATACGTCACCGAGAGCTCGCGATCATGCGTAGCGCCTGGCTGGGTGGCGTCGACGACCAGTTCGTGAACCACACCAAGATCGGCATGGAGTGCGGGCTCGCCCGGGACGAGATCGACCGGATTCCGGCGGGAGCGGACGCGCCCGGCTGGTCCGCCGAGGACGCCGCGATCCTGCGGGCGGTCGACGAACTGCACTTCTCGTGTCGTATCAGCGACCACACGTGGGCGGACCTCGCCCGCCAGTATGACGACCGCCAGCTCCTCGAGTTGCTGCTGCTGGTGGGCAACTATCGGACGCTGTCGTACCTTCAGAACTCGATCGGCATCCGTCCCGTAACCGGCAACAGCCCCAACATCCCGGGCAACCACTTCCTGTTCCTAGGGGCGTAACGCCCACCCCAAGAAGCGATTACGGAGCTGATACGCGGGGGTCGGCTCGCGTCCGTGGACGAGCCGGTCAGCTCACACCCTCGCGGGCGACTCCGACGATTACATTCGAGAAGGCGCACGGCTCATCGTACGGATTGGCCCACGCATGTCGTGCCCCCGCGATCACGAACGCGCTCCCGGCCGACAACGTGCGGACCTGGTCTCCGGGAAGCTTCAAGTCGACCTTCCCCGAGACCACGAAGCCCATGTCGATGGTGTCTGTCGAGTGCATCTCGGGGTCATCCCCATCGTCGAGCTGCACGCTCGGGTTCGCCCGTCTGAGTTCCTCGGCGGTGACGCCCAAGAAGTGGGCCGGGAAGCGGACCAGTTGGAACGTCGCGCCTCCCGGGCCGGTAAACCGATTGTCCGTCGGGACCCCTCCCACCGAGGCGGGGATTAACGCGTCCGCACCCTCGAAGCGCCAGAACTTCACGGACGGACTGTTCGGACCGGCCCGAAACGGTGTTAGGTCATCGCGAAACCGCGCCGTTCCGTCCGCGTCCTCGATGGCCGCCACGAATTTCACGTCATTCGGGTCCTTCATCTCGTCTCCTCGTTCGTCGAGAAACAGCGACGTCGTGGAACCAGGACGCCGCTGTGTTGTCGACAACGCTGTGGACCTTTCTGGGGGGCTACTCAACCACCGTGACCTGAAGGAAGCTAACGTCCAGTCACCCAAACGCTCAACCAGGAGAAATGAGCATGGCCACATACGTCCTCGTGCACGGTGGCGCGCACGGCGGATGGTGCTACGGCAAGGTCACGCCCCTGTTGCGCGACGCCGGTCATCAAGCCTACGCCCCGACGCTCACCGGCGTCGGCGAGCGGTCGCACCTCCTCCATCGAGGCGTCGACCTCGACCTCCACATCACCGACATCGTGAACCTCTTACATTACGAGGATCTGCGTGAGGTGATTCTGGTCGGGCACAGCTACGGCGGGATGGTGATCACTGGGGTCGCGGATCGCGCCGCTGAGCGGATCCGCCATCTTGTCTATCTCGATGCCGCGCTCCCTGAGGACGGGGAGTCGCTCGCTTCAATGAACCCTTTGACCATGGAGCCCACCTATGCCGGCGTGCAAACAGTCAACGGTGTCGAACTGGTGCTATGGCCCGACCCTGACGCTGACTCGTATTACGGCGTTACCGATCCTGACGACGTCGCCTGGATGCGCACTCGGCTTACCCCACATCCGTGGAAGTCATTCGCTCAACCGCTTCGGCTGCAAGACCCCGCTGCCGTCAAGCGGACGCCGCGCACGAACATCAATTGTACCGAGACGTTGAGCCGCCGACCTCCGGAGCGCCAGTCCCGAGCCCTGGACGCCGACAACGTCTGGGAGATCAACACAGGGCATGACCTTATGATCACAGAGCCAACTGCCGTAGCGGAGATGCTGTTGCGGCTCGCAAGCTGATTCCAAGTCGCCACCCGGGCGCGCCACCGCT
>DATNIB010000004.1:0-51082 GCA_035604685.1 Acidimicrobiales bacterium | reverse complement strand
CACCGTGCTGCACGACACCGACCGCGGCCCGCTCGGCTGGGCCGCCCGCCGCGCCTTCTACGGCGCCACCGCCGGACCGCTGGCGCGCCGGCACCCCGGCCAGGTGGCGGCCGTCAGCCTGCCCGGGTGGCTGGCCCTCGGCGGCGGATTGCTCCTCGCCCGTCGTCGGGGCGCGGCCGCCGCGGTCTGCCTCTCGGCCGCCGGACTGCTGACGCGCCGGCTGCGCGGCGTGGTGGAAGATCCGGGCTGGACCGCGGCCCGCCTGACCGGGCTTGGGCTCGTCCGCGGCGCGCCGCCGGTCGTCGCGAGCGCGGTGCGGGCCTGGGCCCCGGCCCTGCTCGTCGCCGGCTGGTTCGGGCCCCTCCGCCGGCGGGCCTGGGGCGCGTTCTGCGTGGCTGCGCTGGCCGACTGGCTCCGTCGGCGGCCCCGGCTCGACCCCGCTCGCTACCTGGCGGCACACGTGGCGGACGACCTTTCCTATGGCGTCGGGCTGTGGTGGGGCTGCTGGCGGGCCCGGACGGTTCGCCCGCTCCTCCCCCAGATCACGTTCGGGCCCGGTCGTGCCCCCGGACGGCGCCGCGGGGCAGGTCAGGCCGGGGCGGACAGCCCGTCGAGGTAACCGCGCGCGACGAGGAAGGCCAGCAGCTCGTCGACCGCTTCCTCGCTGCCGGCGCGCACCACCCGGGGCGCACGGTGCGGCGCGTCGATCCCCGAGAGCGCGGCGACGCGCGCCGAGGCCGCCAGGTGCGGGTCTGGACCGAGCAGCACGCGGGCGCGGGGCCGGTAGGGGCGCCGGCGCGCCGGGGGCGGCTCGGGCAGCGCCGCGTCGCGCCGCTCGATCGGGGCGGTGCCGGCGCCGATGGCCGCGCGCAGGGGGGCCCGGCGTAACGCGGCGACGCCCGCCTCCACCGAGACCACCGCGGGGGCGTGGACGCGCAGCACCTCGCGCCGGCCCCCGTCGAGCCGGCGCTCGACGACCAGCTCGTCGGTGCCGTCGTGGACCACCGCGGCCACCCCGAGCGCCTGGGCCGCGCCAAGCTCCCCGGCCACGAACGCCGGCACCGAGCCGCTGCCGCGGTCGAGGCTGTGGTCGCCGCACCACACCCACGCGCACTGCCGGACCTCGGCGGCGAGCGCCGAGGCCACCGCCGCGCTCGGCGTCTCGGGCGGCACCTCGACCAGCACCGCGCGGGTCGCCCCGGCCTCGAGGGCCTGGCGCAGCACCCACGCGGCGGCCGCGCCCCCGGCGCACACCGCCAGGACGCCCCCGCCCGACGCGTCCGCCTGGCGCAGGGCCAGCTCGAGCGCGCACTCGTCGGCGGCCGACAGCCCGCCGTGCTCGTCCGCCGTGATGGTGCCCGTCAGCGGGTCAACCAGGGGCCGCAGGTCCACCCGCTTCAGCAAGGCCGCGACGGCCGGCGCGCCGGTCGCCATGTCAGGCCCGCCGGAAGACGACCCCGAAGCCCCCGACGGGGTAGCTCCAGCTGAGCGCCCCCTCGTGGTTGCAGACGAGGTAGCAGGTCCCGCACTCGAAGCACTCCTCGTAGTTGAAGAGCACGCCCCCCTCCGCGGTCGGGACGAACAGGTTGGCCGGGCAGGCGACGACGCAGGCCTGGGTGGTGCAGCTCCGGCAGACGTCACTGTCGACGACGATGTGCGGCCGCTCGGCGACCCGGAACTCGACCGTCGCCATGCGCTCGTCGAAGGAACGCTCCGGCAGGCGCTCGTCGGGGACGCTCATCCGAAGGTCCGCCAGGTGGTGACCGCGTCGCGGACGAGCGCCGCGTAGCCGACCTTGGCCCGCCGGCGGTGCTTCCGCAGCAGCCGGACGAGACCGGGCTTGGGCGCCGGGTTGGCGACCGTGAACAGGTCCTGGGCGATCCCGCAGAGGAGCGCCGGGTAGCGCTGCTGGGTGCGCTCGGACAGCAAGAGGCGCGGCGCCCGGCGCATCTTGCGGTGGTCGGCGAGCAGGAACGATCCGCGCAGCCGCCGTCGGTAACCGCCCAATCCCCGGGTCGAGGTGTCCCCGCGCGCGATGGCCTCCAGGGCGGTCTCCCCGGCGGCCTGCCCCGAGCCGATGGCGAAGTTGACCCCCTCCAAGAACAGCCCGGTCGCGAGGCAGAACCCGCCCGCGTCCCCGGCCACGAGCAGCCCGTCGGTCACGAGCTCGGGCATGGCGTCGTAGCCGCCCTCGGGGATCAGGTGCGCGCTGTACTCCAGGAGCTCGCCGCCGCGCAGCAGCGGCGCGACGGCCGGGTGGGCCTTCACCCCGTCGATGAGCGCCTCGGGTCGCAGGCCGGCGCCGGCCAGCGCCTCGACCGGGACGACGACCCCGACCGCCACCGATTCGAGGTTGGTGTAGAGGAACCCGCCACCGGGCAGGCCCTGGGTGACCCCGACCATCTCGATGTCGACGCCCTCTCGGTCGACCAGGCCGAAGCGCCGGTCGATCTCGTCCTTGTCGAGGGCCAGCACCTCCTTCGCCCCGAGCGTGAAGTGCTCGGCGGAGAAGTTCCGGTAGAGGCCCGCCTCCTTGGCGAGGAAGGAGTTGACGCCGTCGCAGGCGATCACCACCGCGGCCGTGATGTCCCCGTCGGGCCGGTCGGTGCGGACGCCGCTCACCCGGCCGCCCGGCCCGCGCACCAGCCCGGTGGCGGTGGTCGAGGTCACGAGGACGGCCCCGGCGTCGACCGCCTTGCCGGCCAGCCAGGGGTCGAGCTCGGACCGCAAGGTGGTGGCGCCGTTGTAGGGGGGCGCCCCCCAGTCCGTGGCCTGCACGTCGACGGTCACGCTCTGGGTCTCGGTCGCCATCATGGTCGAACGCCGCGTGATCCAGCGCTGGACCGGGAGTTCGTCGCGCCACCCCGGAACCAGCTGGTTCAGGACCGACGGATAGGTGACGCCCCCGTACATGTTCTTCGCGCCCGGGAACGGGCCGCGCTCGAGGAGGCAGACCGAACGCCCGCCGCGGGCGACGGTCAAGGCGGCGGCCGACCCGGCCGGACCGGCGCCCACGACCACCACGTCGAAGGACTCAGCCATCGGCCGCCCCCGCGCCGAGCCGCCGCTCCAGGGCCGCCACGAACCCGGGCGCGTCGGTCACGATGGCCAGATCGGCCAGCGCCATCATCGGGCAGCTCGGGTCGAGGTTGACCGACACGACGTCGCGCGGCTGACCGAGGCCGCTCACGTGCTGGAGCGCCCCCGAGATCCCGACGGCCAGGTAGAGGTCGGGGTCGACCACGGCGCCGGTCGTCCCGATCTGACGCTCGACGTCGACCCAGCCGGCGTCGGTCACGACGCGGGTCGCGCCCAGCGCGCAGCCGAGGCGTCGCGCCACCCGGCCCAGTGCCGCCATGGCGGCGGAGGTCCCCAGCCCCGCGCCGCCCGCCAGGATCCGCCGGGCCTCGGCCAGCTCGACCGTGGCGGGGTCGGGCAGGCGGAGCGACACCGGCTCAGCGTCGTTCGGCCCGTCGGGGACCGGCGCCGAGTGCACGCGCACAGTGGCGGCGCCCGGCCGGGGCGCGTCGGTGCCCCGGCTGGCCGGCTGCAGGGTGGCGACGAACGGCTCGTCGACGTCCACGTCCTCCAGCACCAGCCCGCCGCCCCGCACGACCGTCACCCGAGCAGGCGTGACGGCGATGGCCGGGGCGAAGAGCGGCCGGGAGAGCACCTGGGCCAGGCGGGGCGCCAGGTCGCGGCCGTCGGCCGAGGCCGGGAGCAGCACCACGTCCTCGTCGGAAAGGAGGGGTGCCAGCGCCCGGGCCCAGGCCCCCGGCCGGTAGGGGCCGGCCTCCCAGCAGACGAGCTCGGTGGCCGCGTGCGACAGCGCCAGGGCCGCCTCCTCGGTGCCCGTGCCGACCAACCACGCCCGACCGTCCGCCTCGTCGATCGCCTCGGGTCCGCCGAACGGGAGGTCGGCGTCGCGCACGACCACCACGGCGATCACAGGGACGCCCCGACCCGGTCGCCCTCGATCACCGCGGCGTGGGCGCGGCGCGGGGCGACGCAGTCGCCGACGCGCTCGAGCGCGATGCCCGGTGCCAGGCGGTCGCGCAGCTCCCGCCACAGCCCATCGTCGGGGCGCGGCGGGCTCGCGCACACCACCCAGTCCACGACGCGCTCGGACGCCAGGCCCGTGGTGTGCTGCTGCAGCTCGACCGACAACGCGCCGTCTTCGCGCTCGACCAGGCCGGTCACGATCGTGTCGGTCGTCTCGGAGATCCCCCTGGCCGCCGCCTTCATCCACCACGTCTCCTGGTCGAGGGTGACCCCGAGGTCCTGGCCGACGACCATGGCAGGCGTGACGACCTCCAGCGCGCATCCCCGGTCGGCCAGCAGCTCGGCCACGCTCGTCGCTTGGTGGAACCCGAGCTCGTCGACGACCAGCACCCGCCCGGCCGGAGACGCCCGCGCCTCGAGCACCTCGCGCACGTCGAGCACCCGGGCCGCGGTGCCCGCCCACCACGGCCGTTCGGGGAGCGCGCCCGTGGCCACCACCACCGCGTCGGCGCCGGCCGCGACCACGAGGTCGGCGTCGGCCCGTTGCCCGAAGTGGAAGCGCACCCCGAGGCGCGAGGCCTCGGCCAGCTGATTGCGTACGAGGTCCCCCAGCTCCGCGCGCGAGGGGACCGACGCCGCCACCCGGACCTGCCCCCCCGGCTGGTCTTGGGCCTCGTAGAGGTCCACCTGGTGCCCTCGGCGCGCCGCCGCGATCGCCGCCTGCATCCCGCCCGCCCCCGCCCCCACGACCACCACCCGCCGGCGGGCGCTCGGTGGGGCGGCGAGGGCGATCGCCTCGCGCCCCGCCCTCGGGTTCTCGATGCAGCCGAGCCAGCGGTTGAGGCCCATCCGCCCGACGCACTCCTGGTTGCACGAGAGACAGGCGCGGATCCACGAGGCGTGCCCGGCGCGCGCCTTGGCGGCGAAGTCTGGGTCCGCGATCTGGCCGCGCACCACGCCGATGAGGTCGGCGTGGCCGTCGCGCAGGGCGCGGTCCGCCTGCAGCGGGTCCTTGAACCGTCCGACCCCGATCACCGGCAGCGACACCGCCTTGCGCAGCGCGCTGGCGATCCACAGCGCGTAGGCGGGCGGCACCTGCATGGACGCCTCGATCATGTAGAGGGTGGCGGTGGCCACCCCGATCGAGGTGTTGAGGTAGTCGACGGCGCCGGTCGCCTCGAGCGCCCGGGCCACCCAGAGCGCGTCCTCGAGCGTGGTCCCGCCCTCGATCAGCTCGTCCCCGCAGAGCCGGACGCCGAGGGCGACGTCTCCCCCGACGGTCCGACGGACCGCCGCGACCAGACGCAGCAGCAGGCGGCTCCGGTTCTCGAGGCTCCCCCCGTAGTCGTCGGTGCGGCGGTTGGTGGCCGGGGACAGGAAGCCACGCACGATAGAGGAGTGCGAGCACTGCAGCTCGATGCCGTCGAAGCCTCCCTCGACGCAGTGGCCGGCCACCCGCGCGTAGCCGTCCACGATCTCGTCGATCTCGGCGGCGTCGACAGCCTTGGGCACCTCGCGGAACAACGGGTCGGCCACCGGAGAGGGCGCCCAGAGCGGGAGCCGGCTGTACATGGAGGAGCCCTGCCCGCCGTTGTGGTTGATCTGGGCGAAGATCGGCGTGCCGTGGCGGTGCACGGCGTCGGTGATCCGCCGGTAGCCGGGGATGACGGCGGGGTCGAAGCCGTGGATCATCTTCTCGTACGGCCAGTCCGTCGGATGCGTCGAGTGCTCCTCGGTGACGATGAGCCCGGCGCCGCCGGCCGCGCGCGCCTCGTAGTAGGCGGTGTGCTGCTCGCTCGGCGCGCCGTCCTGCGCGTAGTTGGTGAGGTGCGCGGAGAAGACGATCCGGTTGCGCACGACGACCGGGCCGAGCGCGAGCGGCGTGAAGAGCAGCCGGTACCGGCCGGTGGCGCTCACGGGTCCGCCAGAGAGTCGCGGCCGCCGATCGCCAGCGCGGCGCGGCGCCCCTCGAGCACCGCCTCGTACACCGTGCGCGGCGCCACGGCGTCCCCGGCGCGCCGGGCGCCGGCCGGCGCCGAGTCCCACAACGCGTCGTCGGGCAGCGCGGGCGCCGCGCGCACGAGGACGGCCGCGGCGACCGGGGCCTCCTTGCCCGTGTAGCGGTCCTGGAGCCGGACGACCCCGCCACCCACGTCGACCACGAGACTCCGCTTCACGATCCGCACCCCGGCGCGCGCCAGTCGGGTGTTGGCGGGCGCCAGGTCCCCGGTGCGCGACAGCTGGGTCCCGGCCACCGCGTCCCCGGTGATCAGCGTCACCGGGCGTCCCGCCGCGGCCAGGAGCTCCGCCACGCTGATGCCGACCGCATCCCCGACCGGATCGTCCACCACGACCGGGCCCGGCGCGAGCTCCCCCAACCGCCCGGACTGCGCCAGCTCGAGCACCTCGAGGGCGGTGCGCAGCTCCACCGAGCCATCGGCGTCTGGGAGGGGCCCGGGCACCGATCCCGTGCACACGAGCACGTGACCCCCGGACGCGGCCCGGCTCGAGAGATCCCCCGGATCGACCGAGGTGGAGAGCTCGATGGCGACGCCGAGTCGTCGGCACTCTGCCTCCAGCCAGTCGGCCAGGAGCTCGAGCCGGTGGCGCCCGGCACCGGCGGCGGCCGCTCGCAGCACGCCCCCGGCGCGGGGCCGACGGTCGACCACCCGCACCCGCCAACCGGTCAGCGCGGCCACCCGGGCCGCCTCGAGGCCGGCGGGTCCGGCGCCGACGACCAGCACCTCGCCCTCGGCCGCGGCGCCAGCCTGTTCGTCGATCGCCGCGCCCTCGCCCTGCCACTCGAAACCCGAGGAGGGTTCGCCGATGCAGCTGACCAGCGGGTTGCGGGGGTCGCGGACGAGGCATCGTTGGTTGCACAGGACGCACGGCCGGATCTCTTCACCGGCCCCGCGCGCGAGCTTGGCGCCGAGCTCGGGGTCCGCGATCTGGGCCCGGGTCATCTCGACCAGGTCCGCCGTCCCGTCGGTGAGCGCCTGCTCGGCCATCGTGACCTCGACGATCGAACCCTGCGCCACGACCGCCACCGGCGCCGGCAGGGCCCGGCGCAGCGCCCCGGCCAGCGGCAGCGCGAAGCCGGGGGGCGTGTGGCCGTCGGGCCGGGCACCGAACTGGTCGTAGGCCGGGGCTCGCACCGCCACGACGTAGTCGGCCAAGGGCCCGAGGGCGAGGGCGATCTGCTCCCCGGACTCGGGCGTGATGCCGGCCCATGGCGCGAGCTCGTCGCAGCCGAGCCGCAGCCCGAGCACCGGCCCCTCACCTAGGGCGGCGCGCGTCGCCTCGAGCACCTCGCGGGCGAAGCGCAGGCGGTCGACCCCATAGGCGTCGATCCGCGTGTTGGTCAGGCCCGAGAGGAAATGGCGCAGGAGGCTGAACGAGGCGGCGTTCACCTCGACGCCGTCGAGCCCGCTGGCCGCGGCCAGCGCCGCGGCGGTGGCGAACCCCTCGGTCACCGCCGCGATCTCCCGCTCCTCCATCTCCTGGGGCACCTCCCGGGTGACGGGGTCGGCCACGCGCGAGGGCGCCCAGAGCACGCGCTGGCTGTAGGCGCTCGACCCCTGTCCGCCGCAGTGGCCGAGGGCGGCCAGCGCCAGCCCGCCGTGCGCGTGGACGGCGTCGGCCACGGCCGACCAGCCGGCGAAGCACTCGGCCGCCAGCGGGGCCCGCTCGTAGGGCCAGTCACCGGGGTGGACGGAGGCCGTCTCGGTGACCACCGTGCCGCAGCCGCCGGCCGCCCGCCGCTCGTAGTAGGCGACGTGGCGCGCCGAGAGGGCGCGGCCGATGCCCAGGTTGGTCTCGTGCGGCCCGAAGAGCAGCCGGTTGGGCGCCCGCTTGGAGCCGAGGTCGACGGGTTCGAGGAGCCGCACGCGCACCTTTCCACGAGGGCCGCCCAACGGGCGGCGCCCGGCGCGGCTAGTGCCGCGACCGGTAACGTTTGCACTGTTACAGCCGCCGGGCACGATGGGACCGTGCCCCGAAAGCGACCGGTTGCTGCGCCCCCGATCGTTCACCGCACGACGCGGGTGGCCCTACGCACCACTCCGGGGCAAAGCCGGCGCTGCTTCGGCCTGCTTCGCTCAGGAGGAGACGTCTGGGCCTGCGTTCTCGAACTGAGCGCCCTGCGCCGCCAGCGGGGCGTTCCGGCGCTCGTCACCTACCAGGAGCTGTGTCGAGAACTGTCGGCCGCGGGGCCCGGGACCTTCGGCGAGCTGTCGAGCACCGGTGCCCGGTCCATCCTGCGGCGCTACTCGGACGCCTGGATGTCCACGGCCAAGCGGCGCCAGGCTGGAGACCGGTCGGCCCGCTATCCGCGGCGCAAGAAGGGGCTCGTGCCCTCTCGTTACTACGCCGGCACCTTCTGGATCGAGGGACGGCGCTTGCGGATCCCGACGGCAAAGGGGGCGGCACCGCTCGCGGTGCGCCTCACCCGTGAGGTCCCCTACCCGGCCCCCTCGATCCGATCGGTGACCCTGCTCGCCGATGGTCCCCGGCTCTGCGTCGACGTCACCGCGAAAATCGAGGTGGAGCACTACCTCCCAGGGGCAGCGCCGGACCCGGACCGGATCGCCGGGGTGGACCTGGGCATCATCTTCCCCTTCGCGGTCGTCGCCGACGAGGGGTCGCTGCTGGTGTCGGGCCGGGCCCTGCGGGCCGAGTCCCGGCTGCAGCTGGCCGAGGCCAAGGCCCGGCGTCGGGCGGTCGCCCGACGGGCCCCGGGAAAGGGCCAGCGGGGCTCGCGCCGATGGAGGAAGTACCGGGTCCGGACCAAGGTCCTCCAAGGTCGCCACCGCCGGCGCCTGGCCCAGGCCCGTCACGAGGCGGCCAAGACGGTCGTCGATTTCGCCCGCCAGAACGGCATCGGCCTCCTCGTGGTGGGCGATCCGCGCGGCGTGCTCGATCGAGACGCCGGGGTCCGCCAGAACCTGGCCACCCGCAACTGGCGGGTGGGACAGCTCATGGGTGTCCTAGAAGACAAAGCGAGGGCGGCGGGCATCGAGGTCACCACCGTCGACGAACGCGCGACCTCGTCGACCTGCCCTCGCTGTGGGAACCAGGTTCGAAAGCCTCGGGGTCGGAACTTCTCCTGTCCCCACTGCGCGCTGGCCGCTCATCGCGACCTGGTGGGTGCCATCAACATCGCTTCGAGGTCGCCTCGGGGCGGAATCAACGTCGACCCGGCCGGGTTGGCGATCACGCACCGTCGAGCTGGCCGGCATCTGCCCGGCCGGACCCGGCGTGACCCGAGACGGGTGGCTCTAGAGCAACGCGGCCGCCTGGTGGGTCCGTGGCCGGCCGTGGCCCGCCCCGGAGCCGTCGAGCATGACGGTTCTGGGGAGTCGCTCGCCCGGGGTGCTTCGGTGGCCTGAGCGAGGAACCGCCAGTCGTTGCCCGAAGTGGGTAAAGGTTGGCGGTTGCGGCACTAGGAGGCTGTCCCGAAGTTGACCACGCCCCGGACGTTGATCCCGGCCGCCAGGTCCTCGTAACCCTGCTGCACCTGGTCCAAGGTGTACTCCCGCGTGATCAGCTCGTCGATCTCAAGCTGGCCGTTCTCGTACAGCTTGAGCAGGCGCGGTACCTGGACGCGCGGGCTCACGGACCCGAACACGGTGCCCATGATCGTCTGGTTGTACATCGCCAGGTTGAAGATGTTGAGCTGCACGTCCATCTGGGAGATGGGGGCGATGGCGGTGCACACGATCCGCGCGTCCTTGGAGCCGAGCATCGCCGCGGGCGCGAGCAGGTCGCCCGTGAGCACGCCCGGCGTCAGCACGACGACGTCCGCCATCCGGCCCTCGGACAGCTCGGACACGATCGGCATTGCCTCGGCGAGCGACGCCGCGCTGTGGGTGGCCCCGATCTTCTTGGCCTGTTCGGTCTTGAACGGCAGCGGGTCGACGGCGATGATCCAGCGGGCGCCGACCAGGCGCGCGCCTTGGATGGCCCCCGAGCCCACCCCGCCGCAGCCGGCCACGACCACGATCTCCCCGGGCCTGGCCTTGGCGCGGTCGACGACCGAGCCGAAGCCCGTGGCGATGCCGCAGCTGATGAGCGCGGCCGCCCGCAGCGGGGCGTTGCCGGGGATCTTCACGACCGACGCCTCGTTCGCCACCAGCGTCTCGGCGAACGTGCCGAGCTGGGTCATCCGGTTCATGTGCTGGCCGTTCAGGTGGTAGCGCCAGGTGCCGTCACTGATCATCGGGCCGGCCAGCGTGCTGATGCCGAGGTCACACAGGTGCTGGCGACCCGACGCGCACCAAAAGCAGGTGCCGCAGGCCGGGATGAAGGCGGCGGTGACCCGGTCACCGACCGCCACCTGGCTCACCTCGGGGCCGACGGCCACCACGACGCCCGCGCCCTCGTGGCCGCCGACCACCGGGAACATGGAGTCAACGCCCATGAGCTCGAGGATCTCGGGCGGCGCCCCGATGTCGCCGGTGCGCAGGTGCTCGTCGGAGTGGCACATGCCCGCGTAGGCCATCTCGACCTGCACCTCGTGGACGTGGGGGGGATCGATGTCGATCTCCTCGACCGTCCAAGGCTCACCCAGACCGGTGCACACTGCGGCTCGCGTTCTCATCGGAACCTCCCCTCGAGTACCGCCCAGTATCGCGGCGGCGGGGGTCCCGGACAACCGGGGGTGCCTGGGCTCTGGGGCCTCCGTCGGCCGGGTGCTGGGCGTCCGGAAATAGGGTGACCAGGCAGCGATCGGAGGGTGACGACGCGAACCGCTCGCCGACACGCCAGGCGCGCGACTCCGGACAAGATTAGATAGTCTAACAATTATGACTCTCGAAGAGCTTGCGCACGCCAAGGGCCTGAGAAGCGTCGGCCGCACCGCGGCCTGGCTGGCCAAGCAGGTCGAGTTGAGCCTGGCCGAGGTCGACCTCTCCCTGTCCCAGTACCGCATGCTCGGCCTGCTCGACGAGGGCTCCGCCGTGTCCTCGGCCCTGGCGGAGCGCCTGGCGGTCCGCCCCCCGAGCGTGACCGCCGTCATCGACGGGCTGGTGACCCGCGGGCTGGTCGCCCGCCGCCACGCGGAAGATGACCGGCGACGGGTCTCCCATGAGCTCACCGATCTCGGGCACCGCCTGCTGGCCGACGCCGACGCGGCCGTCGACACCCGTCTGGAAATGCTGGCCAACCGCCTGCCGAGCGCCCGCGCCCGCGATCGGGCGATCGAGGACCTGGCGCTGTGGCAGAAGGCGATGACGGCGCACCGAGAGGCACTGGCGGCGGCCCGTCGATGAGGACGGCGTCCCGACCCGGGGCCGAGGCGGCCGGCGCGTCGCCCTTCGAGCCGATGGCCACCACCGCCCGCTATCGGGCCCCGGCGGCGAACATCGACCCGGATCGCGACAAGACCTGGCTACGCCGGGCGCTGCCGATCTTGCTGTCGCACAAGCGGATCTTCCTCACCTCGCTCTTGATGTCATTCCTGGCGCTCTTGCTCCAGGTGCAGATCCCCAAGCTCCTCCAGGACGCCATCGACAACTCGCTGGTGGCGCGCGACGTGCCGCTCAGCCACTACTTCAAGCTGGTCTTCGTCCTGGCGGTGGTCGCCGGCATCGCCGGCTACATCTCGCGGTACTTCTTGATGCGGACCGCCTACGAGATCGAGTTCGATCTCCGTAACATCATCTACAGCCACCTGACGAAGATGTCGTTTCCCTTCTACGACCGGGTGCAGTCCGGGCAGTTGATCTCCCGAGCCAACTCGGACATCCGCTCGGTGCAGATGTACCTGACCTTCGCCCCGTCGATCCTCGTCCAGTGCAGCGTCGCCGTGGTCGCCTTCGGCTACATGCTCTCGATCAACGTCCCATTGGCCCTCGTGGCGATGATCCCGATGCCGTTCGTGTACCTGCTCGGCGTTCAGATGCGGAAGTCGATCTTCCCGGTGTCCTGGCTGATCCAGTCGCGTCTGGCCGAGGTCGCCACGATCGTCGACGAGAACATCAACGGGGTTCGGGTGGTCAAGTCCTTCGCCGCCGAACAGCGCGAGCTGACGACACTGGGCCGAGCGGCCGACCGGTTGCAGTGGTCCTACATCAAGGACGCCTACATCCGGGCGAAGTTCACGCCAACCGTCCAGAACCTCCCCCAGATCGGCCTGGCGCTGGTGGTGCTCTTCGGCGGCTGGCTGGTCGTGCACAACGAGCTGCAGGTCGGGGCCATCGTCTCGTTCAGCCTGTACATCGTGATGCTCCAAGCGCCCTTCCAGATGCTCGGCATGATCATCATGATGGGCCAGCGGGCGTCGGCCTCATCGCAGCGCATCTACGAGATCCTCGACGAAGCACCGACGATCGTCGACCGGCCCGGCGCAGTGGACCTGATCGACTGCCAGGGCGACGTGCGCTTCGAGGCGGCCCAGTTCTCGTACGCCCCCGACAACCCGCTGATCCTGGACGGCTTCGATCTGCACATTCCCCCGGGGCAGACCGTTGCCTTGGTCGGGCGGACCGGGGTGGGCAAGTCAACCGTGGCGCGGCTGCTCCCCCGCTTCTACGACGTGACCGGCGGCCGGGTGCTGATCGACGGGCACGACGTGCGGGACCTGACCCTGCTGAGCCTGCGGGCCAACATCGGCATCGTGCTCGACGAGCCGTTCCTCTTCTCGACGTCGATCCGGGAGAACATCGCCTACGGACTCCCGAACGCCGACTTCGCCGACATCGAGGCCGCCGCCAAGGCGGCCGGGGCGGACGAGTTCATCCGCGAGCTCTCCAACGGCTACGAGACGGTTGTCGGCGAACGGGGCTACACCCTGTCCGGCGGACAGCGCCAGCGGATCGCCATCGCGAGAACGCTGCTCGTCAACCCGCCGATCCTCGTGCTCGACGACGCCACCAGCGCCATCGACGTGCAGGTGGAGCTCACGATCCACGGCTCGCTGCGCAAGCTGATGGAGGGCCGGACGACGCTCATCATCGCCCACCGCCTGTCGACGATCAGCCTCGCCGACCGGGTGCTCCTCATGGACGCCGGCCGCATCGTGGCCGACGGGACCCACGCCGAGCTGATGGACACGGTGCCGCTCTACGCCGACGTCCTGGCCCAGGGCGAGCAGGAGCTGGCGCTCCGCGCCGAGGAGGAGGCACGGGCCGACGCCGCGAGGGCGGCCGAAGCTCGGGGTGACGCCGGCGGCCGGTCGGACGGTCCCGACGATCGTGCCTACGAACCGCGGCTCGGGCCCGACGTGGACGGCCTCGCCCCAGGGGGGCTCGTCTGATGGCCTGGGGAGCCGGCGGCGGCATGTTCGGGGGCGGGGGCGGGCTCGGCGGACGCCCGGGCGGGCCATCGGCCGGCAACCCGGGGAATGGGCTGCCCTTCGCGGGCATCCCGCCCGAGCTCCAAGACGGGGTCGACCGGCTCTTGAAGACCGAGCCCAAGCACCCCACGCCGACCGCCGGCTTCAGCTACCAGATGACCGCGGCCGAGCGAAAGAAGATGACGCTCCGTCAGCTGGTCGTCCAGCACTGGCGGCTCGCCGTCCTGGCCGGGGTGCTCGTGTCGATAGTCAGCCTGGCCAACCAGGCCGGCCCGGCCCTCATCGACCGGGCCATCACCGACGGGATGGGCTCGCCCGTGCTGGTCCACGGCCACCTGGAGGCCGGCCACAAGGACTTCAAGACGATCATCGTCTGCGCCGCCCTGTTCTTCGGCGCCATCCTCGTCAGCTCGATCGCACAACGCAATCAGGTGCGGACCACCGGTCGGCTGGCCGCCCGGGTCATGAACGACCTGCGGATCAAGATCTTCACCCACCTCCAGCGGATGTCGCTCGACTTCTACACCGGTGAGAAGGCGGGCGTGATCATGACCCGCATGACGAGCGACATCGAGAACCTCCAACAGCTGCTCCAAGACGGCCTGGCCAGCTTCGCCGTGCAGGGCCTCACCATGATCGTCATCACGGCCATCCTCTTCACGCTCAACGTGCGGCTGGCGATCGTCACGGTGCTGGTCGTCGTCCCGGTGCTCACCGCTCTCTCGATGTGGTTCCGCGTCGCCTCCGAGCGCGGCTACAACCGCGTGCGCGACGGGATCGCGGGCGTCCTCGCCGATCTGTCGGAGAGCCTGCACGGCGTGCGCATCGTCACCGCCCACAACCGCCAGCGGCACAACGTGCTCCACCACCGCAACGTGGTCGGGGAGTACCGCGACGCCAACCTGTACACGGCGCAGATCAACGCGTTGTACGGGCCGGCCACCCAGATGCTGGCCTACGTCGGCCAGGCGATCGTCCTGACGGTCGGCGGGACGATGGTGCTGCACAACCAGCTCTCGATCGGCGCGCTCGGCGCCTTCTTCTTGTACGTGAACCGCTTCTTCGCCCCGATCACCCTCCTCGTCCAGCAGTACAACACCTACCAGCAGGGCCAGTCCTCGATCATCAAGCTCAACACGCTGCTCGCCCTCTCCCCGAGCGTCCCCGAGGACCCCGACGCCATCGAGATGCCCCCCATCGACGGCGACATCCGCTTCGAGCATGTGACGTTCGCCTACGACCCTGGCACGCCGGTGCTCCACGACGTCGACCTGCGCATCCAGGTGGGCGAGACGGTGGCCTTCGTGGGGCCCACCGGGGCCGGGAAGTCGACGATGGCCAAGCTGGTCACCCGCTTCTACGACCCGACGGAGGGCCGGGTCCTGATCGACGGCCACGACATCTCGCACGTCTCGCTCGAATCCCTGCGCCGCCAGCTCGGCGTGGTGCCCCAGGAACCCTTCCTCTTCGCCGGCACCGTCCGGGAAAACATCGCCTTCGCCCGTCCCGACGCGACCGATGCCGAGGTATGGGAGGCCGTGCGGACGGTCGGCCTCATGGAGGTCATCGAGCGCCTGCCGGACCAGCTGGACACGATCGTCCACGAGCGGGGCCAGTCTCTCTCCTCCGGTGAGCGTCAGCTGATCGCGCTGGGCCGGGCGTTCCTGGCCCACCCGCGGGTGATCGTCCTCGACGAGGCGACGTCCAACCTGGACCTGCTGTCGGAGAGCAAGATCGAGCGCGCCCTCGACGTGCTGCTGGAGGGCCGCACCGCGATCCTCATCGCGCACCGCCTGACCACCGCCATGAAGGCCGACCGCATCGTCGTGGTCGACGAGGGCGGGATCGTCGAGATCGGCTCCCACAACCAGCTGATCGAGGCGGGTGGCCGCTACGCCGAGATGTACGAGACCTGGATCTCCCACGCCGGCGGAGAGCCCGAACGGGTCGATCACTAGCGCCGGTTGCCGGGCGCCGCTCGGTCGAACGGCCGCCCCCACCCGAGGACGGTACGCTCGCCCCCCATTCGGGTCGGTCGGGCGCCGATGCGCCAGCGCACCCGGGCGCCGCCGACCACCGCCGCGCCAGACGACCACCAGGCGAGGAGCGAAACGTGGGACTGCTCGATGGGAAGGCGGCCGTCGTCACCGGCGCCGCGCAGGGGATCGGCCTCGAGATCGCCCGGACCTTCGTCCGCGAGGGGGCGTCGGTCGCGCTCGGCGACATCAACGAGGCGGCGGCCGAAAAGTCGGCGAGCGAGCTCGCGGCCGAGGGGGCGACGGTCATCGCCGTCCGCTGCGACGTAACCGAGGAGGCCGAGGTCGAGGCGCTGGTGGCGCGCTGCGTCGAGGAGCTGGGTTCGCTCGACGTCATGGTCAACAACGCCGGCATCACCCGCGACGCCACCATCCGGAACATGACGCTCGCCGACTTCCGCGCCGTGATCGACGTGCACCTCCAGGGCGCCTGGCTCGGCACGCGCTTCGCGGCGGCGGTCATGCGCGAGCAGCAGCGCGGGTCGATCATCAACATGTCGTCCATCTCGGGCAAGGTGGGCAACATCGGGCAGACCAACTACAGCGCCGCCAAGGCGGGGCTGGTCGGGCTGACCAAGGCCTCGGCCAAGGAGCTGGCCCATCTCGGGATCCGGGTCAACGCCATCCAGCCCGGCCTGGTCCGCACGGCGATGACCGAGGCCATGCGCCAGGACATCTGGGAGCAGCGGCTGACCGAGATCCCGATGGGCCGGGCCGGCGAGGTCCAAGACATCGCCAACGTGGCGCTGTTCTTGGCCTCCGAGCTCGCCGGCTACATGACGGGCACGGTGCTCGAGGTGACCGGCGGCCGCTACATGTGAGACCGGCCTGAGGGTCGACGAGGAGGCACGATGCGAGAAGCCGTGATCTGTGAGCCCCTGCGCACGCCGGTCGGCCGCTACGGGGGCGCGCTGAAGGACGTGAGCGTCCAGGAGCTGGCGGCCGCGGTCATCACCGAGCTGCTGGCGCGCACCGGGCTCGACAAAGCGGCCGTGGACGAGGTCATCTTGGGCCAGGGATACCCGAACGGCGAGGCGCCGGCCATCGGGCGGGTGGCCGCCCTCGACGCCGGGTTCCCGGTGACCACGGCAGGGGCCCAGGTCGACCGGCGCTGCGGCTCGGGCCTCCAGGCCGTCCTCTACGCGGCCATGCAGGTGCAGACCGGCGTGAGCGACGTCGTGCTGGCGGGCGGCGCCGAGAGCATGACCCAGACCGAGTACTACACGACGGCCATGCGCTGGGGCTCGCGCTCGGAGCACGTGACGATGTTCGACCGGCTGGCCCGGGGACGGGTGACCGCCGGCGGGATCAACTTCCCGGTGCCCGGCGGCATGATCGAGACGGCGGAGAACCTGCGCCGCCAGTACGGGATCGGGCGCCAGGAGCAGGACGAGCTGGCGCTCCTCTCCCACCGGCGGGCGGTCGCCGCCCAGCAGGCGGGCCGGTTCAAGGAGGAGATGGTCCCGGTCACCGTGAAGGGTCGCCAAGGGGACACGGTCGTCGACGTCGACGAACACCCCCGGGCCGACACGACCCTCGAATCGTTGAGCGCGCTGCGCGCCGTCATGGGCCGCGAGGACCCCGACGCCACGGTCACGGCCGGCAACGCCAGCGGGCAGAACGACGGCGCGGCCGTCTGCGTGGTCACCTTCCCCGAGAAGGCGGCCGAGCTCGGCCTGCGTCCGCTGGCCCGGCTCCGCTCCTGGGCGGTGGCCGGTGTGGCGCCCCAGACCATGGGCATCGGCCCGGTGCCGGCCACCGCCAGGGCGCTCGAGCGGGCGGGCCTCGCGTTGGCCGACATGGAGCTGATCGAGCTGAACGAGGCGTTCGCCGCGCAGGTCCTGGCCGTGACCCGGGAGTGGGGGTTGGCGGAGTCGGACTTCGAGCGCCTCAACGTGAACGGCTCGGGCATCTCGCTCGGCCATCCGATCGGGGCCACCGGGGGACGGATCCTCGCCACCTTGCTCCGCGAGATGGATCGCCGGGGAGCCGCACTCGGGCTGGAGACCATGTGCATCGGTGGCGGCCAGGGGCTGGCCGCGGTCTTCGAGGCGGTGGGCTGAGCGCGCCTTGGGCGAGCCGCCCTCAGGGGCGGGCGGGCCCGATGGCCCGCCAGAGCGAGGCCAGCACCAGGTCGACCGCCTCCTCCACCGTCATGACATGGGTCGGCAGCGTCACCTCCGGGTCCGTCGGGGCCTCGTAGGGGGACTGGACGCCCGTCAGGTTGTCGACCTCCCCCAGGCGGGCGCGCCGGTAGAGACCCTTGGGGTCGCGCTGCTCGCAGACCGAGAGGGGGGTCGAGAGCCAGACCTCGAGGAACCCGATTCCGGCGGACTCGTGGAGGCGACGGACGCGCCGGCGGGCCGGCGCGGACGGGCTCACCAACGCCGCGATGGCGATGCTCCCGCCCAGGGCGGCAATCAGGGCCGCCTCGCCGGCGCGGCGCACCGCCTCGGCCCGGCCCGCCGCCGAGAAATCGAGGTCGCGGCTCAGGCCCGCCCGCAGGACGTCGCCGTCGAGCACCACGACCGGGCGGGAGTGCCCACCGAGCGATGCCGCCAGCCCGGTGGCCACGGTCGTCTTCCCCGACGCGGGCAGCCCGGTCAACCAGACCGTCAGCCCGCCGGGCGCGCCGCTCGCCATCGCAGGGGTCAGCCGGCGGCCGATCCGAGGACGTGGCGGGCGATGATGACCTGCTGGATCTGGCTCGTCCCCTCGAAGATGCGGAAGAGGCGCGCGTCCCGGTAGAAGCGCTCGACGGCCACGCCGCGCATGTAGCCCGCCCCGCCGTGGATCTGCACGGCCCGGTCGGCCACCCGGTTCACCATCTCGCTGCAGAAGTACTTGGCGCTGGACGGACCAACCTTGCGGTCCGTGCCGGCGTCGAAGGCGCGCGCCACCTCGAGGGTCAGGCTGCGGCCGGCCAGGTGGTCGGTGACCGAGTCGGCGATCATCCCCTGGATCAGCTGGAAGCTGGCGATGGCGCGGCCGGACTGATGCCGGCTCTGCGCGTAGGCGACGGACTCGTCGACCAGCCGGCCGGCCAGCCCCACGCACATGGCGGCCATGTGAATCCGACCGTGGGTCAGGCACTGCATCGCCGTGGCGTAACCGGTGTTCTCTCCGGTCTTCCCACCGACGAGTGCGTCGGCGCCGACGTGCACATCGTCGAAGTAGACATCGGAGGTCCACGCGCCGAACTGGCCCATCTTGCGGTCCTTCGGTCCGACGCTCAGCCCGGGGGTGTCGCGCGGGACGAGGAAGGTGGAGATCCCCCGGGTCGCCTTCGCCTCGGGATCGGTCCGCACGAACACCATGAACACGTCGGCGATCGGCGCGTTGGTGATGTAGCGCTTGGAGCCGTTGATCACCCACTCGTCACCGTCGCGATGGGCGTTGGTGGTGAGGCCCGACGGATCGGACCCGGCCTCGGTCTCGGTCAGGGCGAACGAGGAGGTGAGCTCGCCGCTCGCCAGGCGGGGCAGCCACTCGTGCTTCTGCGCTTCTGTGCCGCCCTCCATGAGCACGTGGCCGGCAATTCCGTTGTTGGTGCCGAACATCGATCGCAACGCCGGCACCGTGTAGCCGAGCTCGAAGACGAGCTGGCACTCCTCTTCCATCGACAGGCCGAGGCCGCCGTACTGCTCGGGAATGGCGAAGCCGAACAGGCCCATCTCGCGGCAGGCCTGGCGGATTGCCTCCGGCACCTCGTCCTCGTCATCGATCTGGGTCTCGAGGGGTACTACCCGCTGGCGGACGAAGTCGCGCGTCAAAGACACGATGTTGGCGAAGTCGGTCTGCTCCACGGTGTCCCCTCTCCGATGCCGGTGGCGCCCACCGGCGATTGCGGCGACGGCCCGGGATTGCCGCAATCGGCCCGGCCCGGGCGACCCTAATGGGGCCCGACCAGTTCACGTCTGTGAGGCTGGTCTCTGAGCCGCCCGCCGGTGAGCACTGCCGGACCCCGGGCTTTGAGCCCTAACGGTAGATCGTGCCCCGGTGGGTCGGTGAGGAGCCGGACGGCTGATGGGGTGTCGTGCCTCGAGCACTGTCCATTAGGGCGCCGCGGTGTTCCTCCAGGCTCGTTGGCAGAGCGAACCGAGAGAGGGAGGATCGGAGTTGATTTTCGTCGGAGTGGATTGGGCGGAGGACCATCACGACGTCTGTGTGATGGATCCCGAGGGCCGGGTGCTCGAAAGCCACCGGGTGCCCGACTCAGTGCGGGGCCTGGGCGAGCTGCACCAACTGATCGGTGCTCATGCCGACGAACCCGAAGAGGTGGTCGTCGGCATCGAGATCGACCGCGGCTTGCTGGTGGCCGGACTCCTTGGAGCGGGCTATGAGGTCTTTGCCATCAACCCCATGGCCAGTTCTCGCTATCGGGACCGCCACGCGGTCTCGGGTGCCAAGTCGGACTCGGGCGACGCCAAGGTGTTGGCCGACCTGGTGCGCACCGATCGGCACAACCATCGGCCGGTGGCCGGCGACAGCGAGCTGGCCGCCGGGATCAAGGTGCTGGCCCGGGCCCACCAGAGCGCGGTGTGGGGACGCCAGCGCCAGGTGAATGCCCTGCGCTCGGCGCTGCGGGAGTACTACCCGGCCGCCTTGGAGGCCTTCGGGACGGACCTGTCGCATCACGACGCTGTCGCTGTGCTCACCGTCGCCCCCACTCCCGCGCTCGGCCGTCAGCTCTCAAGATCCAAGATCGCCTCGGCCCTTCGCCGAGGGGGCCGGAGCCGCAACGTCGAGAGCAAGGCCGAGCAGATCCAACACGTCCTGCGGGCCGAGCACCTGGAGGCTCCGCCAGTGATCGCCGCCGCCTATGGGAACGTCGCCCGCTCGGCGCTACACCTGATCGAGGTCTTCACGACCGAGATCGCCGCGCTCGAGCTCGCGGTGGCCGAGAATTTTGAACAGCACCCGGACGCCAAGATCGTCCACTCCCTGCCAGGAATCGGGACGGTTCTCGGCGCTCGGGTGCCGGGCGAGTTCGGTGATGACCGAACTCGTTTTGCCACCGCCAAGTGTCGCAAAAACTTTGCCGGCACGTCACCGGTGACCAAAGCCTCCGGACGCAGCCGGGTGGTGCTGGCTCGCTATACCCGGAACCGCCGGCTGGCCGAGACGCTCGAGCGATGGGCGTTCTGCTCCCTCACCCATTCCTCGGGGGCCCGGCGCTACTACGACGAGCTCCGAGGGCGGGGCAAGACCCACCACCAGGCGACCCGTCAGCTCGCCAATCGGTGGGTGGGGATCCTCCATGGGTGCCTCGAGACCCAGGCGCCATACCGCGAAGACATCGCGTGGCCCACCGCTGCGATCGACGCTGCTTGACGTCTTACGCCCATGGGGTGTCTACCTTGGGAGGAACCCGACCAGTCCGGCTACTCTCGGCGCGTCGGCACCGGGCACCAGCGCTCGGGCCCGAGCGCGGAAAGCCCGATGGTCAAGGAGATCGCCCATGGCTGACTACCCATTCCCGGTCGAGGCGGGGCACATCCTGCTCTTCGCCCGATCCGTCGGGGACCCCAACCCCATCTACGCCGACGCGGCGTACGCCGCGGGAACCGAGGTCGGTGGCATCATCGCCCCCCCGACCTTCGTCCAGGCGAGCGCGCAGTTCAATCCCGACTACCCGCTGCGGCCGCGCATCGGCGCCCCGTGGTTCGGTTCGGGCCGCGAGCCCACCGGCCTCGTGCCGCCCGCCCCGAGCTCGAGCGGCGGCTCCTCGAGCGGCGGTGGCCGCGGTGGCGGTGGGGTCGGGCTCCACGCCGAGCAGCACTTCGAGTACCACCGCCCGGTCCGGCCCGGCGACGTGCTCACGCCGACCACCGCCCCCGGCAAGAGCTGGGAGCGCACCGGTCGTTCGGGGCTCCTGCAGTTCTCCGAGTCGGTCACCGAGTACCGCGACGCCAACGGCGAGCTGGTCGTCACCGCCCGCAGCGTGGGCGTCCTCACCACCCGCCCGGCACCTCAGGACGACGCGAAGGGAGAGGGACAATGAGCCTGTCCGCGAGTTCGATCAAGGTGGGCGACACCCACAGCGCCGTCGTCGTCGACAACCTGAGCCGGACCCAGATCGTCCAGTACGCGGGGGCCTCGGGCGACTACAACCCGCTGCACACCGACGAGATCTACGCCACCAAGGTGGCCGGGTTCCCAAGCGTCTTCGCCCACGGCATGCTGACCATGGGGCTCACCGCCCGCCTCCTCACGGACTGGGTGGGCGACGGGCGCCTGCTCAGCCTCGGGTCGCGCTTCGAGCGCCAGGTCTGGCCGGGCGACACGCTGACCGCGACGGCGACCGTGGAGACCATCGAGGAGAGCGGGGACGGCCCGGTCGTGCAGCTCTCGGTCCAGACGGTCAACCAGGCCGGCGACCGGGTGCTGTCGGGCACCGCCACCGCCCGACTGGATCCCTGAGCGACCCCGTTCCGTGACACCTAGGCACGGGTGGGTGCCAACGCAGTAAATTGGGGGCGAGCCGGCGTGCGCCGGCGGCGGGGAGGCCAGATGCGACTCGACGTGGGACCCGAGCTCGAGGCTTTCCGCGAGGAGATTGCGACCTTCCTCGACCGCCACCGCGAGGGCGAGCTGCACGGGCTCGACGAGCGGGCCGGCTTCATGGGTGCGGCCGAGCAGGGTTCGCCCGCCCGCGCCGCCGCCTGGGACCGCTGGGAGGCCGCCCTCGCCGAGGCGCGACTCATCTGCCCACAGTGGCCAGAAGAGGTCGGGGGCCGGGGACTCTCGGGCGTGCACATGGCGATCTTGAATGAGGAGTTCGCCCGGGCCGGCCTGCCCCGCGTCATCCGGGGCATGGGCGAGTCACTCGTCGGCCCGTCGATCATCGTGCACGGCACAGAGGAGCAGAAGGCGCACTTCCTGCCCCGGATCATCGAGGGCCTCGACCGCTACTGCCAGGGCTTCTCGGAGCCCGACCACGGGTCGGACCTGGGCGGGGTCGAGACCCGGGCGACCGTCGACGGCGAGGAGATCGTCGTGAACGGCCAGAAGGTCTGGACCTCGGGCGCCCACCTGGCCGACATGATGTTCGTCCTGTGCCGGACGGACCCCGACGTCCCCAAGCACCAGGGTCTCTCCTACGTGCTCGTACCCATGAGGCGGGCCGACGGGGAGAGCAACGGGATCGACCTGCGCCCGCTCCTCCAGATGTCGGGTGCCAGTGGCTTCTGCCAGGAGTTCATCGAGGACGCCCGCGCCCCGCTGTTCAACGTCATCGGTGGCCTCAACAACGGGTGGCGCGTCGCCATGACGACGCTCGGCAACGAGCGCGGCGGGCGGGCCACCACCCAGCACCTCCACTACGAGCGCGAGTTCTGGGACCTGGTCGACTCGGCCCGAAAGCGCGGGCGCCACGAGGACCCGCTCGTTCGCCAGGACCTGGCCTGGGCCTACACGCAGGTCGAGATCATGCGCTTTTCGGGCCTGCGGACGCTCGCCACCCTGGCCGCCAAGAAGGAGCCCGGCCCCGAGGCCAGCATCAACAAGCTGTTCTGGTCCGAGTTCCACAAGCGGTTCGGCGAGATCGCGATCAACCTCGAGGGCGCGGCCGGGCTGGTCCGCCCCGAGGGCGACGGCTACAAGACCACCACCTGGCAGCAGGCGTTCCTCGGAAGCAGGGCCGGGACCATCTTCTCGGGGACCAGCCAGATCCAGCGCAACATCATCGGTGAGCGCGCCCTCGGCCTGCCCAAGGAGCCGGCGCAGAACTGATCGCCCCGCCGGCCGCAGCTCGCGGTCGGGTCATCCGGCGCCCGGCGCCGTCAACCGTTGCACCGAGGAGGAGCAGTTCCATGCCGGAGTTGAAAGATGCAGTCATCGTCGCCACCGCCCGCAGCCCGATCGGTCGGGCCAACAAGGGCTCGCTGGTCGACGTGCGCGCCGACGAGCTCATGGCCACGATCCTCAACGCCCTCATGGACAAGGTCCCAGAGGTCGACAAGGCCGACGTGACCGACATCATCTGCGGCAACGTCGCCCAGCAGGGGGAGACCGGGTTCAGCATCGCCCGGACCTCGGGTCTGTTGGCCGGGTTCCCCAACAGCGTCCCCGGGCTCACGGTCAACCGCTTCTGCTCGTCCAGCCTCCAGTCGGTCCGCAGCGCGGCGCACGCCATCGCGGCCGGCGAGGGCGACATCTACATCGCGGCGGGCGTGGAGAAGAGCTCGCGCCCACCGGCGGTCGAGGGTGAGCAGCCGGCCGCGGCCCCTCGCGGCCGCGGCGTCGGCCCGGGTGGCCTCAACCCCAAGCTCCTCGGTCGCGACAGCCCCTTCCCGTTCGTCTACATCCCGATGGGGCTCACCGCCGAGAACGTGGCCGAGAGGTTCAACGTCAGCCGCGAGGACCAGGACGCGTTCGCCAAGCTGAGCCAGGACCGGGCCGTCGCGGCCCAGGGCGACGGGTTCTTCGAGCGGGAGATCACGCCCATCACGAAGGAGGACGGCACCGTCGTCGCCAAGGACGACTGCCCCCGCGCGGGCACCACGCTCGAGCGGCTGGCGGAGCTCGCCCCCTCCTTCAAGCCCGAGGGCGGCACCGTCACGGCCGGCAATGCGTGCCCGCTCAACGACGGGGCCGCCGCCGTCCTCGTCATGAGCCGGGCGAAGGCCGATCAGCTGGGCCTGCGCCCCCTGGCCCGCATCGTCGCCTCGGCGCTGAGCGGCAACGACCCCGAGATCATGGGCGTGGCGCCGATCGACGCCATCCCGAAGGCGCTCGCCCAGGCCGGAATGAAGATCGACGACGTCGACATCCTGGAGCTCAACGAGGCCTTCGCGGCGCAGGTGCTACCGGTGTGCCGGGAGACCGGCGTGGACATCGAGCGCCAGCTCAACCCCCACGGCGGGGCCATCGCGCTCGGACACCCGTTCGGCATGACGGGCGCCCGGATCATGACGACGCTGATCAACGGTCTGCAGACCAGCGACAAGACCATCGGCCTCGAGACCATGTGCGCCGCCGGCGGCATGGCCATGGCCATGATCATCGAGCGCCTGGCCTGATCCGGGGCGCGCGAGCGGGGGGGCCATGGCCTACGAGCAGCTGCAACTGGAGCGCCGCCAACACGTGGCGATCGTCACCCTCGATCGTCCGGACAAGCTGAACGCCCTCTCGGGGCAGCTCTCGGCCGAGCTGTGCGAGGTGTCGGCCGAGATCGCGGCCGACGACGACGTCTGGGCGCTCGTGCTCACGGGCGCCGGGCGCGGCTTCTGCTCGGGCGCCGACCTGACGGGCGCCCGGCCCGAGCGGTCGGCGCCCTCGCAGAACGACCGGCTGGACGAGATGGGCTGGGTGGGCCGCCAAGCGCTCGCCTTCTACGGGCTGGACAAGCCGACGGTGGCGGCCGTGAACGGCGTCGCCGCCGGAGCGGGCATGAGCCTGGCCTTGGCCTGCGACCTGCGGGTGGGGGACGGCGCGGCGCGTTTTCGCACGGTGTTCGCGGAGCGCAGCCTCAGCCCCGACTCGGGCATGAGCTACTTCCTGCCCCGCATCATCGGGTACTCGCGGGCGGCCGACCTCATCTTCACCAGTCGCGACATCGGCGCCGAGGAGGCCTACCGGCTCGGCCTCTTGGACCGGCTGGTCGAGTCCGACGTGGTGGGGGCCGCGCTGGGATTGGCCGAGCAGATCACGGCGCTGCCGCCGCTCGCCATGCGATCGGCCAAGCGCGTCCTCCAGCACAACCTGACCGTCGGCCTGGACGAGGCCCTGCGCTACGAGACGGCCGGGCTCGGGTACGCCCGGCGCGCCCCCGACGACGTCCGCGAGGCGGGCCTCAGCTTCCGCGAGCGCCGCCCGCCCCACTTCACCGGCACGTGAGCACGACGCGGGGCGTCGAACCCCTCGTCGTCACCGGACCCATCACGGGCGGAGCGCACGGCTGGCCCTTCGCCGCCGCGGTGGACGACCTGGCCGCCATCGGCTACGTGGAGGAGGAGTTCTTCCTGGCCGGCCGGGCCCCGCGCTACCGCCCCACCGCGCCGCTGGGTGCGGACGGCCGTTGGCCGGTCGAGGTCGCCGGACACGAGGCATTCCGCACGCGGGTGCTGGTGCAGCGGCCGAGCGACCCGGCGCGGTTCAACGGAACGGTCGTCGTCGCCTGGAACAACGTGACTGCGGGTTTCGAGCTCCTGGCCGACGTCTCCTCCGCGCTCGATCAGGGCTTCGCCTTCGCCTGCGTCTCGGCGCAGTCGGTCGGCATCGACGGGGTCGGGCAGCGCCCGCTCGGCCTCCGGGCCTGGGATCCCGAGCGCTACGGCGAGCTCTCGCACCCGGGCGACGTCTACTCCTACGGGATCTTCACCGAGGCCGCCCAGGCCTTCGGGCCGGCCCGGACGCCGGGCGCCCCCGACCCGCTGCGCGGCCTGGCGGTCGAGCGGCTGCTCGCCCTCGGCGCCTCCCAGTCGGCCGGGCGCCTCGCCACCTACGTGAACGCCGTGCAACCGGTCGTGGGCGTCTTCGACGGCTTCCTCCTACTGGTGCACTTCGGCAGCGGCACTGCGCTCGAGGCCGACGACGTCTTCGACGCCACTGCCCCCGCACCGCCGCCCATCTTCCGGAACCGGACCCGGCTCCGCGACGACCTCTCGGTCCCGGTCATGGTGGTCAACTCGGAGACCGAGACGATGGCCTACCTCGGCTCGCGCCAGCCCGACACCGACCTCTTCCGCTTCTGGGAGGTGGCCGGGGCCTCCCACGGCCCCCGCCCCCAGGTCGAGCGGCGGGCGGTCAAGCTGACCCGCGACGGCCTCACCCAGCCGCCACGCGCCGGCGGCCCGCCGTCGGAGATCGCCTACGCGCCGGTGGCCGGCGCCGCCATGGCGCACCTGCAGCGCTGGATGACCGGTGGCCCCCCGCCCCCGAGCCAGGCGCCGATCACCGTGACCGGAGACCCGCCCACCATCGAGCGCGACGAGCACCGCAACGCCCGCGGTGGGGTCCGGCTCCCCCAGATCGAGGTCCCGATCGCCCACAACACCGGCCTCAGTCCGGTGCCCGGCCTGGGTGGGCTCGGGGGCCACTCCGAGCCCTTCGACGCGACGACACTGGCCGCGCTCTATTCGAATCGCCAGGTGTTCGCGGAGCGATTCGCGGTGGCCGCGCGCGCCTCGGTTGAGGCGGGCGTCCTCTCGGCGGCCGACGCCGACCTGCTGGTGGCCGAAGCGGCCCGGGCCCCGATTCCCGCGACCGGCTGACCGAGCGGAGCGGGGCCAGACCCGGAAGTCAGGCGATGTTCGTTGTGTCGACCCCGAGCTCGTTGAGGATCGTCTTCGCGTAGGTCACCTTGCCGGTCAGCGTGGCCGGGTCGCCCGTCACCAGGGCGTAGGCGGCCTCGGCCATGAACGCGACCGGTTCCAGGCGGTCCGGCGGCGCACGGCGGACCAGGCCGTGGTGCACCGTCCCCGGTGTGCTGACAAGACCGGACGGCGACAGCACGTTGACGGCGATGCCGTCGTCGTAGACCTCGGAGGCGAGGCCGGTCGTGAAACGCTCGAGGGCCGCCTTGCACATGCCGTAGACGGTGCCGCCGGCGCCCCGAAGCACGTAGGGCGGCCCTTGCGGGTGACGCGCGGCGCCCGACGAGATGTTGAGGATCCATCCGCCGCCGAGCTCGCGCATACCCGGGATCACCAGTTGGGCCATCTCGAACGGCGCACGGACCTGGACCTCGAACATGAGCCGGAAGTGCTTCTCCTCGAAGTTGACCACCGGCTCGAAGTACGTGATCGCGGCGTTGGAGACCAAGATGTTGATCGGGCCCAACTCCTTCTGCGCCGTCTCGATGATGCGGTGACGGTCCTGCTGGCGGCCGAGGTCGGCCGTGATCGGGATGGCCACACCCCCGGCCTCAGTGATGCCGGCCACCACGGTGGCCAGGCTCCCGGCGAACGGGTGATCGCCTTCCTCGGCTGTGCGGGCAGTCACCGCCACCGATGCGCCGGCGGCGGCCAAGCGGGCCGCGATGGCGGCCCCGATGCCCCGACTGGCGCCGGTTACGACGGCCACCTTCCCTGAGAGCTCGTTCATGGTCCCCTCCCTCGATCGCGCCCCTGAGCTGGCACATTGCCGCCAGGACGTGGTCTGCATTCTCCCATACCGCTCCAAACCCCGACCAACCCCCTGGGGTTTCTGCACGATGAACAAGCTGTGAGTTCGATGGCGCAAATGTGGCGAAAGGGTTACGGTGGCCGGGTTACGGGGGAGTAACAAGACGCGGCAGGGTGACGGGCCGCGTCAGGGGACCTAGGGAGGAAACGCAATGAGGACGAGGATCGACGGAAAGATCCGGCTGGCCAGCGTCGGCGTGATGGTGACGGTGGCGATGACCCTGGCCGTGAGCGGCCTGGTGGCCGGCTCCGCCGGGGCGGCGGGGGGCAACATCCTCCCGAAAGTCGGGAACTCCACGCCGACCACCGGTGGGACACTCACGATGGTCGGGAGCGGCGACGTCGACAAGCTCGACACGTGCTGCGCCTACTACACCACCACCTACGAGCTGCTCCGCATGGTGAGCCGGCAGTTGGTCTCCTACAAGGCGAGCTACGCCAACGGGGCGGCGGGAACACCGGTCCCCGACATCGCCACCTACAGCATCAGCCCCAACGGGCTCACCTACACGTTCCACATCAAGCAGGGCGTCATGTGGGACACGCCGACCGGCCCGAGGCAGGTGACCTCACAGGACGAGGTGCGTGGCATCAAGCGACTGTGCAACCCGATCAGCCCGGCCCCGCCGCTGCCCTACTGGACGAACAACATCGCGGGGATGTCGACCTATTGCGCCGCCTTCGCCAAGATCACCGTGCCAACCGCACCGGCTGATCAGGTGACGGCGCTCAACGCCTTCTACGCCGCCAACAACATCAGCGGCCTCGCGACACCAAGCGCCTCGACGCTCACGATCACGCTGGGGCACCCGTCGAGCAGCTTCCTCAACATCCTGGCCATGCCGATGAGCTCGCCCGTTCCGGTCGAGACCAACAACTACGTGCCCGGATCGGTGACCGAAGAGACGAACTTCATCTCCGACGGCCCCTACACCATCACGTCGTACACGCCGAACGTGAGCTACACCCTAGTGAAGAACCCGGCCTGGAGTCAGAGCACGGACACCATCCGTCACCAGTACTTCAACGGGGTGAGCGTCACGATGGGCGAGTCGGCGACGTCGATCCAGCAGCAGCTCCAGACCGGAGCTGCCGACATGGAGTGGGACACCACGGTGCCCACCGCGTCGGTGCCCGGCCTGGTGGCGACCAAGAGCCCGGACTTCGCCGCTGACTTCTTCGGTGGCCTCACCTACCTGGTCTTCAACACCAAGAGCACGGCCAACGGTGGCGCGCTGCAGAAGACCTCCGTGCGCCAGGCGCTCCAGTACTGCGTGAACAAGCAGCACATCGTCCATGTGACGGGCGGTCCGGCAATCAACGAGGTGAGCAACCAGATCTTGCCACCCGCCATGAATGTCGGCTACAAGCAGATCAACCCGTACCCCACGCCGAACAACGCGGGCAACCCGTCCAAGTGCAAGTCGATGCTGGCCAAGGCGGGCTACAAGCACGGCATCACCTTGACGCTGGTCTACGCCAACAACCCGCCGATGCCGGCCCAGGCGGTCGCCCTGCAGTCCGACTTCGCCAAGGGGGCGGTGACGATCAAGCTGAACGAGCAGCCGACCCAGGGCGCCTACTTCAACTACATCGAGACTCCGTCGAACAAGGCGAACTGGGACCTGGCGTTCGGAGAGTGGTTCCCTGACTGGGTCGGAAACGGCGCGCAGACGTACTTCAGCCCGCTCCTCGACGGCCGGCAGTACGCGACCGGCTCGACGGACTACGGCGACTACAACAACACGACGGTCGACAAGTACATTGACGCCGCCCTGACCACCGGCAGCCTGACCAAGGCGGCCGCGGACTGGGCCGCGGCGGACAATTACGTGATGACCAAGGACCCGGCTTGGATACCGTTGCTGAACCAGGCCCTGCCCCAGTTCATCGGATCGAACGTGGAGCACCCGATCTATTTGCCGTTCATCGGCGGCTTCGACCCCACCAATCTCTGGGTGAAGTAGCCGAACGGGTTCGCGAGGTGACGACGCCCCGGTCGACCTAGAGTCGGCCGGGGCGTCGTCGCTGACCCGAGCGACGAGCACACTCGATCTGATCGGGCACACATGGGAAGCGTCGCTTTGATCACCGAGGGGATCTGACGATGGCCTTGCTCGATGTGCGTGACCTGCGCGTCTCATTCGACACGGACGACGGCACTGTCTACGCCGTCCAAGGGATGTCGTTCACGGTCGAGGCCGGCAAGACGCTCGGGATCGTCGGCGAGTCGGGCTCGGGCAAGTCGGTCTGCACCCAGGCGATCATGGGACTGACCCCCGGCGCGAAGGTTTCTGGTCAGGCTCTGCTCGACGGCGTCGATTTGCTGGCCATGGATGAGCACGAGCTCGAGGGCATCCGGGGCAGCAAGGTCTCCTTGATCTTCCAGGACCCCCTCACCAGCCTGCACCCGCTCTACCGGGTCGGACACCAGATCGCCGAGGTCATGCAGGCCCACGGGAAGATGAAGCGGGATCAGGCCGAGGCGCGCGCCGTCGAACTGCTCCATCTCGTCGGCATTCCGCAACCCGAACGCCGCGTCCGGGACTATCCCCATCAGTTCTCGGGCGGCATGCGTCAACGGGTGATGATCGCCATGGCGCTGGCGCTGGCGCCGGCCTTGATCATCGCGGACGAGCCGACCACCGCGCTCGACGTCACCGTGCAGGCACAGATCTTGGAGCTGCTCGGTCGCATGCAGTCCGACTTCCAGACCGCGGTGATCCTGATCACTCACGACCTCGGGGTCGTGGCAGATGTGGCGGACGACATCGTGATCATGTATGGCGGTCGACCGATGGAGCGCGCCGACGTCGAAGCCGCCTTCATCGAACCGCACCATCCCTACACTCAGGGGCTCCTGCAATCAATCCCCTCATACTCGGGTCGATCGGGGCGACTCCGCCCGATCAAGGGATACCCGCCCTCCTTGATGCGCCAAATCGACGAGTGCCCGTTCGCCGGCCGTTGCCCCCACGTGCAAGACGCGTGCCGGGCCGCGCCGCCCCCGCTCAAGCCGGTGGGAACGCGACCGGGGCATGTGTCCGCCTGCGTCTTGCCGTCCGATCGCGTCGGGCATTCGTTCGACGCCGCGGACGACCCAGTTGCAGCCGGGTCGAGCAGGCGCTAGCGCCGCTCCGGCCATGACAGGCACCGATCTGTTCGAGGGTGTTTCCGACGCCGAAGACCTCTTGCAGGTGGAGGATGTGGTCAAGCACTTCCCGGTACGCGGCGGTGCGGTCCGGGACCGGGCCACCGGACAGGTCCGGGCGGTCGACGGCGTGAGCTTCTCGCTGAAAGTCGGCGAAACGCTGGGGCTGGTCGGCGAGAGTGGCTGCGGCAAGTCGACCTTGGCTCGCCTGGTGACGGCGCTCCATCCGGTCACGTCCGGTCACATCCAGTTCAAGGGGAAGGAAATCACCACCCTCAGCCGACGCCAGATGCGTCCCCTCCGGCGGTCGGTGCAGATGGTCTTCCAGGACCCGTACGGATCGCTCAACCCGCGCCGGCGGGTAGGTTCGATCCTGACCGATCCGTTCTCGGTGCACGGCTCGCTGTCCCGAGGAGAGGCGAAGAGGCAAGTCCAGGAGCTCATGGCGCGCGTCGGGCTCAGCCCGGAGCACTACAACCGGTTCCCCTCTGAGTTCTCCGGTGGGCAGCGCCAACGGATCGGCATCGCCCGGGCGCTCGCCCTGCGCCCCGATCTGATCGTCTGCGACGAACCCGTCTCCGCCCTGGACGTTTCGATCCAGGCCCAGATCATCAACCTCTTGGAGGACCTCCAAGACGAGTTCATGCTGACCTACATCTTCATCGCCCACGACCTGTCGGTCGTGCGCCATGTGAGCGACCGCATCGCCGTGATGTACCTGGGCAAGCTGGTGGAGACCGGCCCGGTCGAGGAGATCTACTCGCGATCCCGACATCCGTACTCCGCATCCCTGCTGTCGGCGGTGCCGGTCGCGGAGAAGGCGTTTCGCAGCGTCCGTAAGCAACGGGTGATCCTGACCGGAGACGTGCCGTCCCCCGTCCGACCACCATCGGGATGTCGGTTCCACCCTCGGTGCCCCAAGGCCCAGGCGATTTGCGCCGAAGAAGAGCCCGTCTTGGAGCAGAAGCAGGGCGACGGGCCCGGGCACCTGACCGCCTGTCACTTCCCGGTGACGGCGGGCGAGGCGCTCGCCCTGGCCTCGAGGGAGGATCCGCCTTCGCCGGACGCCGCGCCGTCCCTCTCCCAAGGGGCGCCTCAATGAGTCTGATCGGCGCCGACGTCCGAATCGAGGTGGCGGAGGAACACAACCCGGACCGCAAGGGGGGAGCCGACCGGGAGTTCGTCGGCCGCACGCCGTGGCAGCTGGCCTGGGCCCGCCTGCGCCGCGACCGGGTGGCGATGGTGTCGCTGGGATTCATTGTGTTCCTCATGCTGGTGGCGATCTTCGCCCCGTTGCTGACCGCGCTCATCGGCCACGGGCCGAACACGCAGTACTCGACCACGGGGTTGTCGCCGTCGGGGATCCCGGTCGCCCCCGGTCACAATGGCTTCCTCCTCGGGACCGACGACCAGGGGCGCGACGTCCTGTCTCGAATCATCTACGGCGCCCGTATATCCCTCGAGGTCGGGGTCGGCGCGACCGCGCTGGCCCTCGGCGTGGGCCTGGTGGTCGGCCTGCTGGCCGGCTACTACGGCGGCTGGATCGACGCGCTGCTGGCCCGCTTCATGGACATCCTCCTGTCCTTCCCGATTCTGCTCTTCGCCTTGGCGATCATCGCTCGCTTCGGGCCGAGTCTCGACCTCGTCCTCATAGTGATCGCCATGTTCAGCTGGCCCTATATCGGGCGCCTCGTGCGCGGCCAGGTCATCAGCCTGCGGGAACGGGAGTTTGTAGAGGCAGCTCGGGCGCTCGGGTCGAGCGACCTGCGAATCATGTTCGTCGAGATTGCCCCCAATCTGATTGCGCTGGCCGTCATCTACGCAACGCTCCTCATCCCCGTCAACATCGTGACCGAGGCCACATTGAGCTTCCTGGGCCTCGGGGTACTGCCTCCCACCGCCTCCTGGGGAAACATGATCGCCGAAGCCCAGACGGGCGATCTGTTCACGGTGGCCTGGTGGTTCTTGGTCTTCCCCTGCGTGGCGCTCGTGCTCACCACGCTGGCGTTCAACCTGCTGGGTGACGGTCTGCGCGATGCGCTCGACCCGCGCCATGGTCGATCGAACATCATTCCCCCCACCAAGCAGCAGCGGGTCCTCGCCAAGCTCCGCAAGAGGACGGCCAGGGAGGCAGCCAGGGAGGCGGAGCGAGCGAACGCATGACCCGCTTCGTCCTTCGGCGGCTCCTCTACCTGGTCATCGTGCTCGTGATCATCACGTTCGTCACCTACGTGATCTTCTTCGCCGGCAACCCGACCAACCTGGCCGGCCGCTTCGCCGGACGGGACGCGTCGCCCCAGGCGATCAAGGACGCGGCTGTCCGCCTCGGGTTGAACCACGGCTTCTTCTACCAGTACTGGCACTACCTGCTCGGGCTGCTGCACGGCAGCTTTGGCCTCGACTATCAGAACCAGGTGCCCATCAACAGCGAGATCGCCCGGGCGTTCCCCGTAACCGCGTCACTCGTGCTGGGCGCGTCCATCCTCTGGTTGCTGATCGGCATTCCGATCGGGATCATGTCGGCCACCCACCCCCGCAGCCTGCGAGACCGAATGGGCACCACGTTCGCCCTGACCTTCCTGTCGATGCCGACGTTCGTCCTCGGTCTGCTCTTGCTGCTCGTCCTCTACTACTACCTGACACAGGCCGGGATCACCTGGTTCCCGCCGGCCGGCTACGTCTCCTTCACCCAGTCGCCGGCCCAGTGGGCCGTGCACCTCATCCTTCCCTGGTTCACCTTGGCGCTGGTGCAGGCGGCGGTCTACACGCGCCTCGTCCGCGGTTCGCTGCTCGACGTGCTGGGCGAGGACTACATCCGCACCGCCCGAGCCAAGGGTCTCTCCCGCCGGACCGTGATCTACAAGCACGGGGTCCGAGCCGCCCTCACCCCCGTCGTCACCCAGCTCGGCATCGACGTCGGGACACTGCTGGCGGGTGCATTCGTCACCGAGCAGGTCTTCGGCCTCACCGGACTGGGTCAGCTCGCCCTGAACGCAATCAGGAACAGCGACCTCCCGGTGGTGGCCGCCGTCGTCGTTCTCGCCGCCTCGTTCATCGTGGTCATGAACACGATCGTCGATCTCGTCTACGCGGTCCTCGACCCTCGGGTCCGCCTCGCCTGACTGTGAGGACCCCCCTCACAGCCTGGTGAACACTGCTGGGCTGTGGGGCTTGGGACCAGCGACGTCTAGGGTCTCGCTCCATGATTCTGCGCCTGAGCGTCGTCGACTCGTTCACCCACGTACCCTTCGCCGGGAACCCGGCGGCCGTGACGGTCCTCCAGGCCTTCTTCGACGACGCCCGGCTCGGTCAGATCGCCCGGGAGATGAACCTCTCCGAAACCGCCTTCTTGGTCCCCCGGGGTGACGGCGACCACGACCTCCGGTGGTTCACACCCTCGATCGAGGTCGACCTCTGCGGTCACGCCACCCTGGCCTCGGCGCACGTGCTCGGCGGGCACGCCCGGTTCCACACGCGCAGCGGCCCGCTCACCTGCACCAAGCACGGCGACTGGATCGAGATGGACCTCCCGTCGGACGTGCCCGCGCCGGGCGAGGTGCCCAAGAACCTCGGGCTGCCCGGCGTCCGCTCCTTCCACCGCGGACGGGCCGACGCCCTGTTGGAGCTCGCCGACGCGGCCAACGTGCGGGCCCTCGTGCCCGACCTGGCGGCGCTGGGGGGCCTGGGCACCCGGTGCGTCATCGTCACGGCACCCGGCGACCGGCCGGGCATCGACTGCGTCAGCCGCGTCTTCGCACCCAACGCCGGCATCCCCGAGGACCCCGTGACGGGGTCGGCGCATTGCACGCTGGCCGCCTTCTGGGGCGCCCGGCTTGGTCGTGATGACCTCGTCGGCGAGCAGGCCTCGGCCCGCGGCGGGATCGTGCGCATGCGCCGGGCGGGCGACCGGGTGGTGATCAGCGGGCAGGCGGTCACCGTGTCCGAGGTCGACATGACGATCCCCGACTGACAGCTCCCGGGCGCCAGCATCGACATCGAGACAACAAAGGGGCTCTTTGCGATGCAAGCTGCGCGGAACTTACGGCAGCACGTGGGCCCGTCCAGGAAGGCTCCCTCGGTCCACGCCCATTCGCCCCTACCGCCGGGCTTGGTGACGACAACTGCGCGCCCAGACCGGCCAGTGGTGAATCCGGGCGGACACGAGGCGCTGTACCGTGGCTCTGTGAGCGGCCCGCGAGTGCCCGGTGGGGTGGTGCACAAGCTTCCAGGAGACCTGCGAAAGGCGCTGGTCGCCAACTCCACGGCACTCGATGCCTGGAAGGACATTACGCCTCTGGCCCGCAACGAGTTCATCTGCTGGGTCGAGGATGCCAAGCAGGAGATGACCCGAGAACGCCGCATTCGCCGGACCCAGGAGGAGCTGGAGGAAGGGCAGCGTCGACCCTGCTGCTGGCCAGGGTGCGCGCACCGCGAGCGCACCGGCAGATAACAGTCGGTTGGGTGCCCCTTATCGCCGGATAGGGCTGCTAGGTGTGGAACAGGGAAGACATCGAAGCAAGGGTGGAATTGCACCGACGCGAAAGCGCCCGTCCCACGAACTGACGGGGATCGGGCGCTTTTCTCATTTGTACTCCGAGAACGGACGGCTCGGGGAAATGGCTACCAGTTGGGCTTCCTTGTCCTTGCCGATACAACGCTCCAACTTCGAGCTGCTTGCCATTTTTCTACCTGGGCCGACGGGGAACTCTCCCAGTCAATCCTCTTCCATCCGCTCTCAGGATGGCCCTTCATGCATACACCGCATAAGCGCCTCCTTCTGGAACCCTTTCGGATCCCGCAGTATCAGTATGCGCTCGTTGCGCCGCCACTTCCAGGGTCCAAAGACCTATTTGAGCCCGGCTGGCGCAGCTGGCTCCGCAGCCCGCCGCAACCTCCCGGAGTCGGGTTCGCCTGTCCAGGCTCGACATCGGGCATCAGGACCAACCTCGGGTCGACCGACCAGATGTCTCTGCGACCATTGGGTGTTGCGGTCGGAGCCGGCTCGCCAGGCGGACGCGACCTCGTGGGTGAGCTGGTCCGGGTCCCCGCACGAGAGCGCCACACTCAGCCCTCGCGATCCGCGATCCGACAGGGGATGTCTGCGTCCTCGGACAGGTGGTAGCTGGCACAGATCCGGTGGTACCCGTCGGCGACGGTCAGCGCGACCACGCCGTCCAGATCCCCGCGCACGACGAGCACCGGCGAGAGCAGTTCACCCCGCTTGACCTTCTTCAGGTCGCGCGCGACCGCCGGGTCATCTGCGGGCAGCAGTGGGAGCCGGCTGGCTCGTAGGAGGTCCTTGGCCTTGAAGTGCGACAACGGCGCCTGTTCCAGTCTTCGGACGATGCCGGCGACGATGGCGTCTGTCGCGAGCATCGACAGGTAGCTCGTCGCGGCCCCGTAGTCGTGCTCCTCGGGCTTGTCCTTCCAGCGCTCCTTCTCCGGCATCAGCTTTCCTCCGCTCGTGGTAGCCCCGGCACCGACTCGGCCCGTTCGACTGGTGCCTCGACCTGGGGCGCCACCAGGACGATCGTGCCCAGCGTGCCCTGCCGCGATTCCTCGACCATCCCGCAACGATGCCAGAAGCGACCGCCGGGCGCCTCTGTCGGCACCCGACGGCGTGCCCGCCGGGGTCGGTGGCCGGCGGATCGTTCGAGACCCGTCGGCTACCATGCGGGCACTCGAGGGGTCGGCCATACCGCAGCCCGACACGGGCCGGGGGGAGGGAACATGAACTGTTCGAGGTGCGGACAGCCGCTGGTTGCGGGTGCCGCTTCCTGTGCCAACTGCGGCGCCCCAGCCAGCGTCGGTCCGGCGGGGCAGACGACGCCAGCTGCCGGCGGGTCCCAAGTGCCGCCCTACAAGTTCGACTCCAAGCAGTGGACGAACACGGACAAGGTCGTCGGCGTCGCCGCGGTGGTCCTGTTCATCTCGCTGTTCTTGCCCTGGTATGGGATCAGCGTTGGGATCGGCAGCTTCACCGCCGACGGGCTGACCGCCCACGGCTACCTCTACATCGTGCTCATCCTGCTCCTGGTGGAGATCGGCTACCTGGCCGCGCGGGCCGGGTGGGAGCAGGTGCGGTCCAAGGTGCCGGTCGCGCACAGCCAGGTCCTGCTCATCATCAATGCGGTCAACCTGGTGCTCGTGGTCGTCGCCTTCTTGAACAAGGGACCGAGCGGCATCGGCTGGCGCTTCGGTGCCTTCGTGGGGCTGGCCGCGGCGATCGTGGCGGCGGTGCCGAAGCTGGCCAACCAGGTGATGAACCGCCGCAAGGCCTGAGCCCACACCGGCCGGCTTGGCCGGAAGTCCAGCATGGGACACCGAGACCGAACCGCGGATGCGCGGAACGCGACCGGGCCCTCGCCGCGACCGGGGTGCCCACGATGAACGTCCTCTTGGTGACGCTCGACCAGTTCCGGGGCGACTCACTGTCGTCGGCGGGGCACCCGCTGGTACGGACACCGCAGCTCGACCGCCTGGCGCGATCGGGAGTCCGCCTCGCCCGCCACTACAGCCAGTCCGCGCCGTGCGGGCCGGGTCGGGCGTGCCTCTACACCGGCACCTACCAGATGAACAACCGCGTCGTCGGCAACGGCACCCCGCTCGACGCCCGCCTCGACAACCTGGCGCTGGCCGCCACCCGGGCCGGCTACGCGCCCGTCGTCTTCGGCTACGCCGACCAGGCGATCGACCCGGCGGTGGCCCTCGGCCCCGACGATCCCCGGCTCTTCAACTGGGAAGGCCTGCCGCCGGGGTTCGAGTACGAGCTCGAGCTGCTGGACGACGTGGCACCCTGGCGACGCTGGCTGGAGGGCCTGGGCTATCGGGATCTGCCGGACAACCACTACGAGCTGCTCTCGGGCGAGCCGGAGCGCCCGGCCGAGCACGGGATCTCGACGTTCCTCACGGACCACCTGATCGGCTGGCTGGAGCGCCAGGACGGTCCTTGGTTCGCGCACGCGAGCTACCTGCGTCCCCATCCCCCCTACGCCGCGGCCGGGCACTGGTCGAGCGCCTATGACCCGGCCGACGTCCCCCCGCCGGTTCCCCCGGGCGAGGACATCACGTTCTGCGGGCGGGTGGCCGAGATCCCGGCGCCGACCGACGAGGCCGACCTGCGCGCGCTGCGCGCCCAGTACTACGGGATGATCTCCGACGTCGACGAGCAGATCGGCCGCGTCCAAGACACCCTCGTCCGACTCGGGATGTGGGAGGACACCTGCATCGTCGTCACGTCCGACCACGGGGAGCAGCTGGGTGACCAGGGCCGCCTGCAGAAGGGCGGCTACTTCGAGGCCAGCTACCACATCGTGGGCATCGTGCGCGATCCCCGCTACCCGGCCACCTTCGGACGGGTCGTCGACGCGTTCACCGAGAACGTCGATGTGTTCCCCACCATCTGCGAGGCCATCGGCGCGCCGGTCCCCGCCCAGTGCGACGGGCTGCCCCTCACTCCGTTCCTGATTGGCGAGGACCCACCGTGGTGGCGGGCCGCCGCCCACTGGGAGTACGACTGGCGCTGGGAGTACATCCTCTTCGGTCCCCACCCCTGGCCCTGGGACCGGCGACTGGAACGCAAGCACCTCGCGGTGCGGCGGACCGAGTCGGCCGCCTACGTGCAGTTCGCCGACGGGTCGTCGCGCTGCTTCGACCTGGCCGCCGACCCGACCTGGCGCACCGAGATCACGGACCCGGCGATCGTCCTGCACGAGGCCCAGGCCATGCTGGCCTGGCGCGCCGTCCACGCCGACCGGCGGCTCAGCGACATGCTGGTCATCGACGGCGGCGTGGGCCGCCTGCCGACTCCCTGAGGGCCCTCAGACCGGCTTCCCGCCCTTGCACCAGGGGTTGGCCGGCACCCCGGCGCAGGCGTTGGCCATCGAGGCCAGCTTGGGCAGCGGATGCATCACGACGGTCGTCGGCTGGGGGTAGCTGGACCCGGCCGGGCAGCTGCCGAACCCGGTGTCGCAGAGGACCTGGGTGAGGAGGCTTCCGCCCGAGTTGCTGGCCGTCGTCAGCGCCCCGCAGGTGGGTTGGGTCGACTCCAGGTTGGCCGGCGCGCTGCCGTCGGGAGCCGTGTTCCCCGCGAAGCAGTTGGCCGCCTCGTTGGAATTGAGCGTGATCTGGCCGAAGTCCGAGTTGCTGGGGTTCCCGAAGTAGCCGTTGTGCACGAAGTTGTTCTTCAAGAGCGCGTCGCCGGCCGGGTCGTAGACGCAGCCGAAGCCGGCCAGCTCGAACCCGCCGGTCCCGCTGCAGGTCTGGCCGAGAACCGGCGGATTGGAGTCGGGGTAGGGGACGAACAGGATGCCCCAGGCGCCGTTGTTGGCGAACCGGTTGTGCTCGACGGTGTCGTTCCGGCCGCCCGAGACCGTCATGCCGGTCCCGGTCGGCCCGTTGGCGGCGGCACCGTTCTGGGGCGTGTTCGGGTTGTTGTTGTCGTGGACGTTGTTGTCAATGAACACCCAACACGAGCGGGTGTGGGTGATGGGGCTCTTGGCGGTGCCGGGACAGTCACCGTTCTGCGGGGCGGGCGCGTCGCCATCGATCTGGGTGTTGGTGTCCAGCCCGTCCTTGTTGTTGTCGAACTCCGAGTGCTCGATCACGACGGCGCCGCCCGAGTTGGTCCCCGAGTAGCCGAGGGCGCTGTACTCCATCCACGCGTGGTCGATCGTGATGCCGCAGACCTGCACGCAGGCGCCGACGTACATGCCCGAGTCGTTCATGTTGCTGGCGTAGACCTGGTTCCAGGTGGCCGGACCCTTGGCGTTGGACGAGAACTCCCCGTAGGCGGCGGCGGTGATCTCGTTGCCGTAGTAGGTGGAGGTGGCCGTGAGGTAGGCGCCCGAGTAGCCGGTGAGCCCGATCTTCCCCGACCCTCCCCCGCCGTTCCACCAGATCTCGTTGCCGGACTGGCCCGTGCCGGACAGGAAGTTGCAGGCCGTGAGGTTCTCGACGCTCACGCCGCCGGCCTTCCAGACCACCACGCCGTTGCGCCCCTCGGCCTGGCCGTCGGAGCCGAGCGGGCCGAAGTTCTGCCACGCCGGGTCCGCGTCGCAGGCCGACGGCGCGCCCTGCTTGGTCCCGTCGACGATGACCGTGGCACGGTTCATGCCCCGCAGGTGGAGCCGCGGTGTGGTGATGAGCACGCCGCCGTAGTCGCCGAGGTTGGCGGCGGCCGACGAGGCGGTGGCGTCGGCTCCCTCGTGGTAGTCGCCCGGCGCCACCAGGACCCAGTCCCCGGGGCGGGCCGCGTCGACCGCCGACTGGATGGTCGAGTACTGGCCCTTCACCCCGTGGAAGGTGCCCACCCGGAGCACCCTGGGCGAGGCCCCCGCGCTCGACGCGGCCGACAATCCGACCAGCAGCCCGGCCGTCAGCAGGGCGGCGGCGGACCCTCGGCGCAGACCGTGCCGCGGCCGACCAGCCATGGATTCCCCCTTCGTGCGCCCCCGCCCGAGCACCCTACCGCGGGGACCGCTCGCTTCTCTGGGGCGCGGCGACGCTCAGTGGGGCCTCGGTGTGGCCACGATGACGTCGGCCAGGGGCGCGACCTTCGGGTCGCGGTGGCGGACGGCGTTCCAACCGGTGCGCGCGAGCGCCGCGGAGAAGTAGTCGTCGTCGAAGCCGAGTTCCAGCCATCCGTAGGTGCGGGTGGACCACAGCGAGTACCCGTCGAGGCGCGGGCCCCAGGGATAGGCCAGGGGGCCGACCGGCTCGCCCGCGAAGAGGACGCGACCGCCGGGGCGGACCAGGTGGTGCAGGCGCTCGAGCATGGCCAGGTGGTCCGCGCAGTGATGGAAGGCCTCGTAGAAGATGGCGGCGTCAAAGGGTGCGTCGGCGCGGAAGTCCAACATGGCGGACTGGACGACGCGCAGGCCCCCGATCCCTCGCCCCTTTGCCTCGATTAGCTCGCAGAAGCGCGGCTCGATCTCGACGGCCGTCACGTCGAACCCGAGGCGGGCCAAGTCGAGCGTGAGATTCCCCCACCCGGAACCGAATTCGACCACCCGGGCCGGGGGGGAGAGTTCGAGGGACTTCACGATGAACCCCCGCGCCATCAGCTCCTCGCCCAGGACGATCGGCGATCGGGTCGAGTGGGGGTAGGGCCGCACCAGCGCCTCTTGGACGTCGAACGGGCTGTGCTCGTTGTCCGTCGAGTAGTCGGCACGACCGGAGAGAGCGCGATAGAGGGTGAACACCCAGTCGCGATAGGCCGGGGAGAACGGATCGCTCGGCCGGTCGCGGGGTGACGCCAGCGAGAACCCGCGCAGAAAGCGGCGCGCCTCGTCCTCGGAGGACCCGAACAGGCGCGCCGCCTCCGCGAGCTCGGCGTCGAGCGCCTCCAGCGCCACCGTCCGCGGCGGGCGGCGGCCGAGCGCCGAGCGCACCCGGGCCTCGACGGGATCGGGCAGCCGACGCACGAGGCGCTTGGCCGCCCCCTTCCAGCCCGGCTCGGGCGTGCGCAACGACGGCGTGGCGCTCGAGCGGCCACCGCTCCCCCACGCCATGGCCCATTATCGCGTGGCCATCCTGGGCACCCCCGAACCCGGGCCACCCCTCGGGGCGGGCTGGCGGTGCAGGCACGACCCCCCGTGGATTGCCATTTCTCCAGGTGGCGGAGCCACCTTGTAACCGAACTGCCTAGAGACGCGCGGGGGACGCCGGTGGTACGTTCACCAGCGCACACTGTTGAAGCGCCAAGACCAGGGTGGCGCGAGGGCGAAGCACAGATCCGCCAGGCACAAATTGGTCGCCCGGCTGGCGGGGAGCGAGTGGCGAAACCGACGCCCTTTCGGACTGATGACCGAAAGGAGCAGCTCGTGCACTCGCCGTTCCCCGAGACCGCCGCGGGATCAGACGACGCCTCGGCTGCCACCGCGTCGCTGCGCGAGGAGGGGCTCCTCGCCTCCGGCACGGCCGACGTCGGTCGGGCCCGTGAGCGCTCCCGCCAGAAGCGCCTGCGCTGGGTCGCGCTCTTGCTGGTGCCGATCGCGACCCTGCTCGTCGTGCGCGACTTCGTCTGGCACCACGGGCCCTTCGCCTTCCCGCACCTGCCGAGCTCGCTCGGCCAGTACGCGCCGGCCGGCCTCTTGATCCTGGTCCTCGGCACCTTGATGCTGGTGCCCCTCCTCGGGGCCGGGCGCTCGCCCCACGTCCTCTACCGACCCGGTGAGATCGACACCCGCTTCGCCGACGTGCGGGGTGCCGACGTCGTCGTCGAAGAGGTGCACAAGACGCTCAACCTGTTTCTCTCCCACCGCACCTTTGCCACGACGATGGGGGGCTCCGCCCGCCGGGCCATCCTGTTCGAGGGACCGCCGGGAACCGGGAAGACCTACCTGGCCCGGGCCATGGCGGCCGAGGCCGGTGTGCCGTTCCTGTTCGTCTCCTCGTCGGCCTTCCAGTCCATGTTCTACGGGCAGACCAACCGCAAGATCCGCTCCTACTTCAAGGCCCTGCGCAAGTACGCCCGGCGCGAGGGCGGGGCGATCGGCTTCATCGAGGAGATCGACGCCATCGGGGCCTCCCGGGGCGGGATGGGTTTCGGCCATCGCGAGGGCATCGCCGGCGTGGTGAACGAGCTCCTCATCCAGCTGCAGTCCTTCGAGGCGCCGCCCGCCAGCACGAAGTTCCTGGGCCGGCTGGTCGACGCCCTCAACTTCTGGCTCCCGGCGGGGCGCCAGCTGCGCAAGCCGGTGGCGCCGCCGGCCAACATGCTCGTCATCGGGGCCACCAACCGGGCCGCCGACCTCGACCCGGCCCTGCTCCGCCCGGGCCGGTTCGACCGGGCGATCTATTTCGACCTCCCCACGCGGGCCGGGCGCCGCGACATCATCGACTACTACCTGGGCAAGAAGGCGCACGACGCCGCGCTGGACGACCCCGGCCAACGCGACACGCTGGCATCGATCACGGCCGGCTACTCGCCGGTCATGATCGAGCACCTGCTCGACGAGGGGCTCGTCTGGGCGCTGCGCCGCGGCGCCGACCGCCTCTCGTGGGCCGACCTCATGCGGGCCAAGATGACGAGCGAGGTCGGGCTGGCCCAGGGCACCGTCTACACGGAGGCCGAGCGCCGGATGATCGCCACCCACGAGGCCGGCCACGCGACGGTGGCCTGGCTGGTCGGCAAGGGTCGCAAGCTCGAGCTGCTCTCGATCGTGAAGCGCAAGGACGCCCTCGGGATGCTCACCCACTCGGACACAGAGGAGCGCTTCACCCAGACCAAGAGCGAGCTCCTGGCGCTCATCCAGATCGCCTTCGGCGGGATGGTGGCCGAGGACCTGTTCTTCGGGGAGACCTCGTCGGGCGTGGCGGGCGACCTGCAGGCGGCGACCACCGCCGCCTGTCAGATGGTCGGCGCGATGGGCATGGGCTCGACGCTGATCTCCGCGCTGGCGGCGCAGGCGCCGGCCGAGGGCAACCTGGCCGCCCGGGTGCTGGCCAACGACCTCGGTCGCGCCGAGGTCGAGGCGCTGCTGGCGCGGGGCAAGGCCGAGGCCACGAGGATGCTGGAGGGGAACCGGCACGTGGTCGAGACGCTGCGCGACGCCCTCCTCGACCGCGACGAGCTGGTCGGGGCCGAGATCTTGGACGTCATCCGCCAGGCCGAGTCCCAGCCCGTCGGCATCGGGACCTGACGGCTAGACCGCCAGCGCCGGGGGCTGGCTGGCGCTGCAGCTCGGGGTCGTCCCGGTCGTCTGGGGCCAGGCGTAGGGCAGGGTGCCGCTGCCCGAGCACGGATCGCTGGCGCCCTGGACCACCCCCGAGGACGTGAGCGCCCACGAGGGCGTTCCCGGGTTGAGGTAGTAGGGGACCGTCACGTATTCGAGCCGGCTGTCCCAGAGGTAGTACTTGCTGTAGCCGCTCACCAGCTGGCTGCTGCCGGAGTTGAACGTGCCGACCGCGCCCCGCCAGTCCTGGGCGATCGTGCCGTAGACGGTGAGCACCCCCTCGGGGTTGCCGAGCGTGTAGTTGTTGACCGCGAACGAGTCGTTGAGGGCCAAGATGGCCGCGTCGACGACCAACCCCGTGACCGAGTTGAGGGTGTTGACGGGGTCGCACAGCGGCGGCGACGGGGCGCCGTTGGTCCCGCAGACCGGCTCGAGGTTCTGCGTGGTGTTGCAGCCCTGCCAGCCGCAAGTGGTCACCGGCTGCTGGACGGGGTGGTCGACCTCGACGAAGTGGTAGGCGATGAGGCCCAGGGTGTCGTTGGGCGTCGTGCCCGAGTTGTAGGTGCACTGGGTGGTGTAGGTGCTGGCGAAGCCATTTCCGCAGTCGGCCTGCGTGTAGAGGAGGTTGCCGTCGATGATGACGTTGTTCTGGCTGGCGACCGTCAAGGCTCCGGACACGCCGGGCACCGTGCCGCTGGCCGCCGGGGCGTCGGAGACGAACACGTCGGCCTCACAGTCGGCGGAGGTCCCGCTCACGTCGTAGTAGTAGCCGATCTGAGAGTTGGCGCCGCCGTCGGCCGAGTCGTCGAAGGGGTTGGCCCCCGAGACGCAGGGCTGCTGGGAGCTCGGCGTGTTCTCGACGAAGATCACGTCGTTGCCCTTGGTGCCCGACGGCACCGGCACGCCGATGCCCGCGTTGGTCCCGACGCCGCAGTTGTTGGAGTTGGTGGTGGCGTTGTCGAGATCCGTGGAGCCCGAGGTCGGCGTGTCCGGACTGTTGACCGTCATGTAGGGCAGGGAGGCGGCGTTGTTGTAGTAGAGCTGGATCGTGGTCGGCCCGGAGTACTCGCAGCCGCCCTGCGAGGCGATCGTCGCGAGCTGGGTGTCCGACGTCGGGATGGGCTCGAATGGCGCATTGTCCTTGCTGGTGGCCGTGTTGTACTCCTTCACCTGTGAGGTGGCGCTGGCACAGGACGCGGTCGGCGACCACTCCCCCTTGAGCGGGTCGACGAACAGGCAGTGCGGGTCGTGCGTGGTCACGGTGGAGGGGACGGCGAGCTGGCCGGACCCGGCCGGGACGCCGAAGGCGGGGTCGCTGTCGACGTAGATGGAGTCGTTGGCGTAGACGGGCCCGTAGAGGACGTCGTTGGGCCCGAAGAACACCGGGTTGCAGTAGGGGCTGCCCGGGAACGGCACGGAACCGCCGTTGTTGTTGGTGTCCGGGCCGTAGTAGTTGTTGTTCCAGTCGTAGGTGCAGTCCTGTTGGGCCATGTTCGGGTTTGAGGAGCCCTGGGGGTCCGTCGCCTCGTAGTTGCTCCACCAGATGTTGCTCAGGAACCCGTTCTCCGGGGTGAATTCGGCTGCGGCCGACTGGTAGGCGAAGCGGTTCCCGATCTCGGCCGCCCCGTAGACCTGCTCCTTGATGTACGCGAGGGTGGCCCCGGCCGTCGTGCTCGGCGCGGTGCACGACGGGTTCCCGCCGGTCCCGACCACCGTCGAGAAGCAGAACTGCGGGTTGGTCCACATGTAGAACTCGGGGACCGAGCTCCCGTCACCCGACGTGCTCGGCACCTGGGTCCAGGTGTCGAGAGCGGGGAGGTGGGTCGAGGTGCAGCCCGGGCTGCCGACGGAGCTGCTCTGGAACTGCGGCGATGGCCCGGTCGTGTTGCTGTTGTTGCAGTTGATCAGGTTCGGGTTGTTGTCGATGGTCGTGAGATAGGAATCAATCCCGGCCTCGAGCCCGCGATAGGCGAGGTGCTGCAGCACGTCCTGTTGGACGAGCGGGTCGTGCTGATCGGTGGTGGAGACCAAGATGCCGGCGGTGAGCACCAGGAGGACCGCGATGCCGGTCACCATGGCGAAGGCGGCCTGGCCGAGCTCCGCCGCCGGGTGGAGCTGCCGGACCAAGCGATTGGGCGGGCGCCGCCGCCCGGACGGGCGACGGGCATTGTGGTGGCTCATGTCAGCCGACCTCCTGTTGGAAGACCGAAGACTTCGTGGAGAGGAGGTAGATGGTGCTCTGGTCTTCCTCCTGGCCGCCGCCGAGGCGCGAATTGCTGGCCGTGGTGTTCACCTGCAGGTCGATGGTCACCGACTCGATCTCCGCCGCGGCGCAGTTGTTCTCGAGGTTGGTGGTGGTGGTGGACGCGAGGCAGCTCGTGAAGTACCCGTTGGCGTTCGGACCGTCCTGGGTCAGGTCCTCCTTGTAGGCGGTGGCCGGCGTGGGGTTCGCGCCGTCGACGTTGACGCTCGTAGAGGTGGTCGTCTGGGTGCCGTTGCTGCTGGTGGTCGTCGTCGTGACGAGCAGCATGTAGGTGAACAGGGGCACGCTGTTGAGGCCGTTGGTGACCCCCGTCACGGTGAGCAGTGTGAACGGCGTCCCGTAGTAGCAGGTGTTCGTGTTGTCCCCGTCGAACGGGCAGGTGTCGGTGTGCGTGGAGGGGTTCGTCGTCGCCTTGGCCTCGGTGACGGTGAACGTTCCCGGATAGGCGCAGTTGCCGGTCGTCCCGTTGGGGGTGCAGCTCGCCACGATCTTGGCCGGACCGTTGGAGTCCCCGATGTTGGCGAAGAAGGTGAGGGAGGTCGGCGAGACGGTGGAGATCAGCGCACCGGTCGTCGGGCTGTAGACGCCGAAGGCCGGCGTCGGGATGTTGGCGAAGGAGGTCGGCGCGGGGGCGACCGCGGACCGGATGAGCCGCTGCAGGTTGGTCGAGACCGGAAGGAGCTGGTTGACGTTGGAATAGGTGTTGTTGATCCTGGTCGACGCGTCCATGAACGTGGACACGATCGGGATGGACATCGCAAGGAGGACGGTGAAGATGCCCACGGTGACCAGGATCTCCACCAGGGTGAACCCGGCCTCGGACCCCTCGCCCAGTTCGCGGGCGCGTCGGGCCGAGGCCAGCCTCCACATCCGCCGCGGGTGGTAGCGGGGGGGTCTCATCAGTCAGCCAGCACGACCGGGTTGGGGAGGTAGGTCGTCGTCGAACCGACCGTGACCGAGGTCGGTGACACCGTCACGGCCCACGTCTTGGAGTTCCCGCCGGAGGCGACCGTGACGTTATAGGTGCCGTAGATGACGTCGGCCCGGCTCAGGCCGTCGATCGTCGAGTTGGGCAGCGAGTAGTTGGCCGGGTTGCTCCCACTGAGCGGTGTGAGCTGCGGCGAACAGGAGTCCTGGATCGTCACCGTGGCGTTGTTGACGGCCAAGCCGGTGTTCTTGTCGACCACCTGGACGGGCAGGAGGCCCATCGGGAGGGTCACGGTCGCCTCATTGGGGCTGCTGACCGCGCCGGGCGTGGTGGCGGCGCTCGCCGACGCCGCGGTCAGCTCCGAGGCGCACTCGCCGACCGCCACCGAATAGCCGCTCGAGAAGGGGAAGAGGGGGCCGATCTGGAGGAGGGGAGCCACCGACGTGGTCGGCGCGATCAGCTCCAGCGTCGTCGAGGGCGCCAGGTTGAGGTTGGAGATCAGGATCGGCGGGTTGTCGATCAACAGCCCCGACAGGCCGGTCGGGGTGCCCGACCCGCTGAACACCGGCGAGCTGGTGGTGTCGTCGAGCACGACGGCGCCCGTCTCGGTCGCCCCCGCCGCCTCGCAGCTGTTGGTGGCCATGCAGACCAGCCCGGACAGGAGGACCGGGCTACCGCTCGTGCCCGAGATGGTGTCGCTCGTCCAGGTGGGAGACGAGCCGCCGGTGGTGGACACGATGGTCGCCCCGGTCGCGTTGGTGGCGAGCGCCAGGCAGTTGTTGGTGGCCGGGCAGACGATCGAGTTCAGCGACGCCAGGCCGCCCGGCAGGGTGTCGGACACCCAGGCCGTCGGACCGGACTTGAGGGACCACACGATCGGCGCCGCAGGCGACGCCGTGCTGAGACCCGGGACGAAGCAGACCGTCGTGCTCGCGCAGACCAGCGGACCCAGCGAGCCGGCCCCACCGCCCGGGATGGTCATGTTGCTCCAGGTGGTGCTCGTCGTAGAGAAGATCATCGGTGCGACGGAGCCACCGCCGCTCGTCTTGCCGGTGGCAGTGGCATAGCACTGCGAGGTGCTCGGGCAGGCCAGGTAGCCGGTCGTCGAAGTCGAGAAGCCACCGCCGGAGGGCAGCGTGTCCTTCGTCCAGGTGCCCGAGCCGAGCGAGAGGATCACCGCGCTGCCGCCGGTCGTCGTGCCCGTCGCGTAGCAGACGGTCGTGCTCGGACAAGCGAGCGACGAGAACGAGCCGACCGTGGTCCCGCCGGGCGCCGTGTAGGCGGTCCAGGTGGTGCCGCTGGTGAACGACGCGATGACCGAGGTCGCGCTCGTGCCGATGACGAAGCAGATCGGCGTGGCGCTCGCCGAGGGGCAGGTGATCTGGGAGAACGAGGTCACGCTCGGGACCGTGTCCTGGGTCCAGGTCACCGTGTGCGGACTCGACCCCGAGATGGTGGCCGAGAGGATGACGCCCTTCCCCGACGTGTTGGTGCCGAGGACGAAACAGGCCGGCGTCGTGGCACTCGCCGGACACACGATCTGGGACACCGCGTTGAGGTTGGCGCCGGCCGGCAGCGCGCTCGTCGTCCAGGTGGTGGGTGCCGAGGCCTGCGCGACCGCGGCGGCGCCCCCGGCCGAGCTGTACCCGACCACGATGCAGGCGCCCGAGGAGCAGCCGGCGGACTCGATGCGCACCAGCGACGACGGCAGGGAGGCGACCGACCAGCCCGTCGTCGTCTGGATGAGCGCGGCGGCGATCGGGTTGGTGTTGGGCGAGGTGCTGGCGGTCGCGGTCTGACCAGCGACGACGCAGATGAGACCGCTCACGTTCGGGCAGACGACGCCGTCTTCGGTCGCCGTGGTGGAGGGGTACGTCAGCGCGACGTCGGCCCCCTCGTCGTACTGGACGATCACCTCGGTGATCTCGTCGGTGTTGACCGAGATCGTGGTGGCCGAGCTGGTCGGCTGGGTCTCCGACGACGCTTCGTTGTAGTTGGCCGTGTACAGCGCCGTCGGACCGGTGCCCACCTGGACCGAGTAGGTGCCCGTGGTCAGCTCGAGGAAGGTGCAGCCGTTGCTCGCCGGGTGCAGGCTGTAGGAGGTCGTGAGGCTGGTGCCCGAGACGAGGACCGGCACCGTCTTCACCCGGTTGGCCCACGAGATGCCCGACACGTCGGCGGGCGGGCTACCCGACGGGTCCCCGTTCACCTGGATACCGAGGAACCCTTCAGTCACCACCCCCGAGGGCGGGAAGTTGAGCAGCGTCGAATCGGTGATGGAGTGGTTCGGGCTCCAGGTGACCGTGACCTGGAGCAGGAGCTCGGGCGCCAGCCCCGAGGTGCACAGGTCGGGCGTGCCGCTGCCGGCCGGCGACCACGAGAACAGCGCCGTCTCGGTGTAGACGACCCCGGAGACCTTGGGCGACCCCTCCGCGAGCGAGGTGCCGACCTCGGGCTGTCCGTTGCTGTCGTTGGGCGGCCCGGTGTAGTTGAGCTGCTCGAGCAGGGAGTCGGCGAGCCGGATCGCCGTCACCTCCTGACGGGCGGCGGCAGCCTGCCCGATGACGTTGGTGAACAGGTAGGAGAGCGGGACGATGATGATGAGGAGGAGCGAGATCGAGATGACGACCTCGAGCATTCCCATGCCCTCCTCGGAGCGCGCGTGGCGAAGATGCTCGAATGGGCGCGCGAAACCGGCCACCCGTCGTACCCGCGAGCGGCGACCCTGCTGTCTCAGGCCACCCTGGCTGGCCAATCCGACCTTCCATCCGTGTTTGCTCGGTTGGAACAGGCAGGAATGCCGCTGAATCGGTGGCCACCCTTCGAACAGCCGATTCGGCAACCCGGCCAGCTCCGCGGAGCTCCGAGGCTTTGCGTCCCCTCCTCACGGAGGGTTTGCTCTTTCGTCGGCCCCGGCGAACCGGGCTCCGATCGCTCTTCAGGATAGGGGACACCACGCCCAGAGTCGGGGATCCCCACGGGGCCGACGCGCCCGAAGGCCCAGGTCGAAGGCTCTTTTCGGGCGGTCCGGCAAGGGGAGGCCACGGTCGCACCCCCGTCCCCGACGCTGGCAGCCGATCCCGGACCGGGAGGCCATGGTCGCACCGACCGAGCCTGGGCCGAGGCTGGTCGTCGATCGAGAAGCCCCCCGAACGGCAACGGCGGGTGCCATGGCGTCTTCCACCCCCGGTCAATGACTACATGGCGGAGTGCTCGTCGCTCGAAGTGTCACTGCTTGGCCCTGGCGGACTGGTCACCGGGGACACGGCCGGCGAGGGCGAAGGCTCGGCCACCGACCGGGTGGCGAGCAGGCAGCCGACCAGGATCAGCCCGAAGCCGACGCCGGTGGCACCGGAGAAACGCTCGTCCAAGACGAGCACCCCGAGCACGACGGCGACCGCGGGGTTCACGTAGGTGATCACGGTGGCCCTGGAGGCTCCCACCTCGCCGATCAACGCGAAGAACAAGAGGAATGCCGCCGCCGTGCACACGACCGTCAGGCCGACGATCGACCAGATGACCGACCCCGTGAGGCTGCGCGCCGGCATCTCGAACGCGGCGATCGGGGCATAGAGGACGGCGCAAGCGATCAGCGAGGCCGCGATCACCCCGAGGCCGGGCAGGTCCGACAGGTGGCGGGACAGGATCCAGGGACCGAGGGCGTAGCCGCAGGCGACGATGACGAGGGACAGTGCCGACGCGAGGTCGTTGCTGCGGACCGCGAAACCGACGAGGGCCGCCACCCCGCCGAAGCCGACCAGGAGGCCCACCACCCGGCGGAAGTCCAGGCGCTCGGACCCGGTGGCCCAGGCGAGGACCGCGGCCACCAGTGGCACGGCGGCGATCAGCAGGCCGGCGAGAGAGCTGGACAACTTCTCTTCGGCGTGGAAGAGGAGGAGCCAAGGCACCCCCATCTCGACCACCGTGAAGGCGAGGACCGGGCGCCATCGGCGAAGGACCGGTCGCAGCACCCCGCGCGCCAGCGCGATCGGGCCGAGCAGCAACGCCGCCCCACCGGTGCGCATGAAAACCAAGAGCGCGGGACTCACCTCGCGCACCGACACACGGATGAGCAGGTAGGGCAGGCCCCAGATCACCCCGACGGCGAGGAACAACAGCCACCCACGGCGCGTCATCGACCGGTTGCCACCATGCGACGAGGTGCTCCACCAGGACCAGACGAGTTCGTCCAGGCACGGTAGCTGATCTGCGCCTGCCCGAGCCCGTCGGGCCTCGGCGCTGCGAACGAGGTGCCGAGCGGTTCGAATTTGGGCATGCCTAGCGGGCGCGCTCAGTGCGGCCGCGCCGGCGCACGCCGCGGTACCTGCGGGACATGGCCACGTACCTCGGGCACGTCGCCGCGCAGTTCATGAACACGCCGACGGCGGCCGCCCGCGCCCACTTCGGGCTTCCCTTCACGATGCTTCCCTGAACCCGCCAGCCGGGGCACACCCGGGAGCGGCTTCAGGAGCCGACGCGCTCGAAGTAGCGCCGCGGCGTGTCGACCAGCATGGTGGTGATCTGCTCCTCGGTGACGCCCCGCTGGCGCAGGGCCGGGAGCACGTCGTCGTGGATGTGGCGGTAGTTCCAGGTGGGCAACACCGT
>DATNIB010000003.1:0-4327 GCA_035604685.1 Acidimicrobiales bacterium | reverse complement strand
CCCAGCGTCTCGGTCTTCACCGAGGTCGAACGCAAGCGGGTGTCGATGTTCGTGCGTGACCGCGGATCGGGTTTCGACCCCGAGCGGGCGCCGGCCGATCGGCAGGGCATCGCAACGTCGATCCGGGGGCGGATGAACCGGATCGGCGGCAGCGTGACGATCCGTTCGACGTTGGGCGAGGGGAGCGAGGTCGAGCTGTCGGTGGCGCGGCGAAGCGACCGGTCGTGACCCCCCGGCCGAGGGTGCTGCTGGTGGACGACCACGACCTCTTCCGCGCCGGCGTTCGGGCCGGCCTCGGCGACGCCGTCGAGGTCGTGGGGGAGGCGGACGAGGTCGCCGCCGCGGTCGAGCTGATCGCCGAGCGCGAGCCTGACGTCGTCCTCCTCGACGTGCACATGCCCGACGGGGGCGGCCAGGCGGTCATCGAGGCGGTCAAGCGGGACCATCCCGAGGTCCTGTTCCTGGCGCTGTCGGTCTCCGACGCTCCCGAGGACGTGATCGCGGTCATCCGCGCCGGCGCGCGCGGGTACGTGACCAAGACCATCTCGGGTCCCGAACTGGTCGACGCAGTGCTCCGGGTCGCGGCCGGCGACGCGGTGTTCTCGCCCCGACTGGCCGGCTTCGTGCTGGACGCGTTCGCCATCACGCCCCAACCGGGTCCGCCGGCCACCTTCGATCCCGAGCTGGACCAGTTGTCGCCGAGGGAGCACGAGGTGCTGCGGCTGATCGCCCGGGGCTACACCTACAAGGAGATCGCGCGGGCTCTCTCGATCTCGGCCAAGACCGTCGAGAGCCATGTCTCCTCGGTGCTGCGGAAACTCCAGCTGTCGACGCGGCACCAACTGGCCCGCTGGGCGACGGATCGGCGCCTCATCTGAGGATCCTCGCCTGGTCGCTCACTGGCCGCCGTCGACCCGACGGTGCCCGGGAATGGCGGGCGGGCGGCTCAGCCGCCGAGCGCGGCGCGCACCGCGGCCAGGCGGGTTGGCTCCACCCGCCACCACATCCACCGTCCCCGCTTCTCGCCCACGATGAGACCGGCCTCGGAGAGCACTTTCGTGTGATGCGAGACGGTCGGTTGGCTCTTGCGGAGCGGGGCCTCCAGTTCGCAGGAGCAGATCTCGGCCTGGGAGGCCACGAGCGACAGCAAGCGAAGCCGGATCGGATCGGCTAGCGCTGCCAGCACCTTGGCCAGCTCGTCGGCCTCGTCGTCGGCCAGCGGGGCGTCCACCACCGAGGCACAGCACAGCCGCCGGTCCGTCGGGGCGCCGCCGGCGCTCGTCCGCGCCGCTGTGGTTCTAGACATTGACATTGGTGAATATATCGTGCACACTGAACATCGACGACAGTCAATATATCAGGAGGACGGATCGTGTCCCGTGTGCAGCTCGCGCTCAATGTGGAGAACCTGGACGAGGCCATCGACTTCTACTCGAAGCTGTTCGCGGCCCAACCGGCCAAGGTGCGGCCCGGCTATGCGAACTTCGCGGTGGCCGACCCACCGCTGAAGCTGGTGCTGATCGAGGACCGCACCCGGGTGCCCGGCTCGCTCAACCACCTGGGGGTCGAGGTGGAGAGCTCCGAGCAGGTCACGGCCGCGCAGATCCGGTTGGCGGCGGCCGACCTGACGACCGCCGTCGAGGAGCAGGTGGCCTGCTGCTACGCGGTGCAGGACAAGGTCTGGGTGGACGGCCCGGGCGGAGTGCCGTGGGAGATCTACACCGTGCTCGCAGACATCGAGATGCCGGCCGGCGAGCTGCGGCCCGTCGGTCCGGCCGTCGCCGACTGCTGCGCCACCCGACCCGATCTGGCCGGAGCGGACTCGGCGTCCTCCTGCTGCTGAGCGCCCGAGCGTCGGTCGAACCACTAAGGCCATGACCGATCGCGTCCTGTGGCGGCGCCTGCTGGCCGAGTTTCTGGGCTGTGCGTTCTTGGCCGCGGTCGTGATCGGTTCGGGGATCGCCGCCCAACAGCTGTCCCCGGGCAATGCCGGCCTCGAGCTGCTGGAGAACGCCGCCGCGACGGCTGCGGGGCTCTTCGCCATTATCTTGATGTTCGGCCCGATCTCGGGCGCCCACTTCAATCCGGTTGTCTCGATCGTCGACGCGGCGTTCGGGGGTCTGCGCTGGCGCGACGCGATGGCCTACGTGCCCACCCAGGTCGCCGGCTGCGTCGGCGGCGCGGTCGTCGCCAACCTCATGTTCGCCCGGACCGCGGCCAGCATCTCGGCCAAGCATCGCGCCTCGGGCGCCCACTTCATCGCTGAGATCGTGGCCACCCTGGGGCTTCTGCTGGTCATCTTCGCCCTGGCGCGAACCGGCCGCAGCCGCGCGGCGCCCGCCGCGGTCGGTGCCTACATCGGTGCCGCCTACTTCTTCACCAGCTCGACCAGCTTCGCCAACCCGGCCATCGCGGTCGGGCGCATGTTCTCCAACACGTTCGCGGGCATCGCTCCTTCCTCGGTTCCCTCGTTCGTGCTCGCCGAGGTCCTGGGCGGCGCTCTGGCCATCGTCGTCGTCCGCACCTTGTATCCAGGCGTGACGCCAGAGGAGGCAGCCGAGGTCGTCGTCCCCCACCCGAGCGCGTTCGACGCGCCGCCGTCGTGACCGGCCGGCCGGTCGTGCTGTTCCTCTGCGTGCACAACGCCGGCCGCAGCCTGGCGGCCCGCGTCTTGCTCGACCACTATGCCGAGGGTCGGATCGACGTCGTGTCCGCCGGGTCCGAGCCGGCCGACCAGCTGAACCCATCGGTGGTCGCCGTGCTCTTGGAGCGGGGCCTAGACCCGAGCCACGAGGTTCCCAAGGCGCTGAGCGAGGACCTCGGCCGGGCCGCGGACATCATCGTGACCATGGGCTGCGGGGACACCTGCCCGGTCTATCCGGGCAAGCGCTACCTCGACTGGGACCTGGAGGACCCTGCCGGCAAGTCCGTGGAGGCGGTTCGGCCCATCGTGGACGACATCGACGGCCGGGTCCGAGCGCTGTTGGCCGAGCTCACCGGCCAGGTGGCGACGTAGCACCGGCCGCTCCGGCGAGGCTCGGGACGCAGGCCGCCGCCGCGTTGGGAGGTGCCGCCGGTCGGTAGCGTCTCCTTCGATGTCACCTGCGACGGGTGAACCGACGCCGCACGAACGGGAGTGGGCCACGCCAGACGACGGTGGGATTGCCTACGGGACGACGTCCGCCTGCTGGATCCTGCTGGCCACGGTGCTCGGGTCCGGCATGGCGTTCCTCGACGGCACCGTCGTCAACGTGGCCCTCCCGGCCATCGGCAAGAACTTCTCCGCCTCGGTCGCCGGGCTGCAGTGGGTGCTCACCGGCTACCTCGTCACGCTGTCGGCGCTGATCCTGATCGGCGGCTCCCTGGGCGACATCTTCGGTCGTCGACGCGTCTTTGTGGCGGGCGTCGTCTGGTTCAGCGCGGCGTCGCTGCTCTGTGCGGCGGCGCCGACGCTCGGCGTGCTCATCGCGGCCCGCACCCTCCAGGGCGTGGGCGGTGCGCTGCTCGTCCCCGGAAGCCTCTCGATCATCCAGTCGAACTTCCGCCCCGAGGACCGCGGCCGGGCTATCGGCATGTGGTCCGGGCTCGGGGGAGTGGCCGGCGCCATCGGCCCGCTGGCCGGCGGCGCGTTGGTGACCGGGGTCTCCTGGCGGCTGATCTTCGTCCTTAACCTGCCGGTGGCCGCGCTGGTGCTGGTGGCGGCGCGCCACCTTCCCGAGTCCCACGACGAGACGGTCAGCCGGCACGTCGATGTGCGGGGCGCGGCACTGGGGGTCTTGGGCCTCTCGGGGCTGGCCTACGCGCTCATCGAGGGACCGTCGGGCAATGCGAACCGCAGCTCGGTGGTGGTCGCCGGGGTGGCCGCGGTGGTGGGGCTGGTGGGCTTCGTGGTGGCCGAACACCGGAGCCCGCACCCCATGCTGCCCCTTGGGATCTTCTCGTCCCGGCAGTTCACCGTCTCCAACGTCCTCACCTTCGCGGTCTACGGCGCGCTGAGCGGCGTGCTGTTCCTCCTGGCCGTCGACCTCCAGCAGGTACTCGGCTACAGCGCCCTCGAGGCCGGCGCCTCGATGCTGCCCATCACGCTCCTCATGCTCGTGTTCTCCGCCAAGGCCGGAGCGTTGGCGACGCGGATCGGGCCCCGCTTGCCGATGAGCCTGGGGCCGCTCATCATCACCGCCGGCCTGCTCTTGATGACCCGGGTGCAGGTCGGTTCGCACTACCTCACGTCGGTGCTCCCGTCGGTGGTCGTCTTCGGCGCGGGACTGGTGCTCACCGTGGCGCCGCTCACCACCACCGTGCTGGCCGCGGTCGAGGCGACCCACGC
>DATNIB010000002.1:0-63855 GCA_035604685.1 Acidimicrobiales bacterium | reverse complement strand
CCCCATACACGGCATTCCCAAAGACGACCTCGAGGGTGAGGACATCCGCCAGCACCGCCGGGCCCAGCGCCTGGCCCGGGGGGGCGTCTCCGCCCTGGCCGTGCTGCTGGTGGCGGCCTTGATCGCCACGGGTTTTGCCGTGCATGCGCGTCACCAAGCCAATATGGCGACCGACGATGCCCTGGCGGGGGGGTTGACCGCCAAAGTCAACCCTTTGCTCAGCGGCGGAAACTACGACCTGGCATTGCTCCTGGCCGTGGAAGCCAACCGTGCTGCCTCGCACCTACCACCTTCTTCCTCGGCTGTACGGGGTGCTCGTGACGAGCTGGTGCACAGCCTCGCAGCGGATCCAACGTTGTCCCACACGCTGGCCGACCCACAGGGCATCGTGTCGACTGTCATCTATTCGCCTGACGGCAAGACGATCGTCTCCCAGACCACATCAGGTGCCCTCCGGGCCTGGCATGCCGCCACCGGTGCACCGTTCGCGCACCAGCCGCCACCGGTGCTTGGGACATCGACCGGACTGGCACTCAACGACGCAGGTCTTCTCGTGGTGACCGGAGCGGGCACGGCCACCAAGGGAACACTCGAGACGGGCACGGACAAAAGTCGACTCTGGGATCTGCAGACGAACCGGCTCTGGCGTTGGCAGCCACCCGCGTTTCGGTTTGGAACGCTCGTTGCCCTCTCGAACAACGGGTTGCTGGCCATGGGGACCGAGGAACTGATCACCGGTGGATCCACCGCACGGTCGAACACGATCGAGATCTGGAACGTCAACACCGGCCGCCGTGTCGGCCCTCCGCTCGTCGTGCCCGGCTCAGTCGATGCGCTGAAGTTCTCACCCGACGGCTCGCAGCTCGGCGCCGACGTGATCACCGCTGACGGTTCCGCCATCGACCTCGTCCTGGTCGATGCCGCCTCGGGAACTCTCGAACACGACTTCGTCGCCCATGACGGCTCAGTCTCGGCGGCGACCAACGGCCTTGCCTTCAACCAGTGGTACACCCCGTTCTTCGATGGCGTGGTCTTCTCGACGGACAGCAGGCGGATCAGCTCGGTCGTGGGAGGAGCTAAAGACGGGGACATCGCCACGTTCGATGCGGCGACGAGTCAACGCCTCGGGGGCTCGCCTCCGTCGCAGAACGAGCCCGTTTACGGTGTCACGACGGATCTGCGCGATCTGGTGGAGCAGTTTCCGAATTCACAGACGTCGTTGTCGGTCGTGGACACCGCAACCGGCACGGTGCTGACGACCCTGATGGTCGCCAACACCGGGGTCGCGGGTGGAGTGACCGGGATTGCCGTCGACCCCACGGCGCCGAACCTCGTGTATCAGCCCAGCCAGCAAGGGTCTCTGGCCGTGCTGAATTGGGCACAGCTCGGGCCACCGCACTTCGTGACGGCGGCCTCCACGCGGCGCCTCGACTACCCAGTCTCGATCTCCCAGGAGGGGCAGATCCTCGGCAGCAAATCCGCGGCGGTAGGCAACCCTGGCAAGACCTTCGTCAGTCCGTCCGGGTACGAGGCTGTCCTCTCGAACAACAGCATCGTGCTCCTGAGCAGCATGGGTCGAGCCGTGCGTACCTTGACCGATGTGCCATCCGCGTGCGCGTCGCTGCTCGGACACGAGCTGGGCTTCACCGGAACGCCGACCCATGGCCGGATCGTGCTCGACTGTCCAACCGACCCCGCGACTGAGGGGGTGGACCAAAAGGCGACGCTGCGCTCCTGGGATCTGAACGATCCCCGATCGACGCCTCAGTGGCGAGAGAACTGGTCCATCCCCGACAATCCTCTGCAGTCCAACACGCAGTACGTCGTTCTCAGCACCAACGGGAACACGGTCGGCGTCATGGGCCCGGCTGGGGTGCAGGTCCTGGACGGGCGCACCGGTCGCCTGCTGGCGAAGGGTCCGTTTGCCGGTCAAAACCAACTCGAGGTCATGGCCCTGTCGCCGGATGCACGCACCATCGCGACGGACAGTTTCGGCGGCCAGGTGGAGATACTCGATACGAGGAACGGGAAGCTTCTCCAGACGCTCTCGAGCAGCAGAGGGAACCTAGGCAACCAGAGCTTCCCGGGTGACCCCGAGCTGGCGTTCAGCCCGGACGGGAGGTACCTCGCCGTCTGGTCCAACCCGATCGGTCTCGAGGTCTTCGATTTGCGGACGTCTTCGTCGGTCGCGGTGTTCGGCGGCGATGCAAAGGTTCCTCCCTTCGATTCCTCCCTCGCGACCTTCATCCCGGGACTCGATTGGGGACCGTACACGCAGCTCGTAGTGAGTTTCAGCCCATCCGCCGATACAGTCACCGTGGCCGGGCGTCGACCGATCCATCCGGAAGCTGCACAGGAATTCACGTTGGCACAGCTCGAAGCGGGCGGGGCTGTCTGGCAGCAGGTCCAAGATCAGATGCGGTACCTGTCGAAATACTCTGGTCCCGCGTTCGTCCGAACCGCGACGTGGTCCATGAAACTCTCCGACTTAGAGCTGGCGGCGTGCACCATCGTGGGCCGCGATCTCACCACCGCGGAGTGGAATGCGAACGTCGGCGCGTCGGTGCCGTACGACCCCACGTGTACGCCGCTTCTCGATGGTGCTCACAGGCGCTAAGGAGCCAGCAGGCCACCCTCAGGGACGGTGGAACTGGCGTGGAGGTAGCGCTTGATGGCGGGGTCGCGGCCAACGGACACCCTCGCCTGCCAGACCCCCGGCGAGGGTTCACGTAGGCTTCCGGGGCGGAGCCAGCCTGCGACTATGGCCGGATTATGGACAACGGCCCAGGTCGCAAGGCAAAACTCCTGCTGGAGAGGTGCGAGAGCGGCCGAATCGGACTCACTGCTAATGAGTTGACCGGGGGAACCTGGTCCGAGGGTTCAAATCCCTCCCTCTCCGCTGCCAGGCAGGCCCGAGAGTCGGCCCTGACCGTGTCGGCGCCGAAGCCGAGGAGATGCAGGTGCGTAGCGGGCAGTACTGGATACACACCCTCGGGTGTCCAAAGAACCAGGTGGACTCCGACAAGCTCGCGGGCACCCTCCTGGCCGAGGGCCTGCGCCCGGCGTCCGCGCCCGGCGAGGCCGACCTGCTCGTCGTGAACACCTGCGCCTTCATCGAACCGGCGCGCCAGGAGTCCGTCGACACGATTCTCGAATTGCACGACACCCGACGTCCCGGAGCGAGGCTGGTCGTCACCGGATGCCTGGCGGAGCGCGCGGGTTCGGAGTTGGCCGACGCGCTGCCCGAGATCGATCTCGTGGCCGGCTTCGGCGCCCCGCTGACCGGCGCGCTCCTTCCCGACCGGGTGCCGGTGCTCCTTGGTGCCCGCCCCCCGCGATCGTCCTTCGACCTGCTCGAGCTGCCGCGTCCGCCGGCGCGGGCCCCCTGGGCCTACCTCAAGGTCGCCGAGGGCTGCGACCGCGCCTGCGGCTTCTGCGCCATTCCGTCCTTCCGCGGCCAGCAGCGATCGCGTCGACACGGCGACCTGCTGGCCGAAGCCGAGTCACTGGCGGCAGGCGGTCCCGGCGGCCAACCGGTGCGCGAGATCGTGCTCGTCGCCCAGGATCTCGCCTCCTACGGGCGAGACCGCTCGGCAGGGCGTGGCGCGCGGGCGGTCGCGGGCGCCCGCGCCGTCGCCCCGATCATCGAGCTCGTTCGTGACGTCTCCACTCTCTTCGCTCGCACCCGCCTCCTCTACCTGTACCCGTCGGCCCTGAACGACGAGCTGGTCGACACGATCCTGGCGACCGGTGTGCCCTACTTCGACCTCTCGCTCCAGCACGTCTCGCGCCCACACCTGGCGCGCATGCGGCGTTGGGGAGAAGGGGAACGCTTCTTGGACCGCATCGAGCGAATCCGCGGCCTCGACGCCCACGCGACCTTCCGCTCGTCGTTCATCCTCGGCTATCCCGGAGAGACCGAGGAGGACCACGATCGCCTCTTGGCCTTCCTCGAGGCGGCGCAGCTGGACTGGGCCGGCTTCTTCCTTTTCTCACCCGAGGAGGGGACCCACGCGGTGACGCTGGCGGACCAGGTGCCTCGATCGCTGGCGCTGGAGCGCCTGCAAGAGTGCGGCGAGCTCCAGGACGGGATCACCGCCCAGCGCCGCGACCAGCTGGTCGGCCAGCGCCGCGTCGTGCTGGTCGACGCTCCGGGCGTCGGGCGGACCGTCCACGAGGCACCCGAGATCGACGGGGTCGTTCGGGTCCCCCGGTCCTTCGAATCCGGTGCGCTGGTCGAGCTGGCCATCACCGCGTCGCTCGGCACAGATCTCGAGGCGCAGGCGCTCCCCGCCGACGGCGGTCGCGGCCGAAAGAGCTCGCTGGCCGGGTTGGGATCGCCGTGACCGACACCGCCGGCCACAGCTTCGGGCCCTCGGCGCTCGCCACCCCCGCCAACGCGCTGACTGCGCTGCGGCTCCTCGGCACGCCGATCTTCATCGGCTTCATCGTGTCGCAGGGCGCCAGCTGGTGGACGGTGGCGGTCGGCGTCGTCCTCGCCGGCACCGACGGTCTCGACGGCTGGATAGCGCGTCGACAGGGCGCAACGCGCTCGGGCGCGTTCCTCGACCCCTTGGCCGACAAGGCGATCGTGCTCGCCGCGCTGTTCACGCTCGCCTACGAGCACCACCTGCCTTGGCTCCCGGTGTGGCTCATCGCGGCGCGTGAGGTCGGCATGAGCGCCTATCGCTCCTTCGTCGCTCGACGTGGCGAGTCAATCCCGGCCCGGGGGTCGGCCAAGGTGAAGACCCTCGTGCAGGACCTGGCCATCGGCACCTGCCTGATCCCGCCGCTCGCCCCCGACCACACCCTCCAGCTGGCGGCGATCTGGGTGGCGGCCACGATCACCCTGGCCACCGGGGCCCAGTATCTGGCCGACGGTCGTCGCGGAGCCCGGCAGGTGGCATGAGGATCGAGATCGTGGCGGTCGGGACCGAGCTCTTGCTCGGCCAGATCGCCGACACCAACTCGGCCTGGCTGGGCGAGCACCTGGCGGCGGCCGGTGTCGACTCCCACTATCACCAGGCCGTCGGCGACAACCAGGCGCGCATCGTGCTGGCGCTGCGCACGGCATTGGCGCGCAGCGACGGCGTGATCGTCTGCGGCGGCCTGGGGCCGACACAGGACGACATCACCCGCGAGGCCATTGCCGAGGTGATGAACACCACCATCGAGCGCGACGACGCGATCGTCGACCGAATCGCCCGCATGTTCGCCTCCCGCTCCCGCGCGATGCCGGAGAACAACCTGCGCCAGGCGGACGTCCCCGTCGGGGCACGCATCATCGAGCAGACCCGGGGCACCGCCCCGGGCCTCATCTGCCCGCTCGGGAACAAGGTGATCTACGCGGTCCCCGGTGTCCCCCACGAGATGGCAGATATGTTCGAGCGCGGCATCCTGCCGGACCTCTCCGCCCGGCTGTCCGAGAGCGGCGAGGCGGCGGTCATCAAGAGTCGCGTCATCCGCACCTGGGGGACGAGCGAGTCGGCGCTCGCCGAGACGCTCGACGGTCGGATCCGCGCGCTGAACGAGCCTCTGGCAGGGGAGCGAGCCCCGGTGACCCTGGCCTTTCTCGCCAGCGGCATCGAGGGGATCAAGGTGCGGGTCACCGCACGCGGCGCCACTGAGCAGGCCGCCGTCGCGCTCCTCGACGAGGAGGAGGCCGAGGTGCGTGGGGTGCTCGAGACGACCCTCGGCGACATCGTCTTCGGCGTCGACGACGAGACCATGGAGCACGCCGTCGCCCAGCTGCTTCTCGAGCGGGGCCTCACCATCGGCCTGGCCGAGTCGCTCACGGGCGGGCTGATCGCGGCCCGCATGGTCGACGTCCCGGGCGCCAGCCGCTGGTTCCGCGGCTGCGTCGTCGCCTACGACAGCGCGGTCAAGCACTCGGTGCTCGAGGTGGCCGACGGCCCAATTGTGACCGAGGAGGCCGCGCGCTCGATGGCCCGAGGCGCCCGTCGGGTGCTCGGTGCGGACATCGGTCTCGGCATCACCGGGGTGGCCGGGCCTGACGAGCAGGAGGGTCGGATGCCCGGCACCATCTTTGTGGGGATCGCGCTCCCCGGCGGTCGCGAGATCGGGCGCGAGCTGCGCCTGCCGGGGGACCGTCAGCGCGTCCGGCAGTTCGGCGCGATCTCGGCCCTCGACCTCCTGCGCCGGGCGCTGCTCGAGACGACTCCCGAGCGCTAGAGACCGCCGCTCGGCGGGCCCCTCCGCCGCCGCTGCCTCAGCGCGGCTCGTCGTGCAAGAGACGCGCCGCCTCGTCTCCCAGCCGGTCGGCGATGCGCTCGACGGTGCGCAGCGTGACGTTCCGTTCGCCGCGTTCCAGCCCGCCGATGTAGGTCCGATGGATGCCGAGCAGATCGGCGAAGGCCTCCTGGCTCAGGCCCTTGGCCAGCCGGAGCGCCCGCAGGTTGCGTCCCAAGCGCCGCTGCAGGTCCCCCTCCACGGTCCCAACCGTGGCCACCTGCTACTTCTAGGTCTACAGACATATCAGTAGCATTCGGGCGTGAACCGTTGGGACCGCCGGCTGCTGGCAGTCGCCGCCCTCCTCGCGGCGGCGGCGGTCGGAGCCCTCCTTTCCGGCACGACGGCAGCGGGACCGGCACCCTCCCGTCGGCCACCGGCGCATCGAGCACCCAGTCCGGTGCACCGGCACGATCGGGCCGAGGTCCGACTGGTGTGAGCCAGCCGTCCTCGTCCCTAGGAGGCGCCGACGTGCAGGGCGGGACGCCACCGGCCGTCGGCGCCGGGCGACACGACCAGCTCGACCAGCCCGTCGCCGCCGGCCCAGAGCTGCACGCCGATCGACGGGTCGAGCCCCGTGCCCTCCGCGTCGCCACCGGGCGCCGCGAACGCGAGTACGGCTGCGGTCGCCGAAGCCGAAGGGTGGAGCTCGACCCGCAGCTCGGCCACGCCGTCGATCACCTCGGCCGTGATCCTTGGTCGCTGCGCACCGTCCAAGACGACGAGTCGCCGCGTCCGGAGTTCGAGCCCGAGGGCCTCGAGGGCCGCTTCCAACCTCGCCATGCGCGCGGTGAGCGCCGCTATGCCGTCCCCTTCGTCGTATCGATCCTGCCTCGAGGACATTGCCGTCCCCCTTCGTCGCGTTGAGTCGTCGGTGCTCGAACCGCGCCGGCCTCGGCCGTGCGGCGTCACACGAGCGCCCGCAAATGGAGGGCGAGGACCGACGCGCTATCCGGCCGCTGTGACACCGCACCTCGACTCTGGGATGGGCGCGGCCAGACTTGTGTCGTGCGCCTGTTCGTGGCGGTCTGGCCACCCCGGGACGTGGGTAGCGCTCTGCAGCAGCTGCCCAGGCCCGCGGTCGGCGGCCTCCGGTGGACCGCGCCCGAGCAGCACCACGTCACGCTCGACTTCCTGGGCGAGGTTGCCGATCCGCGGGTAGCGGCGCTGGCCGCCGCGCTCGTCGACTGGGCGCGGCCGGAGCGGCCCGTGGTCGCGGTGGCGGGCCCGGTGACGCGCCGGCTCGGCCGCGGGGTGCTGTGCGTCCCGGTCGAGGGCCTCGAGGCCATGGCGGCCGGCGTCCGCGCCGTCGCCACCCAGTTCGGCCTCCCCCGGGATGATCGACCTTTCTCGGGGCACCTCACGCTGGCTCGGACCGGTCGCCGGGGTCGGCTCCCCGACGAGCTGGTCGGATCGGCCGTGGTCGCACGCTGGGAGGTGCGAGAGGTCCGGCTGGTCGCCTCGATCGCGGGCCCGTCGGGGCCGCGCTATGAGCCTCTGGTCCTGGCCCCCCTGGCCGGGTGAGAGGGGTGAGTCGGATGAAAGTGAGCCAGTGAGACCAGTGGGACCATCCATTGGTATTGGCTCATTTTTAACTGAGCCAATACCCATCCATTACGAACACCTGTTCGAGGGCTACAGTCACCGGGGGCGGCCGGGGGATGGCCACCGCCGATGACACAACCCTCCCGTAGGGTCCCGTTTCGACCAGACAAACGACGAGGAGCAGGCAATGAGCGAGGATCGGGAGAAGGCACTCGGGATGGCGCTGGGCCAGATCGAGAAGCAGTTCGGGAAGGGCTCCATCATGCGCATGGGCGACAACGTCCACATGGCCGTGGAAGCCATCCCGACCGGAGCACTCTCCTTGGACCTCGCCCTCGGGATCGGCGGACTGCCCCGCGGCCGCATCGTCGAGGTCTACGGCCCCGAGTCCTCGGGAAAGTCCACCCTCGCCATGCACGTCGTGGCGGAGGCGCAGCGCAACGGCGGCATCTGTGCCTACATCGACGCCGAGCACGCCATGGACCCGATCTACGCCAAGGCCATCGGTGTCAACGTCGACGACCTGCTCATCTCCCAGCCGGACAACGGCGAACAGGCACTCGAAATCGCCGACATGCTGATTCGTTCCGGTGCGCTCGACGTGTTGGTGATCGACTCGGTCGCCGCGCTCACCCCCCGTGCCGAGATCGAGGGGGAGATGGGGGACTCCCACGTCGGCCTCCAGGCGCGTCTCATGTCCCAAGCGCTGCGGAAGATCACCGGGACGTTGTCCAAGTCGCGCACGATCGCCATCTTCATCAACCAGCTGCGCGAGAAGATCGGCGTCATCTACGGGTCGCCCGAGGTGACTCCCGGCGGTCGGGCGCTCAAGTTCTACGCGTCGGTGCGCATCGACATCCGACGGATCGAGTCGATCAAGGACGGAGCCGACATAGTCGGGAACCGGACGCGGGCGAAGGTGGCCAAGAACAAGTGCGGCGCGCCGTTCAAGCAGGCTGAGTTCGACATCATGTACGGGAAGGGCATCAGCCGTGAGGGCTCGCTGCTCGATGTGGCGGTCGAATTCGGCTTCGTGAAGAAGGCCGGTGCCTGGTTCACCTACGAGGGCGAGCAGCTCGGCCAGGGACGCGAGAAGGTGAAGGAGTTCCTCACCGAGAACCCCCAGCTCATGGCCGAGATCGACGAACGAGTCCGTCAGCATCTGGCCCCCGTGGTTGCAGACGCCGGGGAGGAGCTGGAGGCGCTCGACCCCGACGAGGTCCCGATCTCCCTCGACTGAGGCCGGGACCGTCGGACGGCGCTACGGCGCGCCGACCGTCACGGTCACGGTGTCGGGCACGAGCTCGACCCAGGTGCGCCCCGGCGCCAGTGCGATCGGATTCCCCGAGGCCGACAAGAATTGCGTCGGTTCGTTGAGCGACGAGCGCCGCCAGGTACCGGCGACGTCGATGCCGTCGCGGAAGATCTCGGCGCGACCGCTGGCGTTCTCGTAGAGATTCGCCTGGACCTCCAGCCCGCCCCCGCTGTTCTCCACCCAGGGGCCGTAGGAGAGCTGCACGAACTGGACGATCACGTTGGTCGCGCCGTTCTGGGCTCCGTCGGCCATCAGGTCGGGGGCGGTGCCGTAGAAGCGTTGGAAGAGCCGGAGGGTCGGGTTGTAGCGCCAGACGACGTTGGACGTCGCCGAGAAGGGGATGGCGATGGTCGATGCGGCGGTCCCGGCCGGTGAGGCGGACGAGAAGCTGAAGAGCGGCGCCGGTGGCGTGGTGTCCGACGGGTCGAGCTTCCACAGCGAGGCCGGGGCGGAGTAGGTGTCGTAGGGAGCGAAGCGCCCGGGGGGGTGCTGCGAGACGGAGCCGTGGATCCGCAGATCGAATTCGGTGATCGGTGATTGCGCGATGTTGTCGAGCACCGGCGTGATCCCGCCCACGCTCACGAGCAACGGCCGGCCCAACTGGCCGAGGATGCCGATGTCGATGTTGCGGGCGGAACGGATGGGCCCGACCTGGGGTGGCGACTCGCACTGGAACACCGCGACGTAGCGGGTGATCGCGCCCTCGACTGGTTCCTCAAAGACGACGTCAGTCTGGTCGAGGCCGGATTGGGGCCGGGCCTGGGGATAGTTGTCAACCTTGACCGCCAGGGCGGGCCGCCGCGGCAGGCCACCCCGTGCCGAGGGAGTCCCGGTCAGGGGGCAGGTGGCCGGCTGCGCCTCCGTGGGGACGGTCGGCTTCAGTGCCCTGGGCAGGGTCGCCGGTAGGGAGCACGCCGCGAGGAGCAGGGCGAGCCCCACCAGCCCGATCGAACCGCGCCGCGCCAGGCGCGGGGATGCGGCGGTCCGAGGGTGCGTTGGTGCAATTGGCACGTGTTCCGTCGCCCTCTGTCCCTGGTTGGTCGGTCGCGCTCGGTTCGGTCGCGCCGATCAGGCGGAGGTGGTGCCCGCTGCCGTTCCGACGGCCGCGGCAGAGCCACGGTAGAAGTTGGGCCAGTTGCCCCCCGAAGCCTGCAGCGTGCCGGCCGGGCCGTTGCCAAATGTACCAAACACGTTGTGCATGGCCTGCAGGAGGATCTCGGTGACGCCCGGGATCGCAGTGGGCACGATGTTCGTCGGGAACTCGGTCGTGTTGGAGAGCTTGAAGACGAACGAGGCCATGCCGCTCGCCAACACGCCGCCGCCGACGGGGACCGTGTAGTAGGTGATGTCGGACCAGTTGTTCTGTCCGGGTACCGGCGAATGCGCCAGCACGTCGACACCGGCCGGGTTGGGCAGCGACGGCACGTAGCGGTCGTACTCCCCTTGCACGACGCCCAAGAGCTGCTCACCGTCGGACAGCCCGCTGTTGTTCCAGAGCCACGACGAGGCGTCCGCGACGGTCAGGTCTCCGTTGGCTCCGACGGACTGGTACATGCTCCCGATGAGCGAGCTCTCGGGGTCGTTGAGCGGCGCCTGGATCCAGTTGACCGTGGTCAACATCGGGTCCTGGCGCGCCAAGGGGTCCTCGCTCGCGTCCTTGTAGCAGATCTCCTGGCGGTTGGGACCGACGGCCGAGGGCTGGAACCGGATCTGGCGGTAGCAGGCGTTCGCGCCCAGGAAGGCCAGGTTGGTGCCCGAAGCGAGCGCCGACTGCGCACCCGAGCGCATCTCGGTCGACCAGTACTCGTCGTGGCCGAGGCTGAAGAGCACGCGGTGGTTCGCCAACAGCTGCGGCTGGGCATGCAGATCGACGTCGGTCGTGTAGGTGAGGTCGAGCCCGAGCCGTTCCATCTCGTAGAGGAGGGGGAACTCGTTGCCGAAGAAGTCCGCCGCGCCCTGGGCCCAGGTCTGGGGGTACGGGCGGTCGAAGGAGACGATCCGGGAACGGTGGGCGAAGTCCTTCCCGCGCGGCGCCGCCCCGTAGTAAAGGCTGTAGTCGCCCCACAGGTTGTACGCCTGCCAGGTGGTCACGCTGTTCTGGATGACGAACGCAGCGAGGCTCGCGTCGTTACGGATCGTGAGCGGGATGTACTGCTGTTGTCCCGCGGTGCCCACGAGCTTCAAGAGGTAGTTCCCGGGCGGCCAGGTGTGGTCGATCGACAGGGTCAGGGATGGCTCCCAGTTGGCCGAGACCATGTTGGTGTCCGGCGCCAGCGTCGGGAACTGCTGCTGCTGGCGGGCCACCGTGTCGCTCTGGAAGATGAGCCTCCCGGCGAGCCCCTGGTAGTAGCCCATGCGGTACGCCTCGACGTGGAAGGCCGGCGATGCGGTGTTGACGAAGAGGATGACGTCGTCGCCCGCCACCGCGCTCACCTGGCTGGCGTAGCCCTCCAGCGCGTGGGGGGTTTGGATCCCGGTCACCACCCAGTTGGTGGTGCCCGGCTTGGCGTTCTCCTCGACCAGCCACCGGGCGGACGGCGCGCTGAGACCGCCCGGCAGCGGCCGTTGGTAGACCTCGGGGACGATCCGCTTGCGTTTCGGGTGGGCGTGCAGCCGGTGGTGGGTGGCGGCCGCAGCCTCGGGGCCGGTCAGCGCGAGCGCGCCCAGCCCGACCACCGCCCCCTTCAGAAAGCGGCGTCGGTCCAGCGTGCGGGCGCCCTCTGGCCCCTTTGGTCCGTCCCACCCCGCCGACCTGGGCATGTCCCTAGGTTACCGAAGGGCCACGCACCGGTTGCCCCGGGCGTCGCCCGGCGCGGACGTCTAGGGTCGCCCTCCATGACCTGGGCGTGGTCACTGCCTCCCGGCGTGCGCCGGGCCGCCTCGGTGGTGGTCCACGGCGTGCACGACTGGGTGGCCGACGTCGGTGCGGTGGGTCCGGACGACCGCCTCGGGAGGCGCTTCGGGCGATTCGGCCAAGGCAGCTGCCTCGTCTATCCGCAAGGCGCCATCTACAACGAGGGGCACCTCTGGATCGGCGAGGGGACCATCGTCGGCCCCCACACCTGCATCACGGCGGGGATGGCGGCCGGTCAACCGCTCCTCAGCAACCCGGTCGTACGCATCGGGGACCGCTGCCTGATCGGCCGCTTCAGCCATCTGGTCGGGCACTGGAGCATCGAGATCGGCGACGACGTGCAGACGGGGCCCTACGTCTACATCACCGACCAGAACCACTCCTACCTCGATGTCGACCAGCCGATCGGCCGCCAGCAGCCGGTCGAGGCGGGCGTGCGCATTGGGTCGGGCAGCTGGCTGGGCGCCCATGTGGTCATCCTCCCGGGGACGACCATCGGTGAGCACGTCGTGGTAGGGGCAGGGGCCGTCGTCCGGGGCGAGGTCCCGGATCGCTGCGTCGTGGCCGGCGTCCCGGCCCGAGTGGTGAAGCGCTGGGTCGCGGGGCGCGGCTGGGTACCCGAGTCGGACGGAGCGCCGGTCTGAGCGACGTCCCCGCGGCCCTCTCCGCCGGCCCCGCCATCGCCGTCGTCGGCTCGGGCACCGCCCACGCTCGGACCGACACCGCCGCCGAGACGGTGGGCCGCCTGCTGGCCGAGGCGGGCGCCGTCCTTGTCTGCGGTGGACTCGGGGGGGTCATGGCGGCGGCCTGCCGGGGAGCGGTGGGCGCCGGGGGCCTGACCGTGGGCATCCTGCCCGGCGACCAACGGGCCGAGGCCAACCCCTGGGTCGGCCTGGTGATCCCGACCGGCCTGGGCGAGCTGCGCAACGGGCTGGTGGTGCGTTGTGCCCAGGCGTTGGTGGCCATCGGGGGGGAGTACGGGACGCTGTCGGAGGTGGCGCTCGCGCTGAAGGCCGGTCGGCCGGTGGTCGGTCTCGACACCTGGGAGCTGCGGCGCCCGAACGGCTCGGTCGACGACGGCATCGTCCTCGCGGCCAGCCCCGAGGACGCGGTCAGGCGCGCGCTGGGGCTGGCGGCCGGCGGCCGCTAGCCGCGCTCAGGCGGCGGCAGGCACCCCGTCGAGGGCGGCGCCCATCAGATCGGCGAAGTTGCCCTCGAAGAACGCGTGGCGCTGCTCGGCATCGCACCCCTCGAGCGAGGCCTCGAAGCGCTTCATCGGGTTCCGCCCGCCCTCCACGTGGGGGTAGTCCGACGAGAACATCGCGACCTCTGGGCCGGTCTGCTCGACGATCCAGCCGGCCGGCTCGTGCGGGTAGGGCGTGACCCGCAGCTGGCGCCGGACATACTCGCTCGGCTTGCAGCTCGCCTTCTGTAGCCGATCCTCGTTCTTTCGGAACGCGTCGGCCGCGGAGTCCATCGCCCGCACCCAGCCGGGCAGCCAGCTGGCGCCGAGCTCGATGACGCCGAAGCGCAGCTCGGGGAACCGCTCCATGACTCCGTCGAAGATGAGCGTCGACAGCGTCTGCATGGGCGCATAGGGGATGGCCATGTAGGAGACGGAGGTGAAGTTGGTGTCGCCGCCGTGGAAGTCGGGCACCGGCGGGAGGCCGTTGCGCTTGTAGACCGGATCCATCGGGACCTCGCCCCCCACGTGGAACAGGATCGGTCGCCCCGCCTCCTGCGCGATGGACCACACCCGGTCGAACCCGATGTGGCTCTGGGAGTGTCGGCGGGGGGGCTGGGAGGCGATCATGAGCGCGGCGGCCCCGAGCTCGATGGCCTCGGCCGCCGCCACGGGTGCGCGGTCGATGTCGGCGAAGGGCACGTAACAGACCGGGAGAAGGCGGGGGTCCACGGCGCAGAAGTCGACGATGCCTCGGTTGTGGGCCGTGGCCAGCGCGTAGGCGAGCTCGATCTCTTCGCCGAGGTCGAAACGACGGAGCGGCGCGAGGTAGGTGGTGGTGAAGACGAGCTGACTGGCGAAGCCGAGGTAGTCGAGGGCGGCCGGACGGTCTTCCCGGAGCATCGAGCCCAGGGCCAGGTGGTTCTTCCGCAGCATGATCTCCTCGGCGTCGTGGGCCCGGAACTCGGGATCCTTCTGTCGTTCGAGCGCCGCGTCGATGATCGCCGGCCGCCGGCCGAGGTCGAGGGCCGCAGCCAGCCGCTCGCGGATAGCGGGATCGGCGTACTCCTCGGCGTAGCCGGGTGGCTCCATGATGTGGGAGTCGGCGTCGTGCACCACCCCGTTCTCGACGTAGGGCATCGTCCCTCCTTCTGCGGGCGTGGCCGGCTCGGGCAGACAGCGTGAGCCGGTGGTCGTGCCATCGTGCCACCTCGAGGTCCGGTGGGCACTCGGGGGGCAGCCGCCGCGGCCGAGCCGAAGTTCGTCTGACCAGGGCTTGACAAAGGTAGTGAGTCACCACTACCATAGTTCCATGGTGCCGACGACCCGGATGCATGCCGACGAACGGCGCGAGCAGGTGCTCGGCGCCGCGATGGCCGTGTTCGCGCACGACGGCTACGAGGGGACCTCGACCGAGGACGTCGCCAAGGCGGCCGGCATCTCCCAGCCCTACCTGTTCCGGCTCTTCGACACGAAGAAGGCGCTGTTCATCGCCATGGTGGAACGGGGATTCGGTGCGGTGGGCCAGGCATTCCGCCAGGCCGCCGACGGGCTCACCGGTGAGCCGGCGCTCGAGGCCATGGGTGACGCCTACGGGCAGCTGCTGGCCAACCGCGACCTGCTGCGCATCCAGCTCCACGCGTACGCGGCGTCCGAGGACCCCGACATCCGCGCCGTCACCCGACGCTCGTTCGCCGACCTCTGGCGGCTCGTGACCGAGATCTCCGAGCTGCCCGAGGAGCGAATCGTGCTGTTCTTCGCCAAGGGGATGCTGCTCAACGTCATCGCCGCCATGGACGCCACGGATCTGGGCGAGGCCTGGGTGCGCGCCTGCCTCCGGCCCGACGGCGGGTAGGCGTCTCTTTTTTTCGCTTCATAAGACAGTGATTGATCACAACCTTGATGGGAGATTGAGATGAGCGGACGGACACGAATGATCTGGGCCTTCGTCATCACGTCGCTGGCGCTTTTCATGGGGGCGCTCGACAACCTGGTCGTGACGACGGCGCTGCCGGTCATCCGGCTGCAGCTCCACGCGTCGCTCTCGAGCCTGGAGTGGACCGTCAACGCCTACACGCTGTCCTTCGCGGTGTTCCTCCTCACGGGCGCGACCCTGGGCGAGCGCTTCGGCCGGCGGCGCACGCTGATCATCGGGCTTGCCGTCTTCACGCTGGGTTCGGCGGCGGCGGCGCTCTCCCCCTCGACGACCGCCCTGATCGTGGCCCGGATGGTCCAGGGCATGGGCGCCGCCATCGTGACGCCCCTCACCCTCACCATCCTCTCCTCGGCCGTCCCGGCGGCCCGCCGAGGGCTGGCGCTCGGGGCGTGGGGCGCCGTCGGCGGGATGGCCATCGCCCTCGGACCGGTCGTGGGCGGCGCCATCGTCCAGGGGATCTCCTGGAAGTGGATCTTCTGGCTGAACGTGCCGCTCGGCGTCCTTCTGATCCCGCTGGCCCGGCTGCACCTCGCCGAGAGCCACGGACCGTCGCGTTCGTTCGACGCCCGCGGCCTCCTGCTGGCAAGCGCCGGGCTCTTCGGGATCGTGCTCGGCCTCGTCCGCGGCAATGACATCGGCTGGTCCTCGAGCCAGGTTGTGTCGTCGATCGGCCTGGGTGCGCTCACGTTGGTGGCGTTCGTCCTCTGGGAGCTCCGGGCCCCCGCGCCCATGCTGCCGATGCACCTGTTCCGCTCGCGCGGCTTCAGCGCGGCCAATGTCGCCAGCTTCTTCATGTTCTTCGGGCTGTTCGGATCGGTGTTCCTGCTCGCGCAGTTCCTCCAGACGGCGCAGCACTACACGCCGCTCCAAGCCGGTCTTCGAATCCTGCCGTGGACGGCGATGCCCATCCTGGTGGCGCCGATCGCCGGCATCGTCTCGGACCGGCTGGGCGGCCGAGTGGTGGTGACGACGGGCCTCCTGCTGCAGGCGATCGGTCTGGCCTGGGTGGCCGCGTTCACCAGCGTCTCGGTCAGCTACACGACGCTCGTGCCGGGGTTCATCGTGAGCGGCGTCGGTATGGCGTTGTTCTTCGCCCCGGTGGCGAACACCGTGCTGTCCTCGGTGCGGCCGGACCAGGAGGGCATCGCCTCGGGGGCCACCAATGCCATCCGCGAGCTCGGTGGCGTGTTCGGGATCGCGGTCCTGGCCGCGGTGTTCTCGAGTCACGGTGGCTACGTGAGCCCCACGACCTTCGTCAACGGCCTGCGGCCGGCGGTGGAGGTCGGCGCGGCGGTCGTGACGCTCGGTGCGGCGGCGATGCTCTTCGTCCCGGGCCGCCGCCGGGCCGAGGCGTCCCCGATCGCGCAGCCCGAGTCCGAGTTGGTGGCCGCGTAGCGCGGGGGCGTCATCGCCCCGTTCTCGGGACCGACCAGCGCGGAGCGTGAGCCCAAGGCGGGGAGTAGAAAGAGAGCGCCGACTGCAGAGGAGGCGTCCCAGGTGGCGATCGAGCTGGCGGTGACCTTCCCCGACATCAGCGCCCAGGGTTTCGCCCACCCCGCCGATCGCGCCGCGACGGCGGCCATCCGAACGGTGCCGGGCCTCGACAAGGTCGTCAAGCTGTTGACCGAGCACGGCTACGAACGCCGGCTCCGCCAGTTGCTGCTCGGGAACGCCGTCCGGATCGGCGACGACCAGCTCCCCACCCTCTGGTCGACCCAGCGGCGCTGCGCCACCGTGCTCGATATCGAGCGGTGCCCCAAGCTGTACGTGACGCAGGAGCCGATTGGGAACGGGCTGACGATCGGGGCCAACGAACCGCTGACGCTCGTGAGCTCGGGGCTCGTCGCTGCCTACACCGACGACGAGCTGGGGGCGGTCCTCGCCCACGAGATGGGGCACGTGCTCGCCGAGCACGTCGGGCTTACGACAACGTTCCAGCTGGTCCAGCTGATCCTGCGCGGCGTGATCCGGTCGATGCCCTTCGCCGGCCTTCCGTTGGTGGCGCTCTACTTCGCCCTGCTCGAGTGGTCGAGGGCGGCCGAGCTGACCGCGGACCGCGCCAGCGCGATCGTGACGGGCGAGCCGTTGGTCCTCTGCAGCACCCTCATGCGAATTGCCGGCGGCCCGGTGAAGGACCTCAACCTCGACGCCTTCATCCGCCAGGCCACCGAGTACGAGGGGGAGGGGGACCCCTTCGCCCGCTACTCCCGTTTCTTCTCGGAGATCTCGACCACCCACCCGTTTCCGGTTCGTCGGGTGCGGGAGCTGGTCGCCTGGGTGAGCGCCGGCGAGCTCGATCGCATCCGGTCGGGCAGCTATCTCCGCCGGGGTCAGGAGCCGCCGGCATCGGCCGAGTTCGATGCCGCGTTTCAGCACTACCGGAGCCGCTTCGCCACGATCATCGAGCGGGCGGGCGACGGCATCTCGACGGTGTTCGACCGCCTGACCACCTGGCTGAGCGGCAACGACCAGGGGGACGACGCTTCTTGAGGGTCGCCGCCTAGCGTCAGCGGCCGGCCACCGTCTCAGCGTCGCGTTCTGCCGAGCACCGGGTGGTACCACGAGCCCACAAGACCGGCTGACCTCCTTGGGCCGAGCGGCCCGGTCGGCGACACTTGGTCGAGGAGGTCGTCTTGGGGGCTGTCGGGCTGGTGTTCGGCGCGGAGTTCCGCCGCCGGTGGCGCTCGTGGCTGACGCTGGTCGTCCTGATCGCCGTCGCCGGGGGGTTGGTGCTGGCCGCCAGCGCGGCCGGCCGCCGGACGGCCACGGCCTTCCCCCGATTCGTCGCCGCCCACGGCTACGACTTCATCGTCTTCAACTTCCAACCACTGCCCGAGCTGTCCAAGCTGCCGGACGTCGCCTCGGTCGAGACGGCCCCCGGCCCCTTCAACGGCAACCTGATCTGCAGCTGTCAGCGCGCCATCAACTCGGCCAACGTCTCGTTCGTCGGCTTGTCCCCGGCGGCCCTCAACCGGGTGGTGAAGCTGGTCGCCGGCCGGATGCCCGACCAGTCGGCGCCCGACGAGCTGCTGGCGTCGTTCAACCTCCAGCAGGACTTCGGGGTCCAGGTCGGGACGGTGATCCGTACTCGGTTCTATGGCGCGTCACAGGAGAAGGCGATCCTGGGCGGCGCCAATGTGAATCCGAAGGGGCCGACGACCACCTTCCACGTCGTCGGGATCGAGGCGGCCGAGGCCGAGTTCCCCGCCGGGCAGTCACCCACCTACGACCTGTACACGACCCAGGCGTTCGCCCGCACCGTCGGCCGACAGTCGGCCAACGGCTGGGAGTACTTCGTGCGCCTCCGCCATGGCGCAGACGATCTCCCCCGGTTCTCGGCTGCGGTGAACGCCATGCATGTCCTCTTCTCCCAGAACCAGGACAACATCGCCACGGCGGTGGCGTCGTCGATCCACCCCCAGGCGGTGGGGTGGTGGGTCCTGGCGGTGCTGGCCGGTTTGGCGGGTCTGCTCGTCGTGGTCGGTCAGGCGCTCGGTCGCCAGAGCGTCGTCGAGAGCGAGGAGTACCCCACCCTGGTGTCGTTGGGTCTGCCCCGGCGTCAGCTCGTGTTGCTCGGCACGGTGCGGAACCTGCTGGTGGCCCTCGCCGGCGCGGTCGGCGCCGTGGTGGTCGCGTTCGCCCTGTCCCCCATCACCCCGGTCGGCGAGGCGCGCCTCGCCGAGCCGTCAACCGGCCTGGCCTTCGACCCGGAGATCCTCTTGCTCGGGGCTCTCGGCGTCGTGGTCGTGGTCCTCCTCCTGGGGGCGTGGCCCGCCGTGCGGGCCTCCCGGGCCCGCTTCGGCGACGATCGCCTCCCGGACGCGCGTCCGTCGTCGATCGTGGCCAAGGTGGCCGCCGCGGGCGCCCCGCCGGCTGTCCTGGTCGGGGTCCGACATGCGCTCGAACGGGGGCGGGGCGCCGCCTCTGTCCCGGTTGGCAGCGCGCTGTTCGGCACGGCTCTGGCGGTTCTGGCCCTCTGCGCGACGGCCGTCTTTGGCGCCAGCCTGTCGCACCTGACCACCACTCCTGCGCTGTACGGCGACGACTACCAGCTGCTGTTCGCGAACAATGCCGCGAACGGGGGCAGTCCCACTCGCGAAATGGCCAGCCTGCAGCGCGACCCGGCCATCACCGGGATCATGCTGGGCACGCGAGACGAGGTCTCGATCGGGGGGGTGAGCGTCTTCGCCGTCGTCGGGCAGGCGGTCCGCGGGCCGCTACTCCTGTCGACGGTGGCCGGGCGGTTCCCCGCCGGCAACGGCGAGCTCGTGCTCGGCACCACGACCCTCCACCAGGTCGGCGCTACCGTCGGGTCGTCGGTCCGCGTGACCGTGCAGGCACCGGGCGGCGGCACTCGGACCGTTTCGTTCCGCGTGGTCGGAACCGCGTCGTTCCCCGGACAGTTCGGGCTCGGGGGATTGGGCACGGGGGCGGCCATGACCGCGGCCGGGTACCTGAACGCCGCCTGCCCGGCCGGGCCGTCGCAGAGTGGTTGCCTTGGCGCGTTTCACGCGAGCGAGAGGATGGGGGGCGCGGTCTTGGTCAGGGTGGCGCCCGGTCCGAAGGGCCAGGCCGCCATCGCGCACTACCTCAAGGCCTTCCCCAATTCCGCCGCGCGGCCCACCACCCCGGTTTCCCTGGTCAACTTCGGCGAGGCGGTCGACTTCCCGCTCATCTTGGGATTGATGCTGGGTGTGTTCGGCGCGGCGACGCTCGTGCATCTCCTCGTGGTCAGCGTGGCCCGCCGCCGGCGCGAGATCGGCCTGTTGAAGGCGCTCGGGTTCGTGAACGGCCAGGTCGGGGCGGCCGTCTGCTGGCAAGCGACGACGGTGGGGGCGGTCGGGATCGTCGTTGGCGTCCCGTTGGGGGTTGCCGCCGGGCTGGTGGTGTGGCGGGCATTCGCCACCAACCTGGGCGCCGTGCCCGACGCTGTTGTGCCTGTTTGGGTGATCGCGGCCTTGGCGGGCGGCGTCCTGGTGGTGGCCAACCTGTTGGCGCTCCTGCCGGCCTTGGCCGCTCGCACCAGGTCCGCCGGTCTCCTCCTACGCGCCCAGTAGCACGTTCGCGGGAACACCCAAATTGTCCACACGCTTTGCACAGCGCTAAGGGCAATTTCGCCGGTATTTCAACAGGTTCCGCGTCTTCCTTGTCACAAGGAAGATCGACCATTGTTCAGGGAACCGTTGAACGCGGGGAGGTGCGACATGGCGAGCGACTACCCGTACTGCTGGGCTTGGTGCTGTCTCAAGAATGACTTCGAGATGCTCGATCGGGCCCAGGGCGGGGACGGGCCGCCGCCAGAGGCGTGCTACTTCGATGGGGTCATGGGCCGCTGGGTCTTGTTCCACGAACTACCCGCCGAGGAGCGGGCGCGGATGCTTGATCCAACTCTGTGGGACGAGATCGAAGCCCACCGGTGGGCCGACGCCCCGACCCGGGTGGACGTCGGGCTCGGTCCGAGGTCGCTGAATCCGGCGGTACTCGATGCGCTCAGGCACCGTGAGTTCTCCGGTGGCCACCCCCGGGGGTGGAGCCGGCGGACGGAGCCGAAGGGGGCGACGGCGTCGTAGATCCTTCGGGCTGTCAAGCATCCCCCGGGACTACTTCGTCCAGGATCACCTGCGGAGTGGGCCGCCCGGGGCTCGAACCCGGCACCTTGGGATTAAAAGTCCCCTGCTCTACCCGATGAGCTAGCGGCCCAGGTGGGCCAAACGATAGCGGCGGTCCCGACGCATCCCGGGGGGTTCGTGTCTGCCGTCCGCCGGCCAAGCCGGGGCAGTCGGCGAGGTCGTACACTCGTCATGGGTTCGGGCCGCCGTGGTTCATGCCTCTCGAGGTTCCGTTCTTGGGCCATCGGCGTGCCGCATCGGCCCGCCCGGTCCGACTGCGTTGACCCGGCCCCAACTGATCACTCCGACATCCGTGCACAAGGGAGGCCAGCGGTGGCGTTCATCCAAATCATCGAATTCAAGACGTCGAAGGCCGAAGAGACGCAGAAGCTCGACCAGGAGTGGGAAAGGGCAACTGAGGGCAAGCGCACCGTGCGGCGCTCGATCGCCACCCGGGACCGAAACGACCCCACCCACCACATGCTGCTGGCCTTCTTCGACTCCTTCGAGTCGGCCATGGAGAATTCGGCGCTGCCCGAGACACAGGAGTTCGCGGCGCGCTACGCCGAGGTCATAGACGGTCCCATGACCTTCCATGATCTCGATGTGATCGAAGACCACTCCTAGCCGACGGAGCGACCAGCCACCGGCGGTCCGGCCGCCCCGCTCGCGGAGCCTCTATATCTGCGGGACGGGCTGCGGCGGCGGCGGTCCGACGTAGCGGGCGGCGGGTCTGATCAAGCGGTTGTCGGCCGCTTGCTCGAGGACGTGGACGCACCATCCCACCGTGCGGCTGATGGCAAAGGTGGGGGTGAACATCTCTCGCGGGATGCCGCAACTCTCCATGACCACGCCCGCGAAGAACTCGACGTTCGTGTAGAGCCGATGGCCGGGCTTCAGCTCGGCCAGCACGCGGACCGCGGTCTCCTCCACCTGTATGGCGAAATCGACCAGCGGGCCGCCAAGGTCCTGCGCCACCTGGCGCAGGAAGTGCGACCGCGGGTCTTCGGTCTTGTAGACGCGATGCCCGAACCCCATGAGCCGGTCCCCGCGCTCGACGGCGGACCGCAGCCATACTTCTGCTCGGTCCGGAGTACCGATCGCCTCCAGCATGTCGAGGGCCCGGCTGGGTGCACCGCCGTGCAGCGGCCCCGAGAGTGCCCCGATGGCTCCACAGATCGACGCGGCGAGGTCCGCTTCCGTTGAGGTGATGACCCGCGCCGTGAAGGTCGACGCGTTGAACCCGTGGTCGACCGTCAGCATGAGGTACTGCTCCACCGCCCGGGCGTGTTCTGGCGTGGGTTCCACACCGGTGAGCATCCACAGGTAGTTGGCCGCGTAGCCGAGATCCGTCCGGGATGGGACCGGCTCGAGCCCGTTGCGCAGTCTCCAGGCTGCTGCCAGGATGGTCGGCACCACCGCGCACAGTCCGAGGGCATCGGACCACACGGTCTCGGCATCCACGTCGCGCAGCGCCTTCCATCCGAGCTCGCTCCCCAGGAGCGACACGGAGGTTCGGAGGATCTCGAGCGGGGTTCCTCGAGTCACGAGGAGCGGGAGCAACGTCTCGAGGCCGGGCGGGAGGCTCCGCAGCGCACTCGTCCGTGAGCCAAAGGTGCGCCGACTCGCCGAATCGGGCAGCTCGCCGACGAAGAGGAGGTGCCAGACGTCCTCGAACGTCCGCTTCTCGGCCAGCTCGACCGCCGAATACTGGTGGTAGTGGAAGAACCCCTCCTCCCCTCGGACGTCTCCGATGGTGGTGGAGGCCACGACCACCCCTTCGAGACCCTTGGGCACCTCGGCCCGCGGCTCCTCGGCCGGCCGGATGCGGGCGTGCCCGATGAGATCCCGGATCGATACGACGCCGACCAACCCTCCGGCCTCGACGACCGGCAGGTGGCGATAGTGGTGGCCCGACAGGCTGGTCCAGGCGGCGGCCACTTCCTCGTCCGGCCCGAGCACGTCCGGGTTGGCGGTCATCCAGAGGTGGACCCGCTCAACCGACGGATCGCAGCGGGCCGCGGCCGCACGGAGGAGATCGCGTTCGGTGAGGATCCCGGCCACCTTGGTGTCCTCGGTGACGACCACCGAGCCGACCTGCGCCGCCTGCATGCGTTGCGCCGCGTCGGCCAACGAGGCGTCTGCGCCGCAGGTGATCGGCGGCTGCGACATCAGATCCCGCACGAGCGTGGCCATCGGCAGCTCCTTCGATCGCCGGCGCCCGAAGCGCCGGTTGGAACCATCTTCGTCCCGTTCAGCCGGTCTGTAAATGTTGATCAAGTCAATGTATGATGAAGGGGTGCCGACGCTGCAGAGCGAGGAGGCGGCCCGACGACTCGGGATCAAGCTGGCGACCCTCTACGCGTATGTCAGCAGGGGGCTCCTCGTCTCACATCGATCCCCAGACGGGCGCAGGAGCCTCTTCGACGTGGAGGACGTGGAACGCCTGGCCCGGCGCACGCGCGACAGCCAGCGGGTGGAGGGCCGCTTGGCGACGGTCACGACCTCGCTCACGCAATTGCGTGACGACGGCCCGACCTATCGCGGGCACCCCGTCACGGAGCTGGCCACCCAGGCCAGTTTCGAATCCGTGGCCGACCTGTTCTGGGCCGCCGAACCCGGCCCCTGGGAGGCCGTTCCGTTGGGTCCGGTTCCCGCGGTATCCGAGCCCGACCGGCTGGCCTGGGCGGTGCTCGTCGCGGCATGCGCCGACCCCACCCGTTCGGATCTTCGGCCCGAGGCCGTCGTGCGGGCCGGGCGGCGGGTGGTGAGCACCATGGTGGCGGCCTTGCCGGGCCCGCGTTCGAGCGTGAATCCGCGCGACTCCAGCACCGGCTTCCGCGTGGCGCAGGCCCTCGCGGCCCAGCTCGTGCCCGATCCGGCGCCGGCCGTGATCCGAGCGGTCAACGCGGCCCTGGTCCTCTTGGCCGACCACGAGCTGGCGACGTCGACGTTGGCGGTCCGGGTGGCGGCGTCGGCGCGCGCCGACCCCTACGAAGCGCTGCTGGCGGGACTCGGCACGGTGGCCGGCCCGCTGCACGGCGGGGCGAGTCAGCTGGCTCATGAATTGCTGGTGTCCGCCGAGCGCGACGGGCCCGAACGGGCCGTCGACGACGCTCTCCGCTGGCACCGCCTGCTGCCCGGGTTCGGGCACCCCGTCTACCGGTCGGGCGATCCGCGCCTCGCCGTCCTGTTGGCGAGTGTGACCGAGATGGCGAGTCCCGACGCGATCCGTCTCGTGGCGTCGATCATCGAGCTGGCCAAGGCACAGCAGCTCCCTGAGCCCAACGTCGACCTCGGCCTCGGGGCCCTCACCTTCGCCAGCGGGATGTCGTCGCGGGCCGGCCGGACCATCTTCACGATCGCCCGCGTGGTCGGCTGGCTGGGGCACTACCTGGAGGAGCTCCAGGAGCGCCCGCTGCGCTACCGGGCGCGCGCCGTCTACGCGGCGTCCTCCTGATCGCTCCGCCATGGCGCGCGCCGTGGAGCGGGCCCGATACCCTCGGGAGGGTGGAGACGGACTACCAGTCGGTGCTGAGCGACGCCGAAGGGACGCTGGACGCGGTCGACGCCGCGCTCGGTCGACTGAGCGATGGCACCTACGGCACCTGCGAGCGTTGCGGCGAGGCCATTGACGACGCGCGACTGGCGAACGCTCCGACCACCCTCGACTGCGGGCGACACAGCGACTGAGCGATAGCGCCCAGTCGCCGGACCTGGGTTCGCCGCGTTACTTCTTGGTCTCCCAGAAGATGCCGGCGATCTCGTCGATCTCGTCGATCAGGCGCTGACCGACGGATTCGTCGTTGGTCTTCTTGGCCTCGCCTGCCGACTTCGTGGCCTTCCAGAACAGCTCGTGGAGCTGCGGGTGGGCCTTCAGGTGCTCAGGCTTGAAGTAGTCGGTCCAGAGCACCCACAGGTGGTGCTTCACGAGGTCGGCCCGCTCCTCTTTGATGGTGATGGCGCGGGTCTGGAAGTCGTGGTCGTCGGACGCGTTGTGCTTCTCTTGGCACGCCTTCACCGACTGTGCTTCGAGGCGGGCCTGGGCGGGGTCGTAGACCCCGCAGGGCAGGTCGCAGTGGGCGTGGATCATCGTGGGAGCCGACACCTTGTCGATGGCGGTGAGCACTCGGTCGATCATGGACATGGTTGGGGCTGCCTTCCTGTGCCGGTTGGTCCGTCCTGCGCCCACGGTCCACAGTGGAGCGCGTGGGCGACGACGTCACACTATCCAGCCCCTCCGCCCGGCAGAGTCGGCGAGCCGTCCGGGGGTTCGGCGCCGTGCCGGTCCGGGGTCTGGTCGTGGCCGCATCGTCGGCGGCGCTCTGGGGGTTGCTGCGGCGGGTCGAGGTCTTCGGGGACAGCATGCTGCCGGCCCTGGCGCCGGGCGATCGGCTCCTCGTGCTCCGCCACCCCCGCTGGCACTGGCGTGTCGGCCAGTTGGCCGCCCTGCGCGATCCCCGGCGGCCGGGCCACCCGGGACTGCTGGTCAAGCGCGTGAGCGCTCTCGTCCCCGGCGGGGTCGAGGTGCTGGGGGACAACCCGTCGGCCAGCACCGACAGCCGAACCTTCGGGCCGGTCGCCGCGGCGGGGTTGGTGGGGCCGGTGCTCTATCGCTACTGGCCTCCCGAGCGCGCCGGCCGTCTCCCCTAGGCACGGCCCGACCAGGGTCGACCGGTACGCTCGAGTCGTGGCAACCGACCCGTCGAGCCGCTTGCGCGACCTCGGCACCTTCATCCGCCAGCAGCGCGGCACCGCCCAGCTCTCGCTGCGCCGGCTGTCGGAGCTGGCGGGGATCTCCAACCCCTACCTGAGCCAGATCGAGCGGGGCCTTCGCCGGCCTTCGGCCGAGATCCTCCAGCAGATCGCGCGGGCCCTGCGGATCTCGGCCGAGACCCTCTACGTCCAGGCGGGGATCCTCGATCCACCGGACGGGTCGGGTGACCTCGAGCGCCAGATCATGACCGATCCCCACCTGTCCGAGGAGCACAAGCAGGCACTGGTCCAGATCTACCTGTCCTTCCGCCGCGAGCACAGGGCCGAGGCACCGACCGACGCCGCCGCGGGGACCGGGGCCGAGAGCCCCTCCCGGTAGGCTCGTCGCGGCATGCGACGGCTGGCCGTCCTCTCTCTCCACACGTCTCCGCTGGCCCAGCCGGGTGCCGGCGACAGCGGTGGGATGAACGTCTATGTGCGCGAGCTGGCCGCGGCGCTGGCGCGGGCCGGGGCCACCTGCGACGTGTTCACCAGGGCCTGGGCCCCCGACCTCCCCGCGATCGTCGACGTCGAGCCCGGGCTGCGGGTGCACCACGTGGTGGCCGGCCCCGAGGGTCCCTTGGCGAAGGAAGCGCTGCCCGACATCGTTCCGCAGTTCACCGACGGCGTCCTCACCCGCATGACCTCGTCCCGCGGGTCCGTGCTGTCCGAGGAGGAGGGCGGAGCGTTCGAGGCCATCCACGCCAACTACTGGCTCTCGGGCCTGGCCGGCCACGTCATCAAGCACGAGCTGGACCTGCCGCTCGTCTGCACGTTCCACACGCTCGACCGGGTGAAGGCGGAGGCCGGGCCCGAAGAGGTCGAAGCCGACATGCCGCACCGCCGGGCGGAGGCCGAGGCCGAGATCATCCGGTGCTCGGATGCCGTGCTCGCCTCCTGCAGCGTCGAAGCCGAGCAGATCGCCGCGCTCTACGGCGCCCAGCCGTCCCGGGTCCGGGTCGTCCCCCCCGGGGTCGACCACGCCTACTTCGCCCCGGGGAACAGGAACCAGGCGCGTCGGGCTCTCGGCCTGCCGCAGTCGGGTCCCCTGCTCCTGTTCGTCGGGCGCATCCAGCCCCTCAAGCGGGCGGATCTGGCGGTCCGAGTCCTCGCCGCGCTGCGCCACGAGGGCGAACCGTGCTGGCTGGTCGTGGTGGGCGGACCGAGCGGGCCGCGCGGCCAACGCGCCTATGACGAGCTGCTCACCCTGGCCGAGGAACTGAAGGTGGCCGACCGGCTGAAGATGGTGGCGCCCCAGCCGCACGAGCTCTTGTCCAGCTTCTATCGGGCGGCGGACATCTGCCTCGTCCCCAGCCGGTCCGAGTCGTTCGGGTTGGTGGCCTTGGAGGCGGAGGCCTGTGGCACGCCCGTCGTGGCCGCCGCCGTCGGTGGGCTGACCACCCTCGTCGAGTCGGGCGAGACGGGGTTCTTGGTGGACGACCACCACGCGTCGGCCTTCGTCGGCCCGGTGCGCCAGATCCTGGACGACCCCCTCTTGGCCGAGCGCCTCGGCACCAACTCGGCCCGGCGCGCCCGCGGCTACACCTGGCGCCGGGCCGCCGCCCTCCTCGCCGTCATCCACGATGAGCTGGTGACGGGCCGACTGGTCGAGTGTTGAGCACCGCGCCGCGTCGGCCCTGAGCCGCCGAGATGCCGGTCGTCGATCTGCCAGAGGAAGAGGAGCGGGCGGCGGTGGTCGCCACCATCGACGCCTGGGCGGAGCGACAGCTGGCCAAGGGCGAGGCCCTGCTGGCCGCCGAGCGCCAGGAGGTGACGGACCGAACGGCGTCGCACCGCTGGTACCTGCGTTTCCGGGGGGAGGAGAAGGACGTCATCACCCTCTGGCTCACGTTGCGGCAGCGCACGCTGCACCACGAGGCCCAGTTCATGCCGGCGCCCGAGGAGAACGTGGCCGAGGTCTACCAATACCTCCTCCGTTGCAACAGCGACCTCTACGGGATGAGCTTCTGCCTCGGACCCGAGGACGCCGTCTACCTGGTGGGCAAGGTGCCCGCGTCCCAGCTGGACGACGACGAGCTCGATCGCATCGCGGGCTCGTCCCTCCTCTACGTGGACGACCACTTCCCGACCGCCATGACCCTCGGCTACCCCGCCCTCTACCGACGCCGACCGCGGCGCAGCTGAGGCGCGAGCACCAAGACGCAGAGGGTTACCCTCTGAAGATGCCGACGAAGCTCCTGGTCATTGGCGGCGGACGCATCGGCGGGGCGCTCGTGGCCGGTCTGCTGGGGGCCGGGTGGGCCTCGCCGGACGAGCTGGCCGTCATCGAGCCGGTGGCGGCCCGCCGGTCGGAGCTCGCGGGCGCGCACCCCGGGCTGGTTGTCGAAGAGCAGGTGCATCCGGACCTGGTGCAGGGCGCCGGCGGCGCGGTGCTGGCCGTGAAGCCCGACGCGGCGGAGGCGGCCTGCCGGGTGCTGGGCGCGGCTGGGGTCGGTCGGATCCTGTCGGTCGTCGCGGGCATTCCCAGCCAGCGGCTCGAGGCCGCGCTCGGGGGGAGTGCGGTGGTCGTGCGGGCCATGCCCAACACGCCGGTCCTCGTGGGAGCCGGCGTCTCTGCCATCTCGGGGGGGAGCCTCGCCCGTGCCGCCGACCTCGACTGGGCCGAGTCGATCCTGGCCGCGGTCGGCACGGTGGTCCGGGTTCCCGAGCGCCAGCTCGACGCCGTCACCGGCGTCTCCGGTTCGGGTCCGGCCTACGTGTTCTTGATGGTGGAGTCGCTCATCGAGGCCGGCGTCGCCGCCGGGCTGTCGCGTGAGGTGAGCCGGAGCCTGGTGGTCGAGACGGTCCTCGGGTCGGCCAAGCTGCTGGCAGTGACGGGGGAGACCCCCGAGCGGCTGCGGGCGGACATCACCTCACCGGGCGGGACGACCGCCGCGGCGATTCGCACCCTCGAGGCGCGGGCCGTCCGCTCCGCGTTCATCGAGGCGGTGGCGGCGGCCGTGGAACGCTCCCGCCAGCTGGCCCGCTGAGGGCGTCAGAAGGCGCTTTCCCGCCCGGTCCCGGTGACCTACAGTCGCCTCGCGCAGGGGGTCGGGCTGATGGAAGATCAGGGTGAGGTTGTGCACTTCCGCACTGTCGGCGAGGTAGCCGCGGCGCTGCGAGTGTCGAACATGACGGTGTACCGGCTGATCAACGCCGGCGAGCTGCCGGCGGTGCGCATCGGGCGCTCCTTCCGGCTGCCCGCGGCCGACGTCGACCAGTACGTGGCCGAACGTCTCTACAAGGCAGGTTGATCGGCCGCCGGCGCTCGCCGGGCCCGACCACCGTCTACTTCCTGTCGGACTACGGGCTGGACGACGAGTTCGTCGGCGTGGTCCACGCGGTGCTCGCCCGCCGGGCGCCCCGGGCGCGCGTCATCGATCTCGGCCATCGCGTGCGCCCGTTCGATGTGCGCGGGGCCGCCGCCCTGCTCGAGCGCGCGGTCGACCACCTCGGGCCGGGGCTGGTGCTGGCGGTGGTCGACCCTGGCGTCGGGGGCTCGCGCCGGGCCGTGGCCGTCGAGGTCTCCTCGACCGGCGGGCCGCGCTGGTTCGTCGGTCCCGACAACGGCTTGTTGGTGGGCGCCGCCGAGCGGGTAGGCGCCATCGCCCGGGCCGTCGAGCTGGCGCGGCTTCCCGGCGCGGGCACGTTCGACGGCCGGGACGTGCTGGCGCCGGCCGCCGCGGCCCTCTGCGCAGGGACGCCGATGCCGGCCCTCGGCGCGCCGATCGAGCCCGCCGGCCTGGTTCGGCTGCGGCCGCCTCTGCTGGTCAGTGAGTCCGACGCCGCGGGTCGCTTGACGGTGCTCAGGGCGGAGGTGACCTGGGTGGACCGATTCGGCAATGTCCAGCTGGCGGCGCGGGCGGCGGATCTCGCGGGAGCGCCGGACGGCCCGTCGGCCGTGCGCGTGGCGGACGGCGGCGCCGGCGGCGCCGGTTCGGGGGACCTGGCGCTCCGGCCGATCGCCGCGTTCTCCGACCTGGCCCAGGGCGAGCTCGGGCTGCTGGTGGACGCCAACGGGTTCCTGGCCCTCGTCGTGAACCGGGGCTCGGCCGCCGACCGCCTGGCCCTGCGGAGCGGCTCGCACGTCGAGCTCACCTGGTGACGGTGCGGCGCCGGGGCGCCGGTACGATCCGGCTTGATGGCCGGCGAGGGCTCGGAGTTCCGGGGGCGGCGCATTCCGGAGGCCACCGTGGTCCGCCTGCCCGTCTACCAGCGGATCCTCTCGGAACTGTTGGCGGGCGACCAACGGACCGTGTCCTCCGAGCAACTGGCCGTCCGGGCACGGGTGAACGCGGCCAAGGTGCGCAAGGACCTCTCCCATCTCGGATCCTTCGGCACCCGGGGCACCGGCTACGACGCCGCCCTGCTGGTGGCCCAGATCGACCGGGCCTTGGGGGCAGACCGGGACTGGCCGATCGCCATTGTGGGCATCGGCAACCTGGGGCGGGCGCTCGCCAACTCCGAGGGCTTCTCCTCCCACGGGTTCCGGGTGGGGGCGCTGTTGGACGCCGATCCGGCGGTCGTGGGGACCATGGTGGGTTCCGTGCGGGTGCGGCACATCGACGACCTGGCCACCGTGGCGGCCGAGGAGCGCCCGGCCGTGGGCGTCGTGGCCACCCCGGCTGCCGTGGCCCAGGAGGTGACCGACGCCCTGGTCTCGATCGGCGTGCCGTCGATCCTCAACTTCGCCTCCCGGGTGCTCACGGTGCCCCCCCACGTCGTCCTGCGCAACGTCGATCTGTCGATCGAGCTGCAGGTCATGAGCTTCTACCAGGCCCGTTCGGGTCCGGGCGGCGTGGACGGCCCGGTGTCGTCGCTCGGCGTGGTGGGCCGGGACGGGACCGGCGAGCGACGGCGGGCCGGGCGGCGCCCGCGATGAGGGGGAAGGCCCGGCGGCCTGCGAAACTGGTCGTCATGCTGGAATGGCGCGGCGGGCGGTCTCGACCCCGGCACGACCCGCCCGCCGGGGCCTGCAACGCTCGGCCCGATAGATCGAGCGATCCGGAGGGGCCGCGAGAGCGGCCGGATCGGGAAAGGCCGGCACGGTGGCTGTCGTCGTCGTAGGACTGGAGCACACCAGCGCGTCGCTCGAGCTCTTAGAGCGCGTCGCCGTGCCCGAGGCCGACCGGGCCAAGGTGCTCGGCCTGCTGCGCGATCGTGCCAACCTCGAGGAGTCGGTGCTGCTGTCCACCTGCCTGCGCACCGAGGTCTACGCCGTCGTCGACCGGTTCCACGACGCGGTGAGCGAGGTCCATGAGCTGCTGGCCGAGAAGGCCGGGATGACGGCGGCTGAGCTGGAGCCCTACGTCACCGTCCGCTTCGACGACGACGTGGCGGCGCACCTCTTCGCGGTGGCGGGCGGCCTCGAGTCGATCGTCGTCGGCGAGTCCGAGGTGCTAGGCCAGGTGCGGCGGGCCTGGCAGCAGGCGCACGACGAGCGGGTGAGCGGGCCGGTCTTGGCCGGCCTGTTCCGTCACGCGGTCGAGACCGGCAAGCGGGTGCGCGCCGAGACGGCCATCGGCCGTGGGACCGCCTCGTTCGCGCACGCCGCCGTCGCCCTGGCGGCCCGGGCCCTGCCCGAAGGGCTCTCGGGCACCACGGTGGTGGTGGTCGGCGCAGGCGAGGTGGGCGCCGGCCTGACCCGGGCGGTGGTGTCCTTGCCGGAGGGCAACGCTCCGCGCGACGTCGTGCTCGTGAACAGATCGGAGGACCGCGCGGCCGCGCTGGTCTCAGAGCTGGGGTCCCCGGCCGCGCTGCGGACGGTGCCGCTCTCGGCGCTCCCCGAGATAGCCGCGGCGGCGGACGTCGTGCTGAGCGCCCTCGACGCCGACGGCCCGGTCATCGGCGCCGAGCAGTTGGCGCCGCTCGGGTCGAGGACCGAACGCCCCCTCTTGGCCGTGGACCTCGGCGTCCCCCGCAACGTGCACCGCGGCGTGGCCGATGTCCCCGGCGTCCGACTGATGGACATCGGCGACGTGCGGACCTCGCTCGACGAGACGGCGCGCGCCCGGGAGGCCGAGATCGAGGGCGTGCGGGCGATCGTGTCCGAAGAGCTCGCCCGCTACCGGGACACCAGCCGGGCCCGGGCTGCGGCCCCGGTCATCAGCGCGCTGCGGGCCCGTCTGGAGGGGATCCGGGTCGCCGAGCTCGAGCGCCGCCGCCCACAATTCGGTCAGCTCACGGACGAGGCCTGGGCCGAGATCGAAGAGGCGTCCCGGGCGGCGCTCGCCAAGTTGCTGCACGAGCCCACGATGCTCTTGAAGGAGACGGCGTCGACGCCGAGGGGCGAGCGCTTGGTCGAGGCACTCCGCATCCTCTTCGATCTCTGATCGCCATGGGGCCCGAGCACGGCGGGCGGGTCGAGGGGGTCCTGCGCATCGCGACGCGCGGCTCCGCGCTCGCCCTCCGCCAGGCCGGCCTGGTGGCGGACGCGCTGGCGCGGTCGCACCCGGGCATCCGGACCGAGAACGTCGTCGTCACGACGAAGGGCGACCTGATGGCCGACGCGCCGATCGACCGGATCGGCGGCCAAGGGGTCTTCGCCAAGGAGATCCAGCGCTGCGTGCTGGACGGGGGGGCCGAGCTGGCGGTGCACTCCGCCAAGGACCTGCCGCCGCGTGGGGTCGACGGTCTTCGCATCGCGGCCGTCCCCCCGAGAGCCGATCCGCGCGACGCCCTGGTCGGGGTCGCGCTGTCGGCACTGGCGCCCGGCGCCCGGATCGCCACCGGCTCGGCTCGCCGGCGGGCCCAGCTCGCCAACCTTCGCCCGGACCTCACCTTCGTCGACCTGCGAGGGAACGTGGAGCGCCGGGTCGCGCGCACCGACGCCGAGGACGTCGCGGCCGTGGTGGTCGCGATGGCCGCCCTCGATCGCCTCGGGCTCTCGGATCGGCCGGTCCATGTGCTGTCGCCGAACACGATGCTGCCCCAGATCGGGCAGGGCGCCCTGGCGGTCGAGTGCCGGGCGGACGACCAGAAGACCGCGGCCCTGCTCCGCGCGATCGATGACCCCGACAGCCATCGAGCGCTCGACGCGGAGCGAGCCCTGCTCGAGGCCCTCGGCGCGTCGTGCTCGGTGCCCGTCGCCGGGTGGGCCCGCCTGGTGCAGGGCCGGCTGCGGCTCGACGGGATGTTGGCGACGGGCGACGGCCGGGTGGTCCTGCGGACCCACGGCGAGGGCGAGGAGCCCGAGGCCCTCGGTGCGGCGATCGCCACGCGACTGCTCGAGGAGTGCGGCGGCGCGTCGATCGAGGGCTGGGACCGTGCCGACGCGATCTCCGCCCGCTGACGGCGACGCACCGTGACCGTCTACCTGGTGGGCGCCGGACCCGGTGACCCGGGATTGCTGACCCGCCGCGGCGCCGCCCTCCTGGCGATCGCCGACGTGGTCGTCTACGACCGACTGATCGACCGAGCCGTGCTCGGACTCGCCCACCCCGGCGCGCTCTTGATCGATGCCGGCAAGCGTCCCGCCACCGATGACTCGCCCGCCGGCGAGGTGGGCGCCGGCCCGGCGCGCCAAGGCCACATCAACGCGCTGCTGGTCTCCCACGGGCGCGCCGGCCGGACGGTCGTGCGCCTGAAGGGCGGCGATCCCTTCCTCTTCGGGCGCGGTGGCGAGGAGGCCCAAGCGCTGCAGGCGGCCGGCGTGCCGTGGGAGGTCGTGCCCGGCGTCACCTCCGCCGTGGCGGTGCCCGAGGCGGCGGGCGTGCCGGTGACCCACCGGGGGCTCTCGACGTCGGTCACGGTCGTCACCGGTCACGTGGGCGACGACACCGCGCCCGGCGTCGACTGGGAGTCTTTGGCCAGGGTCGGCGGGACCCTCGTCATCCTGATGGGCATGGCCACCCGCGCGGCCATCGCGGACCGTCTGATGGGGGCCGGCCTCCCGCCCGAGACGCCGGCGTCGGTCGTCGAGTGGGGAACGATGCGGGCCCAGCGCGTGGCGCGGACGACGCTTCGCGGGTTGGCCTCGGTGACCCTTGGTTCCCCGTCGGTGATCGTGGTGGGAGCCGTCGCCGGCCTGGTGCTTGAGTCGACCGCGGCGCCGCTGGCGGGCCGCACGGTGGTGGTGACCCGCGCCCCCGAGCAGAGCGACCCCCTCGCGGCGGCGCTGCTGGCGGCCGGCGCCCGTGTCCTGCAGCTGCCCCTGATCTCGATCGAAGCCGCCGCAGACGGCGGTGCCGCGTTGCGCCGGGCGGTGGCCGAGATCGGGCAATACGACTGGGTCGCCTTCACGTCGGCCAACGCCGTTGGCCCGGTGGCCGCGCTGCTGCGAGACGCCCGCTCGCTCGGCGCCGCCCGCCTGGCGGCGGTCGGCCGCGCCACGGCCGAGGCGCTCGAGTCCGTGCATCTGACCGCCGACCTGGTGCCCGATCGTTCGTCGGCCGAGGGCCTGGTCGACGCATTCGCGCGGGCGCCGGCCCCGGGGGGGCGCGTGCTGTTCCCCCGCTCTGCCTCGGCGCGCCCGACGCTGGCGGCCGGGCTCCGAGCGAAGGGATGGACCGTCGACGAGGTGGTCGCCTACCGCACCGTCCCCGGGCCGCCCCCCGCCGCGGCGCTGGCCGACGAGCTGGCCGGTGCCGACGTGGTCATCTTCGCCTCGCCGTCGACGATCTCGGCCTACCTGGCGGGCCGCGACGATGCGGGGCGTCCCCTCGCCGCGCCCAAGGCGGTGGCCTGCATCGGGCCGGTGAGCGCGCAGGCCGCCCGGGCGGCCGGGCTCCCGGTTGAGATCGAGGCCGACGAGCCCTCGGTCGAGGGGCTGGTGGCGGCGCTGGTGGCCCACCGCGCGGCGGCCCGCCCGTGATGCCGTCCCTGGGGTGCGGTCGTAGGCTGGGGCCGTGGGATACCCCGAGCGCCGGCTCCGTCGGCTCCGCCGGACACCGGCCCTGCGGCGGCTGGTGGCCGAGACGCGGCTCAGCGTCGACGACTTCGTCGCGCCGCTGTTCGTGCGCGAGGGGACCGAGGAGCCCGTGGCGATCCCGTCCATGCCCGGTCAGGTCCAGCACTCCCGGTCCACGCTCGTGGCCGAGGCCAAGCGGCTCTCGGCCCTGGGTGTGCCCGGTGTCATCCTCTTCGGGGTCCCCGAGCGCAAGGACTCCGTCGGGTCGGGCGCGTTCGACCCCGACGGCATCGTGCAAGTCGCCCTCGCCGACGTCCGGGCCGCCCTCGGCGATGAGCTGGTGCTGATCGCCGACCTGTGCCTCGACGAGTACACCGACCACGGCCACTGCGGGGTCCTCGACGCGCGCGGCCAGGTGGATAACGACGCCACCTTGGCGCTGTACCAGCAGACGGCGCTCGCCCAGGCCGAGGCGGGGGCCGACGTGGTCGCCCCGAGCGGGATGATGGACGGCCAGGTGGGCGCCATCCGGGCCGCCCTCGACGGGGCCGGCCGCTGCGACGTGGCGGTGCTCGCCTACGCCGCCAAGTACGCGTCGGCCCTCTACGGCCCGTTCCGCGAGGCGGTCGAGGTCACGATCGCGGGCGGGGGTGACCGTCGCGGCTACCAGCAGGACCCCGCCAACCGCCGAGAGGCGCTAGCCGAGGTGGCGCTCGACGTGGCCGAGGGGGCCGACGTCGTGATGGTGAAGCCGGCCGGCACCAACCTCGATGTGCTGGCGGCGGTGCGGGCCACGGTCGACGTGCCCGTGGCCGCCTATCAGGTGAGCGGCGAGTACGCCATGATCGTGGCGGCCGCCGAGCGCGGCTGGATCGACGGGCCCGCCGTGGCGCTCGAGTCGCTCACCGCCATCAAGCGGGCCGGTGCCGACTTCGTGCTGACCTACTTCGCCGGCGAGCTGGCCGAAGCACTCGGTGGCTGAGCCGCCGGCCGATCCGGCCGCGGCCCCCCCGACCAACGCGTCGTGGCTGGCCCGCGCCCGGCGCTCCATTCCCGGCGGGGTCGACTCGCCGGTTCGCTCGTTCGCCTCGGTCGGCGGAGAGCCGTTCACCGTGGTGCGCGGGGAGGGACCCTGGATCTTCGACGCGGACGGTCGCCGCTACCTCGACTTCATCCAGTCCTACGGCGCGGTGCTCCTCGGGCACGCACACCCGGTGGTGACCGCGGCCCTCGTCGACGCGGCCGCCCGGGGGACGACGTTCGGGATGCCGACGCCCGGCGAGGTGCTGCTGGCGGAGGCGATCTGCGGGCGGGTGCCGGGGTGCGACCAGGTCCGGCTGGTCTCGTCGGGGACAGAGGCGGCCATGAGCGCGGTCCGCGTGGCGCGCGGGTTCACCGGCCGGGACCGCATCGTGAAGTTCGACGGCTGCTACCACGGCCACGCCGACGCGCTCCTGGCCGGCGCCGGGAGCGGGGTGGCCACGCTCGGACTCCCGGCCTCGGCCGGCGTGCCGGTCGGGGCGGTGGCCGACACCGTGGTCGTCGCGTACAACACGGTGCCCGAGCTCGACACCTCGGTGGCGTGCGTCATCGTCGAACCGGTGGCCGCCAACATGACCCTGGTGCCGCCCGATCCGGGGTTCCTCGCCGGTCTGCGACGCGCCTGCGACGCGGCCGGCGCCCTGCTCGTCTTCGACGAGGTCATCACCGGGTTCCGGCTCGGGCCCGGCGCCGCCAGCGAGGTCCTCGGCGTCACACCGGACCTGTGGTGCTTCGGGAAGGTGATCGGCGGCGGGCTCCCGCTCGGGGCCTTCGGCGGGCGGGCCGAGGTGCTGGCCTGTCTGGCGCCGTCGGGCCCCGTCTACCAGGCGGGCACCCTGTCGGGGAACCCCCTGGCCACGGCCGCCGGGCGGGCGGTGCTCGACCGGGTCGGCGCCGAGGACTACGCGGCGCTGACGCAGCGAGCCGCGGCGTTCGCGGCCGGCCTCGAGCGCTCGATCACCGAGGGCGGCCTGGCGGCGCGGACGTGTTCGGTCGGGCCGCTGGTCGGGCTGCTGGTCGGCGCGCCCGGGAGCGACCTCGGACCGGCGCGCACGATGGCCGACGTGCGGCGCGTCGTGGCCGACGGCGCCTACCCCCGGCTCTTCCACGCGCTCTTGGCGCGCGGCGTCGCGCTGGCGCCGGGCCCCTACGAGGTGCTCTTCCCGGGCCTCTCCCACGGCGAGGCCGAGCTGGCGTTGGCCGTCGAGGCGGCCGGGGAGGCGGCGGCCGCGGTGGCGGCCGGCTGGTGACCGGCGGTCAGCGGGTGAGGGTGCCCTCGATGATGCCGGGTGGCAGCACCTTGGCCAGGGCCACCAACGCGGAGTAGCCGACCTCGGCCGCGCCGTGGCCGTCGGGTCGCATGAGGTTGGCCATGATGCGCAGGAGCTGGTTCATGATGGCCTCCGAACGCATGCCGACCGAGACGCAGGCGCGCATGACGGCGGGGTTGCTCACCAGCCGGACGAAGGCGCGACCCACGCGGTAGTACTCGGCGTAGGCGTCGCGGATGCGTTCCTCGTAGGAGGCGAGCGCGTCCGCACCGCCGCCGTTCAGCGCCTCGGCCAACGAGGCGGCGGCGAAGCGCCCCGTCTCGTAGCCATAGGCGATGCCCTCGCCGTTGAACGGGTTGATGAGGCCCCCGGCGTCGCCGATCACGACCGTGTTGGGACCGACCCGCGGGCCGACCGACATCCCCATGGGCAGTCGGCCCCCGGTGGGCGGACCGCAGCAAGTGGCCTCGTTCAGGCCCCACGACGCCCCCACGCCGGCGACGAAGGCCTCCATGAGCTTGGTGGTGTTCACGCCCCGCCACCGCCGGTCGGTGGAGAGGAGACCGACCCCCACGTTCACCCGACCGTCGCCCAGCGGGAAGATCCAGCCGTAGCCGGGGACGATGTCCCCGTTCGCATCGCGGATGTCGAGGTGCGACTCGATCCAGGGCTCGTCGTGGCGTTCTGAGCGGTAGTAGCCGCGCAGCGCCATTCCCTGGGGGTAGGCGCGGTCGCGCACGAGGCCGAGCGCGCGGCCGACCCGGGAGTTGGCCCCGTCGGCCACCACCACGTAGCGGGCGCGCAGCTGGCGGGTCTTCGCCCCCTCGCGCACGACGGCGCCGTTGCAGACCGGCAGCGCGTCGAGCTCTTCGCCGGTCGCCTCGTCCGGCGGCGATTCGAGGATCGGTTCGAGCGCTTCGGTTCCCTGGAGGACGGTCGCCCCCGCTTTGAGCGCGCGCTCGGCCACCAGCCCGTCGAGGTCGTGGCGCGTCACCGTGTAGCCGTAGTTCGGGAAGTCCGGATGGGCCGGCCAGGTGAGCTCGAGGGAGCGCCCGAAGCCGACCGAGCGCAGCCCGCCATAGCGGTGCGCGCCGGCCAGCGATTCCTCCACGCCCATGTCGGCCAGCTGTCGGACCGAGCGCGGGGTGAGGCCGTCGCCGCAGGTCTTCTCGCGCGGGAAGTGCTTCTTCTCGACGACGGCCACGTCCCAGCCGGCGTCGGCCAACCAGTAGGCGCAGGCGGCCCCCGAGGGCCCGGCCCCCACCACGAGGACGTCGTGGACGCGCCCGGCGCGCCGCGCCGGTGCGCTCCGGCGCGCGGTCGGCCGAGCCGCCCGGGGCGCGACCGGCGCGCTCCGGCCCGCCGCGGGGCGCGGCGGACGGGTCCGTTTGGCCGGCGATTGGCCGTCGTGACCGGGTGTCTTCGTCCCGGCGCCGCGCGCGGTCACCGCCAGAATCGTAGGTCGGCGGGACCGGTCGGGTTCCCGCCGAGCGGACCTGGGCGGATGTGCTCCGCCGAAGCGCGCCGTGGTAAACCGGGGAGCAAGATGGAACAGTACCTGCCCATCTTCGTCATGCTGGTGCTGGGCCTGATCTTCTGCGTCGGGTCCTTCGTGGCCTCCTCCCTCCTCGGACCGAGAAGCAAGCCCACCGCGGCCAAAATTGCCCCCTACGAGTGCGGCATCGTGCCCGACCGCGAGCCGCCCGAGCGCTTCCCGGTGCGCTTCTACCTGGTGGCCATGATCTTCATCATCTTCGACATCGAGATCGTGTTCCTGTACCCGTTCGCGGTCATCTTCCGCCAGTTGCACACATTCGGCCTGGTGGAGGTCCTGGTGTTCGCAGCGGCCGTCCTCGTCTCGTTCCTCTACCTGGTCAGCAACGGGGCCCTCACCTGGGGCCCGGCCAAGCGACTGCAGGTGGCCACGCCGCCCCGCACGTCGGAGTCGACCATCTCCCGAATCACGGCGGAGCCGCCGTCGCCTGGGCGCGCCGCGTAGGCGAGGACGATGGGGCTCGAGGACCTCCAGCACAACTTCCTGACGGGTCGACTCGAAGACCTGGTCAAGTGGGCGCGACGCAACAGCGTCTGGCCGGCCACCTTCGGTCTGGCCTGCTGCGCCATCGAGATGATGTCGGTCGGCGCGGCCGACTTCGACATCAGCCGCCTCGGCATGGAGGTGTTCCGCGCCTCGCCGCGCCAGGCCGACCTCATGATCGTGGCCGGTCGGGTCTCCCAGAAGATGGCGCCGGTGCTCCGCCAGGTCTACGACCAGATGATGGAGCCCAAGTGGGTCATCTCGATGGGGGTGTGCGCCTCGTCGGGCGGGATGTTCAACAACTACGCCATCGTCCAGGGGGTCGACCAGATCGTCCCGGTCGACGTCTACGCGCCCGGTTGTCCGCCCTCGCCCGAGACGCTGCTCCACGCCATCCTCACGCTGCACGAGAAGATCCGCACCGGCGAGATCACCCAGCGCGACCACGAGGTGGTCGAGGGCCCGTCCGCCGAAGACGGACCCGGGTGGGTGCCCGAGGTGCCCGATGCCGTTCGAGTAGCCACGCCCAAGTGATGGCAGTGGGCACCGTCGAGCTCTGCTTCCCCTCGCGCGCCGAGTACCACGGGGCCGTGGCGTCGGCCCGGAGCGACGGCTTCGAGCTGTGCTCGGACGTCTGCGCGGTGGACTACCTGCGCCACCCCGGTCGCTCGTTGCCCGAGGGGGTGACGCCCGAGCGTTTCGAGGTGGTCGTGAACCTCCTGTCGCTCTCGGCCCGGCGTCGGGCGCGCCTGCGGGTCCAGGTGCCCGAGGCCGACCCGGTGGTGGACTCGTTGTTCGACCTCTACCCGGGCACCGAGGCCATGGAGCGCGAGGTCTTCGACCTGATGGGCATTCGCTTTTCCGGGCACCCCGACCTCACCCGGATCCTCATGCCCGAGGACTGGGAGGGGCACCCCCTCCGCAAGGACTACGGCGTCGGGCGGGTGCCCGTGCAGTTCAAGGAAGCCCCGGGGCCGCGGTGAGCCCCGACCATCCGCACCGGATCTCGACCTGGGACCCGGTCGAGACCTCAGAGGGGGCCCAGGAGCAGCTGCCCGCCGCGCCGAGCGCCGTGCTGCGCCTGCCCGAAGGGGCCGTCCCCGACACCGGCCAGCTCGACATCGAGCGTGGCGACGACGAGACGATGATCATCAACATGGGTCCCCAGCACCCCTCGACCCACGGGGTGCTCCGGCTCATGCTCGAGCTCGACGGCGAGGTGGTCGTCCGCACCAAGCCGGTGATCGGCTACCTCCACACCGGCATGGAGAAGACGGCGGAGGAGCTCACCTACGTCCAGGGCGCCACCAACGTGACGCGGATGGACTACCTCGCGCCGCTGCACAACGAGCTCTGTTTCTCGCTGGCGGTCGAATCCCTCCTCGGCGTCGAGCTCCCGACCCGCGCGGTCTGGGTCCGCATGCTGATGGCCGAGCTCGACCGGCTGTGCTCACACCTCATGTGGATGGCCACCAACGGGATGGACCTCGGCTCCACCTCGATGATGATCTACGGCTTTCGCGAGCGCGAGATGGTCCTCAACTTCTACGAGAAGACGACCGGACTGCGGATGAACCACAACTTCATCCGGCCTGGCGGCACGGCGGCGGACCTCCCCGACGGCTGGGAGGACGACATCGAGGTCATCTGTGACACGATCCTCGCCCGGAGTTACGAGTACGACGAGCTGCTCACCGGCCAGCCCATCTTCCGGGAGCGGACCGAGGGGGTGGGCGCCATCACCGCCGAGGAGGCGCTGGCGCTCTCGGCCACCGGGCCCATCCTGCGCTCGACCGGCGTGCCCTGGGACCTCCGCCGCACCATGCCCTACCTGGCCTACGACGAGGTCGAGTTCGACGTCATCGTCGGCACCTACGGTGACAACTTCGACCGCTACTCCGTCCGCCTGAACGAGATCCGCGAGTCCATCCGGATCCTGCGCCAGGTCCGTGACGGCATGCCCAAGGGGGACTACCGGGTCCAGGACCGCAAGGTCACCCCGCCACCGCGGGGCCGGATCGACGAGTCGATGGAGGCCCTGATCCACCACTTCAAGGTGTTCACCGAGGGCTTCCGGGTGCCCGAGGGCGAGGTGTACATGACGGTCGAGTCGCCGCGGGGCGAGCTCGGTTGCTACCTCGTGTCCGACGGCAGCGCCAAGCCCTACCGGCTGCACGTCCGCGGCCCCAGCTTCGTCAACCTCCAGACGCTGCCGCACCTCCTGCGGGGCGGGCTGGTGGCCGATGCCGTCGCCGTCATCTCCTCGGTCGACCCGGTCATGGGGGAGGTGGACCGGTGAGCCACTTCACGCCCGAGACGCGTACGCGCGCGCAGCAGCTGGTGGCGCTCTACCCCAAGCCCCGCTCCGCGCTCATCCCCCTGTGCCACCTGGCCCAGGGGGAGGACGGGTGGCTGCGTCCCGAGGCCATGGAGGAGATCGCAGAGCTGGTGGGCGTCACCCCCGCCGAGGTCCGGGGCACCGCCACGTTCTACGACATGCTCGACATCGAACCGGCGGCCACCTATCGCGTGTCGATCTGCACGAACGTGGCCTGCCTGCTCGACGGCGCGCTCGAGCTCTTGGCCCACGCCGAGGCGCGGCTCGGGGTACCGATCGGGGGGGCGACGCACGACGGGACGTTCGCGCTCGAGGAGGCCGAGTGCCTGGCCGACTGCGACTTCGCGCCCTGCGTGCAGGTGAACCACCGATTCGTGCGCGCGCAGACGGCCGACGCCTTCGATCAGCTCGTCGAAGACCTGGGTGCGGGCAAGCTGGCCGCCACGATCCCCCCGCACGGGACGCTCCAGCGGGTCGCCCGCAACCGGGGGCTCGTGGTCGACCCCGAGCGCGTGGCCGCGGAGCGGGCGGCCGTCGCCCGGGCCCAGGCCGAGCGGGCCTCGGCCCAGGACGCGCGCTGATGGCGGTCACCGACGCCCCCCGCATCGTCACGGCCCGCCTCCACCACGAGGACTCCCACACCCTGGAGCGCTTCCTCGCGACCGGCGGCTACGACGGCCTCCGCAAGGCACTCGCGATGACCCCCGAGGCGGTGGCCGCCGAGGTCGACGCGGCCAGCCTGCTCGGGCGCGGTGGCGCCGGCTTCCCGGCCGGGCGCAAGTGGTCCATGCTGCGCAAGGCGCCGGTCACCTACCTCGTCGTGAACGGCGACGAGAGCGAGCCGGCCACCTTCAAGGACCACCTCCTCATCGAGGGGGACCCGCACCAGATCGTGGAGGGAACGATCATCGCCGCCTACGCGGTGCAGGCGAGCCAGGTGTTCATCTACGTGCGCGGCGAGTTCGCGCTCGGGCTCGAGCGGATGCAACAGGCGGTGAACGACGCCTACGACGCGGGCGCCATCGGCAACGACATCTTCTCCTCGGGGTTCTCCGTCGACGTGGTCGTGCACCCCGGAGCCGGCGCGTACATCTGCGGTGACGAGACGGGCCTCTTGGAATCGCTCGAGGGCAAGCGCGGCTTCCCCCGCATCAAGCCCCCGTACTTCCCGGCGGTCATGGGGCTCTACGGCCAGCCGACGGTGGTCAACAACGTCGAGACCATGTCCAACCTGCCCTGGATCATCCTCCACGGCGGGGCCGCGTTCGCGGCGTTGGGCGCGGGGCGCTCGACCGGCACCCGCCTCTTCGCCCTGTCGGGCCACGTGCGTCGTCCCGGTGCCTTCGAGGTCGAGATGGTGAAGACCACCTTCCGCGACCTCATCTACGCGCCGCTCTACGGCGGGGGGATCCGCGGCGGGGGCGAGCTGAAGGCCTTCATCCCGGGCGGCGCGTCCTCGCCCTGGTTCGGCCCCGCAGAGCTCGATCTCGCGCTGGGGCAAGACGAGGTGCAGGCGGCCGGGTCCATGCTGGGTTCCGGCTCGGTGGTGGTCATGGACCAGAGCACCTGCCTCGTCCGGGTGGCCTGGCGGATCACCAAGTTCTTCGCCCGCGAGTCCTGTGGGCAGTGCACGCCGTGCCGGGAGGGGTCCGGTTGGCTGGAGCGCATCCTCTACCGGATCGAGCACGGGTCCGGCCGCGCCGAGGACCTCGAGGTCCTGCTCGACGTGTGCGACAACATCAGCCCGGGCCTGCACTGGCCCCCCGAGCAGACGACCATCTGTCCGCTCGGCCCCTCCATCCCCCCGTCGATCAACTCGGCGCTCACGATGGGCCGCGACGAGTTCCTGGTGCACATCAAAGAGGGCGGGTGCCCCCTTGGCTGAGGCGCCCGTCACGGCCCCGGAGGCGGCGGCACCGGCGGCCGACGCCGACCGCGTCCACTTCACCCTCGACGGGCGTCCGGCGACCGCGCGTCGAGGCGAGCTCATCATCAGCGCGGCCGAGCGGGCCGGCGTCTTCGTCCCGCGCTTCTGCTACCACCCGCGGATGAGCCCGGTGGGCGTGTGCCGCATGTGCCTGGTCGAGGTGAGCGGGCCGCGCGGGGCCACCCTGCAACCCGCCTGCTTCGTGGCGGTCGAGGAGGGGGCCGAGGTGGTGACCGCCTCGGCCAAGGTCAAGAAGGCCCAGGACGGGGTGCTCGAGTTCCTCCTCGTGAACCACCCGCTCGACTGCCCGGTCTGCGACAAGGGCGGCGAGTGCCCGCTCCAGGACCAGACCCTCGCCTATGGCCCGGGCGAGAGCCGGTTCACCGAGGAGAAGCGGCACTTCGAGAAGCCGATCCCCATCTCAGCGCTGGTGCTCTTGGATCGGGAGCGCTGCATCCAGTGCGCCCGCTGCACCCGCTTCGCCGAGGAGGTGGCGGGCGAGGCGCTGATCGACTTTTCCGGGCGCGGCGAGATGGTCGAGGTCGCCACCTTCCCGGACCGGCCCTTCTCCTCCTACTTCAGCGGCAACACCGTCCAGATCTGCCCGGTCGGCGCGCTCACCGCGACCCCCTACCGGTTCCGCGCGCGCCCCTGGGACCTCGATCAGGTGGAGTCGACCTGCACCACCTGCGCCCTCGGCTGCCGGGTGGCGGCCCAGTCCTCGGGCAACCGCCTGACCCGGCTGCTCGGCATCGACGCCGACCCCGTCAACCAGGGCTGGCTCTGCGACAAGGGACGCTTCGTCACCGAGTCGGTCAACGGCGGCGGCGAGGGGCCGGCCGACGCGGCCCACCCCGGGCCCGCGCGCATCACCGAACCGCTGGTGCGCGTCGGCGGCGAGCTCGTCACGGTCAGCTGGGCCGAGGCCTTGCGGGTGGCGGCCACCGGGCTGGACCAGGCGCGGGCCGGCGGCGCGGCTGCCGTCGGGGTCCTGGGCGGTGCCCAGCTCACCAACGAGGGCGCCTACGCCTGGGCCAAGCTGGCCAAGGGGGTGATCGGGACCGACTCGGTGGACGCGCAGCTGGGGGACGGCTTGCCCGCCGATCTGATTCTCTCGCTGCCGCGCGCGACGATCGACGAGGCGTGCGCGGCCCGGGTCGTCGTGCTGCTGACGGGCGACGTCCGCGAGGAGCTGCCGGTCCTCTTCCTCCGCCTCCGCCAGTCGGCGCTGGCCGGGACCACGTCGCTCATCGAGCTCGCCCCCACCTCCACGTCGCTCACCAGCTACGCCGCCGCCTCCCTGCCCCTGCGTCCGGGCGACGCGCCCGCCGTCGCCCGCGCCCTCGTCGGCGGCGACGAGCAGGTGGCCGGACCGTCGCACCCCGAGGGCCCGGCCTGGTCGGCCGCCGCCCTGGAGAGCGCCCGGGCGCTGCTGGCCGGGGCCGGCCCGGCGGGTCAGGGCGTGGTCGTGCTGGTGGGCCGCGCCTCGGTGGCCGAGGACGCGGCGGTCACCGCGGCGGCGGTGCGCGTGCTGGCCGACGCGCTGCCCGCGGCGCGCTTCTTGCCCACTCTGCGGCGGTCCAACGTGCAGGGCGCGCTCGACATGGGCCTCGGCCCCGGCGTCCTGCCCGGCCGGGTGTCGCTCTCGTCGGGTCGGGCGTGGTTCCTCGAGCACTGGGGGTCGGTCCCCGAGGCCAGGGGTCGGGATGCCGCGGCGATGCTGACGTCGGCGGCGCGGGGGGCGAGCGCCGGGGGGGTGGCGACGAGAGCCCTCATCATCCTCGGCGCCGATCCGCTGGCCGACTTCCCGGATCGGCGGCTGGCCGAGGCGGCGCTTCGGGCCGCCGAGCTCGTCATCGTGGTGGGGGGGCACCACACGGAGATCTGCGAGCACGCCGACGTCGTCCTGCCGGCCGCCGTCGCGCACGAACGGGCCGGGTCGACGACCAACATCGAGGGGCGGGTGAGCCGCCTCGGACACAAGCTGGTGGCCCCGGGCTCGGCCTGGCCCGACTGGATGATCGCCCAGGCGTTGGCCGAGGCGCTGGGCGAAGACCTGGGCTTCGCGTCGGCCGACGGCGTCTGGGAGGAGATCGAGCAGCTGGGCTCGGTCCACCGTGGGGTGACCCCGGCCGTGCTCGAATCCGCCGGCGCGCACGACGGCGTGGTGGTGCCCCTCCAGCCCGACCGCGCCCGCCGGGTGGCCCCCATCGATCCCATCGCCACTCCGGGGGTCGACTCCGTCGAGCGTCAGGGCGCCCCGCCGAGGGTTGGCGTCACCGAAGCCGACGAGTGGCCCGAGGCCCCCGCCGCCGGTGCCGCGCCGCCGCCGGTGCTGGCCGCGCCCGCCGCGGCGGATCCCCCGGAAGTGCCGCTACCGGACAGCTACTCGTTGCGCCTGGTGTCGGCGCGGCGCCTCTACGACGGCGGGACCGCGGTCTCCGGGTCGCCGTCCCTGGCGCCGCTCGTGCCGGCCGCGGTCGCCCGCGCCAATCCCTACGACCTCGATCGGCTGGGGCTGGTCGCCGGCGACCAGGCCACCGTGCGGGGCGAGCGGGCCAGCGCGCGGCTCCCCGTCGCCCCCGACCGCGGTGTGCCCCGAGGGGTGCTCGTCGTCGACTTCAACCTGCCCGGCGGCGGCCTGGCCAACGTGGCGGCGGCGCTGATCGACGCCGGCGCGCTCGTGAACGACGTCCGGTTGGAGTCGCTGTGATCACGGGCGCGCTCTTCGGCCTCGACCCGCTGTTCGCGCCCGGCCTCCACTGGGTCGAGCTCCTGATCGTGGTCGTCCGCGTGCTGGTCGCCTTCGGGGTGCTGCTCGTCACGGTCATGCTCATGATCTGGTTCGAGCGCAAGGTCATCTCCGACATGCAGAGCCGGATCGGACCCAACCGGGCGGGTCCGTGGGGGCTGCTCCAGACCCTGGCCGACGGCATCAAGCTCTTCTTCAAAGAGGACCTCTTGCCCGAGCGGGCGGACCGCTTCGTGTTCAAGCTGGCGCCCTATCTGGCGCTGCTGCCGGCCCTCTTGATCTTCACCGTGGTCCCGGTCGGCGGCATGCTCACCATCGCCGGCCACCGCTTCGAGCTGCAGGTGGTCGATCCGCCCATCGGCATCCTGCTCGTCCTCGCGATGTCATCGGTGTCGGTCTACGGCGTGATGCTGGCCGGCTGGTCGTCGGGGTCGAAGTATCCGCTGCTCGGCTCGGTGCGCGCGTCCGCGCAGATGATCTCCTACGAGGCGGCCCTCGGCCTCACCGTCGTGGCCGTGGTGCTCACCAGCGGCTCGTTGTCGACCCGGGCCATCGTGGCCAGTCAGGCCCACGGCTTCTGGGACTGGAACGTCATCCGGCTGGGCTTCGTCCCGTTCTTCCTCTTCCTGATCGCCATCACGGCCGAGCTCAACCGGCCACCCTTCGACCTGGTGGAGGCCGACTCCGAGCTGGTGGGCGGGTTCAACACGGAGTACTCGTCGATCCGCTTCGCGCTCTTCTACCTGGCCGAGTTCATGAACACGATCTCCATGTCGGCGGTCGTCGTCACGCTCTTCTTCGGGGGGCCCGACGGCCCCATACCGAGGTTCATCCCGACCTCTGACATCTGGATGCCCATCGTGTGGTTCTCGGTCAAGACGCTGGCCTTCCTCTTCCTCTACGTCTGGTTCCGGGCCGCCCTGCCCCGCCTGCGCTACGACCAGCTGATGGACGTCGGGTGGAAGGCCCTCATCCCGCTCTCCCTCGGCTGGCTGATCCTCGTCGCCGCGGTGTTGGTCTGGCACTGGTGGGGCCTGTTCGTGGGCGTCGGCGAGTTCGCGCTCGGCTTGCTGCTGGCCCGGGCCTTCAAGGTGGGCGGCCGGCGCAGCGGCGAGCACAACCTCGGCGGGGCGATGCCGGAGGGCACGCGCTGATGGCCCCCAACCTCGGCTTCCTGGGCGGCTTCAAGTTGACGCTCGAGCACCTGACCCGGCCGCGGGTGACGAGCCAGTATCCCGACGAGAAACGGCCCAAGCAGCCCCGCCAGCACGGCCGACACGTCCTCGGGCGTTACGAGGACGGCATGGAGAAGTGCATCGGGTGCGAGCTCTGCGCCGGGGTCTGCCCGGCGGACTGCATCTACGTGCGGGGCCTCGACAACCCGCCCGACCACCCCGTCTCGCCGGGCGAGCGCTACGGCTACGTCTATGAGATCAACTACCTGCGCTGCATCCACTGCGACCTGTGCGTGGAGGCCTGTCCCACCGAGGCGATCACCGAGACCAAGCTCTTCGAGTTCTCCTTCACCAACCGCTCCGACGCCATCTACACCAAGCGGGAGCTCTTGGTCGGGGACGACGGCCGGCCCCAGCACCTGCCCTGGGAGGACTGGCGCCCGGGCGACGACCGCTTCACCTCGGGCTGGATGCGGGCCACCTCGCCGTCGGGCGCCGCCGACTACGAGGGGCGGGTGCAGTGGTCGGGCGAGCTCGGCTACGGCGTCCGCGCCCCCGAGGGGGGCCAGAGCGGGAGGCGCGACGACGAGGCCACCGGGACCAAGGCGCTCCGCGCCACCATGGAGGCGCACCTGCTCGACGTGGACATCCCCTTCGCGCACCGGGGCATGCGCGGCCGCCTGTGGCGGGCTCAGCTGTCGGCCAGCCGGGCCAAGGCCAAGCTGGCGGACCGCCGCGCCGCGCGGCGCCCCGCGGCCCAAGAGGCGACGACGCCGACCGGGGCCCCGGGGGCCTGATGCCCGGCCTGCTGGCGAGCACGCACCCCACCCTGCCCGACGCGATCACCTTCGTCCTCGCCGCCATGATCATCCTCGGCGGCGCGCTGGGAGTGATCGTCTCGCGCAATCCGGTGCACGCCGCCCTGTCCCTCGTCGCCACCCTCTTCGGCGTGGCCGTGCTGTTCGTCGAGCAGCAGGCGGACTTCCTGGCGGCCGTGCAGGTGATCGTCTACGCGGGCGCCATCGTGGTCCTGTTCCTGTTCGTGATCATGTACCTGGGGGTCGACCGGCGCGACAACATCAACGCCGAGCCGCTGAAGGGCCAGCGCCCGATGGCGCTCCTGCTCGTCCTCGCCTCGGTGGGCGGGGTGATCGCGCTCGGGGTCAACGCCCACTGGGCCACCGGCGCGCGCTCGGTGGCCGGTTCGACCACCGGTAACCACCACTCGAACGTCTACCAACTCGGCCAGTCGGTGTTCACGACCTACCTCTACGCGTTCGAGGCCACGGCGGCGCTGCTGGTCATCGCCGTCGTCGGCGCCGTCGTCCTCGCCCGCCGTCCCCGCCTGGTGGCGGCGGCCGAGCGGGAGGCAACGGCCGAGCCCGGGGCGAGCGCGGAGGCCGAGCGAGAGGACGCGGAGGTGTCGCCGTGAGCCTGCCGGGGCCGTGGTACTTGGGTCTGGCCGCCGCGCTCTTCGGCATCGGTGCCATCGGGCTGTTGATCCGGCGCAACGTCCTCATCATGTTCATGTGCATCGAGCTGATGCTCAATGCGGCCAACCTCACCTTCGTCACGTTCGCGCGCATGCTGCACGACATCGGTGGCCAGGCGGTGGTGTTCTTCGTCCTGGTCGTCGCCGCGGCCGAGGTGGTCGTCGGCCTGGGGATCGTGGTCGCCATCTTCCGCCGGCGGGCCAGCGCGACGGCCGACGACTTCCACATCTTGAAGGGCTGAGTCCGCCGTGCTGCACGTCGCGTTCTTGATGCCCCTCCTGCCGCTCATCGGGTTCGTCGTCCTCGTCCCGTTGGGCAAGCGCCTGGGCGACCCGCTGGCCGGCTGGGTCGGGACGGCGGCCGTGACCGGGTCCTTCGTGGCGGCCTGTGTGACCTTCGCCGGGCTCCAGGCGCGCCCGGAGGCGGCGCGTCAGTTCACCCAGACCTTCTTCAGCTGGATCGGGGTCGGCGGTCTGCAGGTCAAGGCGGCCCTCGTGATCGACCCCCTCTCCATGACGATGTGCCTCTTCGTCACGGGGGTGAGCGCGCTGATCCACCTGTACTCCATCGGCTACATGAAGGGCGATCGGGAGTACACGAAGTTCTTCATCTACCTCAACCTGTTCGTCTTCTCGATGCTGGTGCTGGTGCTGGCCAACAACCTGCTCGTCACCTTCGTCGGGTGGGAGGGGGTGGGGCTCTGCTCCTACTGGCTGGTCGCGTTCTGGCACGAGCGGGACTCGGCGGCCTCGGCCGGCAAGAAGGCCTTCATCTACAACCGGATCGGCGACGCCGGCTTCCTCGTCGCCATGTTCCTCATCTTCTCCAAGACCGGCACGCTCGACTACGCGTCGGTGTTCGCCCACCGGGCGGCGCTCGGCGGGGGCGGGGCGACGGCCGCCGGGCTCCTGCTCCTGCTGGCGGCCGCCGGCAAGTCGGCCCAGATCCCGCTCTTCAACTGGCTCCCCGACGCCATGGAGGGCCCGACGCCCGTGTCCGCCCTCATCCACGCGGCCACCATGGTCACGGCCGGGGTCTACCTGTTGTGCCGCGTGCACCCGATCCTGGCGCTCTCCCCGGACGGGCGCTGGGTGATCGCCGGCATCGGGCTGGCGACCGCCCTCGTCGCGGCCACCATCGCCTGCGCCCAGCAGGACATCAAGAAGGTCCTGGCCTTCTCGACGGTGTCCCAGATCGGCTACATGGTGCTCGCCGTCGGCACGGGCGCCTACGTGGCCGCCATCTTCTTGATGGTGGCCCACGCCTTCTACAAGGGCCTCTTGTTCTTGGGGGCGGGGTCGGTGATCCATTCGCTCCACGACGAGCAGGACCTGAAACGGATGGGCGGCCTCGCCCGCTGGTTGCCCTGGACCTTCGCCACCTTCCTGGTCGGCTGGCTGGCCATCGCCGGCGTGCCGCCGCTGGCGGGCTTCTGGTCCAAGGGGGACGTCCTGGCCAACGTGTACGCGAAGAGCCCCGCCCTCTGGGCCGTCGGCCTCCTCACCGCGCTCCTCACCGCCTATTACATGAGCCGCCTCTTCTTCCTGGCCTTCACGGGCGACGCCCGTTGGCAGCAGGCCGTCCCCCAACACCCGGCCCTCGCCGAGCCCCACGAGTCGCCCTGGGTGATGCGTCTCCCGCTGGTGGTGCTCTCGGTGCTCGCCCTCCTGGGCGGGCTGCTCGGGCTCCCCTGGGTGCACAGCTTCGGCCTGACCGGCTGGCTCGGGCCGATGTTCGGCCCCGACCTCTTCACCAGCCACCTGAGCCGCGGCGCCCTCGTCTCGCTCGATGTGGCGGACGGCGTCGTGGCGGTGGTGGGCCTGAGCGTCGCCTGGCGACTCTGGCGCCGCCGGGCCGACCAACCGGCGCTCGAGCCGGCCTTCCTCCAGCGCGTCTGGTACTGGGACGACTTCTACGACGCGGCCATTGGGCGGCCCGGCGAGGCGCTGGCCCGCTTCTCGGCCACCGTGATCGACACCCGCGTCATCGACGGGGCGGTGAACGGGGTCGCCACCCTCGTGCGCTCGGTCGGCTCGCGCGTGCGCCGGGTGCAGTCCGGCTACGTGCGCAACTACGCGCTCGGGATCGCACTCGGCCTGGCTGCCATCATCGCCTTCATCGTCAGCCGGACGTGGTGGTCGTGAGGTTCCCCTACCTGACGGTGCTGGTGCTGCTGCCGGCGGCCGGTGCGCTGGCCCTGGGCCTCATGGTGCGGGCCAGCCGCCTGGTCGTCGAGCTGGTCGGCCTGGCGGTGGCGCTCGCCACCCTGGGCCTGGCCGTCGCGGTGGCGGTGCTGCTGCACGCGGGAGCGGGTGGGTACCAGTTCGTGTCTGACCACGCGTGGGCCCAGTCGCTCGGCATCTCGTGGTTCGTGGGCGTCGACGGCATCTCGGTCTTCCTGGTCGTGCTGGCGGGCGTCCTGTTCCCGATCGCCCTGGCCGGGGCCCGGGCGCGCGAGAACGCCCGGGCGTTCGTGGCCTGGATGCTCCTGCTCGAGGCCGCCTGCATCGGCACCTTCATCTCGCTCGACCTCATCTTGTTCTTCCTCTTCTTCGAGCTCACCCTCGTGCCGGCCTACTTCCTCATCAGCGGCTGGGGGTTCACGCGGCGCGCCTACGCGGCCGTCAAGTTCTTCGTCTACACGTTCTTGGGCTCGGCCTTCTTGCTGGTCGGGATCTTGGTCCTGGCCTTCCTGCACCAGAGCCAACGCGGGGTGCTGACCTTCTCCCTGCCCGCCCTCGAGCACACCCATCTCACGGGGTCAACCGGGGTGCTCCTCTTCCTCGCGTTCACCGCCGCCTTCGCCGTGAAGGCACCGCTGTTCCCCTTCCACACCTGGTCGCCCGACGCGTACACCGAGGCGCCGACCGGCGGCTCCATGGTGCTGTCGGGGGTCCTGGCCAAGCTCGGCACCTACGGCATCATCCGCTTCGATCTCAACCTGTTCCCGCAGGCCGCCAAGACCCTGGCCCCGCTGCTGCTCACGCTCGCCGTCATCGGCATCCTCTACGGCGCCCTGGTGGCCAGCGCGCAGTCCGACCTGAAGCGCCTGGTGGCCTACTCCTCGCTGGCCCAGATCGGCTTCATCGCGCTCGGCACCTTCGCCTTCACCACGGAGGGCCTGACCGGGGGCGTGCTGCTCATGGTCAACCACGGCCTCATCACGGCCGCCCTGTTCCTCCTCATCGGGTGGATCGCCGACCGCCGGTCGACCTGGCAGACCTCGGGGCTCCGCGGCCTGCAGACGCCCGCCCCGGTCCTCGCCGCCGCGTTCACCGTGGCCATGCTGGCCTCCATCGGGCTGCCGGGCCTGAACGGGTTCGTGAGCGAGTTCCTGGTGCTCTCGGGGACCTTCCTCACCCATCGCTGGTGGGCCGTCGTGGCGACGGCCGGCGTCGTGCTGGCCGCCGTCTACCTGCTCTGGGCCTACCAGCAGGCCTTCCACGGCCAGCCCGACGAGGCCAACGCCGCGACGCGGGACCTGCGCTGGAGCGAGCGCCTGGTCGTCGCCCCGCTCCTCGTCCTGATCGTGCTCCTCGGCGTGTACCCCAAGCCGGTGCTCGACCGCATCACGCCCGCGGTCAACCAGCTGGTGCAGCGGGTCGACCGGGTCACCCACAGCCAGCCGCCGCCGGAGCCGGTGCGGGTGGCCGGCGCGGCCGGCGGGGGGCAGCCGTGATCGGGGCGGCGGCCGCGCACGGCGCGCACCTGGCGACCGGCATCGCGCTGCCGCACATCCGCTACCTGGCCATCCTCCCCGAGCTGGTCATGTTGGGCGGCGCGGTGGTGCTGCTGGGTGTGTCCGCGCTGGTGCGGGGCCCGCTGCGCACCACGTTCGTCACGGCCACCACCGTCGCCATCTCGGCCACGACCTTCGGCCTCGCCTGGTGGCAGTGGACCGACGTCCAGGACCACGGTCCCTACACCGCCATCGCCCACGCCGTGGTGGTCGACGGGTTCAGCTGCCTGGTGGTGATCGTGGTCTCGGCGGCCATGGCCTTGACCGCCCTCGTGGGCGACGCCTACGTGCGCCGGGAGGGGACGAGCGGGGTCGAGCTCTCCGTGCTGGCCATGGTGTCGGCCTCGGGGGCCATGATCATGGGCGCCGCCAACGACCTCGTCCTCGTCTTCTTGGGCCTCGAGATCCTCTCGATCGCCCTCTACGTGCTCACCGCCTTGAACCACCGGCGGGCCGCCTCGGGCGAGGCGGCGCTCAAGTACTTCATCCTGGGCGGCTTCTCGTCGGCGATCTTCGTCTACGGCATCGCGCTCACCTACGGCGCCACCGGCACCACCAACCTGGCCCAGATCGCCGACTTCTTGTCGAAGAACGTGGTGGTGAGCGACGGCGTGCTCCTGGCGGGGCTCTCGCTCCTCCTCGTCGGCTTCGCCTTCAAGGTGGCCGCCGTCCCCTTCCACATGTGGACCCCCGACGTCTACCAGGGGTCCCCGTCGCCGGTGACCGGCTTCATGGCGGCCGTGGCCAAGGTCGGCGGCTTCGCCGCCCTGCTGCGCGTCTTCGTGTCCTCCTTCGGCGTGCTGCGCGCCGACTGGCGGCCGGTCATCTACGCCATCGCCGTCCTCACCCTCCTCCTCGGGGCCGGCCTGGCCGTCGTCCAGCGCGACATCAAGCGGATGCTGGCCTACTCGTCGATCAACCACGCGGGCTTCGTCCTGCTCGGGCTGCAGGCGGCCAACGCCGCCGGGGTCTCCGCCGCGCTCTACTACCTATTCACCTACACCTTCATGGTGATCGGCAGCTTCGCCGTGGTCACCCTGCTCGGGCGCGACGGCGACGCCTCCCACGACCTCGCCGGCTACCGGGGGCTGGCCGGCCGCCAGCCGGTCCTGGCCTTCGCCTTCGCCGCCCTGCTGCTGGCCCAGGCCGGCGTGCCGTTCACCACCGGGTTCCTGGCCAAGCTCCAGGTGGTGGCCGCCGCGGTCGACGTCCACTCGGTCCCGCTGGCCGTCATCGCCATGGTCTCGGCCGCACTCGCCGCCTTCTTCTACCTGCGGGTGGCCGTCCTCATGTACACGCCCCGGCGCCCGCCGGGCGTGGCGGCGGGAGAGGAGGCGGCCGGTGGATCGCTGGGCGCCGTCTGGTCGGCCGCCTCGCGCGACGGTGGCGGCTCGGGGGCGGCCGCCCTGTCGGGTGCCCCCGCGCAGATCACCCGCCTCAACGCCGGGCTGCTGCTCGACGACGCGCCGCCGGCCGCGCTGGACGACGACCTGGTCGGGGCGACCGCGGACACCGAGACCGCGGTCAAGGTGCCGGCGAGCGTCGCGGTGGTCATCGCGCTCTGCCTGGGGGTGACGATCGTGTTCGGCATCATCCCCGCACCGGTCGTCGACTTCGCCCACAAGGCCACGCTGCTGTTCCTGCCGTGACCCCCCCGCGCGACCGGGACCCGGTGAACGCCCCGCCCAACTGGCGTTGGCGGGAGGGACCGGTCGAGGCCGGCCCGGCCGTCATCTTCGACATGGACGGCGTGCTGTCCGACGCGGTCGGCCGGCAGCGGTTCTTGGAGAGCGGGCGGCGCAACTGGGACGCGTTCTTCGAGGCCTGCGGCGACGACCCGGTGATCGAGGAGATGGCCCGGCTCCTCGAGCTGTTGCGGGGCGAGCTGGCGGTCGTGCTCTTGACCGGGCGGCCGCTGCGCGTCCAGCCCCAGACGCTCGCCTGGCTCCACCGCTACGGCGTGCGGTGGGACCTCCTCGTCATGCGCGACCGCGGCGACTACGACCAGGTGACGTTCTTCAAGCGGCGGATGGTCGACGAGCTGCGCCAGCACGGGTTCGACCTCCGCCTGGCCATCGAGGACGACCCCCAGAACCACGCCATGTTCCAGAGCGAGGGGATCCCGTGCGTGTACATCCACTCGGGGTACTACGAGTAGCCACCGGTCCCCGCCTGGCGTGACGGGAGTTGCTCGCGGCGGCGCACTCCAGGGTCGAGCCCTGCTGGCCGATAGGCTCAGCCCCGGTGCGACCGGCACCGGAGGGATGTGGGGGGAGTCTCAATGCACACAGTCGTCATGTCCGCCGCCAGCGAGCGCTTGATCCAGCCGGCGGTGCCGATCCTGCAGACGTCGTCGGGAATCGGGGGGCTCGGTTCGCTGGTCGGCAGCTTGCTCGTCCTGCTCGCAGTGGTCGTGCTCCTGGCGGTCGTCGGTGTCTTCGTCATCGTGGTGGTGGCCAACCGGGCCGAGCCTGACCCGAGCGGCCGGCGACCGCTGTCGGTGTACCTGTTCGCCACGTCGTTCGTGGCTCTGTTCGCCGCCATCGTTGGTTCGATAGCCGTGGTGTCGTCGTTGGTGCAACTCATCGGCAGCCATCCCGGCGTCGCCCGAGCGGGGATCCATCCGATCGGAGATGCGGCCGCCCGGGGCGCCGTGCTGGGCGGCTTGATCACCTTGTGCAGCGTGGCCGTCCTGGTGGTGCACCTCCGCCGTGGCCTGTTCTTCGCCGGCGCGGAGGGCAACAGCGGCCCTTCCCAACGGGTGGCTCGAAGCTATGTGGCGGCCGTGGCCTTCCTGGCGGTCCTCACCCTGCTCGCCGCCGCGGTCGGCGCGATCTACTTGCTGTTCGAAATCGCGGGTCCCGGAGTCTTCGGCGCGGGGAGCGGAAGGATCCCGGTGGTGCGCAACCTGATTGTGGTGCTCTACGTGGGGGGGGTGGCCGCCGTCATCCTGGGAACGCATCGCAACCTGGTCACGCCCGGTTTGCGCTTTTGGAAGGACGCGCCGACCCCTCCGCCGGCGTAGGGGCGCGGCTTACGGGGCCCGCGTGACAGGTCCATCGCGTTTGGAACGAGCTGCCCCTGGTGCGATTGGTGCAGGCAAACAGCCCCACCCCAGCGTGAGCGATATCTCGTCTTTGAACGCGATGTACCGTCTCGCTCATGAGCGAGGGGGACCGAAAGATCTTTGCCTGCCCGGCGGCCTCCGGCGAGGTCGACGGCATCGACTTGGCGTTTCTTGATCCCGCCGACGAGGACGAGCGGAGGATCCTGATCGAGGTTGAGCACCCAGAATTGAAACAGGCGCTCGCCGAAGATGTTCGCGAGATCCGGCTCGGGGGAGAGGTTATGAACCCTCGACTGCACATTGCGATACATGAGATCGTGACAAACCAGCTGTGGGCCGACGACCCACCAGAGATGTGGCAGACGGCGAAGCGGCTCACCGCCGCTGGCTACGAACGCCATGAGGTCCTTCACATGCTTGGATCGGTGGTCTCTGAGCAAGCATTTGGAGCCTTGGTGGACGGCGCTTCGTACGACATCGAGCGGGTCCGACGAGAGTTGGCGGCGCTACCGGAGGGCTGGGAGTCCCAACGAGATCAGTGGCCCCAGGAGCGCGCTCGGAATAGGGCCGAACGACGAGCCCGAGAGCGCCGCCACCGGTCCGGGGGTTGATCGCCCTCCAACAGCGCGTGAGCTGGGAGGATCCCAAGTCGTCTTGGCGTCCGTTGCGGCGCCACGGTGACCCAAGTCAGCGAGGTGGGATCCGCTCCGCGTCAGGCTTCACGGCTTCCGCTCTCACCTCCCTCAACCAGGCGGCTGCGTGGCGGGCGGCCCATCCCTCGGTCACCCATCCCTTGATCATTGAACGCATCGAGCCTCGATGCGTCAATGCCATGGCAATGTGGCCGAGCACGACCGCGAAGATTACGAAGGCGAAGACGTCATGTACCGAGGTGGCGCCCGTGCGCCACGAGATAGGGAAGAATCGGAACCACTGCAGCATCGACCCGGTCCCCAGCATGACGACGATGACCCCGGCCACGAAGATGGCGTTCAACTTCTGACCAGGGTTGAACTTGTCGAGTTCGGTCTGTCTGCGGCCGAGACTCCTGAGCCAACGAATCTCCTCTTTCCTCCATCGGTTGATGCGATGCACGTCTCGTCGCATGACGGCTCCCCATGGGCCAACCAACGAGAGAACCAAAGGAAAGGGCAACGCGATTCCAGTCCAGAGATGAATCTCCGCCACGAGGTGACGTCGGCCAACGACATCGGCCAGCGATCCAAAGTACAACGGCAGTGCCGTCACCATCAGGATCCCAAAGAGAAGGGCCGTTGCCCAGTGAGCTGTTCGCTGGACGGTGTCAAATCGCAGGATCCGAACGGGCGGCCGGAGATCGAGGCGCGATGGAGCTTGCGCCACCGCCGTCAGTCCACCTGGGGATCGCTGGGCCCGGTCGTCCCGTCGATCCATCCGTTCAACGGATAGCCGTTCTGCTCCCAGAATCCCGGTATCACCTGGTCGACCACGCGGATCGCCGAAAGCCATTTGAGCGACTTGTAGCCAAACATCGGCGCCACATAGAGGCGAACTGGGCCGCCGTGGGCGGTGGTCACCGGGGCGCCCAGCATCCGATAGGCAACGATGACGTCAGGGAGGTGGGCCTGCTCGAGGGTGAGGCTCTCGGAGTCGGCTCCGTCGTAGGACTCAAAACTGAGCGCCACCGCTCCTGGCGCCACCCCGACAGTGTCGAGGATATGAGAGAGCCGGACGCCCTCCCAGTGGACGTTCGGAACGGTCCAGCCCGTCACACAGTGGAAGTCCTTCACGAAGCTCACCGCTGGCATGGCTTCCAGATCGTCGAGGGTAAAGGTGGTGGGTCGTTCGACCAGCCCACTCACCTCCAAGCGATACCGCTCGCGCGAGATCTCCGGGAGGGATCCGGTGATCGTGTAGATGCGGAAATGGTCTCCGAATGGGAGAACTCCGCCGAGACCTGATCCGACGAAGTCACTGAGAGCGCTCTGGACCTTGGCTCCGAAAGCGATGCCCGCTACGCCTATGGCGAGCATTCCCAGGAAGACCCTCCGCCCGACCGCGATCGGCCTTTCCGCGTCTCCGGAAGATCGAGCAACCACCCGAGCAGCCTATGGTCGCTCACCTGCTGGGGGGTCGCGGCTCGGCACCGCATGGTCGGGATCGGTGTGTCAGCCCAGTACCACCCTTCGACGGTAGCTGCCCAGGCATCGAACGGAGCCTCTACAACTGTGGAACGATCGAAGCTGGATCCATGTTCCTGCTTCCGGTCCGCCGTCCGGCCGGCCAGCCCTCGCCCGGCTTGCTTTGTGTCTCGTCACCGAAGCGAGCAGTGAGGGACTCGAACCTCGAACCGTCTACGGCGCTCTACAACCACGGCGGTAGACGGAGTCGCCGTCTCTAACATCCGGTGCATCGACCAGATGAGGAGCCCTGACCCCGTCGACCTAGACCCCTGCCTCCTCGAGCGCCCGCCGGGTCAGGACCCGGGCCAAGTGGCGCCGGAACTCCGGCGTGGCGTTGTTGTCCCCGCTCGGCTCGAGCCCCTCTGCGGCCAAATCGGCCGCCTCGGTCGCTGAGGCACCCGACGCGAGGGCGTCCTCGACCGCGCTCGCCCGGACCGGCGTCCGGGCCACGTTCACGAGCGAGACCGCCACCCGTCCGTCGACCCGCACTGCGGCGGCCCCGACGATGGCCCAGTCCTGCGAGCGCCGCACGAACTTCTGGTAGGAGTGCCCCTGGCTGCCCTTGGGGACCCGCAGCTCGATCAGGATCTCCTCGGGCGACAGGGCCGTCTCCAAGAACCCGCGGAAGAACTCGGTGGCCTCGATGACCCGTTCACCCGCTGGACCCCTCGCCACGAGCGAGCCGCCCAGCGCGAGCACCGCCGCCGGGAGGTCGGAGGCCGGATCGGCGTGGGCGATGGAACCGCCGATCGTGCCGCGGTGCCGGACCTGGGGGTCGCCGACCCGCCCGGCCACCGCGGCCAAGAGCGGCGCCGATGCGACGATCGTCGCATCGTGCTGGATGTCGTGGTGGCGAGTGCCCGCCCCGATTGCGATGTGATCGCCCCTGTCGCGTACGTAGGACAACTCGGAGAGCGCTCCGATGTCGACCAGCAGACTCGGAGTGGCCAGGCGGAGCTTCATGAGCGGCAGCAGCGAGTGGCCGCCGGCCAAGATCTTGGCCTCATCGCCGTGCTCGGCCAGGGCGGCCAGCGCCTCGTCGAGCGATCCTGCCCGCACGTAGTCGAACGAGACCGGGATCACGAGGCCTCACCGCGCGCCGAGCGGGCCACGTCGAGGACCGCCGCCACGATGTTGTGGTAGCCGGTGCAGCGGCAGAGGTTGCCCTCGAGTCCCTCTCTCACGCCCCGCTCATCGAGATCCGGGTTCTCCGAGACGAGCGAGACCGCCGCCATCACCATGCCCGGCGTGCAGTAGCCGCACTGCAGGGCGTGATGCTCCCGGAAGGCCCGCTGCATCGGGTGGAGCTCCTCCCCTCTGGCCAGCCCCTCGATGGTGGTGATCGACGCGCCCTCGGCTTGCGCCGCCAGCACGGTGCAGGACGTCACGGACTGGCCGTTCATGAGCACGGTGCAGGCCCCGCAGCTCGTGGTGTCGCACCCGACGTTGGTGCCGGTCAATCCGAGCCCGTCGCGCAGGAAGAAGACGAGGAGGGTGCGCGGCTCGACGTCTCGCTCCTCCCGCGCGCCGTTCACGTCCATGGTCACCTTCATCGACCGCTCCTCGCCGCCTGGATGGCGCTCCAGACCCGCAGCGGGGTCGTTGGCATGTCGATGTGGCGCACCCCCAGATGCGACAGCGCGTCGACCACCGCATTCTGTACGGCCGGCGTGGAGCCGATCGTCCCGGCTTCCCCGATGCCCTTGGCGCCCAGCGGATTGAGCGGCGTCGGTGTCTCCATCGGATGGGTCTCGAAGGAGGGCAGTTCGGCCGCCGAGACGAACGCGTAATCGGCCAGGTTGGAGGTCAGCGGGTTGCCCTGCTCGTCGTAGATCATCTCCTCGAGCAGGGCCTGGGCCACCCCCTGGGCCAGCCCGCCGTGCACCTGGCCCTCCGCGATGAGCGGGTTGAGGAGTCGCCCGGCGTCGTCGACCGCCACGATGCGCGCCAGGCGGACCAGGCCGGTCTCGGTGTCCACCTCGGCGACGACCAGATGGGCCCCGAAGGGGAAGGTCGCCCCCGGGGCGGCGAAGTCGACCTCGGCCGAGAGTCCCTCGTCACCGGAGGCCGCGGCGAGCTCCGCCCACGACCTGGTGACGCTCGGCGTCCCGGCGACGGCGAACAGACCGCGCTCCTTGTCGAGCTCGATGTCGTTGGGGTTGGCCTCCAGCAGGTCCGCGGCCAGCCGACGCGCCTTCTCGACCACCTGCCCCGCGGCCTGGTAGACGGCCACCCCGCCGGACTGGAGCGACTTGGACCCGAAGGTGCCCACGCCCCTCGGCACCAGGTCGGTGTCCCCGTGGATGACCTCGACATCGTCCATTGCGATACCCAGCTGGTCGGCCACGAGCATCGCCCAGGAGGTCACGTGCCCCTGTCCGTGCGGCGAGGTGCCGGTGCGGACCCGGGCCTTGCCGTCGGCCAGCATCTCGACCGAGCCGAACTCGCTGCCCGGGATCCCGTTCGTGATCTCGACGTAGCTCGACAGGCCGATGCCGAGCTGGCGGGCGTCGCCCGACTCGCGCCGGCGACGCTGCTCCTCGCGCAGCTCCGCATAGCCAGCCGCCTCCAGCACCCGGTCGAGGGCCGCCTGGTAGTCGCCGATGTCGTAGGTGGTGCCGGTGGGCGTGGTGAAGGGGAAGCGGTCGTTGCCCACCAGGTTCTGGCGGCGGACCTCCGCCGGGTCGACGCCGATCTCGGTGGCGAAGATATCGACCATCCGCTCGAGGGCCGCGGTGGCCTCGGGCCGACCCGCCCCGCGGTAGGCGACGACCGGGTTGGTGTTGGTGGCGACCGAGCAGCTCGAGAAGGAGACCTTGGCGATGTCGTAGACGCCGCTCAACATGAGTCGGGTCATCATCGGCAGGAAGGCGCCGAAGGCCGGATAGGCACCTGCGTCCTGGATCACCCCGAGTCGGTAGGCGAGGATCCGCCCGTCCCGGGTTCCGCCGAGCTCGGCTTCCTGGATCTGTGCCCGGCCGTGGCCGAGCGCCAGCATCGACTCGGTGCGGGTCTCGACCCACCGGGCCGGGCGACCGAGCCGCCGGGCCACCCATGCGACGAACAGCTCCTCGGGGTAGCCACCGATCTTGGCTCCGAACCCGCCACCCACGTCCGGCGCGATCGCGCGAACCGCGTCCTCGTCCACCCCGAAAAGCTGGACCAGTTCGCCCTTCACTGCGTGCGGAGCCTGCGAGGTGGCCCAGTGGGTGAGCCGGCCGTCCTCCCAGCTGCTCGCAGCTGCCCGCACCTCGAGTGGGCACGGCGCCACCCGCTGGTTCACGATCCTCTGGCGGACGATCACGTCACAGCCCTCGAAGAGGTCCGGAGGCTCCTGCGCGGCCTCGGCAGGCATCATGCCCACCGTCACCAGGTCCTCGGGCAGGCGGAGCGCCACGTTGGTGCCGGCCGACTCGTGCACGAACGTCGCGTTGGCCTCCGCAGTCGCGGGATCGATGACCGGGGTGAGCGGCTCGTAATCCACGATGACGAGCTCGGCCGCGTCGGCCGCCTGCTCCCGGGTCTCGGCCACGACGGCCGCCACCAGGTCGCCCACGAAGCGAACCACCGAGCCGGCCAGCCAGGGGCGGGACATCTCACGGTTCACAAAGGGGGCTCCGGGCGGCATCGGGGATAGATCGATGTCCGCCGCCGTGAAGATGGCCACCACTCCGGGCGCGCCCAGCGCCTCGGAGGTGTCGATCGAGCGGATGCGGGCGTGCGCCATGGGCGAGCGCACGTAGACGATGTGCGCAGCACCGGGGAGCACCAGGTCGTCGACGTAACTGCCGCCGGTGGTGAGGAACTTTTGGTCCTCCCGTCGCACCACGCGGTTGCCCAGGATGCTCACGCGCTGTCCGCCCGGTTCACCATTGCGACGGAAACCCTAATGGATGTCGATCCGTCGCGACGTCGGGCGTCGTCGGCTTCAAGAGCGCTGATGGGTCGTGTGATCCAAGACTCTCTAGGACCTGCCGTTCATCGAGGTCAGCGGCCAGAAAGGGTCTGCCCCCATCGGCGGTGGGAAGGACATCGCTTGGGTGTATCTGCCGGACGCTCTCTCCGACGGTCAGAGCGGAATTGCGGGCCGTGGGGGGACGTGTCACGCTCGTCGACCTTCCCCGCGGTTGTCAGCTGTTCGGGCTTGGCGGCCCGGGTGCGTGACGGCCGGCGAGCGGTGACCATGGCGGAGGTGGGGGAATGCGGGCGCTGTCCGGGATCAGGGTCCTCGACCTCACGCGGTTTCCACCCGGGGGCTACTGCACCGTATTGCTCGCCGACCTCGGCGCCGACGTGGTGCGCATCGACGCGCCGGGCACGAACCCAATGTCCTTCGGAGGAAGCACCGGCATCGGACGGGGCAAGCGGTCGGTGGCGGTCGACTTCCGCCATGCCGACTACGAAGACGTCCTGCGGCGCCTCGTCGCGCAGGCCGACGTCGTGGTCGACAACGCCCGCCCCGGATCGCTCGATGAGCGGGGGTACGGCCCGAAGCAGGCGACGGCGGAACATCCGTCGCTGATCTGGTGCTCGATCACTGGCTTCGGCCAGGACGGCCCGTACGCGTCGTGGCCGGGCCACGACCTCACATACCTCGCGCACTCGGGGCTCCTCTCGGCGCTGAGCGACCTGCCTTGGAACCCGCAGACCGTGGTCGCGGTGCCGATCGGTGCGCTTATGGCGGTGGCCGCCATCACCACCGCTCTGTTCGACCGCGAGCGCACACGACATGGTGCGCACATCGACGTGAGCCTCGCCGAGTCTGCGACGTGGCTGCTCAGCGGGATCGAGGGTCACCTCTCGGACTCCGGCTGGACCATCCCGTCGTCACCGGCGCGCCAGCTCTACCGGTGCGGCGACGGGCGGTGGGTCACGATCGCGGCCGACGAGCCGCGGACGTGGACGGCGCTCTGCACCGGGCTCGGCCTTGCCGACCTCGCGGCGTCTGGTCGCCCCGAGAGCGAAGACTACGAGGCGGTGCGGCTCCGGATCGCCGACGCGTTCACCACCCGGCCGGCGAAAGAGTGGATCGCCGAGCTCGGGCCCGCGGGCGTGACCATCAGCTTTGTGCACGAGGGCTCTACCCTTGTCGACGACCCACAGGTCCGCGCCCGGAGTGCCGTGGTCGACGTGGGTGGACGTCCCGTGCCGGCCAACCCGATCCGCATCAACGGCGTCGACGGCCCGCGCGCGACGACCGTCACCACGCCGCCTCCCGCCACCGGCGCTGACACCGACGAGGTGCTCGCCGAGGCGGGCTACACGGCGGAAGACATCGCGGCCATGCATGCATCCGGACTACTCGGGGAGACGTAGATGACATACGAGATCAACCTGTCGGGCCACAAGGCCCTGGTCACCGGTGGTGGCCAGGGGGTCGGACGTGGGATCGCCCACGCGTTCGCTGCAGCGGGCGCCGATGTCGTCGTGAATGACTTCGTCGCCGAACGGGCCGGCGCCGTCGTGGACGAGCTCGCCTCCCTCGGCGCGACCGCCACGGCCGCGTCCTTCGACGTGAGCGACTACGACGGGGTGCGCAACGCTGTGGCAGACGCCGGCATCGACATCATCGTCAACAACGCTGGCAACGCGGGCCCCGAAGGCTTCAACTTCGGGCCGTTCGCCGAGTCGGAGCCCGCCGACTGGAACCGCTACTTCGCTGTCAATCTGTTCGGCGTCATGAACTGCACCCGCGCCGTCCTGCCTGGGATGATCAGCCTGGGCTGGGGTCGCGTCGTCACGATCGTGTCCGACGCGGGCCGCTGGGGGGAGCCGGGCATGGCCGCGTACTCAGCCGCGAAGGCGGGCGCTGCGGGCTTCACTCGTTCGCTCGCTCGCGACGTCGGGCGTTACGGGATCACCGTCAACAACATCGCGCTGGCCAGCATCGACTCGAGCGGTCGGATCGAGACGGCCGAGAGGTCGCCCGAGCAGGAGGAGCGGTTCAAAAGGCAGATGCGCAACTACATCATCCGCCGCCTCGGCCGCCCCGAGGACATCGCGGCGATGGCGACCTTCCTCGCAAGTCCCCAGGCCGAGTGGATCACCGGGCAGACCTATCCAGTGAATGGCGGCTACACGGTCAACCAGTAGCAACTCCGCTCGAGTGGCCGATCAGGTCGCGAGTCCGGTGCGCACCATGGCGATCCTCGCGCGTCACCAATCCAGCGGTTCGCGGTAGTGGAGGAGGCATGGGCCGAGGTCGGACGTAGGTGACGCACGGCTGATCGGTAGAGAGCAAAAGGGGCTCCTCGGGAATGAGCGGGGGTGCCGCTCGCGTCAGCACGCACTGGACGCTTCGGGGGGCCGGAGGTGCCCCACCTACCCGGCGTACTGGGCCCGGTATTGCTCTCGAAGTAGACGCTTGTAGATCTTGCCGTTGTCTTGTCTCGGCAGCTCGTCGACAAAGTCCACCGATTTCGGGCATTTGTAATGCGAAAGGTGATCTCGACACCAGGTCCTCAGATCCTCCTCGAGCTCTGGCGACGGGACGTATGTTGGAAGGAGCTGTACGACCGACTTCCCTTCCTCGCCCCACTCTTCGTTTGGAACGCCGAT
>DATNIB010000001.1:0-106895 GCA_035604685.1 Acidimicrobiales bacterium | reverse complement strand
CCCTTGCCAGGCCACGGGGTTGTCGATGGGCAAAATAGCCGTGATCTCGGTCGATGGGCACGTGAAGGCGTCCCGTCGGGAATACCGTGAGTACGTCTCTGAGAAGTACCTGGAGGCCTTCGACGAGGAGGTCAAGGCGGCCGAGGAAGCCGGGATCCCCGATGCGGGGAACCTAAACCCCGAGCTGGCCCCAGAAGTCCAATGGGACTCCGACCGTCGCCTCGAGAGCCTCGGAGCGATCGGGGTGGTCGCCGAGGTGCTGTTCCCCAACGGCCAGCCCTTCCAGATCAACCGGCTGGATGACCATCCCCGCGCGGCCAGCGCCGAGCTGGCCGAGGCAGGCCGGCAGGCCTACAACCGGTGGCTCGCCGACTTCTGTGCACGGGCACCGGAGCGGCGTCGCGGTCAGATGCAGACATCGTTCATGGACAACGAGCAGGCAGTTCGGGATATCTACTGGGCCAAGGAGCACGGCTTGGGTGGGATCATGCTGCCGGAGCTCACCCGGGACAGCCGGTCCTTCGTCGACCCCGAACTCGATCCGATCTGGGCAGCCTGCCAGGAGACCGGCTTGCCAATCAGCGCGCACGGCGGGGCCAGCCTTCCCGATTACGGGCCCGGGGGATTCGCGCCGCTGGTGGTGGCCATGGCGGAAAACGCGTTCTTCTCCAACCGTTCGTTGTGGATGCTGATCTCCGGGGGCGTCTTCGACCGGTTCCCCGAGCTGCGCGTGTGCTACGTCGAGACCCAGGCGTACCTGATCGTCGCGGCCCTCCAGCACCTGGACAGCATGGTGGACCCTGCGGGGGACTGGATGGGGTTCGCCAGGACGAGGAACCGCGAGCAGACGACCGAGCGTTTCGCGAGCGAGTATCTGGGGACGAACGTCTTCGTCGGGGTCTCTCCGTTCTCGTCCGTGCAGATTTCCATGGACGACCTGGTGGGCAAGGATGCTTTCGGTCGGCCCCTGCCAGGTGTCCACATCGGCGTTGATGGGGCGATGTTCGGGGTGGACTATCCCCAGTATGAGTCGATTTTCGATCGAACCATGGGCGAGGTGGCGACACTGGTGGCCACGCCGGGAGTGACGGATGACGATGCTCGCCGAATCCTCCTGGAGAACGCGGCCCGGGTGTATCAGTTCGACCTACCCGGTCTGCAACCCGATATCGACCGGGTCGGCTTCGACTTGGCCGAGGTTCGTGCGAATGCCGAGGAGCTGAAGCGCAAGATGCCGAGGGAGACCAGGGCACCACTGATGGGAAGCGCGGCGGCCGGCGCAACCGCCTCCGTATAGCCGAAGGACGAATTTCAAGGCTCGCATAAGCGGTCAGGGGTCCCAAGGACACGGGTCCCAAGGAGAGGACAGGCAAGATGGCTAAGACGGCGATCATCTCGATCGATGGGCACGTCAGGGGATCCCGCGGGCAGTACCGCGACTATCTCCCGGCGAAGCATCTCGAGGCCTACGACGAGCAGGTCAAGGCGGCCGAGGAGGCGGGGACTCCGGACTCGGGGAACCTGCATCCCGACTTCGCCCCTGATGTGCAATGGGATTCGGACCTTCGCACCTCCAAGCTGGAGAGCATCGGGGTGGTCGCCGAGGTGCTGTTCCCCAACGGCCAGCCGTTCCAGCAGAACCGACTGGACGACTTCGCCAATCCCACCAACGCCGAACTCGGCGAGGCCGGGCGTCAGGCCTACAACCGCTGGCTGGTCGACTTCTGTGCGCGGGACCCGGAACGGCGCCGGGGTCAGATGATGATGTCCTTTGCCGACGTCGATCAGGCGGTCGCGGAGGTGTACTGGGCCAAGGAGCACGGCCTGGGCGGCATCGGCTTGCCGGGGCTCACCCGAAGCGGCAAGTTCTTCTTCGAACCCGAGCTGGACCCGATCTGGGAGGCCTGCCAAGAGACCGGCTTGCCAATCAGCCAGCACGGTGGTGGTTTCGACCCCAACGGACCGCAAGGAAGCTTGGGCCTCCGAGGCATCGCGCCGGGGTTCGGTACGTTCATGCTGATCTCCACCGAGAACGCGTTCTTCTCCAACCGCTCTCTGTGGATGCTCATCGTCGGAGGCGTGTTCGACCGGTTCCCGGACCTGCGTGCGGCCTGGATCGAGACCCAAGTCCACCTCATCATTCCCACGATCAACTACCTGGACAGGATCTGCGACAGCGACTGGATGGGACAGTGGTCGATAAAGCCGACGATCAAGCGGAAGCCCGGTGAGTACTTCGGTACCAACATCTTCGTCGGGCTCTCGCCGTTCTCGCCCCGCCAGGACCCGGCGGGCGACGTCTTGGGCAAGAACACTGAGGGCGAGTCCAAGCCCGGATTCCACATCGGTACCGGGCCGCTCATGTACGGGGTGGACTTCCCTCACTTCGAGACGTGCTTCCAGCGGAACATGGGTGAGGTGGCCACCCTGGTCACGACGCCGATCATCACCGAGAACGAGGCACACCACATCCTTTTCGACACTGCAGCAGACCTCTACGGTTTCGACGTCGAAGCGCTCCAACCCGACGTCGAACGCATCGGGTTCGAGGTGAGCCACGTTCGAACGCATGCTGATGAATTCACCCAAGACCTACCCGAATTCAATATCCAGCACATCACCGGTGGCATCGGCGGTTTCGGCAGGCGTCCGGCCTCTGCGAAAACGGCATAGCAGGGTCCGCCGCCTTGGCCCAGGTGGGCCGGCTCGGATGGAGAGCATCTGTTTCGGGGGTGATTCCAAGACGGTCAGACGCTGGGACTGGAATGGCGGCCCCGAGCAGTCTCCGGAGATTTTCGAGGGCAGTCGCTAGTGCCTGGAACGGGCTGACCCCGTCGTTGACCGGCCACCTTTGAACCCCGACCGACGGCGCTTTGCGCTGAGAGTAGAGCACGGACGGACGGCCGCGACAGAGCGTCCGCAGGCGCATGCGGCTGGATTAACCGACCTCGACGCCAAGAGGTCAGACTGACACGACCTCAACCATGCTCTCGAGCCCGCGAAAATCGCCGGGATTGCGCGTATAGAGCGGCAGCTGAGCGGAGCAGGCAGTCGCCGCGATCAAAAGGTCAAAGGCGCGGGGACCCCGAGCCTTGCGCCCTGCTCCGGTCACGGCGGCATAGACCCGCCCGTAGGCCCGCGCGGCATCGCTGTCGAGGGGCAGAGGATCAAAGACCGCTTCCGCCCGCTGTAACCGATCCTGCCGTCGGGCACGTTCTTCGGGATCACTCGCGGCATGAGGACCCGCGGCGAGCTCCGCCAATGTCACAACGCTGATCGCCACCGCGACCGGAAGAACCTCAGGTTCAAGTCGTTCTAAGTCGATGACCACCGAGGTGTCGATGATCCCTCGAGCATGGCGGGGCTGCTCAACCACGTGGAGTGGGGTCCTGGGAACTCACTCGGTCCAGATCAGCGCGAAATCTCACGTAGTCGAGGCCTGGGGCCTGCCGGAATAGCCCAACGACCGCTTCGGAGCGGACGAAACGAAGCCGGCGCATGGGCGCCAATTCTCCGACGGGCACACCATTCCTCGTCACGACAAAGGTCTCTCCATTGTCCAGACGGCGCATGATTTCGCCACTCTCGTTCCGAAGCTCTCGCTGGGTGATCTCCCTAGGCACAGGGGTAGTGTAGCATGCCGTGCTACACTACCCAAAGCTCAAACAAAATACGCGTTTGGAAGTGCTGAGCGCCGTAGTGATGTCCCGGATGTCAGCCCAGCAACGGTTCCGACCCCCTGGGTTCGAGCCGCCTTGTTCGCGCTTGAAGCGGCAATTCTGTACTGGTACGGTCCCGCTTCACACAGGTGTGGAGGTGAACCGTTGCAGAAGGGATTGCGGCTTCTGCTCGTCGTCTCCGTCCTCGCGTTTGTCATCTCCGCACTGGGCTTGCTGGGGTATGCCCTCGTACCGAGGTCCTCCATGCCTCCCCACGCCGCTTCGGCGGCGACCCCGCTCCCCCCGATCTCCGACATCGAGGTGTGTGGCCTCCTCACCTCCAATGAGGTCCTGCACCTTTTGAATTTTGCATCGTCGATCGGCCCGGGAACGCCTCAGCCCAACTCCGCCGGGGGCGCCTGTGCATGGGGGTCGGGCCTCGGAGAGTCCTTCGAGCTGACCGTCATGCCGCACGAGCGGGGTCCCATCTTCCGTCCTTGTTCCGGCATCGTCGGAACCGCGATCCACGTCGCCGGCTGGGTGGGATGCATGCGCCTGGTATTTGGTCCGGGCAACGTACTGGCAGCATTCAAGGGCTCATACGAGGTCTCAATTGAGCCCGAGGTGAACGTCATCGGGTACCCATACGAGTTCACTGAGGAGTCGACAATCAGCCACGTGTTCCGACAACTCCGCGCCTGACCCCGAGTGCCGGCAGGAAGCCCCTCGAGCCGGCAGTTGGTGAGCTGTATGCAGCTCGGCGCACATACCGCTACAGCTCCGTGCGATGCTCGGCGGCGGGCGGAGTGCCTTGCTATTGGTCCCCCCGATCAATGGGCTGCACCAACCGTTCCGGCGCGTCTCCTGACCCACCAAGGCCCAAGCCGGCGTCGAGGAAGGCCTGCAGCAGGCGCTGGCACCCGCCGCAGCCATGGCCTGCGTGACAGCTGGCCGTGATATCGGCGACGCTCTGGGCTCCAGAAGAAATCGCCATCCGAATGGCCCAAAGGCTGACCGACCTGCAGTGACAGACGTACATAGCCGTACCGTTCTATCTCTCGCTGCGCATCATGTCGGGAATACCGCGATCAGTTGGGCGGCCACGGAAACCGCGCAAGGCGTGCGAGGAATGTTTGAGACTCCCTGACAAGGGACCCAAGCGGCCTCTCAGAGGAGTCTCCACAGGTTTTCGATGGTCTCCACACGCCCTGGTCCTAGCCGTGCGCTCGGGCCTGTCGGGTGTTGCCACGACTTTTGGCCTTGTGGCATCCCGGTGACATGGGTGCGGCCACGACAGGCCCGTCAGGGGACGCCGAAGGCGAGGACACGGAGCGCAGCGGAGGCCCACAGCGTGCCCCTGACGGGCCGAACGACTTGATCCCCCACAATGAGCCATGGCCGGGCCGCCAGAACCGGCGTGGAAGCCTTCTGGGGTCGCCCGAACCAGCGTTGTCGGACGCCCTTGCCGGATTCTCTGGCGATCACAAGGCCCAACCGAAGGGACGTATGGCGAAGGGCCTCCTGCCCGGAGAACGCCTCGCTGCTGGTGATGTCCCTAGAGGGGGAGGTCGTTCTTCAGGAGGTCCAGTCAACCAGCACGTCGGGCGGCGGGCTTTCGGGTGGAGCGCCCAGGTCGACGCCAGTCACATCTTGGACTTGGCCACGAAACCAGATGGTGAACTCGTCGCTGGAGGTGGCGAGTTCCGTAAACGTCTTCTCGATGTCGGGAGCCTCGAACCACACCAACATGAAGCTCCCCATCGGGGTCTCCTGCAGAGCCCAAGTCTCCCGGGCAAGTCCCGTCCTAGCCGCCTGAGCCTCGAACCCCTTGCGTCGCTCCCCCATGCACGCGGCCGCGAAGTCCCTTCCTCCTTGTTCTTTACCGGGAAGGATCGGGAACACGCCATTGAACACTGCCATCGGGCTCTTTCCTTTCGTTCGTTGATGTCGGGTCATGTCGAGCGGCCAGACCCCCCCCCCACATGACGATGTTATGCATAACATAGTAATGGACCGATGTCAATGACGGTGTTGTGGATACGCTGCCGGCGTGCCACCACGATCTGACGACCCCCATCTGCGCGAACGGATCATCAACACCGCCGCGCAGCTGCTGGCCACTGAGGGCGCCGTGTCGGCGCGGCGCTTAGCCCGCGAGCTGGGCACGTCGACGATGGTCGTCTATACCCACTTCGGCGGGATGGACGAGCTGACCCGACATGTGATGCGCCGCGGGTTCGTCCATTTCGGAACCGAACTGGACCGCGGCGCGGTCACCGACGATGCCGTCGCCGACTGGATGACCTACCTCTGGAGCTACCGCCGCTTCGCGCTGCGCGAACCCCACCTGTACGCGGTGATGTTCGGTCCTGGACTGGCCGCGTTCAGGCTCGGTGATCCCGCCGACCTCGAGGCGGCTAGGTCCACCTTCGTCTCGCTCCTCCGTCGCATCCACGCCTGCGTCAACGCGGGCCGATGGGAGGTCGACGACGTCACCACCGCTGGCGAAGCTGCCTGGTCCGGTGTGCACGGCCACACCACGCTCGAGCTCACCGGGTTCTTCGATGCGGTCGGCCGCGACCCGGTGCGCTCGTACAGCGAGATTCTCACCAGGATGTCGATCGGCCTCGGCGACGACGCCCTAGGCACGGCTCGCTCGTTGTCGACCGCTAGACGGCGGGCCGTCCGCGCAGACCGAGCCGAGGCAGCGTCTGCACGATGACGTTGCCGTGACCCACGGTCGCAGCGACACCAGCGCGGCCGCGCGTCGCGCGCGAACTGATCCACGTCTACGCCCAACTTCGAGCCCAGTGCGAGCGGATCGAGCATGCACTGGCTCAACGTGAACACGACGCCGACCGATGGGTGGCACCGACTGCGTTGCACCCTGGGTTCCCTCTCGTGTCCAACGCCGGCATCTTCGACGGCGCGCCGGGTCTGGTGGCCGTAGCGCCTTCGTGCCTCGATCGGGATAACGCGGCTGAAGAGGGTGTTCGCAAGACTGTCGGACCGGGGTCCGGATTCGCCGTTTCGAAGAGTCTCCACAGGTTTCCGATGGGAGTCTCCACATGCCCTAGTCCTGGCCCTGCGCTCGGGCCCATCGGGTGTTAGCACGACTTTTGCAACTACTTGCGCCGTTGAATTGCGAACATCCCAGCGAGGCGGCGCCGGGAATCGAACCCGGGTAAAGGGCTTTGCAGGCCCCTGCCTAAACCACTCGGCCACGCCGCCGGTCGGTGGGTCAGCCTATCGGGCCACCAGGTTTCCCCCCGGTGGGTCAGATCCGAGGGGGACGTGATCTAATCGTGATCAATGCGAACCCCCCCTGCCAGCGGTGCCATCCGTCGTACTCTCCTCATCCCCGGTCTCCTCATTGGTGCACTCGTCCTTCCCGTTCTTCCCGCTGCCTCTTCCGGAGCCGCCACGACACCAAAGCCCTTCGGACGCCTGCTCTGCGCGCCTTCCGACGGCGTGCGCTTGTGCGAAGGTGGGATGGTCGGGACCCAGGACCTGCGCGTTCCCAGTTTCGACGGCGTGCCGCTGGACGCCGACCTGACCCTGCCGGCCGGTGGCAAGGCGCCCTATCCCCTGATCGTCCTGCTGCATGGCCTCGGAGGGAACAAGACCGACTACGAATCGACCAGCAACGACAGCCAGATCGACAACGTCACGTTCGCCAGTCAGGGATGGGCCGTCCTCACCTACAGCGCCCGAGGGTTCGGCAACTCGTGCGGTTCGGCAGCGTCGAGGGCGAACACGCCGGCGTGCGCCAAGGGATGGGAGCACACCGCGGACCAGCGCTACGAGGTTCGCGACACCCAGTACCTGGCGGGGGTGCTCGTCGACGAGGGACTGGTCCGCCCGGGGATCGCGGTCGCCGGCGTCTCCTACGGCGGCGGTCAGTCGCTGCAGCTGGCCACGCTGAAGGACCGGATGCGGCTCCCCGACGGCCGCTACGTGCCGTTCGTGAGCCCGCAGCGCCACATCAAGATGACGGTGGCCGCCGCCTACGCGATCTGGCCCTGGGACGACCTGGTGACCGCGCTCGACCCCAATGGTCGCCTCTCGACGGGCACCCTCACGACCCCCCTGGCGGACCGCCAGCCTGCGGGAGTGGCCAAGGGCGAGTGGGACAGCGTGCTCTACGGCGCGGCCGCCGCCTGGTACCTCTCAGCCCCCGGCGTCGACCCGCAGGCCGACATCACCACCTGGGAGAAGGCGACGGTGGCCGGTGAGCCCTTCGGGCCGATCGTGGCGACCGGGCTCGCGGACTTCCAGGGCTACAAGTCGGCCATCGGCATCCCCATGGAGAAGAGTGGCCCAGCACCGACCGTGATCCAGAGCGGCTGGACCGACTCGCTCTTCCCGGTGGACGAGGCGTTGCACTACACCAACCGGGTCGCCGCCTTGGGCGCCTCGACGCCGCTCCTCGCCATGTTCGACGACGTCGGCCACCCCTGGGCCCAGGACAAGGCGGGCGACCTCGCGTTCAACGACCGGACCGCCATCGCGTTCTTGGATGCCGTCGTCCTCTTCCACCACCGGCCCCAGACCGGCGTGTTGGTGCGCGCGCAAACCTGCCCGGCCTCCGCTCCCTCGGGACCGACTGTGCACGCCCCCTCATGGAGCGCGCTGCAGACCGGGGCGACGCAGCTGGTCGGCGCCGCCGCCCAACAGGTGACCTCGACCGGCGGTGACCCGACCGTCGCCAACTCGCTCGACGCGGTGAATCATCCCGTGTGCGATCCGCTGCCGGCGGCGGCCGAGCCCGGGACGGCGACCTACACGGTCGCGGCCGGGGCGAAGGGGCTCCACCTGCTCGGCGGGGTGACGGTCAAGGCCGATCTCAGCATCGTCGGCACCTACCCCGAGCTGATCGGGCGGCTCTGGGATGTCTCCCCGGGCGGGACCACCCGGCAGATCGTCGAGATGGGGGCGTTTCGCCCCTCGGTCAACCAGAGCGCCGGCACGCAGGCCGGGACGACCGCCACGGAATCGGCGAGCTTCTCGCTCCCGCCGAACGACTACGTGGTCACCCCGGGGCACACCCTCGAACTGGAGCTGGTGGGCAGCTCGGCGCCCTTCTTCCGGGCGTCGAATGGCACGTTCACGATCACGGTGACGAACCTGCAGGCGACGGTACCGCTCGGCTGACCAACCGGCACCGCCGGTCGGACTACCGGTGGCGGCGCCGCCGGGTCAGGACCCAGAGCACGCTGCCGATGAAGCCGACGACGACCACGACCTTCACCAGCTCCCACACGAAGCCGGCGATCGTGTGGAGCACGGCGAAGGCCACCACCACCCCCACCACACCGACAACCACCAGGAGCACGCCGTCGGCGACCTTCAGTGCCGAGCCGCTCCGCTTCTCGATGTCTGTCATCTCGCTCGCTCTCCCTGCCCTTCTCTGCCCGATGCTACGTTCCGCCTCATGGCCGACCTGCGGGAGCGCCGCCAGGCCTTGCTCGGCCAGCCCGACCTGCGGGGGAAGGACTTCTGTCGAGCCTACGCCCGGGCCGCCGACGAGTGGTTGTCGGGCGTGGCGGAACGCGCGGCCGGCTCCGGCGCCCGCCGCCTGGCCCTCCTGGCGGTGGGCGGCTACGGCCGAGCCGAGCTCTGCCCCTTTAGCGACCTCGACGTGGTCCTGGTCCACGAGGGCCACCGCGATGTTTCGGCGGTGGCCGACGCGATCTGGTACCCGGTCTGGGACCAGGGCGTACACCTCGACCACAGCGTGCGACGTCCGCGTGAGGTCCTGGCGGCGGCCGACGGGGACCTGCGAGTGGCGCTCGGACTGCTCGACGCGCGCCTCGTGTGGGGGGACGAGCGCCTGGTCGCCGAGCTGTTGTCCGAGACGGTGTCGCGCTGGCGCTCGAACCTGGGCGCGCGGTGGCTCCCGACGCTGCGCCAACAGATGGCGGATCGCCACCGCTCCCAGGGCGAGGTCGCGTTCCTGCTCGAACCGGACCTGAAGGAGTCGCACGGCGGTCTGCGCGACGCCAACGTCCTGCGGGCCATCGCGGCCTACGCACCGCGCCTGGCCGACCACGTCGATCTCCACTCGGTCGAACCGTCGACCGAGCTCCTCACCTCGATCCGCGTCGAGCTTCACCGACGGGCCGGGCGGGCCCTCGACCGCCTGCTCCTCCAAGAGCAGGACCAGGTGGCGGCGCTGCTCTCGTTCGCCGACGCTGACGCGTTGATGGCCGCGGTGTCCGAGGCCGGCCGCCGAATCGCCTGGGCGCTCGACGACGCCTGGCGCCGGCAGGCGTCCTGGCAACCCACGACCGGCCACCGGCGAGGACTGCGTCGCCCGCGGCCCGAATCCGAGCTGACGACGCCGACGCCATCGGAACCGGGGATCGTGATGGTGGCGGGCGAGGTGGATCTCACGCCCGACGCCGCGCTGGACGAGGACTCGTCGCTCCCGCTCCGCCTGGCGGCGCTGGCGTCGGAGTCGAATCGGCCGATCGCCCGGGCCGCGCTGCATCGACTGGCCGACCACATGGCGCCGGCGCCGGATCCCTGGCCCATCGAGACCCGCGAGGCCCTCGTGCGCGCGTTGTCGAGCGGGCACCGGGCCACCGAGTCCTTCGAGGCCCTCGATCATGCCGACGTGCTCACGCGCCTCCTCCCCGAGTGGGCGCCCGTGCGGCACCGACCGCAGCGCAACGCCTACCACCGCTTCACCGTCGACCGGCACCTGCTCGAGGCGGCCGCCAACGCCGCCGACCTGACCGAGCGCGTGGCACGGCCCGACCTCCTGCTGGTCGGCACGCTCCTGCACGACATCGGCAAGGGCTACCCCGGGGACCACACCCAGGTGGGCGTAGAGCTCATGGGCCGCATCGGTCGCCGCATGGGCTTCGGCGCCGCGGACGTGGCCGTGCTCGTCTGCCTGGTGCAACTGCACCTCCTGCTGCCCGACGCGGCCACGCGACGCGACCTCGAGGACCCCGCCACCATCGACGCCGTCGCCGCCGCGGTCGGCGACGTCGAGACGCTCCACCTCCTGGCCGCGCTGAGCGAGGCGGACGGGTTGGCGACTGGGTCCTCGGCCTGGGGCCCGTGGAAGGCGGGACTGGTGGCCGACTTGGTCCACCGCACCGCCGACCAGCTCGAGGGCAAGGCGTCCACGCGCGGACCGCGCTGGTCGACCGAGGCGTACCAGGAGCTCGTTGCCGAGGTCCGGCGCGCCCAGCGGCCGGCCGTCGTGCTCGATCCACCGCGGGTCATCGTGGCCGCCATCGACCGCCCCGGCCTCCTCGCGTCCGTCGCCGGCACGGTCGCGCTGCACGGCCTCGACGTGCGGAGCGCCGATGCGACGAGCGAGGACGGCGTGGCGCTCGAGGTGTTCACGGTCGAGGTCGCCCGGGGGTCCTGGCCAGACGGCGCCAAGTTGCGCCAGGACCTCGACGCCGTCTTGAGCGGCCACCTGGCGCTCGAGGCCGAGCTCTCGGCCAAGGCCGACGCCTATGCCGGACAGCGGCGCGCCTGGACCGCCCACACGATCGTGCCCCAGGTGGTCGTCGACAACGCCGCGTCGGCCTCCGCCACCGTGCTCGAGGTTCGTGCACGCGACGAGCTGGGCCTCTTGCACCGCGTGACCCGCGCCCTCTTCGACTGCGAGCTCGACGTGGTGTCCGCCCGGGTGTCGACCATCGGCAGCGAGGTCGTCGACGCCTTCTACGTGCGTGATGCCACCGGCGGGAAGGTCACGGGGCCCGAGGACCTGCGCCGGATCGAGGCGGCCGTGCGGGCGGCCGTCGAACGACGACCCGACCCCTGAACGCTGCGGAGCCGGTCGCGCGGCCCCGAAAAGGGGGGGCCGAGGTCGGCCGTGGCCGGATCGGCCGCTGGTAGAATCCCGAACTCATGAGCAAGCGGCCAGCTCACGTCGTCAATCGGCACCGTCGCACCCCGTGGATCCTGGCGGCCGTCGGCATCATGCTGGCCGGTGCGGGCACCGGCGGCTACGTCCTCTACCGCGCCGACCACGAGGCGACGGTCCAGCCCGCCGCCGTCGCGAAGCCTGCACCCATCGTCCCGCTCAGCATCGTCTCGACCACGCCGGCCGCCAACGCCTCGAATGTCCAAGCCGGTTCGGCGATCACGGTGCAGCTCTCGACGGCGCTCGCCCCCGACAGCCCGATGCCGACGCTCTCGCCCGGCGTCCCGGGGGCCTGGGCACCGCTCTCGCCGACCGAGCTCGAGTTCATCGCGGCGGGGCCCTTCGTCCCCGGCGTCGCCGAGACGTTGACGATTCCCGGCGGGCCTCAGGGGATGCGGAGCGCCCAGGGCCAGACCCTGGCACAGAACGCGACCGTCCCGTTCACGGTCGAACAGGGCTCGACGCTCCGGCTCCAGCAGCTCCTGGCCGAGCTCGGCTACCTGCCGGTGACGTTCAACCCCACCACCCAGCCGACGTCGCCGATCCAAGAGCTCGAACCCCAGCAGGGATCGTTCGCCTGGCGCTGGCCCAACCAACCGACGCAGCTCGTGTCGCTGTGGACGCCCGGGACCTGGAACATCATCACCAAGTCGGCCGTGATGGCGTTCGAGGACCAGCACGGCCTGAAGACCGACGGCCAGGCCGGCGCCGCGGTCTGGGCCGACCTACTGCAGGCGGCGGCGGCCGGTCAGGCCGACCCGCACGCGTACCCCTTCGTCCTCGTCTCCGAATCGCTCCCCCAGACCGTGACCGTGTACCAGAACGGCGCCCTCGCCTACCACACGCTCGCCAACACCGGCGTGGCGGCGGCGCCGACCCAGCAGGGCACCTTCACCGTCTACCTCCGCTACCTGTCCACGACGATGAGCGGGACCAACCCCGACGGGACGAAGTACAGCGACCCCAACATCCCCTGGGTCAGCTACTTCAACGGGAGTGACGCCCTCCACGGCTTCGACCGCTCCAGCTACGGCTGGCCCCAGAGCGTCGGCTGCGTGGAGATGCCGCCGGCCAACGCCCAGGTCGTCTACCCGATGACCCCCATCGGCACCATCGTCACCGTCCAGTAGGCGGCGCGGCCGACCCGGACGGGTCGTCACCCTCGGTCGGGCCCCACTGGGCCTGGTGCTGCTCGGTCACCTGCAGTCCCCGCTCGCTCAGCATCGAGGCGAGGCCGAGCGACCGGCGCCCGAAACGCGCCCGGATCGCCGAGACCACGCCGGCCAGTTCCTCCGAGGAGGTCTGGAGCTCGACGGCGCGTGCCGCGGCGTCGGCCGCCCGATCGCCGGCCGCCACGTCGAAGGCGAGCTGGCGGGGCGTGCCCTTGTGCTCCAGGTTGGACACGCTCACCCCGAGCAGGCGGACCCCTGATCGCAGCTCGACGCTCTCGAGCAGCGCGCCCGCCACCGCGTCGATCGCCCGGGGCGCGTCGATGGCGAAGGGCACGGTGTGGCCGCGGGTGATGGTCTCGAAGTCGGCGAAGCGCACCTTGATCGTCACCGTGCGACCGGCCAGCGCCTCGCCGCGCAGGGCCTCGGCCACCGCATCGGCCATCCGCAGGATGTGGTGGCGCAGCTCGGCCGGCTCGTAGACGTCGTGGCGGAAGGTCTCCTCGTGTCCGATGGACTTGGCCGGGCGGTCGGCCACCACCGGACGGACGTCCTCGCCGCGGGCGAGCTCGGACAGCTGGGTGCCGAGGACCCGCCCGAACCGGTGGATGAGGACCCCCTCGGGCAGCTGCGCCAGCTCCCCCACCGTGCGGATGCCGAGCGCCTGGAGCCGTCGCCCCGTGGCGGGGCCGACACCCCACAGCGCGCGCACCGACAGTGGGTGCAAGAAGTCGAGCTCCTCTTCGGCCAGCACGACCACGACCCCCGGACCCGGTTCCACCCGGTCGCGGGTCGGGACCGGCTTGGCCGCACGCGAGGCCAGCTTGGCCACCAACTTCGACCGGCCGACGCCGACCGAGCAGTTGAGCGAGAGCTCGTGGGCGATGCGCCGCCGCAGGTCCTGCGCGATGGCGCGAGGCGTGCCGAGGAGGCGCTTCGCCCCGGTCACGTCGAGGAACGCCTCGTCGAGACCGAGCGGTTCGATCTTGGGCGTCGCCTTCTTGAAGATTGCGTGGATCTGCCGGCTCACCTCGGCGTAGCGGGAGTGGCGGCCGTCGAGGAACACCGCGTCGGGACAGAGCTGCCGGGCCCGCACCGACGGCATGGCCGAGTGCACGCCGTAGGCGCGCGCCTCGTAGGTGCAGGCGGCGACCACGCCCCGCTGGCCGGTGCCGCCGACGATGACCGGGCGACCCACCAGTTCGGGCCGGTCCAGCAGCTCGACCGCCGCGAAGAAGGCGTCCATGTCCACGTGGAGGACGGCGGGGTCGAGCTCGCCCGAGCGGTCGTCCCGGTCCACGTCGCCCACCTCAGCTGAGCAGCAGCCGGCGGAAGCCCTCGGCGTAGGGGACACCGGCCCGGCGCCCCTCCTCCTCCGCCCGCAGGCGCACCGCGTCGCCGGCCCAAGCATCCCCGCCCGCGAACTGGCTGCGATGGCACTGCACCGCAGCGACCTTCACGTCAATGGTGTCGGTCACGTCCACCCACACGTCGGGCTCGAGGGTGCCGGTCAGGTAGGCGGCCGACGCCTGGTGGGCCGGGCCGCGCTCTGGGAAGTAGTGCGGAAGCCCGGCCGCCGGGCAGAGCGCGTCGAGCAGCGCCCACCCTGCGATGCGGTGGTCCCGGTGGTTCACGTAGTGCTCACCGAAGAACACGGCAGTCGGATCGTGGCCGCAGACCACGTCGGGCTTCACCGTGCGCACCCAGCCGACGAGCTCGCCCCGCAGGGAGTCCGTGTCTTCGAGCTCTCCGTCCGGGAAGCCCAGAACGTGATGGGCGGCCAACCCGATCTTGCGGGCCGCCGCGTCGAGCTCCCCGGCGCGCCGCTTCGCCAGCTCGGCGACGTCCACCGTGGGTTCACGCGTGCCCCGCCCGCCGTCGGTGCAGACGACGAGGTGCACTTCGCAGCCCGCCCTCGACCAGCGGGCGAGCGTGCCCCCGCACGCCACGTCGGCGTCGTCGGGATGCGCGTAGATAGCGAGCACGCGCCCCGGCGCCTCGCCCAACAGCTCGGCCACGCGTCAACCCCGGCGCTTCGGCTCGGTCGTCTTCGTGAGCAGGCCGACCTCGCGCTCGAAGTCACCCAGGTCCTCAAAGCCTTTGTAGACACTGGCGAAGCGAACGTAGGCGACCTCATCGAGCGCCTTCAGCTGCTCGAGGACCGCGACGCCCACCTGCTGGCTCGTCGGTTCCAGGCCGCGCCCGCGCAACGTCTCCTCGACGCCTTGAGCCAGGTCCTGGAGCTCGGCGTCGGTCACCGGCCTGTTCTTGCAGGCGGCTCGCACCCCGTCGACGAGCTTGGCCCGGTCAAAGGGCTCGCGCTGGCCCGAGCGCTTGACCACCCAGAGCGGCACCTCATCGACTCGTTCGAAGGTCGTGAACCGGCGTCCGCAACCCAGGCACTCGCGGCGCCGGCGTATGGCCACGCCCTCGTCGGCCAAACGTGAGTCCACCACCCGGTCGTCGTCGACGGAGCACCAGGGACAGCGCACCTGGCCGAGGCTAGTTCGCCGGTCAGCGCGCGCTGCCGGGCGTTCAGGGAAGCCAGATGCGCTGACCGGCCATCACGGTGTCCGAGCCGGTCTCGGTGGCGAGCTGCGTCACCAACGGCCGGGGATCGCCGGCCGGATCGAGCCGCGTGGCGATCGACCACAGCGTGTCACCGGGCCGCACCGTGTAGAAGGTGTGCCCGACGAGGGGTGCCGGCGCAGTCCCGACAGACAGCGACCGGCCCCCGAGCGCCGACACCGGCAGGGCCAAACCCAGCACCGCCGCCGCCAAGAGACCCAACGCGGCCAGCCGACGACGTCGGACGGCCGGTGAGGCACCCCGTCTCGGGGTGCCCACCGGCGCGTCCACCAGGGAGGGATCCGATCGGCCTTCCAGGGGCCGGCCGGCCTGGCCGAGCTGAAGCTCGTCGTTGTCCCAGGACTCCGGGTCGAAACGGACCAACCGGAGTTCAGGGCGCGTCGGGGCGGCGACCTCGATCAGCCACGGGTCGGGCAGGGGAGCGATGGCCACTAGCCCCACTCCTCCCGGCGGGATCCTGCCGACACCATGTCCGAACGCCTGTTCGCCATAGCTACATGTGATCACGAACACCCGTTCGTGTCAAGGACCCGATCCGAACAGATGTTTGCCTTCGGCCATCCGGTTCGGTATGGTGACTCAGCCAAACAGATGTTCGTGATCCGCACCGGTCGCGGCGAGGAGGTCCGACGATGGCAGAGACCCTGAGTGGCAAGCGAGAGCAGATTCTCCTGTTCATCGCCGATTCCCTGCGCGAACGCGGCTACCCGCCCTCGGTGCGCGAGATCGGCGAGGCCGTCGGGCTCCACTCCTCCGCCACCGTCCACACCCACCTGGCGGTGCTCCAGCGCGAGGGCTACCTCCAGCGCGACCCGACCAAGCCGCGCGCCATCCAGGTCCGCTACGACCCGTCCTCCAAGGCGGCGATGGCGGCCGGCCCCGTCCGCCACGTCCCCCTGCTGGGCGACGTCGCCGCCGGCACCGGCGTGCTGGCCCACGAGAACGTGGAGGAGGTCCTGTCTCTGCCCGAGCGCTTCATCGGGACGGGCTCGACCTTCATGCTGCGGGTACGCGGCGACTCCATGATCGACGTCGGGATCCTCGACGGCGACTACGTCGTGGTCCGCCAGCAACCCGAAGCCGAGAACGGCGACATCGTCGTGGCGGGCATCCCCGGCGATGAGGCGACGGTGAAGACGTTTTCGCGCAAGCACGGCAAGGTGGTGCTGACCCCGGCCAACCCCACCTTCTCCCCCATGGAGTTCTCGTCCGACGACGTCACCATCTACGGCAAGGTGGTCACGGTCCTCCGTCGGCTCTGAGGGGATCGCCGCGACGGGTCAGGCAGTCACCGGACCGACCGCGACCGGGGAACCGCTCGGCCTGACCGTCCCGCCCGCCGGTTCCACGGTCACGAGCAGCGCGCTGGCGGCGGTCCCCACGGTGAAGGCCGCGTCGCGTGCCGGACGGGGGCCGAGCAGCCCGAGCGAGATGGGTCGGGAATCGATGCGCGCCCACAGCTGATAGGTCTGCGTGCCCGGCAACGGGGCGAAGTGCGACGCGAGCAGGTATCCGGTGCCGGTGGGCGAGACCACCACCGTGGCCAGCTGCGCGCCGCCCGGTCCCCGGAGCTCGACCAGCCGGTGGGCGGGATCGGCCAGTGCGGCCTGGGCCGCGGCACCGGCGCCCCGGGCGGCCGCCAACGCCTGGAGCTGGTCCACCCGGCTGTTGGCGTTCGACAGGCTGAGGGAGACGAGCGCGAGCGCGACGGCCGCCGCTGCCGCCGCCGCCACCATGGCGCGCCGCTGCCAGCGCGCCGCGACGGCGGTGGCCCCGGCACCCACCCGTCGGGGCGCGAAGCCCGCGATCTGCTGTCGCGCCTTGGCCCGGATCTCGAGGAGCGTGGCGTCCCCTGGCGCGGACAGGTCGAGGCGCCCCCCGATGCGGGCCCAGAGCTCGGGGGGGACCGGATCGATCGAGTTCCCGAGCGCGGCCGCCACCTCCATGAACGCGTCGACCTCGGCCCGGCAACGCGGGCAACCCTCGAGGTGCGACTCCACGAGTGCGCGCTCATCGTCGTCGACGGCATCGAGCGCGTACGCGCCGAGCAGGCTCTCCACCTCGTCGTGCACGGTGTCGTCGCTCATCCGCTGACTCCACTGTCGGCCAGCACGCCGCGCATCTTGCGCAGGCCGCTCCTGATCCGGCTCTTGACCGTCCCCTCCGGTTGGGACAACAGGACGGCCACCTCCCGGTAGGTGTGCCCGCCGAAGTAGGCGAGCTCGATCGGTGCCCGCTCCTCTTCGGGCAAGGAGGAGATCGCCTTGGCCACCTGGTCGGCCAGGACGAGATCCCAGACCTGGTGCTCGATGTCATACCCGCTCGGCGTGGGCACCTCCCGACCCTCGCGCCGCTGCCGGGCCGCGCGGGAGCGGACCGCATCGACGGCCCGACCGTGGGACTGGGCCAAGAGGAAGGACCGCAGCGAGCCGCGGGAGGGGTCGAAGGCGTCCGGGCGGCTCCAGAGACGAAGGATCACCTCTTGAACGACGTCCTCCGCCTCGGCGCCGTCGCCGGTGACCCGGCGGGCCAGCCCATAGATGGCGCCCCCGTGGCGCCGGTAGACCTCGGCCAGCGCGTCCTCGCGGAAGCGACCGACGGCCACCACCAACTGGGCATCGCTCAACAACGACGCCTGTTCTTCTTCCATCACTTCCTCTTCGGACCCGGCGTCCGCACTAGATGCCCGCCAGCATCCCAGCCCGCCCCGCGTCTGGCCCAACCGCCCGCTGCTCGGTCCGACCCTGTCTCAGGGAATTCCCAGGCCAGGACCTCGCTCCCATGAAACGGCCCCCAAAAGAGCCCCTTTTCAGGGGGCGCCGGGCATGCCAATTTCTTTCCAACCATCGGGGGTGTGGGTGGGCTCATCCCGGATGGCCGGTGAGATCGAATACCCCACAGAGCACTCTCCCAAGGAAGCGATCATGAGGACCACCATCGATTCGTACAAGTCCCGCACCGCCAAGCTCGACCTGGATGGCATCGACTTCGAAGACTTCCGCACCCATCCCCTGTCGCCCGGCACCCTGCGCAGCCTGCGTTACATGCACGACATCGAGCACCACACGGTGTGCTACCTGCGCGACCTGCTCCTCACCCCCGCCCACCGCGACCCCGACGTCACCTCGTTCCTGGCCTGCTGGGGCTACGAGGAGATGTGGCATGGCGAGGCCATCGCCAGCGTCCTCGAGGCCCACGGCGAGGTGGCCGGAGCCACCCGGGTGGCAGCGTTGCGACTGCGCCGGCGGTGGAAGGACACGATGACCGTGGCCCTCCACTTCGGCACGGCCAGCGTCCTCGGCGAGTGGTTCGTGGCCGTCCACATGGCCTGGGGCGCGGTCAATGAGTGGGCCACGCAGGCCGGCTACGCGCGGCTGGCCACGCTGGAGCGGCACCCGGTCCTCTCCGAGCTCCTGAAGCGCATCATGAAGCAGGAGGGCCGCCACATCGACTTCTACGCCTCGGAGGCGGAGCGGCGTCTCGGCGCCAGTCGACGCGCTCGCGCGGCCACCCGGTTCGCGCTGAAGCACCTCTGGCAGCCGGTCGGCGCCGGCGTGATGCCGACCGCCGAGCTGCGCTTCCTCGTCGACTACCTGTTCGCCGATCCCGAGGGGCGGGCCGTGGCGGAGCGCATCGACCGGCGCATCGACAACCTGCCGGGCCTGCGCGGCCTCGACCTTATGTCCGGCGCGGTCGACCGCTACGCGGGGTCGCTCGCCGCCTGAGCCGGGCGGCCGACGGCCGCGACTAGGACGAGAGGACCGACGCCAGGGTGTCTCGGACCCGCTCCAGCGCGGCGCGCTCCACGTGCTCGTCGGGCCCGTGGGCCAGCAGGGGATCACCGGGTCCGAAGTTGGCCGCGGGGATCCCCCGCGCGTAGAAGGTGGCCACGTCGGTCCAGCCGAGCTTGGCCCGGGCCGGCGCGCCGGACGCGGCCAGCAGGTTCGCCAGGACCGGGTGCCCCAGCCCCGGCGGCGCACCGTTGCCCTCGTCGACGAATTCGATGCGGTCACCTTTCTCCTGGTCCATGACGTCGTCCAACAGCCCGTGGAAGAACTGCCGCACCGCCTTCGTGTCGCGGTCCGGGGCGAAGCGGTGGTTGAGCGTGATCTGTGCCGCGTCGGGGACGACGTTGCCGGCCACCCCCCCGCTCACGTCGACCGCCTGGAGCTGCTCCTTGTACTCGCACCCGTCCAGCACGACCACCCGGCCGCTCCAGGCGGCGACCCGGTCGAGCACAGGGGCGAGGCGGTGGATGGCGTTGCGGCCCGTCCACGGCCGGGCGCTGTGGGCGCGGACCCCGCCCATGTGCACGACGGCGCGCGTCGTCCCCTGGCAGCCGGCCTCCACCACGCCGTTGGTGGGCTCGCACAGGATGGCCGCGTCGCCCGACAGCCAGTCCGGCCGTTGGTCGAAGATCTCGAGCAGTCCACCCTCGGCGCGGTTCACCTCCTCGCGCGCGTAGAAGCACCAGCTGACGTCCGAGGTCGGCGCCTCCAGCGACCGGGCCAGGTCGAGCATCACCGCCAGGCCGCCCTTCATGTCGGCCGACCCGATCCCCCAGAGGGTCTCCCCCTCGACCCGCGCCGCCTCGTTCCCGTTCGGTGGGACGGTGTCGAGATGACCGGCCACCACGATCCGGCGCTCCCGGCCGAGCGACGTGCTGGCCACGACGTTGTCGCCGAGGCGCTCGATTCGCAGCCAGGCGCAGCCGGCCAGGGCCGCCGCCACGTGATCGGCCAACGCGGACTCGTGGCGGCTCACCGAGGGGATGTCGACCAGCTCGGCGGTCGCCGCCAGCAGGTCGCTCCTCACACGCTCACGCCGTGCTCGCGCAGGAGGGCGTTGAGCTGCGCGCTGTCGGCACGCTCGCCCTCGGTCAGCCGGCGGATCACGAGGACGCACGGCAGGAAGAACTCGCCGCCGGGGTAGACCCGCCGGCGGCCGGCGGTCACCGCCACGCACCACGGCGGGACGGTGCCCCGTCCCAGCTCCTCGCCCGTCTCGGCGTCGATGACCGGGATCCCGGGGTTGAGGATGGTCCCCTCGCCGAGCACCGCCCCGGCGCCCACGCGCGCGCCCTGGGTAATCATGGAGCGGCTGCCGATGACGGCGTCGTCCTCGACCACGACCGGCACCGCGTTGGGCGGTTCGAGCACCCCGCCGATCCCCACCCCGCCCGAGAGGTGCACCCGCTCGCCGATCTGGGCGCAGGACCCGACCGTCGCCCAGGTGTCGACCATGGTCCGCGCCCCCACCCGGGCGCCGATGTTGACGTAGCTCGGCATCAGCACCACGCCCGGTCCGAGGTAGGAGCCCCAGCGGGCCGACGCCCCCGGCACGACGCGCACCTGGGCCGCCGCGAAGTCGTGCTTCAGCGGCACCCGGTCCAGATACTCGAACGGGCCGACCTCGGTCCGCTCCATGGCCCGCCAGCGGAATAGGAGGAGGATCGCCATCTTCAGCCACTCGTGGACGACGACGGTGTCGCTCGCTGGGTCGATCTCGGCCACCCGCGCGGCTCCAGAGTCCAAGAGGTCGATCGCCTCCTCGACGGCGGCCAGCGCGCCGGGGTCGCCGGTCGCCTCCTCGGCGCGCTCCCAGAGGTCTTCGATGGTCCGCTGCAGGTCAGCCACGCCGAGGACCTTAGCGACCGGGTGTCGCCCCCCTCGGCGAACGGGCTCAGTCGGCGAGCGAGCGCTCGGCCAGCCGCCGGCCGACCAGCTCGAGGCGCGCCATCGGCTGGACCGTGGCGACGCGGACGAAGCGGGCCCCCGCCTCGCCGTAGAGGTCGCCCGGGCTGACGAGCATCCCGCCAGTGGCCGCCAGGGCCGCGGCCATGGCCCAGCCGTCGGACAGCCGGGCGGGCGCGGGCACCCACAGGTAGAAGGACCCGGCCGGCAGGTGCACCGGCCAACCGACCGAGGTGAACAGCGACACCAGGTACTCCAGGCGCTCGAGGTAGCGGGCCCGCTGGTCGACGACGTGCTGGTCATCGGAGAGGGCGGCCACGCCGGCCGCCTGCACGGGTCCGGGGACCATCAGGCCGGCGTGGCGCCGCAGATCGGAGAGGTACGCCACCAGCTCGGGGTCGCCGGCGAAGAACCCGGCCCGCACGCCGGCCAGGTTGGAGCGCTTGGAGAGGGAGTGCACGGCGACCACGCCGTCGGCGCCGGACTGGAGGATCGAGCGCGGCGGACCGGCCCAGGTGAATTCGCAGTAGCACTCGTCGGAGAACACGGGAACGTCGTGCGCGCGTCCCCAGCGGGCGGCCGCCTCCAGGTCCGAGAGGCCGCCGGTCGGGTTGGAGGGGGAGTTCACCCAGAGCAGGAGCGCCCGCTCGACGTCGCCGGGGTCCACCCGGTCGAGCGCCAGCCCGGTCCCGTCGACGTGGGTGGGCGGCACGGCCACCGCGCGGCAGCCCGACAGGAGCGCCCCCATCGCATAGGTCGGGTAGGAGACGGCCGGGTAGAGCACGGTGTCGCGCCCGGGCGAGCGGAGCCCGAGCAGCTGGGGCGCCGACGACACGAACTCCTTGGTGCCAACGCAGGCCGCCACCGCCGAGAGATCGACGGACACCTCGAAGCGACGCGCCATCCAATCGGCGGCGGCCCGCCGGTAGGCGAGGCTGCCCGCCGACTCGGGGTAGCCCCGCTCGGTGCCCGAGGACGCCAGGGCCGCCAGGACCGCCGCGGGCGGCGGGTCGCAGGGGGTGCCCACCGAGCAGTCGACGACACCGCCCTCCAGGGCGTCGGCCTGCGCCTTCAGGGCATCCAGCCGGTGGTACGGATAGGGCGGGGGCTCGAAGGCCCGCACCTCGGCCACTAGGCCACGAACTCCCTGAAGCGGGCCCGGCCGGCCGCGTCGAGGATCACCCGCACGGTCGCCGCGTCTTCGCCCGACTCCTGCTCGACCACCTCGCCCTCTCGATGCACCGCGGCCAGCACGTCGCCGCGGGCCCAGGGAATGCGCAGCTGCACCACCCGGTCGCCCTGACGCAGGCGGTCCGAGATCATCCGGACGAACTCCTCCATGCCCTCCCCGGTCACGGCCGAGATGGCGACCGCGTGCTCGTGCTTGGCCAAAAGGCGGGCGTCGTCGGGCGACCGGTCGACCTTGTTCACGACCAGCAGCTCGGGCGTGTCGCCCGCGCCGATCTCGCCCAGCACCTGGCGCACCGCGGCCATCTGGGCCTCGGGGTCGTGCGCCGAGCCGTCCACCACGTGGATCACGAGATCCGATGTGCCGACCGACTGCAGGGTGGACCGGAAGGCCTCGATGAGCTGGTGGGGCAGCTTACGGATGAACCCGACGGTGTCGGTCACGAGCACGGTCTCGCCGCCCGGGAGCGCGAACTGTCGGGTCCGCGGGTCGAGCGTCGAGAAGAGCCGGTTCTCGGCCGGCACGCCCGCCGCGGTCAGGCGGTTGAGCAGGGTCGACTTGCCGGCGTTGGTGTAGCCGACCAGCGCGATCTCCCGGAGCCGGCCCCGCGCCCGGGAGCGCCGCTGCACCACCCGGGTGCGGTCGACCTCGCGCAGGTCCGACTCGAGGCGCTGCATGCGCCGGACCAGCCGTCGGCGGTCGACCTCGAGCTGGGTCTCGCCGGGACCCCGGGTGCCGATGCCGCCCGCCTGCTGGCTGAGCTCGAGACCGCGGCCGCGCAGGCGCGGCAGGCGATAGCGCAGCAGGGCGAGCTCCACCTGGGCCTTCCCCTCGGGGCTGCGGGCGTTCTGGGCGAAGATGTCGAGGATCACGGCGGTCCGGTCGATCGCCGTGCGGCCGAGGATCCCCTGCAGGTTGCGCTGCTGGGCCGGGCTGAGCTCCTCGTCGAACACGACGGTGTCCGCGTCGACGGTCGCCGAGAGCTCCGCCAGCTCGCGGGCCTTGCCCCGGCCGATGAAGGTGGCGGGGTCCGGACGGTCCCGGCGCTGCACGACGCGGGCGACGACGTCGGCGCCGGCCGTGTCGACCAGCTCCGCCAGCTCGTCCAGGTCGGCCTCGACCTGCTCTGCGTTCGTGTCCGAGCTGATCACGCCGACGAGGATGATGCGCTCGCGGAATTCGCGGGCGATGAGGGTCTCGGTCACCGTCCTCCGCCCACGATCTCTGCGCCGACGTGGGCGAGGGGCAGGGTGACGACGACGTCGGCCACCTTGCGGACCGGGCCCGAGAGCCGGATCGGCTGGTCCCCCTCACCGAGCGTCACCTGGAGGACCCCGCCGGGGTTGTGCACACGCACCCGGCGGCCGATCGCGCCCCAGGCCGCGGCGGCCGCGGCCGCCGCGCACGTCCCGGTGCCGCAGGCGAGCGTGGTGCCGACGCCGCGCTCCCACACCACGAGTGAGAGCTCGCCCGCGACGGGACCCGGGCCGACGAATTCGACGTTGCGCTCCTCGGGCCCGCGGCCGGCCAGCCGGGGGCCCGCCTCCTCGAGGTCGATCGCGCCCGGATCGTCGCACCACACCACGAGGTGCGGGTTCCCCATGTCGACCGACCGGGCCCGATGGCCGTCGACGTCGAGGTCACGTGCCGCCAGCCGCGCCACCCCCATCTCCACGTCCGCGGTCGCCGCCTCGGCGGAGGCGCCCGGCTGGTAGTCGACGGCGCGCAGCCCGGCGGCGGTCGCCACGGTGAAGTGCGGCGGCCGGACCAGCTGGTGGATCACGGCCGCCTGGGCCAGGCAGCGCAGCCCGTTGCCGCTGGTCTCGGCCGGGCCGCCGTCCGCGTTGCGCAGCTGCATCGAGACGTCGGCGCCGTCGCGCCCCGGCCCGATCCGGATGATGCCGTCGGCACCGATCCCCCGCCGCCGGTCGCACAGCCCGAGCGCGAGCTCCTCGGTGAGCGGCACCTGGTCGTCCACGTCGACGAAGACGAGGAAGTCGTTCCCCGCCCCCTCGTGCTTGCTCAACACGAGCCGTGCCGGCGCCTGCGACATGGGCTCCAGTCTCGCAGGCCGGGACCTCGGGCCGAGCCGCGATCGGGCGGCCCCACCGATCGCGGCCCGACGACCGGCGGTCGCCCGGTCACCCGACCCGGAGCGCCGCGGCCACGGCGTCGGTCGCCTCGCGGCGGCTGTCGACCCAGTGGACCCGCGGGTCGCGCCGGAACCATGCCCACTGCCGCCGGGCGAAGCTCCGGGTGCGCCGCACCGCCGCCTCGACCGCCTCGTCCAGGGAGATCGAGCCCTCCAGGTGCGCCAAGAGCTCCTGGTAGCCGAGCGCCTGGCGGGCCGTCCGGGAGAGCCCCGCCGGGCGCGCCACCAGGCGCCGGACCTCCTCCAGCCAGCCGGCCGCCAGCCAATCCGCCACCCGCGCCTCGATCTCCTGGTCGACCGGGGCGGGGAGGAAGCGGAGCCCGATGAGGGTGAATCGGGTCGGCGGGTAGCTCTCGAGGCCAGGGCCGAAGGAGGAGAAGGGGCGGCCCGACCCGAGGGTGACCTCGAGCGCGCGCACGATCCGGCGCTCGTTGGTGGCGGTCGTGCGCGCCGCGGCCACCGGATCGAGCCTGCGCAGCCGCGCATGGAGGGCGGCCAGCCGGTCCGGCGAACCGGCGTCGGCCTCCAACTCGGCCCGCACGGCCGGCCAGCGGCCCGGCAGGTCCAGGTCGTCCACGACCGACCGCACGTAGAGGCCGGTGCCGCCAACGAGGAGCGGCCGGTGGCGACGTTCGGCGACCACCGCCAGCGCCGCCGTCGCCGCCCGCTGGAACTGCGCGACCGTGAACTCCTCGGCCGGATCGACCAGATCGACCAGATGGTGCGGGATCTCGGCGCGCACCGCCGCCGTCGGCTTGGCCGTCCCGATGTCGAGCTCGCGGTAGACGCTCATGGAGTCGACCGAGAGGATCTCGACATCGCCGAGCCGGCGCGCCACCTCGAGGGCGACCCCCGACTTGCCCGAGGCGGTGGTCCCGACCAGGACCACCGGTCCGGCCGTCACCGCCTGGTCACGCGCTCGACGGTCGGTCCGTTCAGCCGGCCGCGACCGGAATGCGCCTGCGGTGGCGCGGCGGGGCCACCAGGTCGACGAAGGCGCCGGTCAGGTGGTGCGGGGCCGCGCCCGTGATGCGCGCGGTGGCAAGGCTGCCCGGCGCGGGTCCCGGTCCCCCGTCGGGCGGGGCGAAGTGCACGATCTTGCCCTGCCGGGTCCGGCCGGCGAGCACTGCGTCGTCGCGCCGGCTCGGGCCCTCGACCACCACCTCTTCGGCTCGCCCGATGCGGTCCCGGTTGTGGGCCAGGGCGGAGCGCTCGACCACCACCCGCAGACGCTCGAAACGCTCCGCGATGACGGCGTCGGGCACGAACCGGTCCGCCAGGTCGGCCGCCCTCGTGCCCGGACGCGGCGAGAAGATGAACGTGTAGGCGCTGTCGAACTCTGCCTCGGCCACCACCTCGAGCGTCGCCTCGAAGTCCTCGTCGGTCTCGCCGGGGAAGCCGACGATCACGTCGGTGGTGACCGCCAGATCGCCGATGGCGGCCCGGGCCGCCCGGAGTCGCTCGAGGTAGCGGGCCGCGGTGTAGCCGCGGCGCATGGCGGAGAGCACCCGGTCGCTGCCCGACTGCAGCGGCAGATGCAGCTGCTCGCACACGGCATCGCTCTCCGCCATGGCGGCGATCGTCTCGGGGCGAAGGTCCTTCGGGTGCGGGCTGGTGAAGCGGACCCGGCTGATGCCCTCGACGTCGCCGACGGCCGACAGCAGTGCCGAGAACAACGGGCGGCGCCGGGTCAGGTCCCGGCCGTAGGAATTGACGTTCTGCCCGAGGAGCGTGACCTCGATCACGCCGCGCCTCGCCAGCCCCTCCACCTCGGCCACGATCTCGGCCACCGGCCGGCTGACCTCGGGACCCCGCACGGCGGGCACGATGCAGAAGGCGCACGAGTTGTCACAGCCCGTCTGGATGGTGACCCAGGCCGCATACGGCACCTCGCGCAGCGCCGCCGCGCTCGCCAGGTGCGCGGGCGCAGCGTCGGGGTCGGGCGCGTCGAGCACCTCGACCAGCGGGCCGCTCGCTCGGGCCTGGCGGAGAAGGACCGGCGCCCGATTGAGGTTGTGCGTCCCGAAGACGACGTCCACGTGGGGAGCCCGGGACCGGATGAGATCCCGATCCTTCTGGGCCAGGCACCCGCCCACCGCGATCTGCAGGTCGGGCTTCTCGGCGCGCAGCGCCTTCAGGCGGCCGAGGTGCCCATAGAACTTGTTGTCGGCGTTCTGGCGGATGCAGCAGGTGTTGAACACGATGACGTCGGCGTCGTCGAGATCGGCCGTCGGTTCCAGGCCGTCGGCCGCCAGCAGCCCGGCCAGACGCTCCGAGTCGTGCTCGTTCATCTGGCAACCGAAGGTGCGAATGGCGAACTTGCGGGCCACCGCCGAAGTGTAGGTCGGGTGTCTAGCCGCTCTCGTCGAAGTCGTAGACCTTGGCGGCCGACCGCGGTCGGCTGGCCCGCAGCCCGCCCGGGCCGCTCGGTGCGTCCGCCGGTTGGTCGCTCGGAGGGGCGAGATGCAGGATGGGCGGAATGGTCCCGTCATCGGCCACTTCGGGAAGCCGCGCCGCGTCGCCCGTCACCAGCCCCGCTCGCTCCGCGTGGAGCAGCATGACCCGGCCGGGAACGCCGGCGTCGGCCATGGCGGCCTTGGCCGCCCGCTCGAGGCTGGGACCGGTCGCGTCTTCGCAGAACCCGAGGAGGGTCGGACCCGCGCCCGACCAGCAGGCCATGCGCGCACCACCGGCCACCAGCGCCGCCAGCAGCATCGGGGCCTCCGGGAAGAGGGGGCCCCGGTAGTCCTGGTGGAGCCGGTCCTCCCCTGCCTCCTTCACGAGGAGCCGGTGATCGGCCAACCCGGCCAGGAGCAGGGCCATCCGGCCCAGATTGAACGCGGCGTCGGCCAGACCCACCTGCTCTGGGAGGAGCTGGCGGGCCTTCGCCGTGGTGAGGGGCCGGTCCGGCACCATCGCCACGATGACGAGGAGCGGGTCGAAGGGCATCTCCACCGGCATGACCTTGCCCCGGACGGTCGGTGCCGCCACGAGCCCGCCGATGACACTGGCGGCGGCGTTCTCGGAATGCCCGTCGGTCCGGGCGGCCACGGCGAGCGGCTCGCGCGAGCCGGCCGCCACGGCGGCCGCGGCGGCCAGCGCAGCCGACGATCCGAGCCCGCGCGACACCGGTATCTGCGAACGGACGGTGATGGCCAACCGATCGTGGCCCACCACGTCGATGGCCACCCGCGCCGCCAGGTGGCCCGCGTCGTCGGCCAGCCCGGCGCCCTCACCCTCGCTGCGAACGATCAGCCGCGACGCGCGCTCCACCTCGACCTCCACGTAGCGGTCGACGGCGAGCGCCAGCGCGTCGAACCCAGGGCCGAGGTTGGCGCATGAAGCGGGGGCGCGGGCGCGCACGCGCTCAGACTAGGCGGTGCAGCAGCGAAGGCGTCGGGAGCGGCCGGCGGGTCCGAACATCGACCACCACCTCCTGCCCGGCCAGGCTGAACGTCGCCCGACCGATCAGACGACCGGCCCGGGCCCCGGCGATCGGAGGGGGACTCGGGACGAAGCTGGCCCGGATCACCTGTCCCGGCCAGCCCAGGAGCACCCGGTTGGCCACGGCAACGGCCGGCGTCGAGGTCCCAGCGACACTGGCCCGCGCCATGACGGCCCCCTTTGTGGCGACGCGCACGCCCACCACGCTGGTCGCGACCGCCTTGGCCAGCGCCAACGCCGCCAGGCCGGCCACCTCGATCGGCAGCGCTCCTTGCTGCTCCCCGGTCACCGCGGCCAGCACCAGCACCAGCTGATGGTCGACCCGCGCAATGAGTCCCAGCACGTCGCACCCACCGGCCGCCATCGTCCAACCCGACTTCACCCCGACGATGCCGGGAGCCCCGAGCAGTGGCGTGGAGCTCCGGACCGTGCCAGCCACCGGGAGCGTGACCGAGGGCATGGCGACGATCTGGGCGAAGACGGGAAACTCCATGTCGATCCGGATGATCTTCAAGATGTCCGCCGGCGTCGACTGGGACTGCGGGTCGAACCCGCTCGGATCGACGAAGTGCGAGTCGTGCATCCCGAGCAGTTGGGCCGTCGTGTTCATCTTGACCACGAAGGCCGCCAGGTTGCCCGAGTCCCACTCGGCCAGGGCGTCGGCGAAGTCGTTGGCGGAGTGCACGAGGAGTCCCTCGAGCAACTGTCGTTCGGTGAGCACCTCTCCCACCGCGATCTGCACGTTCGACTGGTCGGTCTGGTTGTCTTGGTCGAAGTCGGCCACGTTGGCGGCGCTCATCGTCACGGTGGGACCCGGGTCGTCGCCCGACAGCGGATGATCCTTCAAGATGAGATAGGCGGTCATGACCTTGGTCAGGCTGGCCACGGGCGCCGGTTGTTCGGGGCCGGACTCACGGCTGACGCCGAGGGCGGGGATGACGAACGCGGCCTGCACGCCGGTCGGCCACGGCGGCGCCGGCACGGTGCCGGGCACCACACGCGCCGGGGCCAGCGTGGTGCGGACCGCCGCCACCGGCTCTGGCCTCGACAGGCGGATCGCCGCCACCCCCCCCAACGCCCCGAGGAGGGCGACGATCGCGATCAGCGTCACCCAGAGACGAACGTGGCGCCGGCGGCGCCGATGGCGCGGGCCGCGCCGACCCGGGGACGGGGGATCGCTCACCGCGGTTCCGGCGCGCCCGTCTGCCACACGGGGCACCACTCCGGGAGATGGGTAGACGGAGCCGACGTCAACGACTGATCCACCCCCTCGACACGGCCGATTCGGAGTCTCGGGCTACCGAAGACCGCCGTCAAGCTCGTCGGGGCTCATGAGGACCGCTCGTGCCTTGGAACCCTCCGAGGGCCCGACGATCCCGCGCCGCTCGAGCAGGTCCATCAGTCGGCCGGCCCGGGCGAACCCCACCCGCAGCTTGCGCTGCAGCATGGAGGTGGACCCTAGCTGGGACCGAACGACGAGCTCCATGGCGACGGCCAGCAACTCGTCGTCATCGTCGTCCCCACCGACGCCACGAGTGGGCCCCGCACTGTCGTCGATCCCCACCACCAGCTCGGGCATGCCGCCCTGCCGTCGCCAGTGGGCGACCACCTGGCGCACCTCGTCCTCGGACACCCAGGGTGCCTGGAGCCGCCGCGGAACGTTGGACGAGGCCGTGAGCAGCAGCATGTCTCCCTTGCCGATCAACCGTTCCGCCCCCTGCTGATCGAGTATGACGCGGCTGTCGGCCAGTGACGAGACCGAGAACGCCATCCGGCTCGGGATGTTGGCCTTGATGACGCCGGTGATGACGTCGACCGATGGGCGCTGGGTGGCGAGGACGAGGTGGATGCCGACCGCCCTCGCCATCTGGGCCAGGCGGACGACCGAATCCTCGACGTCGCGCGCGGCCACCATCATCAGGTCGTTGAGCTCGTCGACCACGATCAACACGAAGGGGAGCCGCTCGGGCCCGGACTCGGGCGGCTCGTCCTCGTCCAATTCGCCGTCGAATACCTCGTCGTCCTCGCCATGGACGCCCCCCCGGGCTCTGGCGCGGGCGGCGGCCTCGGCCACCCGAGCTCGGATGCTCGGGGTCGGACCACCCAGGTCGCCGCTTGCCAGCGCCTCGTTGTAGCCGGTGATGTCCCGCATGCCGTGCTCGGCCAGCACGTCGTAGCGGCGTTCCATCTCCTTTACTGCCCACGCCAGCGCGTTGGCGGCCTTCTTCGGATCGACGACCACCTGGGACAGGAGGTGGGGAAGCCCGTTGTAGTGGCCGAGCTCCACCCGCTTGGGGTCGACGAGGATCATGCGCACCTGATCCGGGGTGGAACGGACCAGGATCGACGTGATCAGCGAGTTGATGCACGACGACTTGCCGGCGCCGGTCGCACCGGAGATGAGCAGGTGCGGCATCTCGGTGAGGTTGACCATCACGGAGCGTCCGGCGATGTCGCGACCGAAACCTACCTCCATCGGGTGGTCGGCGGCTGCACCCTCGGGCGAACTCAACACGTCGCCCAGGGACACGAGCTGACGGTTCCGGTTCGGCACCTCGACCCCGATCGCCGACTTCCCCGGAATCGGCGCCAGGATGCGGACGTCCGGGGAGGCCATGGCGTAGGCGATGTCGCGCGAGAGGCTCGTGACCCTGGCCACCTTCACGCCGGGTCCGAGCTCGAGCTCGAAGCGCGTCACCGTCGGACCGACCGTGCGACCGACGAGACGCGTCTCGACGCCGTGCGCGCCCAACGCGGCCACCAACGCAGCGCCCGCGACCTCGAGTTGTCGCTCGTCTTGCTGTTGTTCGCGCGATCGCTTGAGCAGCCGCAGCGGGGGAAGTTGCCAGTCACCGCCGGCCGGACCCCTGGTCGGCCCCGACGGGCTCGGGCTCCGACGCGCCCGCGGTGGCTCGGGCACCTCCTCGATCGGCTCGTCGTCGACCTGGTCCTCGGGCACCTCCTCCGGCGCCGCCCAGCCGGCGGTGAGCGGCTCGAGGGCGCTCGGCACGATCATCTGGACTTCGGCGTCGGGATCCGCGCGGCGTCGGCCGACGCCGGCCAGGCCCGTCGCCGATCTCCCGAGGTACGAGCCGACGACCCCGATCCCTTGGGCCAGGCCGCTGATCGACGCGCCGGTCGACAGCACGAGGCCGACCGCGAACGCCGCCACCAGGAGGACGACAGTGCCGGCCGTGCCGACCCCCTGCTGGAGCGGTCGACCGATCACCGCGCCGAGGATCCCGCCCGCGCCGCGCAGTACGGCGCCCGAAGCTCCAGCCGCTGGCGAGCCACCGGAGAGGTCCGCCAGACCCGCGACCGAGAGGAGACCGAGCACCCCCCCGGCGACGATGCGCCAGCGATGGGGGCGGGTCCGACCGGCGACGATGAGCACGCCGGCCAGGACACAGGCCGGCGGCACCAGGTAACGGGTCCAGCCGATGACGAGCCCGAGGCCCTTGTTGACCCCCGAACCCACGAAGCCGGCCGCGCCGCCGTACAGGGCGAGGCCGAGCAGCACGGCGACGGTGACCAGCCCGATCGCCAACAGGTCCGCCGAGTGGTCTTCCCAAAGGCCCGATGCCCAGGACTTCTCGTGGGCACGCCGGCTGCCGGCGCGGGTGCCTCGATGACCGGCGGCGGTGCCCGACCGCGCCGACCGCCCCCTTGCTGGTGAGCCAGATCGTGCCGCGGGACGCCCCTTTGCGGGCCGACTCTTCGTCGTCACCACGGTACCGAGCACGCTACCGCCGGGCCCCGGGGCACGGGGGGACCCGGCAGGCGCCCTCCCGGACCCAACACCTGGTCGCGACCCGAATTCCACACCCCTCGACAGACGAACATATGTTCGCTACAGTACCGGCGTGAGTTGCCCCGTCGACCTCCCAGCCCTCCGCTGGAAGCGGACCGAGGAAGAACAACCCGCCCTGTTCCCAGACGAGACCGCGGTCGAGAGACACCTCGGCACCGGCGAGTACCGGGGCATGGAATTCCTGCACGTGAACGCTCGCTCGATCATCAACTCGGTCCCGAGCGCCAGCCGCATGCCGTTTCGCTACACGATCAACGCGTACCGCGGCTGCTCCCACGCGTGCGTCTACTGCTTTGCGCGTCCGACCCACGAGTACCTGGGAATGAACGTCGGCCGCGATTTCGAGCGGCGGATCGTGGTCAAGGTGAACGCGGTCGAGCGGCTCCGCGCCGAACTGCGGGCGCCGACCTGGTCCGGCGACCACATCGCGATGGGCACGAACACCGACCCCTACCAGTCGGCGGAGGGCAAGTACCACCTCACCCGGCGAATCGTCGAAGAACTGGGGAAGGCAGGCAATCCCTTCAGCATCCTCACGAAATCGACGCTGGTGCTGCGCGACCTGCCGATATTGGCGGCAGCAGCACAGCGGACCAGCGTGCGCCTTGACCTTTCTATTGGGACACTGGATGAGACCGTCTGGAAGCTGACCGAACCCGCCACCCCCCCACCCCTGCGCCGGGTGGACGCGGTCCGTCGCTTGAACGAGGCGGGTATCCCCTGCGGCGTGCTGATCGCACCCATCCTCCCGGGCCTGTCCGACCGTGACGACCAGATCACGGCGGTCGTCGAGGCCTGCGTGGAAGCGGGCGCCGTCTCCGTGTCGGCGGTTCCCCTACATCTCCGACCGGGCGTACGCGAGCACTACCTCGCCTGGCTGCAAGAGGTACGACCGGACCTGTCGAGCATGTACGAACGCTTGTTCCAGAAGGGGTCGTATCAAGCGGCCACCGAGCAGGCTCGCGTGTCCCGGCTGGTGGCCGAAGCGGGACAGCGGACCCCCGCCTCCCGCCAGGATCGGTGGTTGGGCACCGAGCTGGCAGCGGCGCCCGACCCGCCGGCGGCGCGAACGGACGGGTGGCGGCCGTCCGGCTGGCGTTCCACGCGCGACCCTTCGGAGCAACTGCGGTTGCTCTAGCCCGAGCGCGCAACACCCATTTCACGCGCGCGAGGTACCCGGTGGCTTCCCCGTTGAGTACAGTCGGCACGGAGTGAGCGGGCGGGCGTCGGGCTGTTCGACGTGAGGAGGGGCATGGGCGAAGCCCACACGAACGGCGCCGCGGCAAACGGTGCCGCCCCCTCGGCCGTCGTGGCCAACACCGACGCGATCGACCCCGGTGACGCCGACATCCTGCTCACGATGCTCCGGCAGCTGAGCGATTCGGACGCCGGTATCGGGTTCATCTACCAGGCGCTCCAGCAACTGGCCACGCGCTACCAACTACAGGACGCCGCGGTCGCCGTCACCGCCGGTTCCCTCAGCACACAGATCTTCCGGCTCGGCCGCCGGCCGCTCGAAGCCCGGGGGGCCGCGCTCCTCTGCCGGGCCGGTGCCGGGGTCTACGCCGAGCCGGCGATCGTTCCCCCCGGCATTCGGGCGGGCGTCGAAGACCTCTGCCGGCTCGCGCTCTCGGTCCATCTGGCGCGCCACGGTTCGGCGCGCGATCTCTTGACCGGTCTCCCTTCCCGGCGCGTGTTCAACGAGTCGCTGCGCTCGGTCGCCGCCCAGAGTTCCCGCTACGGCTGGCACTTCACGCTGCTCGTGGCGAGCATCGGGACGACCAGCCCGTCGGGGGCGAGCGACACGGCGCCCTCCGAGTTCGTGGTGAGCCGGAGCGGGAGGGCGCTCGGCCGCGCACTGCGCACCGGCGACCTCGGGACCCGGGTCACCGGTTCGACGTTCGCGGCCATCCTTCCCAACGCCGGTGCCGACGCCGTGGGCGCCCTGCTCGAACGGCTCCACGCCGAGCTGCCCAGCCTGTCCGCCGCCGGCATCTCGCTCGGCAGCGCCAGCGCCCCGAGCGAGTCGGTCGACCCGGTCGAGCTCTTCCGCCTGGCCAGCACCCGCCTGCGCGAACACCGCCAGGTCCGCCAATGAACGCCTCCTCTGTGTCCAGCATCGAGGATCTCGAACTCGAGCTCCGCCTCCTGCCCGGCGTCGTGAACGTCGGTTTCGCGTCCCTCGACGAGGACCGTTCCGTGGACGTGACCGTGGTGGCGATCGACCCAGAGCCCGACCTCCTCACGAGTGCGGAGCGCCTGGCCCGCTCCTACCGGACCGCCGCCACCGTCGAGATCGTCGCCGTCGGCGACGCGCCCGATGTCGTGGCGGACGGGGCCAAGCCGATGGGCGACGAACGGGTCCGCCTGGTGACGGCGCGTTTCGACCCCACCGGCCAACAGAGCGAGGTGACCCTGGCCTTGAGCGAGCGCTCCGGCGTCGGACGAGCCTCGAGCGGCCCCATCATCGGCGCCGCCGCCGCCACGCTCGAGGCGTTGTCCGCCCTCGGCTTCGTGCCCCCCTCTCAGCTGGTCTCCGTCAGCACCCGCAACGGGGTGGCCAACTCTCCGGTCCGCGTCATCCTGGGGGAGGGGGCCGACGCGTGGGTCGGGGTTGCCCAGGCCAACTCGGTCGCCGAGTCGGCCAGTCGGGCGACCCTCGACGCCTTCAACCGCTACACCGGACACAAGCGGGCCGCGCCCGCCCAGTGACATTCCTCACCCCGAGACACGACCGGAGCCGCGCAAGTCTCGTAAACCACACGGATGTGATTTAGCATCTAAGGTTCGCAGATCCACAAGGGGCCAGGATGAACCCACCGATGACGTCGACCCGGCCGTTGCGCTTCGGCGCCGGCTTCGACGACCGGACGACCGGGCTCCGCTTCGAGATGCACCATCCGCAGGAACGGCCCGATCTCTGGTCGCAGTATCTCGACGGCGCCGAGGCTCGCTACCGCAAGCACGGGCTCGACCCGATCCTCGACCGGCAGTCGCTCGAATCGGACGCCAGCGTGTCGCTGTTCTGGGTGGGCCTCGATGAGTCTCGGCGGGTCGTTGCCGGGATGCGGTTCCACGGGCCCCTCGACTCGACGGCCGACTCGCGCGCCCTGGCGGAGATGGCCTCCTCCCCCGAGATCGACGACCTGACCCGCTACGTCGAGCGGTTCATCCCCTACGGCGTCATCGAACTGAAGGGGGCCTGGGGCATCCGCCGTGGCGCCGGGATCCACCAGGTGTTCCGCACCCTCGGGCGCTGCACCGCCCAGGCCTTCACCATGCTCGGATCGGAGCTGGCCGTGGCCGCCCTGGCCGACCGGCTGCAAGGTTCGGCGGCCAGCAGCGGGGGCCGCTTGCTCAGCACCGAGAGTGCGACCTTTCCGAGCCAGCGGTTCCGCACCGTGCTCATGATCTTCCGCCGGGCCCGGACGGCGTCGCAGTCCGATCCCGAAGACGCGCGGCTCGTCCGAACCGAGGCCATCGAGCTCTCGGAGGGGCCGCCGAAGGAGAGCGTGGCCTGGTTGCCGCCCGGTCCGGGGGTGCGGGTGGCGATGGGCACGGCCTGGCGGCCGATCGTGTTGGACCACGGGACCCGGGCCCAGCGCCAGATCATCCGCGGCCTCTCCCAGGACCCGGGCGTCCTCGTCGTGGACCAGCTGGACGAGCAGCGCCAGGAGCTACGCCAGCTCCTGCCGCCACCGGGCGACGCGCTGCTGGCGGAGCGGGATCGCTACGCCTATTACTCCTGGCGCCAGGCGCTGGTGCGCGTCCTCGGCCCCGACAGCTTCAACGCGGTCCGCCTCGATCGCAACCGCAACAAGATCACGCGCGACGAGCAGGTGCGCCTGCGCCAGCTCGAGATCGGCGTCGTCGGATTGAGCGTGGGGCACGCGGTCGCCCATGTCCTGGCCATGGAGGGCCTCTGTGGCGCCATCCGCCTGGCGGACTTCGACCAGCTCGCGCTGAGCAACCTGAACCGGATCCCGGCGACCGTTCTCGACCTCGGCGTGAACAAGGCGGTGGTCACCGCTCGGCGGCTGGCCGAGATCGACCCGTACCTGTCGGTCTCGATCTTCCCGGAGGGGGCCAACGAGGAGAACCTGGACCGGTTCGTCGACGGTCTCGACCTGCTGATCGACGAGTGCGACTCGCTCGACGTGAAGGTGCTGGCCCGGGAGGCGGCCCGCCGGCACGGGGTCCCGGTCGTGATGGAGACGAGCGACCGCGGCCTCTTCGACGTGGAGCGATTCGATCTCGAGCCCGACCGCCCGCTCTTCCACGGCCTCCTCGGCCCCATCTCCTCCGAGCTGCTGGCCCGCCTGACGCCGGCCGAGAAGATCCCGTTCGTCCTACAGATCCTGGAGGCCGAGCACGTCTCGGCGCGCGGGGTGGCGTCGCTGGTCGAGCTCGGCGTCAGCCTGTCCACCTGGCCCCAGCTCGGTGGCGACGTGACGCTCGGGGCGGCCACGGTGGCCGCCGCCGTGCGCCGATTCGGCCTCGGTGAGCCCCTGCCCTCCGGGCGGGTGCGCATCGACCTCGACGACGCGGTGGCCGCGGTCGAACCGCCGACCCTGCCCGAGCCGAGCGCCGAACTGCCACCGCCCGAGCCCCGGCGCGCGGCCGTTGGCGATCCGATGGAGGTCATCGCGATCGCGGCCAGCCTGGCCCCGTCGGGCGGCAACGCCCAACCGTGGCGCTTCGAATCCCAAGGTGCCGATTTCCGGCTCTTCTTGGACCCGACGCGGACGATCACGATGAACTGCCACTTCCGCGGCAGCTACGTCGGCATCGGGGCGGCGCTCTTCAACGCGCGCGTGGCCGCCGCCGCGCAGGGCCTCCTCGGTCCGGTCGATCTCGAGGACCGCCACGGCCCTCCGAGACCCGTGGCGGTCCTCCATCTCGGCGACGAACGCGACCGCGAGCTGGCCAGCCTCTACCCCCAGGTGATGGCGAGGACCACCAATCGGCACCCGGGGACCCCGGCCCTCATCGACGCGCTGATCTGCGCCCACCTGGCGAACGGCGTGGCACTCGAGGGCGCCCGGCTGCACCTGGTGAGCGACCGGGGCCTCCTCGATGCCTGCGCCGACCTGCTGGCCGAGTCGGACCGACTGCGCTTCTTGTCCCCGACCCTGCACCAAGAGATGGTCGGCGAGCTCCACTGGCCCGGTCGGGACTCCCTCGAGACCGGCATCGACGTCCGGACGCTCGAGCTCGGCCCCATGGAGCTGGCCAGCCTGGCGGTGGCTCGGCGTCCCGACGCAATGGCGTACCTGGCCGACTGGGACGCCGGCCAGTCGCTCGGCCAGATGACGGGGGCCTCCATCCGCTCCAGTTCCGCCCTGGCCATCGTCACCGTGGCCGGCCGACGCCCGGTCGACTACGTGCGCGGTGGTGCCGCCGTCGAACGTCTCTGGCTCGACGCCGAACGGTCGGGACTGGCGGTCCAACCGGTGTCACCCGTGTTCATCTACGCGACCGACCCCGCCGACTTCGTCGAACTGGTGGGCGAGGGCACCGCCCCGAGGCTCCAGGACCTCTCCGTGCGGTTCCGCCAGGCGATCGAGATCGAAGACGACGAGCAGCTGGCCCTCGTCCTGCGCCTGAGCCACGCCCCGCCGGCCAGCACCCGCAGCCTCCGGCTGCCGCTCGACCAGGTCTACGTCCGGTCCCCGGCCCCCGCCAAGGGGGTGGCCGGCCCGAGCCCGCGCGCCGCCGGCTTCGTCGGTCCCTGACGCCCCAGAGGACACCCGGCCGCGGCGAGCGCCGGGTCGCTCGCGCCCAGCGGCGCTACTTCTGTTGCCCTCCCCCGGCGGGGCCAGGCGGGCGACCCGACGACGACGGACCAGCACGATCCACTTCTGTGGGCGTCGGCGCTCCTACACTTTTCCAGCGGCCCGCGCCACTCGGCGTGACAATTGGCCCACATAGAGCGCAGACCAGGGATGAGCGACTCGACAGGGATTACCGACTCGATGGCTTCGCCATTGCTGACAGACCCCTCGCGGGAGGGGTCTGGGGTGACGGACGCGACCGATCCCCAGATCCTGGTCAACGGGCTGGCCCAGCTCGTCAACGAACCTGCGGCGATCTCGCTGCTGCCCGAGCCCACCAAGGCACCGGTCAACGCCATGGCGCTGCACTGGCTGGCGCCCGACGCGCCGAGCGACGTCATCGACGCCTTCCTGGCGGAGGTCAACGCCCAGCTGGCCTCGGAGGGGCCGCTCGGGTTCCTCCACCTGTCCCAGTACCCCGACTGGGCCGCCTGGGTCGAGCCGGTCCGCTTCGACCACCGGTCGTGCATCGGCGCGCTGGCGGCGATCAGGGCCGTCGGCACCCCCTGGAGCGAATCGGAGATCTCGACCATCCGGGTCTTCGCCACCATGTGCGGCACCCACTGGGCGCGCCAGACGGCCGAGTTCCAACGCAGCCTCGACGAGCTGGTGACCCACGTGGCCGAGCGCCTCATGGTGGCATCGGTGGCCAGCCTCCAAGAGACCGTCGACTGGACGATCGCCACCCTGGCCGAGTTCATCCACGCCGACGTCGCCTTCTACCGCCGCAACGACCGTGCGGCGGACGTGAGCGTGCTGGTCGCCGAGTACCCCAAGCGGACCGAGATCCCCGATCCCGATCCGCTGGCCATCGTGCCGTTCGACGCCGACCCGGTCTTCGCCGCGCTGCGGGACCTCAAAGAACCCATGGTCTCGGGGAGCACCCGGACGCCCACCAGCTACAACCGGCGCGTCAACGAGGCCTCCGGCGTGGGCGACTTCACCGGTGCGGCGGTGCCGCTCATCCATGACGGGGTGACCCAGGGGGTGCTGGGCTTCCTCTACTTCAGCGAATGCCAGCTCACGGTCCCCGAGATCAACGCGCTGCAGGCGGTCGCCTCGATGCTGGTCCAGCTGAACGCCCGCGTCGACGCCGAGAGCAAGCTGCAGCAGATCGCGCTGCACGACGACCTGACCGGCCTGCCGAACCGCCGCGCCGTGCTGGAAGAGATCGACCGGCGGCTCTCCAACGTGCACGGCCAGACCGCGCTCTTGTTCTTGGACCTGGACCGGTTCAAGTTCATGAACGACTACCTCGGCCACGTGGCCGGCGACCGGGTGCTGTTGACGGTGGCCGACCGGATCCGCATGTCGATCCGCCCGAGCGACTACGCGGCGCGTCTCGGGGGCGACGAGTTCGTGATCCTGATGGACGGCAGCGAGGGCGAGCTCGCGTCGGTGGCCACCGCCAACCGCCTGATCGAGCTGGTCAGTCGACCGATCGAGGTCAACGGCCAGCACGTCTCGCACACGGCCAGCGTCGGCATCGCCCTGGCCGGCGATCCCTCCATGACCGGCGTCGAGATGCTCGGCCACGCCGACGTCGCGCTCTACGCCGCCAAGACCCAGGGCCGCAACCGTGCCGTCGTGTTCGACGACCTGCTGCGCCTGGAGGTGGCGGAGCGCTCGAACACCGAGATGATGCTGCGCGAGGCCATCGACAACGGCGGCCTGCGCCTCTTCTACCAACCCGAGTTCGACCTCGTGACCGGTCAGATCCTGGCGGTCGAGGCCCTCATCCGCTGCGAGCATCCAGAGACCGGTCTCGTGCCGGCCGGCCAGTTCATCGCGGTGGCCGAGGAGACCGGACTGGTCGTCGATCTCGGCCGCTGGGTGCTCGAGGAGGCCTGCCGGCAGATGGCTATCTGGCGGGAGCGCTACCCCGGGATCGACATGGTCATGCGCGTCAACATGTCGCCGGCGCAGCTGTCCACGCCCGGCATCGTCGACCACATCAGTCGCTGCCTGCGCACGAGCAACCTGCTCGGGTCCTCCCTCTGCCTCGAGATCACCGAGCACGCCGTCATGCAGGACGTGGACCGCGCCCTCGTCATCTTGAACGAGTTCCGATCGCTCGGCGTCCACCTCGCGCTCGACGACTTCGGCACCGGCTTCAGCTCGATGGCCCAGCTGAAGCGCCTCCCCATCAACACGCTGAAGGTGGACATGAGCTTCGTCATCGGTCTGGCCAAGGACCCGGCCGACCAGGCGATCGTCGAGTCGATCGTGCACCTGAGCGAGGCCTTCGGGCTCGACCTGGTGGCCGAGGGCGTCGAGACGCTGGCCGACATGGGCGAGCTGGTTCGCCTGGGCTGCCACCGGGCGCAGGGTTTCCTGCTCTCCCGCCCGCTGCCGGCCGCCGATCTTGACCCGCTGCTGTGGCGGGGCGGGATCGACCTCGCCCAGCTGCCCGGCGCCTGCCTGCCCGCCTGACCTGGCGCCCGGCGAGCGCTCAGCTCGTGGCCAGACGCGCGATGTCGCGCTCGCACAGATCGAGGATCTTGATCGAGGCGAGAAGGCCCCCGGCGGCGATGACGAGGTAGGCGACCGAGAACGAATCGCTGGCATAGGCCTGCCACTGATAGCTCGTCGGGACGCCGCCGGCCGTGTTGACCAGGATGTTGCCGATCAGGAACGAGATCGCCCCCGCGCCGGCGAGTGCGAACAGGACCGTCACCCAGCGCGCCAGCGACCGGAGGCGCCGCACCTGCACCGCCTCTGCCGGGTCCGCCCCGCCGTGCCCACTTGATTCGGTCGTGCGGCGGATCTGCCTGGTCCAGTAGTCGGTCCGCCACCACACCAGCCCGAAACTCACCAGCAGGAGCACGATTCCCGGACCGTCGGAGAAATTGGCCACCCGCACCATCGCGCTCCCGACGAGCTGCTGCTGGCCGAAGGCGCCCACGTGGGCGGTGGTGCCGAAGATGATGCCCGAAACCACCGAGCCGACGACCCGGAGCGACTCGGCGCCCAGGATGACGGCCGCCAGGATCTCGAGGAACTCCCAGTTCGCCCGCGCCGAGCCGGCCGCTGCCCCACCCGGTTCCAGAGGCTGGTTCAGGTCGGTCGGTTCGTCGTCCGGCACGCCGGAACGGTATCCGCGACCGGTTACTCCCCGCGTCGCCCGGGCGGCTGCCGGGGTCGGAAGGGACCCGCCGCCGGACTGGACGTCGAGTCGGCCGGCGCCCGCACGCGCCAGGTGGTCTCGTAGCGGGGACCGAGGACCGTCTCGCCCAACGATTCGGGGGCGAAGGGGCTGCGGGGGATCATCCGGTAGGACTTGGGATCGGGCGGCAGCGTGAAGGGCTCATCGCTTCCCGCGTGGGACACCGTGACCAGCGGTGCGACGGCCGTCACCAGCCCGACCAGCTCCACGTGCTCGTCGTGACCGTCCCGGTGCGCGTAGGTGACATGGACCAAGAGGTAGTGGCCGATCAGCTCCCCGAGGTCGATCACCTGCTGCACCGTACCGGTGACCACCGGCCCGGCGCCGACCGATCAGCCGTCGTCCCCGCCGCCGTCGTCCCCACCGCCGGAGTCGCCGCCGGCGTCGCCGCCGCTGTCCCCCCCGGAATCGCCGCCGGTGTCGCCACTGCCGTCGCCGCCCGAGTCCCCGCCCCCGTCGGCCGACGGCTCGGCGGCGGGATCGGCCCCGGGGTCCCCCTCCCAAGTGTTCCCGTCCTGGTCGACCCACTCACCGTCCGACGCGTCGTTCACGATGGCTTGGCCGTCCTGGCTGGCGACGGTGGCGAGGGCCTGGGCGTAGGCCTCGTCGTCCTCGCTCGGGACCTGGTTGAAGTACGCCGAGCTCGAGTAGTAGGGCCAGTAGGTGGCGAGCCAGATCGTCGGCATCGGCGTGGGCACGCCCGGCGCCCGTTGGTTGGCACACTCCTGCGGCGAGGCGACGTAGTAGCACTCGCCGGGGGGACCGAAGCGCGCCGGGCGGATGACGGGATTGGGGACCGGTGCGGCGCCGGCATGCCCCACCGAGCAACCACCGGCGAGCAGCCCGAACCCGAAGACGCCGCTCACCAGCCACGACGACCGGATCGCCGACAGGGCGACCCGCAGCACCGGTCGGTTGGTCCTCGTCTCTTTGCCGGTCAACCTCACCACCCGGGTCCGCCGCGCCACGCGGTGCCGACTGGGATCCATCTTGCCCGCGATCGGGATCGGTCGGCGGGGCGACGCCCGGCCGACCGCTAGACGGCCAGCACCACCGGCACGATCATCGGACGGCGGAGGGTGCGGTCCCCCACGAACTTGCCGAGCGACTTGCGGGCGTGGCTGCTCAGGACCTCGACGTCGCGGGCGCCGTCGGCCATCGCCTTCTCGAGCGCCGTCGCCACCACCGCGCTCGCCTCCTCGAGCAGCTCCTCTGCCTCGGGGGCGTGCACCCAACCCCGGGTGAAGATCTGCGGCGGCTGGCCGACCTGCCCGAGATGCAGGTCGACGGTGGCCACCACCATCACCACACCTTCTTCGGCCAGGGCCCGCCGATCGCGCAGCACGCCGTGCCCCACGTCGCCGACGGTCCCGTCCACGTAGAGATAGCCGCCGGGCACCGACCCGTCGCGGTGCAGGCCGTCCGCGTCGAGGGCCACGGCGTCGCCGTCCTCGCACAAGAGCACCTGGTCGGGCGCGACGCCCATCGACGTGGCCAGCGCCGCGTGGTGCACGAGGTGGCGGTACTCGCCGTGGACCGGGATGAAGGCGTCGGGCTTGGTCAGCGCCAGCAGGGTTCGCAGCTCGCCTTGGCGGGCGTGGCCGCTCGTGTGCACCTGCTCGGCCCCGGAGTGGATGACCTCGGCCCCGTGCCGGTGCAGGTCGTCGATCACGCGTCCGACCGACCACTCGTTGCCCGGGATCGGATGGGCGCTGATGATGACCACGTCGTCCTGCTCGATCTTGATGCGGCGGTTGTCGCCGGCCGCCATGAGCGAGAGGGCAGACATCGGCTCGCCCTGGGAGCCGGTCGAGATCACGCAGATCTCCCCGGCCGGCAGCTTGTCGATGTCGTCGATGTCGACGAGCATGCCGTCGGGGAAGCTGAGCAACCCCATGCCGTGGGCGAGCTCGATGTTCTTGGCCATCGAGCGGCCGATGGTCGCCACGTGTCGGCCGCTCGCCACGGCCGCGTCGACGATCTGCTGGATGCGGTGGATGTGGCTGGCGAAGCAGGCGATGATCACCCGCTTGCCCGGCCGCGCGGCGAACAGCCGCCGCAGCGTGTGGCCGACCGTACTCTCCGAGAGCGTGAACCCTGGCTCCTCGGCGTTGGTCGAGTCCGACAGGAGGAGGCGGATGCCCGGGCCAGCGGCCAGCGAGCCGATGTGGGCCAGATCCGTGCGCCGCCCGTCGACCGGCTCGAGGTCGATCTTGAAGTCCCCCGAGTGCAGCACGATCCCCTGGGGGGTGTGGAAGGCGATCGCCATGGCGTGGGGGACGGAGTGGGTCACCGGGATGAACTCCACGTCGCAGGGCCCGATCCTCCGCCGCTCGCCGTCGGCCACCGAGACGAAGCTGGCCCGGTCGGCGAGCCCCGCCTCGTCCACCCGGTTGCGGGCCAGGCCGAGCGTCAGCGCCGATCCGTAGATGGGGACGGAGAGGTCGCGCAGGAGGTAGGCCAGTCCGCCGGTGTGGTCCTCGTGCCCGTGGGTGAGGACGATGGCATCCACCCGGTCAGCGTTCTCGCGCAGGTAGGTGAAGTCGGGCAAGACCAGGTCGACGCCCGGCATGTCGGGGTCCGGAAACATGATCCCGCAGTCGAGGACGAGGATCCGGCCGTCGACCTCGATGCAGGCGCAGTTGCGGCCGATCTCCCCCAGGCCGCCCAAGAAGACAACCCGCACCGGGGCGGGCGGCGGGCGGCGGGCGGACGCCGCTCGAGCCCGAGTCGTGGAGCGCCCGGGGGAACCGGAGCGCCCGGGGGAACCGGCGCGCCCCGTCGGTGCGTTGCTCCGCCTGCGGTTGCTGCCCGGCGAGACGTCAGCCAACCGGCACGCCCGCCCGCACCAGCACCCGCCGCGCCTCGCCGTCGAGCTCGGGCGGGGCGGTGCCGTGCGGCGCCCGGCAGTGGCCGACCGAGAGGCCCTGGACCCGGCAGGCCGCCTTGGCCGGCATCGGGTTGGGGAACTCGTCGGTCGCCTCGAAGTCGAAGGACTCGATCAGCCGCCGGTTGGCGGTGCTGGCCCCCTCGATGTCGCCCTTCAAGAAGGCGGCTACGACCGCCTGCAGCTCGCGCCCGATCCAATGCCCGGCCACGCTCACGAGACCGACCGCGCCGATCGAGAGGAGGGGCAGGGTCAGCGAGTCGTCGCCGCAGTAGAGCTCGAAGGAGGACGGCACCAGGTTCAAGAGCCGGGCCGAGCTCTCCGGGTCGCGCACCGAGTCCTTCAACGCCACGATGTTGGACACCTCCCGGACCAGTCGCACCATGATGTCGGTCCCGATCCGGCGACCGGTCCGGACCGGGATGTCGTAGAGGATGACCGGCAGCTCGGTGGCGCCGGCCACCGCGCTGAAGTGCTCGAACAGGCCCTGCTGGGAGGGCCGGCTGTAGTAGGGGGTGACGACGAGGACCCCGGCCACGCCCAGCCCGGCCGCCTGCGCCGTGAGCTCGATCGAGTGTCGGGTGTCGTTGGTGCCGGTGGCCGCGATCACCGGGACGGTGACGGCCTCGGCCACGGCGCGCCACAACGACAGCTTCTCCTCGTCGGAGAGGACGGTGCCCTCGCCGGTGCTGCCGGCGACCACCAGCCCCTCGCTGCCGTGGGCGGTGAGCCAGCGCGCCAGCGCGGCCGCCGCGTCGAGGTCGAGGTCGCCGCGCTCGTCGAAGGGCGTCACCATCGCGGTGAGGACGGTGCCGAAGCGCGGCGCGTGCTCGTGACGCGTCATCAGCTCAGGGTACCAGCCCGCCTCCGGGTCACCCGTCCGGTCGTCGGGTCACCGCGGGGCGAACGAGCCCCAGTCGGCTCAGGCGACCTGCCGGTCGACGGGCGAGCCGTCGGCGAAGGCGTCGGCGTCCTGCGTCGAGTCCTCCAGGTTCTCGAAGACGATGACGCCCATCTCGGTGAACTTCTGGCGGAGCCAGCCGTCGGCGGCGTCGAGGAGACCCAGCTTCTTCAAGTTCGGGACGATCTTGGAGAACAGCAGGATCTGGAACTCGTCGTTCTCGGGTCGGTAGTTCGTGGCGATCTGGATGATGTCCGCCTTGGGCACCCCGAGCCGGTCCCAGACCTCTTGGATCAAGAGGCGGTCGCGCATGCGCACCGCCGCCTCGAAAGCGAACTCCTGGCGCTCGCGCAGCTCGGGCGCGGACAGCCCGGCGTAGTACTCCTGCAGGCTCAGCACCCCGAAGGCCACGTGGCGGGCCTCGTCGGCCATGACGTAGCGCAGCAGCTGCTTCAACAGGGGCTCGGGCGTCATCTGCTGCATGAAACCGAAGGCGGCGAGAGCCAGGCCCTCCACCATGACCTGCATGCCGAGGTAGGTCATGTCCCAGCGGGAGTCGCCGATGATGTCGTCGAGCAGCAGGCCGAGGTGCCCGTTCAAGGGGTAGTGGCCCGACAGCTTGGTGTCCAGGTAGCGCGAGAACACCTCGACGTGGCGCGCCTCGTCGACCACCTGGGTGGCCGCGTAGTACTTGGCGTCGAGCCACGGGACGGTTTCGACGATCTTGGCGGTGCACAGAAGTGCCCCCTGCTCGCCGTGCATGAACTGGCTGAGCGTCCAGTTCTGGTTCTCGATGCCGAACTTCAGCCACTCCTTCTCGCCCCACTTGGCGAGCGCGGTGCCGGCGACCGCCTCCTCGCTGTAGATCGCCTGGGCCGGGTTGGCCTCGGCGCTCGCGATCACGATGGCCTCCTGGTCGACCTCTGTGTCCCAGGGCAGGTCGGTCTGGCCGTTCCACTGCGCCTTCTTGGCCTTTTCGTAGAGCTTGTCGAGCTTGGGCAGCCTGCCCTTCTCGTAGTCCCAGGTGAACTCGGCTTCGCAGGCGTCCTGGACCCGGTGGTGGCCGCTCGGGTCCTCCCGCCCGATGACCGAGTAGATCGCCTCGAGGTCGTTGATGCGCTCGCGTCCGATGATCTCCTCGTCGGAGTGCATCACTTCGGCACTCCCGGCGGTCGATTCCATGCTTGCCTCCTGTTGGTTGGTTCGATCGGGTGTCGTCTCTTCGAGGTCGCCGCGCACCGAGTGGGCGCGCCGGCCGCGAGCCCGGGTCATCGGGCGATCCGCAGCGCCTGGACGCCGGGCAGCACGAAGCGCTGCACCAGGTGGGACACGTCGGTGCGGTCCGTCAGGTCGACGTCGGGCGAGGGTGCTCCGAGATAGCTGAGCACGATGCGGGCTGCCCACTCCGCGGCTCGCACGGCCTGGTCGGGCTCGAGCCAACGGCCGAGAAAGGGAGCGGCGAACGTGCTGGCGACGGCGAGCACCCGGTCCATCTCGGCAAACGCGAGGTGCGCGGTGACGAGGGCGGGCTCGAAGGCGCGCACGAACGCGAGCGCCTGGTGCGCCGACAGTCGGCGGGCGGCCTCGTTGATCCCGACCACCAGCACGTCTTCGATGTCGGTCGCCGCACCCATGGCGACGGCCAGCTGCGAGAAGAAGCGGGCCAGCTCGGTGTCGACGACCGCGGCCAGGACCGCCTCCTTCCCGCCGGGGAACGCGCGGTAGACGGTGGCCCGCGAGAACCCGGACTGGCGGGCGATGTCGTCGAAGGTTGTCTTGTGCACCCCCTGGCGGGCCAGGCAGGCCAGGGTGGCGTCGACGATGCGGATGCGCTGGGAGGAGCGATCGTCGGTGCCCAGGTGGCGCAGCGTCTTGCGGGCGCCGGCGCCGGCGGTGGCGGACGGCGCGACCGCACCGCGCGCGGCCTCGATCACCTCCGTTGGATCAGTGTGCAGCGGCCGCGCCCGAGGGCGGCTCCGCTGGATGCCCTCCACGGGTGAGACGGTATGGCGAAATCTGTCTCATTGTCAATGATCCGGCCGACCGACCCGGCCCGACAGGCACGCCCGCGGGTCGCGGTGCCCCGCGGCTGACCAAAGGGGGGCGGAGAGGGACCGACCGCCGGCTGCTCGTTCTCGGCCCCGGCGCGTGCCGCGGCGCGGCGCCCGTGTCGGCCAATACGGCTCCGCGGAAGCGTCGTCGTCGCCAGAGCGCAGACGTTGGGCGCATCCACCGCGGCGCCGGTACCGGCGGACTGGCAACGACCGTGCGTCACGGGCCCGCACTAGGCGGGGAACCACCAGTTCGCCCAGACCCTCCGCTAGCGTCGCAGGCGATGCACGTCGTGGGGGCCGCAGGTCACGTTCCCGGTTCGCGCGCGGACCGTTCCCGGTAGTGCCGCGCTCACACCAGCACCCGTCCGGTGGATTCCCCGGGCGTCCGCACTCCGCAGAGGACGCTGCGCTCGACGCGCTGCGCGAGGTGGCCGGTGGGCTCATCCCGAGCGGCAGCAAGCAGCCGATGGGCCTCTACCTCTGCCGGCCCGAGGACCCGAGCGCCGCCCTCCCGCTCCACGTCGAGCGCAGCGTCTTCGAGGAGTCGATCGACAACGCCGGCGACCTCTTGGTCGACGAGTTCGGTCCCTACGAGCACGCCACGCTGCTGCTCTGCGTGCTGGACCAACACCGTCGGCTTCCGGCCGCCATGCTGCGACTGATCTTCCCATCCACCCTCGGCCTGAAGACCCTGAACGACCTCGGGCCGATCTGGGGCGTGCCCTACGCCGAGCTCTTCGCGCGGACCGGGATCGAGTACGACTCGGCGCACACCTGGGACATCGCGACCCTGGCCATCGCCCCCGAGTACCGGGCGGCGGCCTTCCAGGGCGTGATCACCATGGCGCTGTGCCAAACGATCTCGGTGCTCGGGATGCGCTGCCAGTTCACCTCGTCGGTGGCGATCCTGCACCTGCCGGTGCTGCGCATGCTGCAGTGGAAGCTGCACCGACCCTTCACCGAGTTCGCCGACGTCGAGCCCCGCGGCTACCTCGAGTCCCCGGCCAGCCTGCCCGTCTACATGCGCCTAGCCGACTGGCACGAGCGGCTGGCCGAGCGCGACGGCGTGCTGCACGACATCATGACGACCGGCCGGGGCCTCGAACCCGTGGTTCGCCCGCCCGACTGGGACGGCGCCGCCGAGCTGGCCGCCGAGGTCAGCGCCCTGGCGGACCTCCGCCTCCATCTCCAGTAACCAGCCGGAGTCCGTGGCGGGGGGAGAGCGCGGACACCGCGTCGAGCACCCGCTCGGCCGGGACCGGCCGTGAGTACAAGAAGCCCTGGGCCAGCTCGACGTCGAGTTCGCGCAGCGTCTGGTCCTGCAGCTCGTCCTCCACCCCTTCGGCGATCGTGATCACGTCGAGGCTCTGGGCCATGGCCACCACGGCCGCCACCAGGGTCTCGTCCGTCGTGTCGGGGACGGCCAGACCGGCCACGAAGGAGTGGTCGATCTTCACGTAGTCCACCGGGAACTGCTTCAGGTAGGCGAGCGACGAGTAGCCGGTCCCGAAGTCGTCGATCGCCACCTTCACCCCGAGCTCCTTCAACCGGACGAGGAACGCCGCGCCCTCGGCCGGGTTGGCGGTGAGCACCGACTCGGCCAGCTCGATGCAGAGGGACCCGGGCTCGAGCCCCCCGTCGGAGAGGGCGCCGCGCAGCTTCGAGAGCAGCGACGCGTTCTTGAGCTGGAGTGCGGACACGTTGACCGACACGAACAGCCCCTCGCCGGCCGGGGTCCGGCGCCAGCCGGCGAGCTGCCGGCAGGCCTCGCGCACCACCCACTCCCCGATCTCGACGATGAGGCCGCTCTCCTCGGCGACGGCGACGAACAGCGACGGGGGCACGAGCCCGCGGGTCGGGCGGTCCCAGCGCAACAGGGCCTCCAAACCGACCACCGCCGACGTCCCGGCGCCGATCGAGACGATGGGCTGGAAGAAGAGCCGGAACTCGTCGCGCTCGATGGCCAGCCGCAGGTCGTGCTCGAGGGCCAGCCGGTCGGCGATGCGGTCGCGCATGGACGCGTCGAAGAACGTGATGGTGTCCCGCCCGGCGGCCTTGGCCTGGTACATGGCGGTGTCGGCGTCGCGGATCAGGCTCTCGGGGTCGCTCATCGGGTCCCCCGGAGAGGCGAGGGCCACGCCGACGCTGGCCGTCGCCAGCACCTCGGTGGCGTAGAGGCTGTAGGGCGCCTCCAACCGGGCCAGCAGGCGCTCGGCCGCCCGGCGCACCCCCACCGTGCCGCCCGCCCCGTCGGTCAGCGCCACCACGAACTCGTCGCCGCCGAGCCGGGCCACCAACGCGCGGTCGCCCGCCCCCGCCTCCAGGCGGCGGGCCACCTCGATGAGCAGCAGGTCGCCGTGCGCGTAGCCGTGGGTGTCGTTGACCAGCTTGAAGCGGTCGATATCCAAGAGGATCACGCCGAGCGTGCTGTCGGGCCGGGCGTACTGCAGCGCCTCGCCCAGCCAGTCACAGAGCCGGGCGCGGTTGGCCAGGCCGGTCAGCGGATCGTGCGTCACCGCGTGCGCCAGGCGATCGTCGGTGCCCGAGCGCAGCTTCAGCGCGCGCGCGGCGCGCCAGGCCCCGAGCACCACCGTGACGATGGCGGCGACCGAGAGCGCGACCGGTCGGCCGGTGGCCGGCTCGGGCCGGGCCAGCACGATGACGATCGGCACGACGGCCGCCGCCATGGTGATCGCCACCCGGACGCGAGGCGGGGCGCCGGCCACGCTCGGTCGGCCGGGGCGCGACAGCTGGCGCATCGTGGGGTGAAGGGCGGCGCCCGCGATCGCCAGGACGACCAACGCCAGCCCGGCCTCGAGCCAGGCGGGCGCCAGGGCCAGGCGGCCGGTGCCGGTCAGCTGGACCAGCACGACGAAGGCCGCCAGCCCGGCGGCACCGATCAGGAGCCGACGGCCCGCGGCCATCCGCCAGGGGGGCCGGCTGAAGCCGGCGCAGACCAGCGCGGCGAACGACACCGCGAGCGGGAAGGTGAGCGCCAACCCGAGGCGCCCGAGCCACGGCGCGCCGGACGCGCGCCCGACATCTGCCCCGGCCCAGAACGCCCAGCCGATCGAGAAGGCGACGGTGCCGGCCAGGGTCGCCTCGATCAGGTTGTCGACATTGCGCCGGTCGCGCCGCCGCGGCGAGCACACCAGGAGGGCCGCACCGAGGACGAGCAGCAGCGCCCCCGGGACGAACACCGCGTGCTCCGCCGGGAGGCGGAGATGATCCGCGCCGGCCGGGAGGGCGCCCCAGGCCGAGTGGGCGGTGCGGACCGCGCCACCCCCGGCCAAGAGACCCGCCCCCAGCGCCAGCACCAGCCAGGGGATGGAACTGGCCGGCCGGTGGCGGCGCAGCCCCACCACGATCGAGACGGGCGCCACCAGCGCGACCAGGGCGAGGACGGTGACGTCGGTCCCCCGCCGGTGATCGAGCGCCAGCAGCCCGACCGCCAGCGCGCTGACCAGGGCGTACACGCGGGCCTGGGCCGGCGGCCGGCGGCGTCGGTTGGGCGCGCCGGGGCGTTTCCGCGATCGCAATTCCTGGGGCGCCATGCGCAGCAATTATCGCCACAGCCAGGGTGCAGATTTAGGGATCGTGGGGTCCCGCCCCGCCCCGCGGGGCCCCGCGTCGGCCGGAATCAGCCGCCCGAGGGCACGATGCCGCCCAGGAGCTCGGCGCGCACGAGCCGCGACACCTGGGTGGGATCGTCGAGGTCCCAGCGCCCCGGCGCGGCGATGAAGGACAGCACCATGCGGGCCAGGAAGTCGGCGGCCTCGGGCACCACCACCCCGGCGGCCAGCGGATGGCGCTCGAGGTAGGGGGTGAGGAAGGCCGCGATCAGCTTCTCGGTGCCCGCGCTCTCGACGCTCAGCTGCGGCAGCAGCAGGTCGGGTTCGGTCAGGAGTATCCGCTGGAGCACCTCGTGCTCGCGGATGGAACGGTGGGCGAACATGAGGCCGCGCTCGATCACCTCCTCCAGGGACTCGGCGTCGCGGACCTGTTCGTAGAGGCGCAGGAAGAAGGCGGCGTACTCCCAGCCCACCACCGCGTTGATCAGCTCCTGGCGGCCGCCGGGGAAGTAGCGGTAGACGGTGGCGCGAGAGAGGCCGGCCTCGCGGGCCGCGTCCTCCACCGTGGTCTTCGACAGCCCCCAGCGGGCCACGCAGTCGTAGGTCGCCTGCAGGATCCGCTCGCGGATGGCGGCCCGGTCCGGGGAGGGACGGACCGGCACGGCGGGGCTCAGAAGCCGAGCAGCGGACCGAGCCCGATCGTCAGCCCGGGTCGATCGGGCACCAGGCGGACCGCCAGCAGCACGCCAGGCATGAACGACCGCCGGTCGTAGGCGTCGTGGCGGAGGGTCAGGCTCTGCCCCAGCGCGCCGAAGATCACCTCCTCGTGGGCCACCATGCCCGGCAGGCGGACCGAGTGCACGTGGATCCCGGCGATCGCCCCGCCGCGGGCGCCCTCGAGCACGACCTCGGTGGTGGGGTCATCCCGGAACGGCCCGGCTCCGGCGGCCGCCCGCGCCTCTGCGATCCGCTCGGCGGTGTGCATCGCCGTCCCCGACGGGGCGTCGCGCTTCTCGTCGTGGTGCAGCTCGATCACCTCGACGCCGTCCATGACCGGCGCCGCCAGCTCGCAGAACCGCACGAGCAGCGCCGCGCCAATGGCGAAGTTGGCGGCCACCACCGCGTTGGCCGGCGAGTCCGAGAAGGCGCTTCGCGCCGCCGCGAGGTCGTCTTCGGTCAACCCGGTCGTCCCGACCACCGCGTGCACCCCGTGCGCCGCGTACCAGGGCAGCTGGGTGCGCGCCGCCGCGGCGTGCGTGAAGTCGACGGCCACCTGCGCTCCGGCGTCGACCAGGGCCGCGACGTCGCGCATGACCGTCAGGTCGGGCACCACCGGCCCGGCGAAGGCCCGGAGCTGCTGGCCGGGTTCGGCCGGGTCGACCACGGCCACGAGCTCGAGGTCCTGGGTGGCCGCGATCGCCTCGCAGACCTGGCGGCCCATCCGTCCGGCGGCTCCCACCACTCCGACGCGCAGCATGCGTCGACGTTACCGAACGCCCGCCGCAGGCCCCCGGATGCGGCGGCGGCGCACCGCGACGACCGCGGCCGCCACCAGCCCGGCCAGACCGAGCCCGGTGCCGGCGACCGCCACCGTGAAGTCCGCCGGCCGGTAGAGGAAGGTGAGCGTCCAGCGGCCGGCCGGCACCCGCACCGCTTGGACCAGCCCGTCCCGGAACACCGGCAGGTCGAGCGCGGTGCCGTGCGCCGGGACGGCCACCGCGTGCCAGCCGGCCAGGTAGGCCTCGCTGCGCACGACCACCACCGGGTGGGCGGCGGTCACCGAATCGGTCTCGGTCCCCCAGGCGGTCGTGGCGAGCTGCTGGACGCTGGCCGCGCCGGCCGGCCCCACCACCCACACCGGTGGGCGCAGGGACGGGTGGACGAAGCGGGCGTAGCCCTCGACGTAGCCGGCCGGCCGCCAGCCCGTCTGGTCCAACCCGTCTTGGAGCTCGCCGTCGAGCGAGTACACGGCGCCGCCGTCGGCGGTCACCGTCGAGGCGTCGGTCACCCGGCGGGCGGGGCCGGTGACCACCACGCCCTGGGTGCGCACCGGCCGGGCGAAGACGACGACCCAGTTGTGCCGGTTGCGCACGATCCGCTCCGCCGGGAACGCCGTCGCGCCCGAGGGCCCGATCACGCCCACCCGCAGCGGGCCGGCCGCCGCGGGTGGGCGCGGCCCGGCGCTCCGGGGGGCCCGGCCGAGGGTGACGGAGCGCAGCTCGAGCACCTCGCCCAGGTAGAAGGTGCGGCGGCCAGGGGTGCCCGGAAGCGGGGCCCCGGGACAGGGCGGCGGCGGCGACCCGTAATCGGCCCGGGCCTTCCCGTCGGGCCCGATCGGCGGCGCCACGAAGACCGACGGGACGAGCAGCGTCGAGAGGCGCAGCGGGGCGAACACCCCCTCGGCCAGCGCGCAGGCCGACAGCGTGTCGAGCGCGTGGCTGAAGGTGGCCGTCCCGTAGGTGCTCCCCACCAGCGAGCCGTAGCCCTGGACGCTCGGCGCCCGCACCAGCGCGTTCAGGTCGGGCTGGCCCAGGGCCACCAGCTGGGGCAGCTGCGTGGCGGTGGTGTCGAAGATGGCGAAGCGGCCGCGCGTCCCCATCACGGCGGTGACCGCCGCCCGGCTGGGCGAGACGGGCCGGTGCAGGGTCGCGTAGCCGGTGGCCGACGAGACGTTGAAGGCAACCAGGTCGCAGACGACGACCGCCACCAAAGAGACGCGCCGCCAGGCCGGCCCGAGCCGCCACCAGGCGACGACCAGCGCACCCGCCAGGACCGCCACCACCGCCTGGAGGACCAACCAGGGGCGCAGCGCCTGCGCCAGGGACGTCGAGCCGCCGTACTGGGTGAACGCGTTCTGCAACGGGACCGGCGCGACGTAGGCGACGACGCACAGTGTGAGGGCTGCCGCCGGGACGGCCAAGAGGCCGGCGCGCGCCAGCCGGCGTCGGGCTGGTCGCGCCGGCGCCCGGGTGGCCGGCGCTGCTCGCCCCGCCAGGAGCGAGTCGGCCCAGTACCCGAACAGGACCGCCAGGGCGAGATCGACGATCCCGAGGCTGCGCGAGGGCAGCCGCACCTGGCTGTAGAAGGGGATGTCCGAGAGAGCGTGCCCGAGCGGGGTGAACTCGCCGAAGGACAAGAACGCCCCGAAGACGACGAGGAAGATCCAGGGCGCGTACTCGAGCGCGCGCCGGTCCCGCCGGCGGCCGAGCGAGCGGCCGAGGAGCACGAGGAGCGCGACCAGGGGCAGCAGCCCGACGTAGCCCGTGACCTCGGGCAGGTTGTAGCCGTTGAAGTAGGCCGGCTGGCTCCCCACGCCGTTGCCCCCGAAGAGGTCGGGCACGAGCAGGAGCACGCTCCAGTTCGGGTGGAGCGAGCCGGCGCCCACGAAGGAGAAGGTCTCACTCGAGCGCTGGGAGGCCGTGATGAACGCCCAGCCCGGCACGAGTTGGACCGCCCCGAGCGCCACCGCCCAGGCCGCGCCGAACAGGCTGAGGCCGAGATAGGCGGCGCGCCGGCGCAGCCGGACGGTCACGCCCGGGTAGCGACGCAGCGTCAGCCACAGGGCCATCGGCGTCGCCACCAGCTCAGCCTCCGCCATGCCGCGTGGCTCGCCGGTCAAGAGGATGGCGCCGATGCTGGCCGCCAGCAGCGTGACCCAGGGCCAGGGCGAGCCCCCGGTGGCCGCCGGGGCCGGCGCCGCCCGAGCGGGCTCCCCGGCCGCCGGGGCGGCCGGGTCGGCCTCGTCCCTCGGGGGCGGGCCGGTGCCGAAGACGGCCCAGGCCAGGCGGACCTGCGCCAGCACCATGAACGGGATCCAGCCCATCCCCTGGACGATCGGCAGGTGCACCAGCTGTCCGACCATGGCGCCGCCGAAGGCGTAGGTGAGGGCCGCCAGGAGCGCGGCGAGCGGCGCCAGCTTGCACTGGCGCGCCAGCGCGTAGAGGCCCAGACCGCCGGCCCAGTAGGCACCGAGGAGGTTGAGCACCCAGGCCGCGGTGGCCGGCAGGACCGAGAAGAGCAGCGTGAAGGGGTAGAGGGACCCGGCGTTCAGTCCGCCGAGCAGCGGGTTGCCCGACCAGATGTAGGGGTTCCAGAGCGGCAGGTGCCCCTGGCGCAGCAGCTCGCCGGAGAAGACCCGCAGCGGGAAGTTCTGGATCGCGTTGTCCCCGGTGATCGCCGGGTAGCCGAACAGGGCCGGCCCGACGAACACGAGCACCGGGAGGACGAGGAGGGCGAGGACGCAGCGACGGTCCGGTGTGGCCCAGGCCGCCGCCACGCGCCGCCGCCCGGGCGGGACCACCCCGAGGTGTTCGGTCGCTCCGGGCCCGCCCATGTGCGACCCTCGCTGTCTTCAGGCGAGGGTGGGAGCGAGCCCCAGCGCGGCGCCATCGAAGGCGTCGGCCTCGAACGGGCCGACGACCGACAGCGACCGCGGGGCCGCCACCAGCTCCTCGGCCGCCCGCTGGACGTCGGCGCGCTCGACGCCGCCGATCCGAGCCAGCACCTCGTCGACCGTCCACACCTCACCGTGGAGGAGGAGCGACGCGCCGATGCGGCTCATGCGCGCGCCGGAGTCCTCGCAGGCGAGCAGCGTCTCGGCGCGCAGGTTGCCCTTGGCGACCGCCAGCTCGCGGTCGGTCACGCCCGACTCGGCCAGCAGCTCGAGCTCGCCGGCACAGATGCGCAACACCTCGTCGACGTAGTCGGGCGCGGTGCCGGCCAAGACGCACAGCGACCCGGTGTCCTGGTACGAGCTGCGGTCCGAGAAGATGGAGTAGGCGAGGCCGCGCTGCTCGCGCACCTTTTGGAACAGCCGGCTGGAGAGCCCGCCGCCGAGCACGTGGTTGAGCACGGCCAGCGCCCAGCGGCTCTCGTCGAAGCGCGACACCGAGCGCGCCCCGAAGGCCAGGTGGGCCTGCTCGGTCGTGCGGTGCACGATGCAGAGCGGTTGGACCGGTTCCTGCGGGGCGTCCCGCCCCGGCGCCTGCCCGCCCGGAGCGCCGGTGCAGCGCGCCTCGACCGCCTGGGCCACCTGGTCGTGGTCGCAGTCCCCGGCCACCGAGACGACCATGTTCTTCGGCCGGTAGTGGTCCTCGAAGAAGCGCCGGATGTCGCCCGCCTCGGTGGCCCGCACGCTCTGGGCGGTCCCGAGCGGGTCCCGGCCGAGCGGATGCCCCGAGAAGAGCGCGGCGGTCCAGCGCTCGGCGGCCAGGTCCGACGGCTCGTCGGCGTGCATGAGGATCTCGTCCAAGATGACGGACCGCTCGGACTCGACGTCGGCCGGCGTCAACGCGGGGTCCCACATGATCTCGCTCAGGATGTCGAGCCCGAGGGTCAGGTCCTCGGCCAGCAGGCGGACGTAGAACGCCGTGTACTCCTTGGTCGTGTAGGCGTTGCAGTCGCCGCCCACCTCGTCGAGGGCCTCGGCGATGGCCGCGGCCGAGCGGGTGGGCGTGCCCTTGAAGAGCAGGTGCTCCAAGAAGTGGGAGGCCCCGGCCAAGGGGGCCGGCTCGTCACGCGACCCCGTGCCCACCCAGAAGCCGACGGCCACCGAGGCGACGTCGCGCATCGTCTCGGTGGCCAGCTGGATCCCACACGGCAGCGTCTCCGTTCGGATCGACGGGCGCGCCGGCCGCTGTGTCAACGGCGCCGCGGACCCGAACGCGAGCGACGCGGCCGGTCCCCGTTGGCGCGCCCCTCCGTCGAGCCGGCCGGCCCGGGCCCGAGATCACCCAGGTCCGCCACCAGCTCGGCCTCGAAGGCGTCCTCGAAGGACACCCGGGCGGGGCCGCCGCCGGACTCGCGCGGCTCGGCGGCCGACTCCCGGTACGAGCTGTCGGTGTCCCGGGGGGCACCGCGAGACTCGCGCGGGCGTGGCTCTCGCGACCCGCCGCGCGGCTCGCGGGGGCCGCGGAGCTCCCGCGGTGCGGCCTCGTCGTCGCCCGCCCCCTCGAACACCGGTGCGTTGGCCAGCGAGAGCGACACCTTCCCCTGCGGGTCGATGTCGTCCACCCGCACCTCGAGCGCCTGGCCGAGGATGAGGACGTCTTCCACCGCGCCGACGCGCTTGCCGCCGGCCAGCGCGGAGAGCTTCGAGATGTGCAGCAGGCCGTCGCGGCCGGGCAGCACGTTCACGAAGGCGCCGAACTTGGTCACGTTGACCACCTTGCCGTTGTAGATCGCCCCCACGTCGGCCGTCGGCGGGTCCAAGATGAGCAAGATTCGGCGGCGGGCCTCCTCGACGGCGTTGCCGTCCTTGGCCCCAATGGTGACGGTGCCGACCACCCCGTCGTCGTCGACCGCGATGTCGGCCCCGGTCTCCTGCTGCAGGGTGTTGATGACCTTGCCCTTGGGCCCGATGACCTCGCCGATCTTGTCGATCGGGATCTCCATCGAGACGATCTTGGGCGCGCTGTCGGCCACCTGCGGACGGGGCTCGGCGATGGCGCCCGCCATGACCGACAGGATGGTGAGGCGCGCCTCTTTGGCCTGGTGCAGGGCCTTGGAGAGGACGTCGGCCGGCAGCCCGTCGATCTTGGTGTCGAGCTGCAGCGCGGTGACCGCGTCGGAGGTCCCGGCCACCTTGAAGTCCATGTCGCCGAAGGCGTCCTCGGCCCCCAGGATGTCGGTGAGCGTGACGTAGTGCTCGCCCTCTTTGACGAGGCCCATGGCGATGCCCGCCACCGGGGCCTTGATCGGCACGCCGGCCGCCATCAAGGAGAGCGAGGACCCGCAGACCGACGCCATGGAGGTGGAGCCGTTGGAGGCCAGCACGTCGGAGACGAGGCGCAGCGTGTAGGGGAACTCGTCGGCCGCCGGGACGACCGGCAGGAGCGCCCGCTCGGCCAGCATGCCGTGGCCGATGTCGCGCCGGCGCGGGCCGCGCATCTGGCCGGCCTCCCCCGTCGAGAACGGCGGGAAGTTGTAGTGGTGCATGTAGCGCTTGTGATCGTCGGGCCCGATCGTGTCGAGCAGCTGGTTCATGCGGGGCATGCCGAGCGTCGTCACGTTCAGGACCTGGGTGTCCCCGCGCTGGAACAGGGCCGAGCCGTGCGCCGTCGGGAGGAGGTCCACCTCCGCCGAGAGCGGGCGGATCTCGGCCGTGCCGCGGCCGTCGATGCGCACGCCCTCCTCGACGATGCGCTGGCGCACCACCTGCTTGGTCAGCGACCGCACGGCCGCCTTGATCTCACCGGCGCGCCCCTCGAACTGGTCGGCCAGCGAGGCCTGGATGCTGGCCGTGGCCTCCTCCAGGGCCTCGTTGCGCTCGCCCTTCTGGGGCGTCGAGTTGGCCCGGGCCACCAGGTCGGCCCCGACGGCCTGGACCTTCTCCCAGACGTCGTCGCCGTAGTCGGACTGGGTGGTGTACGCCATCGTGCCCACCGGCCCGCGCTCCGCCTCGAAGGCGGCGACCAGCCGGCGCTGGAGGACGATCGACTCGCGGATCCAGGCCTTGGCCGCCTCCAGGCCCTGCGTGAGCACCTCTTCGGTGACCTTGGGCGCGCCGTCCTCGTAGTAGTCCCAGGACCGCTCGGTCCCGCCGGCCTCCACCATCATGATGGCGACGTCGGCATCCGCCGCGTCCCCGAGCGCGCGCCCGGCCACCACCAGCTCGAAGGTCGACTCGTCGCCCTCCTGGTAGGTGGCGTGGGGGATCCACCGCCCGTCGGTGTCATAGGCGATCCGCACGGCGCCGATCGGCCCGTCGAAGGGCATGCCCGAGATCATGAGGGCGGCCGACGCGGCGTTGATGGCCAGCACGTCGTGGGGGTTCACCTGGTCGGCGCCCAGGATGGTGCCGACGACGTGCACCTCGTTGCGGAAGCCCTTGGGGAACGAGGGGCGTAGCGGGCGGTCGATCAGGCGGCAGGTGAGGATGGCCTGGTCCGAGGCCCGCCCCTCCCGACGGAAGAAGGAGCCCGGGATCTTCCCGGCCGCGTAGGCGCGCTCTTCGATGTCGACGGTCAACGGGAAGAAGTCGGTGCCCTCCCGGACCGATCGCGATGCGGTCGCCGTGGCGAGCACGATGGTGTCGCCGATGCGGCCCACCACCGCCCCGTCGGCCAGCTGGGCCAATTTGCCTGCCTCGAAGGTCAGGGTGCGCTCGGTGCCGCTGATCGGCCCCGACACGGAGATGGCGTCGGCCATGTGTCTCCTCTGGTTCGGAGGCACCTGACGCCGGTTCCCAGTGGTCGACCACCTCTCCGGGCCCTCTGGCCACGAAGTGATCGGCGACTGGCAGCCGACCTCGTGCGGTGCCTGTCTTCTCATACGTCCGCCCGGCCGTGCGGCCGGGCGGAAGATCAATGCTCGGGGTGCCTAGCGGCGGATGCCGAGGCGACCGATGATGCTGCGGTATCGCTGAACGTCGTTGTGCGCTACGTAGTCGAGGAGCCGCCGGCGGCGACCGATGAGCTTCATGAGGCCGCGGCGGGTGTGGTGGTCGCCCTGGTGGGACTTGAGATGCTCGGTCAGGTGCGTGATCCGATCGGTCAGCAGCGCGATCTGGACCTCGGGCGAACCGGTGTCGGTGTCGTGCAGCCGGTGCTCGGTGACGATGGCCTGCTTCTCGGGCATCTCTGTAGAAACCTTCTGGGGATCGATGTCGGCACGGGTCCGAGCGCTCGAGCGGTGCCGCCCAAGCACGGTTGGCACGAGGGTGCCGACCGGGATGTGCTCCAACCGGATCCAGGGTAGCAGGCGAGGTCCCCGCCGAACACCCCGGACGCCACCGTTGGGCAGGAAAAGGGGCTGGTGGCGGGCGTTAGGACCCGATCGGGCCGCCGCCGGTCGGACCCGTTCCGAGCAGGCGGCGGGTCTCGGCCACGTCGCGGTGCATCTGGGCGACCAGCTCGGCGACGTCCGAGAAGCGCGCCTGGGCGCGCAGGCGGGCCACGAAGGACACCCGGGCCGGCTCCCCGTAGAGGTCGCCCTCGAAGTCGAGCAGGTAGGCCTCGACCAGTGCCCGCGGCGCCGAGCCGTCGGGCGAAGGGAAGGTGGGCGGCGGCCCGATGGCGATGGCGGCGTCGAACAGCGATCCGTCGGGCCGCGCGTAGCGCCCGGCGTAGACGCCGTCGGCCGGGAGCGCGATCTCGCCCGGCACGACCACGTTGGCGGTCGGGAACCCGAGGAGCCGGGCGCCGCGCCGCTCCCCCGCCACCACCTCGCCGCGCACCTGGTGGGGCCGCCCCAGGAGCTCCGCCGCGCCAAGCACGTCGCCGTTGCCCAGCAGCTGGCGGATCCGGGTGGAGGAGACCGGCCCGTCCCGTCCCAGTTTGGCCAACGCCACCCCCGAGACCACGAACCCGTGCGCCGTGCCGAGCTCGCGCATGAGGGCCACGTTGCCCTTGCGACCGTGGCCGAAATGGAAGTCCTCGCCCACGACCACGAGGCGGGCGCCGAGCGCGCCGACGAGGGTGGAGCGGACGAAGTCCTCCGCCGACTCGTTGGAACGGCCCTCGTCGAAGGGGACGACGAGCGTGCGGTCGACGCCGCACTCGGCCAGGAGCTCGAGCTTCTGGGGGAGGTCGGTGAGCAGCCGGGGCGCCGACTCGGGGCGCACGACCATGGCCGGGTGCCGGTCGAACGTGACGACGACGGTCGCCAGGCCGAGGCCGGCGGCCTGGCGCTGCAGCTGGGCGATCACGAAGCGGTGGCCGAGGTGCACCCCGTCGTAGGCGCCGATGGTCACCGCGGCGCCGGCGCCGGGCGGCGTGCAGTCCTCAGGCCCGACGACCTCCATCAGCGGATCCCCGGCTCGACCCTCGGCGACGGCCCCATCCTCACGCAGGTTAGACGGGAGCCGCAGCCACGCCCGTCGGCCGCGGGACGCCTCAGTCGGCGGCCAGCACCACGCTCGGCCGGACCCGGTCGGTGTCGGTGCCCTGGTAGACGGCCGCCAGCTGGCCCCGCGGGTCGACCAGGGCCCAGGGGCCCTCCCCCTCGGCCCCGAGCGACACCCGGTCGAGCGGCAGGCCGCGCGCGACCAGGCGGGCCATCTCCGCGTCGATCTCGATGCGCTGGAGGTGGCGCACCGCGGCGGCCGGCGACAGGACGGCGGGCGGGTCGGTGCCGGCCGGGCCCGACTCGAGGTCGGCCAGGGTGCGCGCGTCGGCCAGGGTGAAGGAGCCGACGGCGGTGCGGCGCAGCGAGTCCAGGTGCGCGCCGCCCCCGAGCGCCCGCCCGAGGTCGTCGGCCAGCGAGCGGATGTAGGTGCCGGCCGAGCATTCCACCTCCACGCGGTAGGTGCCGGGCGCCTCCCCCGGCTCGACCTCGAAGCGTTCGACGTGCACGCGGCGCGCCGGGCGCTCGACCTCTTTGCCCTGGCGGGCCAGCTTGTAGAGGCGCTGGCCGTCGATCTTGACGGCCGACACCATGGGGGGGACCTGGTCGATGTCCCCGGTCAGTGTGGCCGCGGCCGCGGCGACGTGGCCGAGCGCGACCCCCGACATGTCCCAGGTGCCGGTCACCTCGCCCGAGGCGTCGAGGGTGTCGGTGGACGTCCCCAGGACCACCACGCCCCGGTAGGTCTTGGCGAGCGGGGTGAGGAACCGCAACAGGCGCGTGGTGCGCCCCACCCCCACCAGGAGGACGCCGGTCGCATCGGGGTCGAGCGTGCCGCCGTGGCCGACCCGGCGCTCGGCGAAGATGCGCCGGCAGCGGGCCACGACGTCATGGGAGGTCCACCCCGCCTCCTTGTCCACGACGACGAGCCCGTTCACGCGTCCTCCGAATCGTCCCCCTCGCCGTCGGGCGGGCGTTGCGCGACCAGCCGCCGCAGCACCGACTCGACCGCCTCGCCCGTGATCACGGCGGGATCGGCCGCGAACGACAGGCGGGGGGTGCGCTTCATGCGGACCTGGCGACCGACGCAGGCCTGCAGCGCCAGGCGGCGCTCCTCGAGCGCTTCGGCCGCGTCGTCGCTGATCGAGCTCAGGTAGACGGTCGCGTTGCGCAGGTCCGGTGCGGTGTCGACCGCGGTGACCGTGACGAGGCGGAGGCGCTCGTCGGCATCGGCCAGGCGCTCGAGCTCCTCGGCCACCACCTGACGCAGGACCTCGTTGACGCGCAGCGAGCGGGCGTAGCGCGCGCCGCCCGAACGCGAGGTCGATCGACTATGACGGCCCGGGGCCACGACGCCGGCTCCTTGGTGCCTAGGCCCGGGGGACTTCGCGCTCCTCGAAGGTCTCGATCACGTCGCCCTCCTTCAGGTCCTGGTAGTCCGAGAGCCCGATGCCGCATTCGAACCCCGACTGCACCTCGCGCACGTCGTCCTTGAACCGGCGGAGCGAGGTGATGGCCCCCTTCCAGATGACCACCCCGTCGCGCAGGAACCGCACCTTGGAGCCGCGGGTGATGGTGCCGGACTGGACGTAGCAGCCGGCGATGCCGCCGATCCGCGGGATGCGGAAGACCTGGCGCACCTCGGCCTCGCCGGTCACGATCTCCTCGTACTTCGGGGCCAGCATGCCGAGCATGGCCGCCTCGATATCCTCCAAGAGCTTGTAGATGATCTCGTAGGTACGGATCTCGACGTGGTTCTCCTCGGCCATCTCGCGCGCCCGTCGGTCCGGGCGCACGTTGAAGCCGATGATGGTGGCCGACGAGGCGCGGGCCAGCTGCACGTCGTTCTCGGTGATGCCGCCGACGCCGCGGCGCACGAAGCTCAGCTTCACGTCCTCGCGCTCCAGCTTGCGCAGGCTCTCCGTGGCGGCCTCGAGCGACCCCTGCACGTCGGCCTTCAGCACGATGTTGAGCGTGGCCGTCTCGCCCCGCTGGATCTGCTCGAACAGGTCCTCGAGGCGCGCGCCGGTGGCCGAGGGCGAGGGCAGGTGGCCCGAGAGGCGGAAGCGCTGGGCCCGCGCCTCGCCGAGCGTGCGCGCGGTGCTCAGGTCCTTGGCGGCCCGCAGCTCGTCGCCGGCCTGGGGCGGCTCGGACAGCCCGAGCACCTGCACGGGCATGGAGGGCAGCGCCTCCTTGACGTGGTCGCCGCGGTCGTCCACCAGGGCCTTCACCTTGCCCCAGGCCGCGCCGGCCACGACGGCCTCGCCGACCCGCAGCGTCCCGGTCTCGACGATGACGGTGGCCACCGGGCCGCGCCCGGCCTCCAGCTTGGCCTCGAGGACCGACCCGCGGGCCCGGCCCTCGGGGCTCGCCACCAACTCTTCGACCTCGGACAGGATCACCAGCTGCTCGAGCAGGTCGTCGATGCCGCTGCCGGTCAGCGCGGAGACCTCGACGCAGATGGTGTCGCCGCCCCAGGCCTCGGGCACGAGGCCGCGGTCGGAGATCTGCTGGAGGACTCGCGCCGGGTCGGCGTCGGCCCGGTCGACCTTGTTGATGGCGACCACGATCGGCACGTCGGCCGCGCGGGCGTGGTCGATGGCCTCCAGCGTCTGGGGCATCACGCCGTCGTCGGCGGCCACCACCAGGACCACGATGTCGGTGACCTCGGCGCCGCGCGCCCGCATAGCGGTGAACGCCTCGTGGCCCGGGGTGTCGATGAACGTGATCAGGTGGTCATGCCAGTTCACCTGGTAGGCGCCGATGTGCTGGGTGATGCCGCCGGCCTCCTCGGCCACCACGTCGGTGGAGCGGATCTTGTCCAAGAGCAGGGTCTTGCCGTGGTCCACGTGGCCCATGACCGTGACGACGGGCGGCCGGGGACGCAGCTCGGTCTCCTCCTCCTCGTCCTCTTCCTCGAAGTACTTGGCGAGGAGCTCGGCCTCCTGCTCCTCGCCCGGGTCGACCAGGCGCACCACGGCACCGAGCTCGGCCGCGAAGAGCTCGATCATGTCGTCGGACAGGGACTGGGTGGCCGTGACCATCTCGCCCTGCAGCAAGAGGAAGCGGATGACGTCGCCGGCGGAGCGGTTGAGCTTTGGTCCGAGGTCGCGCGCGGTCGAGCCGCGCTCGACGATGACCTCGCCCTCGGGCACCGGCGCGGTAGACGGCATGTACGTCGTCATCTGCGTCGGCTCGAGCTCCTCCAGGCTCCGACGTCGACGCCGACCGCGGCGCTGCGGCGGGCGACCACGACCGATGCCCCCGCCGCCCCGGCCGGGCGGCGGACCGCTGCCCACCGGGCCGGCGGCGCCGGCCCGACCACCGAATCCGCCGCGTGTCCCGAGACCGCCGCCGGGCCGGCCCACGCCGGTCGACGGCGGGCGACCGCCCGAGCGCTGCGGGTAGCCGCCGGGGCCGGCCGGTCGGGTGCCACCGGCCGGGGGACGGCGACCGCCGAGACCGGGCGGGGGCGGGATCGGACGGCCCGACGGGCCGACCGGGGGACGAATCGGGGGCGGCGGGACCGGGCGACCCGAGACGCTGAGCGGCGGGCGCGGCGGGCGTCCCGTCGCCGGGGCGTCGCGCGGCGGGGCCGGGGCGCGCTCGGCCGCCGGGACCGCCACGGCGGGCCGTTCGCTCGGGGGCGCGGCGGCGGCGTGCTCGGCCGCCGGGACCGCCGGGGCGGGCCGTTCGCTCGGGGGCGCGGCAGGGGCGCGGGCCGGGATGGGAGCACCGGCCGGCGGGGCCGGCGGGGGCGTCCGGGTGCTGCTGATGAGGCGGGGCCGGGCCGGGACCGGCTCGGGTTCGGCCGGGGCCGCCGCGGCCCCCTGGTCGCTGGTCTTGGTCGCGGCCTTGGCCGGGGCGGCCCGGGCGCCGGGCGCCCGGCGGACGGGCGCCGCCTTCTCGGGTTCGGGCTCCTCAGGCTGCGCGGCGCGGCGGAGCCCGTCGGTGTCCGCCTTCCGGCGGACCCGGTCGGCCTGGGCGTCCTCGATCGACGAGGAGTGGCTCTTCACGCCGATGCCGAGCGCAATGCAGAGGTCGAGGGCCTCCTTATTGGTCAGCCCCAGCTCACGGGCCAGCTCGTAGACGCGGATCTTCTTCGGCAATTCCTCGAGTTCCTTGCGGCTTCTCGGTCGCCCGCCGGGGCGACGGATCGTTCATTCTCCCACATCAACGCGGGTTCCCCCACGGTCCGAGGGCCGCCGTCAGCGCTCGGTCGACGTCCTCGGCGCACGCTCGCCCGATCGGCGGGACGCTCCGGCAGCGGGCCGGCGCAGGGCCCGGTCGAAGGCCCCCGTCGCCCGGGCCCGCTCGAGGCACCCGGGGTCGTCCCGACAGACCCAGGCGCCGCGGCCGTGGCCGGGGCGGCGCTGCACGACGGCGCCGTCGCCTTCCAGCACGAAGCGAACCAGTTCGGCGGCCGGGGCCCGGCGACGGCACCCGACGCAGGTCCGTGTCGGGCCTATGGAGCGCCCTCCGCGGTCGCCGCCGCGGCGGGCGCGTCGGCCTCGGCGCTCGGCGCGCCGGGGGTCTCCGCCGGCTGGTCGCCGGTACCGTCGGCCACGGCGTCTTCGGCCGCGGCCTCCTCGGCCTTGTGCGACCACTCCTCGGCCGAGATCGCCTCGCCGCCCTCGGCCGGCTTCCAGACCATCTCACCGGCCTCGTTCTCGACCCACTCCCCCTCGGCCCACTCCTGGCCGCCGTAGCCGGCCTCCTCCTCTTGGAGCTGGGTCTCGCTCTTGATGTCGATGCGCCACCCGGTGAGCCGCGCCGCCAGGCGCGCGTTCTGGCCCTCCTTGCCGATGGCGAGCGACAGCTGGTAGTCGCTCACGATCACGGTCGCCGTGCCGGTCTGGTCGTCGAGGCGCACCTCGCGCACGCGCGCCGGGGCGAGGGCGTTCTGGATGAGGTCGACCGGGTCGTCGGAGAACGGGACGACGTCCACCCGCTCGCCGCGCAGCTCGTTGGTCACCATGCGCACGCGCGAGCCGCGCGCCCCGACGCAGGCGCCGACCGGGTCGACGTTGGGGTCGTTGGACCACACCGCGATCTTGGTGCGGTGCCCCGGTTCGCGGGCGGCCGCCTTCAGCTCGACGACGCCCGAGGAGATCTCTGGCACCTCGAGCTCGAACAGCCGCTTGATGAGCCCCGGGTGGGTCCGGCTCACGACGATCTGGGGACCCTTCGTCGTCTTTCTCACCTCGACGATGTAGGCCTTCAGGCGCGCGCCGTGCTCGTAGCGCTCGTAGGAGACCTGCTCGGCCTGCGGCAAGAGCGCCTCGACCTTGCCGAGGTCGAGCAGGGTGTAGCGGTTGTCGGTCTGCTGGACGATGCCGGTGACGATGTCACCCTCTCTCCCCGCGTACTCCTCGTACTTCATGTCGCGCTCGACCTCGCGGATGCGCTGCAGGATGACCTGCTTGGCGGTCTGGGCCGCGATCCGCCCGAAGTCGTTGGGGGTGTCATCCCACTCGCGCACGACGTTGCCGTCCTCGTCGAGCTCCTGGCCGTAGACGCGGATTTCGCCGGACTCGGGGTCGATCGTGACCACCGCCTCCTCGGCCGCGTCGGGCCGGCGCTTGTAGGCGGCGACCAGCGCGTTGGCCAGCGCGTCGAGGAGAGTCTCGACCGAGATGCCCTTGTCGCGCGCGATCTGGCCCAGCGCGTCGAGGAATTCGAAATTGGTCTTGCTCATCTCGCCACCTGCTCCTTCGGGCCCGGGCGCGCCGTGCGCCGGGCCCCGCGCGAAGGGCTGCGGCCCTCCGCTGTGCCCGCGTCTGCGGGCGTCCCCCACTCAAAGACCGTGCGCGCCCGCTCGACCTCGCCGTAGGCCAGGCGCCGGGAACCGCTCGGCAGCGAGGCGTCCTCCACCACGAAGCCCTCGTCGTCGCACGCGCTCAGCCGGCCGCGCAGGCGGCGCTCCCCCGCCGTCCCCGGCAGGGTCCGGACGGTGATCTGTTCGCCGAGCGCCCGCGCGAAGTGATCCGGCGTGCGCAGCCGCCGCTCGAGGCCCGGGCTCGACACCTCGAGCGTGTAGCGCCCCGGCATGGGATCGAGTTCGTCCAGGGCCCGCGACACCGCCCGGTTGGCTGCCGCCAGGGCGTCGAGGTCGACGCCGCCGACCTTGTCGACGGTGACCTCGAGGCGGGTCTGGGTGACCTGGAGGTCGACCAGCTCCAGGCCGGAGGCGGCGAGGAGCGGGGACAGCACGTGGGAGAGCCCGTCCGCTGCGATCACCGCCACCTCCTTCCCTTTCCCTGGCTTCGCTGCCCCTTCCCGGAGCCGATCAAGAGCGGCACCGCCGGCCCGACCGGGGCCCCAGCAACACGAAAGCGTGGGCGGCGGCCCACGCTTTCAACGAGGTCCTGCTCTTTGAACCGGACTGCGGGTGGAATTATACCAACGTCTCCCGACTAATAGGATCGGCCCACCACGGCCACCGCCGACTCGTCGCCGTCGTCGGCCAATAGGCCGCCGTCGGGGCCCTCCAGGCAGCGGACCGACAGCGTCTCGCCGGCCAGCCGGGCCTCGCCCTCCGGGCCGAGCAGCCGCCAGGGGACACGGGCGAACCCCTCCATCCCCGCCTCGATGGCCTCCTCCACCCGCTCGACCCGCCGGGTGCGCCCGGCCAGCAGCGCCGCGGCCTCGGCTTCGAGTTCGGGACCCACCCTGGCCAGGAGCGCGGTCGTCCTCGGCACCACCTCGGCCAGGGCCACCTGGGTCTTCTGGCGCGTGTGGCGGGCCACGACCGTCACCTGGCCCTCCAGCAGGTCGCGGGGACCGACCTCCACCCGGACGGGCACCCCCTTCAGCTCCCAGTCGATGGAGCGGCGGCCGAAGCCGGTCTCCACCCGGTCGTCCAGCCGGACGCGGACCCCCGCCGCCCGCAGGTCGTCCGCGATGGCGCCGGCCGCCCGGGCCACCCCCTCGTCGTCGCGCACCGCCATCACGACCACCTCCTGGGGGGCCAAGGCCGGCGGCAGCCGGAGCCCGAAGTCGTCGCCGTGCACCATGATGAGCGCCCCGATCAGCCGGGAGGACACGCCCCACGACGTCTGCCAGGGCAGCTCCTGGGTGCCGTCGGGCCCCGAGTAGGAGATGTCGAAGGCGCGGGCGAAGTTCTGGCCCAGCTCGTGGCTCGTGCCCATCTGCAGCGCCTTGCCGTCGCCCATCATCGCCTCGGCGGTCCAGGTGCGGATGGCCCCGGCGAATCGCTCCCGCTCGGTCTTGCGACCGACCAGGACCGGGATCGCCATGACGTCGACCATGGTGGCGACGTAGACGTCGCGCATGATGCGCAGCGAGTAGGCGCGGGCCTCGGCCTCCGACGCGTGGGCGGTGTGCCCCTCTTGCCAGAGGAACTCGGTCGTCCGCAGGAACAGGCGCGGCCGCAGCTCCCAGCGCACCACGTTGGCCCACTGGTTGATGAGGAGCGGGAGGTCGCGGTGGCTCTGGATCCACTTGGCGAAGAAGCTGTTGACCACCGTCTCGCTCGTCGGCCGCACCACGACCGGCTCCTCCAGCGCCTTCCCGCCGCCGTGGGTGACGACGGCCAGCTCGGGGCTGAACCCCTCCACGTGCTCGGCCTCGCGGTGCAAGAAGGACTCGGGGATGAAGAGCGGGAAGTACGCGTTCTCGGCACCCGTCGCCTTGATCCGCGCGTCGAGCGCGGCCTGCACGCGCTCCCAGATGGCGTAGCCCCAGGGGCGGATGACCATGGTGCCGCGCACGGGGCCGTTCTCGGCCATCTCGGCCCCGGCCACCACCTCTTGGTACCAGCGCGGGAAGTCGTCCGCGCGCGAGGTGAGGGAGCCGGCGGCCATTGGACGACGCTACTGGGTGTCAGGTGAGGCGGGCGACGGCCACCCCCGCGGCCAGCAGCACGACGGCCCAGGACATGGCGCGCAGCGCGCCCTCGATCGGCGCCAGCAGACTCCGTCGATCGATCGTCAGCGTCGAGCCGTCGAGCAGCGTGACCGTCCCGGTCACGTCGGTGGTCCGGCGGCGCACGAGGCGCGCTTCCGAGCTCAGGTGGCGCTGGGCGACCGACAGCGCGAAGGCGCCCAGCGCGGCCAGGCCGGCGCCGAGGCTCAGCCGGCCGGACTCGGCCACGTACCCGGTGAGGACGGGGAAGGCCCCCCAGGAGGCGGCGAACCCGGCGTCGTTGTGCACCACCCCGCCGAAGAGCTCGAGGTTGTAGCCGACCACCACGGCCGCGCCGACCACGATGAAGGGGACGAGCACCCACCCCACCCGCGCCGTGCCGAGCACCCCGAGCGCGACGGCCCCCGACAAGCCGACGACCACCGCGGCCACCAGCTGGGGTCCGGGGATGCGCGTGGCCAGCGGCCGCCCGTGCAGCTCGTCGAGCGCGTGGGCCGCCACGCCGACCGCCAGGAAGAAGGCGAGGACGCTCGCCACCAGGCGGGAGATCTCCACCCGCGGCGCCAGCGCGGCGCCGATCACCACGTAGGAGAGGTGCCAGGCCGTGTACGGGGGGTGCAGCAGCGTCCACCAGTCGCGCCAGCGCCCCGGTCGGGCCGCGTAGAAGGCGGGGCGGGCGGCGGCCTCTCCGCCGGTCGCGGTCTCGGTCGTGTCCCGGTCCTCGGTCACGGGCGTTCGGCCGCCGTCCCGGCCCGCCGGCCCCACATCACGAGGCCGCCGCCCAGGCTCATGACGCGCGCGCCCACCTCCTCGAAGCCGGCCCGTTGCCAGGCCGCGATCGTCCACTCGATCGGGTAGCGGCGGTAGTGGCCCGAGATGCTCGGTCCGAGGAACCGGCCGACCTCGAACCACGAGCGACCGCCGGTCAGCCAGCCGCCGACGGGCAGCACCGCCCGTGTGTACAGCCACCACCAGGCGCGCCAGAACCGGTTGGGCGGCCGGAGGAACTCGAGGCTGGCCACCGCGGCCCCGGGCCGCACCACGCGGGCCAGCTCGGCCAGCGTCGCCTCGGGGTCGTTCACGTAGCGCAGGAGATAGGTGAAGGTGAGCGCGTCGAACTGGCCGTCTCTGAACGGCAGCTGCTCGGCCCGGCCCGCCGCCAGCTGCACCCGCGCCGACAGGCCGGCGGCCGCCACGTTCTGTCGCCCGCGCCGCAGCATCGCCTCGGTGAGGTCGACGCCGACCACGCGCCCCGCACCGCCGCGCGCCAGCGCCAGCGCCACCCCCGCCGTCCCCGACGCGACGTCGAGCACGGTCGCCGGCGCCGACGGAAGGACGCGCCCCACCATCTCGGCGCGCCACCGGCCGTTCTGGCCGAAGGAGAGCAGCTCGGCCAACCGATCGTAGCGGGACGGGAGCGGGGTGAAGAGCCCCTGCGCGAAGCGATTCTCCTCGTCGACAATCGCTCCCACCGCGCCTCCCTCTGTCTGGCGCCACGGTAGTCCCGGGTCAACGCAGCCCGAGGGCACCGCCCTTCCTCTGGCGATGCCCCGATACCGGATGCGCGAAACGGCGCGTCCGAAAAGTCAGCGGGTCGACGCGAACCCGCGACCCGGGGGCGCCGGCGACGCGGGGGTCGCACCGCGTCGCCGGGAACGGTCGGTCAGGCCTCGTCGGGCCCGTAGCGGGAGCGGATGCGCTCGACCGTGACCCGCGTGGCGTTGGGGTCCGAGCCGCCCTCGGCCAGCAGCGAGGCCCGGTCGGCCTCGGCCTCGGCCTCGGCACCCTCGTCGGCCGCGGCCAGCCTTGCCTCCACGCCCTCGGCCACCAGCCGCTCGGCCTCGTCCACCAGGGCCTCGACCATCTCGTCCTCCGGCACGACGCGCACGATCTTGCCCTTGATGAACAGGTGGCCCTTGTGCTTGCCCGCCGCGATCCCGATGTCGGCCTCGCGGGCCTCGCCGGGCCCGTTCACCACGCAGCCCATCACGGCCACCTGGATCGGGAGGTGCCGCGCCTCGAGGGCCACCTGGGCGGCGCCGGCGACCGCGATCACGTCGACCTGGGCGCGCCCACAGGACGGGCAGGCGATCAGGTCCACCCCCTTGCGCTCGCGCAGGCCGAGCGCCTCGAGCAGCTGGCGGCCGGCGCGCGCCTCTTCGACCGGGTCGGCCGTGAGCGAGTAGCGGATGGTGTCGCCGATGCCCTCGGCCAGGAGCGTGCCGATGCCGGCCGTGCCCTTCACCAGGCCGGCCGGCGGTGGGCCGGCTTCGGTCACGCCGAGGTGCAGCGGATGGTCGAAGGTCTCCGACGCCAGCCGGTAGGCGGCGATCATGAGCGCCACCGACGACGCCTTGACCGAGATCTTGACGTCGCTGAAGTCGACCTCCTCGAAGTAGGCCAGCTCGATCCGGGCGGATTCGACGAGTGCCTCGGGGGTGGCGCCGCCGAACCGCTTGTAGATGTCGGGGTGGAGGGACCCGGCATTCACGCCGATGCGGATGGGCACGCCGCGGTCGCGGGCCTCGGCCGCCACCTGCTTGATCTCGGTCTCCTTGCGCAGGTTGCCCGGGTTGAGGCGGAGCCCCTGGACGCCGGCCTCCAGGGCGGCGAGCGCCATCTCGTGGTGGAAGTGGATGTCGGCCACGATCGGGACGGGCGAGCGGGGCACGATCTGGGCCAGCCCCTCGGCCGCCGCCTCCTCGTTGCAGGTGCAGCGCACGATGTCGGCGCCGGCGGCCGCCAGGGCGTAGATCTGGGCCAGGGTGCCCTCGACGTCGGCCGTCTTCGTGATGGTCATGGACTGCACCGAGATGGGCGCCCCGCCGCCGACCGGGACGGCGCCCACCTTGATCTGGCGGGTGGCCCGGCGCGGCATGAGGAGCTCGGAGGACAGTTCCATCGCCCCCATTGTGCCGTGCTCCGCCCCGCCGGCGCGCCGGGGGCGGGCCGCGGCTCAGCCGAACGGGTTCTGCACCGGGTGGGTGATGTCGAGGTACACCGAGGAGGAGACGAGCAGCACCAGCAAGAAGATGAAGACGTAGGCCACCACCAGGAGCTTCGCCGCATCGGCCTGGTAGTAGGGGCGGCCCCGTCGCGTGCGCACCCGCTCGTAGAGGGCGATGGCCACGTGGCCGCCGTCGAGCGGCAGGATCGGCAGCATGTTGAACAGGCCGATGAACACGTTGAGGGCGATCAGGACCTCGATCAGCTGGAGTGCGCCGGCGTGGACCCCGGCCACCGCGATGCGCGCCGCGCCGACGATGGACACCGGCCGGTTGGTCCCGTTGCGCTGATCCCTGGCCGCCACGGCCGGGTTGGTCACCTGGGATACGTAGCTCGAGATCCCGTGCGGCGAGAAGAGGTGCGCCAGCCCGGTCACCGAGGACGAGGTCACCTCGCCCACCACCTTGCCCGCCCCCCCGAGCGCCCCGAAGGGGTTCTCCGTCACGCTCGGCGAGCCCAAGATGACGCCGATGTAGCCCCGGCGCGCCTTCGAGAGGCGTTGCCCGTCGCTCGTCACGGTCTGCCCGTTGACCGGCGTCACGGTGAGGGACAGGCGGCGGCCCCCCCGGTCGACCACGAGGTGGACCGGCCTGCCGATCGCGCGCTTGATGTCGTTGCCGAACGCGGTGGTGGTCTTGACCGCGTGCCCGTCGACCGAGACGACCTGGTCGCCCGCCTGCAGGCCGCCGCGCTGCGCGGGGTTCTGCGCCAGCCCGCTGAACGGGGTGAAGCTCTCGATGACGACCCCGGTCGCCGACGGGGTCCCGATGAAGGCGAGCGCCGACCAGGCGAGGAGGAAGGCCATGACGAAGTGCATGATCGACCCGGCGCTCGCCACCAGCAGCCGGTTGTGGAAGGGCTGGCGCCGGTAGGTGCGGGCCTCGTCCGCCGGGTCGATCTCCTCCAGGTTGGTCATCCCGGGGATCTTCACGTAGCCACCGGCCGGGATGGCCTTCACGCCGTACTCGGTCTCGCCGCGCCGGACCGACCACAGTCGGGGCCCGAAGCCGACGAAGTACTCGGTCACCTTCATGTGGCTCCACTTGGCGGTGGCGAAGTGGCCGAGCTCGTGCACCATGACGATGACGACGAGCGATGCGATCACGATCAGCAACGCGCCGGCGTGCAGCACGATCGAGAGCGCCACGATCGAGGCGATCGCCACCACGAGCCCGACGACCGAGCCGCGGGTGGAACCCGGGGGGACGCCCGGGGCGCCCGGGTCGGGCCGGCCCTCCACCAGGGAACGGGCGGACCAGGCCGGCGAACCCGGCACGTCGTGCCCGCGCAGCCCGGTGCTCACGGGACCCGCCGGCGGGCGATGGCGGCCTCGGCCTCGGCGCGGGCCTGGCGGTCGGCGTCGAGCACGGCCTCGACCGAGTCGATCGGCTCGTCCTTCCACAGCTCGAGCGTGTCGGCCACCACCTCGGCGATGCCGGGCCAGCCGAGGCGACCGGCCAGGAACGCCGCCACGGCGACCTCGTTGGCTGCGTTCAGCCAGGCCGGCGCGCCGCCCCCGCAGCGCCCGGCGTGGTAGGCGAGGTCGAGGCACCGAAAGACGCTCGGCTGGGGCGGCTCGAAGGTGAGCGACAGCGGGGTGGCCCAGTCGATGGCGCCGAAGGCGTGCTCCAGGCGGTCCGGCCAGCCCATGGCGTAGCCGATGGGCAGGCGCATGTCCGGGTTGGAGAGCTGCGCGATCGTCGACCCGTCGACCAGCTCCACCATCGAGTGCACGACCGACTGGGGGTGGACGACGACATCGATCTGGTCGTAGGGGACGCCGAAGAGCTCGTGGGCCTCGATGACCTCCAGGCCCTTGTTCATGAGCGTCGAGGAGTCGATGGTGATCTTGGGGCCCATGTGCCAGGTCGGGTGGCTCAGCGCGTCCTGCACGGTGACCGCCTGGAGCTCGGCCTCGGCCCGGCCGCGGAACGGTCCGCCCGACGCCGTGATGAGGAGCCGCCGCAGCACGCGGCGTGCCGGGTCGGCCGGCTCGACGTCGGGCCCGGCGATGGGGTGGCCCACGGTCGCCAGACACTGATGGATGGCGCAGTGCTCCGAGTCGACCGGGACGAGCTCGGCGCCGGGGGTGAGGCGGGCCCGCTGGACCACCGGGGCACCGGCGATGAGCGACTCCTTGTTGGCGAGCGCCAGCCGCCGGCCGGTCTCGAGGGCGGCGAGCGTGACGGGCAGCCCGGCGAAGCCGACGACGCCGTTCACGATCACCGCCGCCGCGCTGGCCGCGGCCCGCAGTCCCTCGGCGCCGGCCACCACCTCGGTGCCGGCGGGGACCCGGGCCGCCAGGTCGCCCGCCAGGTCGGGGTCCCCGATGGCGACCAGGTCGGGCCGGAGCGCGTTGGCCTGCTCGGCCAGGCGGTCGACGGAGCGCTGGGCCGCCAGAGCGACGACGCGGAACCGCCCCGCGCTGGCCGCCACGACCTCGATGGCCTGGGTGCCGATCGATCCGGTCGAGCCCACCAGGCTGACGGTCACCTCACCCATGCGCCAGCGCTTCTCCTGGTGCTGGGCCAATTCGGTTGTCACAGCCAACACCTACCTTTGAGGAAGCGAAAGCCGTCGGTCCCTCGGTAGGAGGGAGCGTGAAACTGCTCGTCTGAGCTTCCGACGTAAAACACATATGTACGCGGAGGGTTGAAAATTGACCCACTACCCTGGCCAGCATGCCATCGGGCGGCCAGCCGACCGGGTCACCCGAGGTGTAGGGCCTTCACCAGATAGAAGGTGGCGGGGAGCACGAAGAGGAGACCGTCGACCCGGTCGAGCAGGCCCCCGTGGCCGGGCAGGAGGCGCCCCATGTCCTTGCGCCCCAGCTGGCGCTTGACCAGCGACTCGCAGAGGTCGCCCACCGGGGACACGATCGACACGGTCAGGCCCAGGGCGGCCGCCTTGCCCACCGTCCAGGGGTGGATGAGGTGCACGATGACCACGGTGACGACGATGCAGGTGAGCGCGCCGCCGATGAACCCCTCCCAGGTCTTGTTGGGGCTGATCGAAGGGGCCAGCGGATGGCGGCCCAGCCACGAACCGATGGCCATGGCCCCCACGTCGTAGGCGACGGCCGCGATGATCGCCCCCCACATGAAGGCGATGCCGTGGCGTTCGGGGAACAACGTCGGGCTGAGGAGGAGCGCGCCGTAGGAGCCGAAGGCGCCCACCCAGCAGAACACGAACATCGTGGTGGCGGTGCCGCGCACCGCGTCGCCCCGCTCCACCCCCGCCAGGTACCAGACGAGGCTGAAGGCGAACAGCAAGACAATGACGAGGGGGAGCGCCGCCTCGCCCTTGCGGTAGGTGGCCACCATGACCGACACCGTGGCCACCAGCCCGAGGAGGGTGACGGGGTGGTAGCCCTCGTGGCGGAAGGCGGCGTAGGCCTCGGCGGCGGCCAGCGTGACGACGGCCGTGACGAGGCCGACCGCGGCCGGCGGGCCGAGCTTGAAGGCGGCCAGCACCAAGGCGCCGAGCACCAGACCGGTCCCGATGGCAACGGGGACGTTCCGGCGGCTGGCGCCGTCGCCGCCGAAGTCGGCCTCGCGCGGTTGGGTGGCCGGACGCGGGGCGAGAGCCGGGGTCGGGGACGGTTCCCGGTCACCGGCCGAGGAGGCGGCCGGCGGCCGCGCCGGCCGTCGCCCGAAGCGCCGCGCGTCCGTCGGGGTGGCGGCGGACGGCCGGGGCTCGGTCAGCACGTCGGACTCGTCGATCTCGGGAATGCTGAGCCGGGTGGCCTGTCGTTCGACCTCGCCCGTCGGGTCGAGCTCCTCGTCGGCCGCGAAACCGACGGCCGGCAACACCTCGGTCAGTGGGTCGAGCGGGACCCTGACGGCGGATCCGCCCGACTGCGGGACCGAGGACCAGTCGACCGGCTCGTCGGCCCAATCGTCATCGTCGTCGCCCGGCAACGCCGGGGTGGACGTCGGCAGGTCGAAGGCCCAGGGCTGGCGGTCCGACGTTCCGGTGTCGTCGAGCGAACCGAGGCGCGCCTCGGCCTCGGCGAGCATGGACGGCTCGTAGTCGTCCTGTTCGGCTTGCCAGTCCGCCTTCCCCTCCTTCCAGTTGGGCGCGGGGAGGGAGGCCCAGGGATCGGAACGGTCGCTGTCGTCGAGCGCACGGGAAAGGATGGAGGGCACCTCGCCCGTCGGCGGTTCCGTCCAGTGCGGGAGCGGCGGGTGCCCGCTCGGCGCCTCGACTGCACGCTCGTCGCTCGGTGACAGGCCCCAGGCCTCGAGATCGTCCTCGGCGTCGTCGTCGGGCGGTCGGGTCGGGCCGGCTCCGGCGGGCTCGGCGCCGACGATGCGCACGCGTCCGCTGCGGTGGCCGGTCTGCTCGAGACCGGACTGGTCCCCCGAATCGTCCCTGTCGTTCGGCATGGTTGCCCCCTAGACCTCGAGGAGCTCGCGCTCCTTGTGGCCTAGCACCTGGTCGATGGCCGCCACCTGTTGGTGGGTGACCTTCTCGAGTTCCTTCTCCCAGTGCTCGACGTCGTCCTCGCTCAGCTCGCCCTCTTTCTTCAGGCCCTCGAGCTCGTGGCGGGCGGCGCGGCGCACGTTGCGAACGGCCACCCGGCCGTCCTCCGCCTTGTGGCGGACCACCTTCACCAGCTCCTTGCGCCGCTCCTCGGTCAGCTGCGGGAAGGCGAGACGGATCACCGTGCCGTCGTTGGTCGGGTTGATGCCGAGGTCCGAGGACTGGATCGCCTTCTCGATGGCTCCGAGCGAACTCTTGTCATAGGGGGTGATCACCAGCAGCATGGCGTCGGGCACGCTGAAGCCGGCCAGCTGTCGCAGGGGGGTGTGGCTGCCGTAGTAGTCGACCATGAGGGTCTCGACCAGCGCGGGCGTGGCGCGGCCCGTCCGGACGGCGCCGAACTCCGTGCGCACGTGGTCCACCGCCTTGGCCATGTGCTCCCTGGCTTCCTCGAGCACCATCCCGGCGAGGTCGCCGTCGCTCATCGGACCAGCGTACCGATCCGGTCGCCGCCGAGCGCACGGCGCAGGTTCCCAGGCTCCATGAGGTCAAAGACCAGGATCGGGAGCCCGTTGTCCTTGCAGAAGGTGATGGCGGTCAGGTCCATGACCCGGAGGTCCTTCGAGATCACCTCCATGAAGGTGATCTCCTCGAACTTGGTGGCGGAGGGGTCGAGCCGGGGGTCGGCGCTGTAGACCCCGTCCACCCCGCCGTGGGTGCCCTTGCAGAGCAGCTCGGCCTCGATCTCGGCCGCTCGGAGCGCGGCCGACGTGTCGGTCGTGAAGTAGGGGTTCCCCATCCCGGCCGCGAAGATGACCACTCGGTCCTTCTCCAAGTGACGGATCGCTCGGCGCCGGATGTAGGGCTCGGCCACCTCGGCCATGTGCACCGCGGTCAGCACCCGCGTCGCCTGGCCGTGGTGCTCGAGCGCGTCTTGGAGCGCCAGCGCGTTGATGACGGTGCCGAGCATGCCCATGGCGTCCGAGGTCGCCCGGTCCATGCCGGCCCCCGCACCCGTCTCGCCCCGCCAGATGTTGCCGCCGCCCACCATCACCGCCAGCTGCAGGTCGAGTTCGGCGCGCGTCTGCGCGATCTCGCGGGCCAGCCGCTCGACCGTGCTGGCATCGATCGTCTCGTCCGACGCGGAGGAAGCGAGCGCCTCCCCGGACATCTTCAGCACCACCCGCCGGTACTCACCCACGGGTCATCGCCCCCGATCCGAGCTCGTGGCGGCGCCCCGTCCCTCAGGCACCAATGACGACCTGGGCGAAGGCCACGACCTGGGCGTCGCCCAGGAGGTCCTGGACCGAGCGCTTCTCGTCCTGGACGTAGGGCTGCTCTAGGAGCACGCGCTCTTTGAACCAGCCGTTCAGCCGGCCCTCCACGATCTTGGCCATCGCCGCCTCGGGCTTCCCCTCGTTGCGGGTGATGTTCTCGAGCGTCTGCCGCTCGGCCGCGACCTCGTCCGCGGGGACGTCCTCCCGCCGCAGGTAGGTGGGCCGGGCGAAGGCGACGTTGAGCGCCACCTCGTGCGCGAGCTCCTCTCTGCCGTCGCGCAGGACGACCACCACGCCGTTCACGCCGCGGCCGGACTGCTGGTGCAGGTAGAGGTCGACGACCTCGCCGTCGCCCGCCTCGAGCCGGGCGACCCGTCCGATCGAGATGTTCTCCTTCAAGGTGGTGACCAGGTGGTCAACGTCGCCCTGGTGCTCGGCCACCGCACCCTCGCCTTTGGCGGCCACGAGCTCGGCCAGCTCGTCGGCCAACGCCACGAATTCGGCGGACTTGGCCACGAAGTCGGTCTCGCAGCGCAGCTCGACCAGCGCGGCGACCGAGCGGTCGCGCACCCCGGCGACGGCCCCCTGGCTCGCCTCACGGTCCTGGCGCTTCGCCTTGTCGGCCAGGCCCTGCTCGCGCAACCAGGTGATGGCGGCCTGCATGTCGCCGTCGCAGGCCTCGAGGGCGCGCTTCGCGTCCAGCATGCCGACGCCGGTGGACTGCCGGAGCGCCTGCACGTCCTTGGCGCTGAACCCCGCCACCGTCAGCCCTCCTCGGCCGCGGCCGGGACGGGCTCTGCCGCCGGCCCGGCGGGTGCGGCGTCCTGCACCGCGGCGTCCTCCACCGCGGCGTCCTGCACCGCGACGTCCTGCACCGCGGCAGCGGGCGCCGCCTCGGCGGCCGGCTCGTCCGGCGTCGGCGCGGCCTCGACCGCGGGCGCCGCCTCCGCGGCCGGCGCGGCCACAACCGTCGGCGGGGGCGGAATCGGCAGCGGGCTCTCGGCGGGCGCGCTCGGTGCCGCCGCTTCGGGCGCCGGCTGGACCTTGGGTGGCCGGTGCGTGGCGATCCACCAGCCCTCGGCCACGGCGTCGGCGACCACCCGGCACATGAGCGTGCCGGCCCGGATGGCGTCGTCGTTGCCGGGGATCACATAGGTGACGACGTCGGGGTCGCAGTTGGTGTCGACGACGGCCACCACCGGCAGGCCGAGCTTGTTGGCCTCGGTCACCGCGATGTGCTCCTTCTTCGTGTCGATGACGAAGATGGCCTCGGGCAGCCGGTCGAGCCCGGCGATGCCGCCCAGGTTCCGCTGCAGCTTCTCGAGCTCGCGGACGTGGCGCAGGCCTTCCTTCTTCGGCATCGCGTCGAAGTCACCCGCCGACTGCATGGCGCGGAGCTCCTGCATGCGCTTCACCCGACCCGAGACGGTGGTGAAGTTGGTGAGCATGCCGCCCAGCCAGCGTTGGTTCACGTACGGCATGCCGCAAGCCTCGGCGTACTCCGCCACCGGGCCCTGGGTCTGCTTCTTGGTCCCGACGAAGAGGATCTTGCCGCCGCCCGCCACCAGGTCCCGGATGTAGGCGTACGCCGACTCGACCCCTTCGAGGGTGCGGCGCAGGTCGATCAGGTAGATGCCGTTGCGCTCCCCCAGGATGTAGCGGCGCATCTTGGGGTTCCAGCGGCGGGTCTGGTGCCCGAAGTGCACGCCCGCGTCGAGCATCTGGCGCATCGTGACGACGGCCATGGGGGTAATTCCTCCAGTCGGTTGTTCCTCCCCGAGCGCCAACACCTCTGTCGAGGCGACCGTGGAACGCGTTCGGGTGCGTAGTTACGTCGGTGGTGTGCCCCGCCTTCGGCGGAGCGGAGCAATCCTAGCCGGGGCGCAGGACCCCGGCTACCGGGCTCAGGCCCGCGGGTGGGTCTCTGCGTGCACGGTGAGCAGGCGTTCCTTGCTCACGTGCGTGTACACCTGGGTGGTCTGGAGGCTGGAGTGGCCGAGCAGCTCCTGGACGACCCGCAGGTCGGCCCCGCCGTCCAAGAGGTGGGTGGCGAAGCTGTGGCGCAGCGCGTGGGGGTGGGTCGGCACCGGGGAGCGCCGGTCGAGGATCCGGCGCACCTCGCGCGGGTCGAGGCGGTGGCCCCGGCGCTTCAGGAAGACCGCGCCGGCCGGGGTCTCGTCGTTCGCCAGCACCGGGCGGCCCTCGGCCAGCCACCGATCGAGCGCCTCGACGCACTCGTCGTGGATGGGCAGCCGGCGCTCCTTGTTCCCCTTGCCGCGCACGAGCACCGTCCGGGCCCCGAGGTCGACGCCACCTCGGTCGAGGGCGCACAGCTCGGCCACCCGGACGCCGGCCGCGTAGAGCAGCTCCAAGACGGCCGTGTCGCGCAGGAAGACGGCCCCGGCCACCTGGTCGGCGGACCCGCCCGGGCCCGCGGCCGGGGGGTCGAGCAGCACGTCGAGCTCTGTGTGGGAGAGGACCCGGGGCAGCCGGCTCGCAGTGCGCGGCGCCGAGAGCTGCCGGGCGGGATCCTCGCGCACCAGCCCATGGCGGCGGCACCAGGCGAAGTAGGCGCGCAGCGCGGCCGCCTTGCGGGCGATCGACGCGCGCGCGTAGCCGCGCGTGCCCAGGTACGCGAGGTAGCGCCGGAGCACGAGACGCGCCACGGTGGCCGGCGAGGCGTGACCGGCCCGCTCCGCCCAGCGGGCGAACCCGACCAGGTCCGACGCATAGGCGCGGGCCGTGGCCTCCGACTTGGCCAGGAGCGACCGGGAGAAGGCCTCGAACTGCCAATCGCCCGCGACCGGTGTCCCGCCGGCTCCGTCGACGTCTGATACGGCTTCCGACACTCCTTTCACGGTATCGGGCACCCGCGCAGGACACTGGGACGGTCCGCTCGTGCGGTCGGGGCGATCGGGGGGCTGTGCCATGATCCTCGGAGCAATCTGGCCGGGCAGATCCGGGCATCGGGACCAGGTCCGCGGCCAGCGGGATGCACCCGACCGCAGGCGGGCGCGGGGTGAGCCGATCCGATGAGCAGCCGGATACTGGTGGTGGAGGACGACGAGCGCATCCGCTCCTCCATGCGCATGGCCTTAGAGGACGAGGGCTATGACGTCGACGAGGCGGCGAGCGGGGAGGACGCCCTCGACCGGTTCGCCGCCCAGGCGGCCGACGTCGCCCTGATCGACCTGATGCTGCCGGGGATGGACGGCTTCGAATGCTGCCGGGCGCTGCGGCGCCAGAGCGCGGTGCCCATCATCATCGTCACCGCCCGCACCGACACCCACGACGTGGTGGCCGGCTTGGAGGCGGGGGCCGACGACTACGTGACCAAGCCCTTCGTGGCCAAGGAGCTGGGGGCCCGCATCCGCGCGCTCCTGCGCCGGGCCCGGCCGGCCGAGGACGAGCCGACGGTGCTCACCTTCGGCGACCTCGAGCTCATCCCCGAGCAGGGCGTGCTGCGCCGACAGGGCAGCGACGTCGACATCCACTGCACGCGCACCGAGTTCCGCCTCCTCTGCGAGCTGGCCGCCAACGCCAACAAGGTGCTCTCGCGCGAGCAGCTGCTCGACCGGGTCTGGGGTTACGACTACTTCGGCGACGGCCGGCTGGTGGACGTGCACATCCGTCGGCTGCGCACCAAGGTCGAGCCGGACCCCGCTCTCCCCCGCCACATCCTCACGGTCCGCGGAATGGGCTACAAGCTGGTCCCCTGACGTGGTGAGCCTGGCGGAGGAGCGCACGCTTCCGGCCCGCCGCACCATGCGGGTGGCCCGCTGGCGCCCCCGTCGGGGTCCGTGGGGTCACCTCGGGGTAAGGGCCCGGGTCACCTTCCTCTTCGGGATGGGCGCCCTGGTCCTCTCGGCCAGCGTGGGCGCCATCTCCTATCTCACGACCCAGCACTTCTTGGTCGGGGACTCCGAGAACGCCGCCATCCAGCAGGCCTCCTCGAATGCCGCGGCCATCAGCGTCGCGCTCAGCCTGCCCAACCCCGACGTCTTGAAGATCCTCCAGACCTACGAGGGCTCGGGCTCCTCGGCCGTCTTGTTGCGCGACGGGAAGACGTACTCGTCGGTGATCTCGCTGCGGGCGAGCGACATCCCGGTCGCCCTGCGCGACCTGGTGGGTTCGGGGACCGCCGCCCGAGAGAACCTGGTGATCAACGGGGTGACGGAGGTCGCGGTGGGGATCCCGCTCACGCGACAGCACGCCTACTACTTCTCGCTGTTCGACCTCAGCCAGCTTGAGCACACGCTGCACATCCTGGCGCTCGCCATCGTGGCGGCCGGGGTGTTGACAACCGTCCTCGGCATCGTCGTGGGTCGCTCCGCCAGCGCCCGGTCGTTGCGGCCGCTCACCGGCGTCTCCCGGGCGGCCGTCGCGATCGCCGGCGGGCAGCTCGACACGCGCCTGCCGGCCGGCACCGGCGATGCGGACCTGGCCGCGTTCGCCAGCTCCTTCAACCGCATGGTGGACCAGCTCCAGGAGCGGATCGAACGCGAGGAGCGCTTCACCTCGGACGTGAGCCACGAGCTGCGATCGCCGCTCACCACGATCGCCGCCTCCTTCGACGTGTTGGAGGCTCACAAAGAGGAGCTGTCGGTCCGGGCCCGCCAGGCCCTCGGGCTGCTCGGGGCGGACCTGCGGCGGTTCCAGCGCATGGTGGGTGACCTGCTCGAGATCTCCCGCTCGGACACCGGCTCGGCCGACGTGTCCTTGGAGGACGTGGAGGCGGGTGAACTCGTCCGGCGGGCCGTCGCCGCCAGCGCCCACACCCTCCCCAACTCGGTGGCGCCGCCCGAGGTCGCGATCGACCCCGCCGTGATCGACGCCCGGCTGAGCGTCGACAAGCGCCGCTTCGAGCGGGTCATGGCCAACCTGCTCGAGAACGCCGCCCTCTACGGCGGGGGGGCCACGCTCGTCGCCGCCCGGCCCGGTCCGGCCCGGGCCGACGGGCGCCCGACCCTGCTCGTGTCGGTCGAGGACCACGGACCGGGCGTGTCGACCGCCGAGCGGTCGCGCATCTTCGAGCGCTTCTACCGCGGCAGCGTCTCGGGGCGCCGCGGCGACGGCGGCGGGACCGGTCTCGGCCTCGCCCTGGTGGCCGAGCACGTGCGCCTGAACGGCGGCTCGGTGCGGGCCGAGGAGACCGACGGCGGCGGGGCGCGTTTCGTGATCGAGCTGCCGGTGACCGAGGGGGACGGGTCGTGACGCGCTGGCGGACCCGCACCGGGCTGACGGCACTGGTCGCGCTCGGCGGGCTGGCCCTCGGCGCCTGCGGCGTCCCCATCGGCGGCACCCCCACCGTCATCGCCAACCGGCTGGTGAACCCGGGCGCGCTGGCGCCGCCGCCCACGACGCTGCCCGAGGGGACGCCCGTCTACATCTATCTCATCGACGCGTCGGGAACGCCCACCCCGTTCGTGCGGCAGGTGCCGCCCGCGCAGTGCACGAATCTCGAGACGCTGCTCCAACGCCTGGTGGCCGGCCCGGACTCCAAGGAACAGGGCGACGGCTTCTTCAGCGCCATCCCCGGCGGGACCGAGGTCCTGTCGGTGACGCCGCGCAGCGTGCCCACCAAGCCGTTGACCGGCCCCATCACCGTCGACTTCAACCAGTCCTTCGGCGAGGTGGCCGGTGCCGAGCAGGTGCTGGCCGTCGAGCAGATCGTCTACACGGTCAACCAGCTCGACGCCGGCGCGCCGCTGCTCTTCGAGATCGAGGGGCAGCCGACGGAGGTGCCCGTCGCCACCGGGGCCCAGGTGCCCCGCGCCGTGTCCTCGCTCGACTACCCGGGGGTCACCCCGGTGTCGACGAGCTGCTGAAGCGGACTCAGGCCGGGACCTCGGCCCCGTCGCGCCAGTGCACGCGCGGCGCGGCCGACCAGAGGTGCTCCAGGTCGTAGTAGGAGCGGGTCTGTTCGGCGAAGACGTGCACGACGAAGTCCCCGTAGTCCATGAGGACCCAGGTCCCGTCGCTGAGTCCCTCGACGGCGCGCGGCGCCGGGCCGGCCTGGGCCTTCACCCGGAGCTCGACCTCCTCCACGATCGTGCGCACCTGGCGCACGTTGCGCCCGCTCGTCACGACGAAGGCGTCGACCACGCCGATGAGGTCGGCCATGGCGAGGACGACCGTGTCCTGGCCGAGCTTGTCGTCTGCCGCCCTGGCCGCAGCCAGCGCGAGGGAGGGGATCATCGGTGCTCCGGGTCGGGTTCGCGACGCGGCGTGCGACACCGCTTCCTCACTCATCTGGTTCGGGGGCCCGGGACGAGCCGACCGAAGGAACGCCCGACACCGGACCCCTTCACCGGCGGCCCCTCACGGGCGACCCCACGCGGGCGGTGACCCGCGCCGGCGGTCCGCCTGGCTCAATGGAGCACGTCCAAGACGACGACCGTGGCCCCGAGCATGGCACCGATCGTGCCGAGCCCGAGACAGATGTAGAGACGCCGCTCGCGCCGAGCCGCCTGCCGTTCGGCCCGCAGCGCGGCGCGGCCGGGCGGGGACGGGGTGGCGGCGATCGGCGGGATCTCGAGCGCCGGCGCGGCCGCGGGCCGGCGGGGCGCGGCCGGGGCGGGTGGCCGGGCGGGCCGCGCCGGGGGGGCCACGGGGGCGGCGACCCGGCCGGCCGGCCGGGGCGGGGCGATCGAGGCGGCGGGGGTGAGCGGGCGGCGGGCGGCGGGCGAGCCGTGGGCGGGCCGGTAGCGGGGGAGCTCGGCCGTGTCAGCCAGGGATGCGCTCATCTGGCCACAGCGTACAGACCCCGGGCCGCAATGCAATGGCCAACGCCGGGCGGCACCATCTGGCCGGCCCCCTCGCCACCGGCCAGGCGCTCCCGGATCTGGGAGCTCGAGACGTCGAAGTCGAGCCCGCCCACCACCGCGCTGTGCCACCCCGGGGGGCCGGCGGGCGCGGGCGCGTGCGGGCGCGCCACGATGACGAGGGTCACCAGGGCGCGCAGCTCGTCCACCCGATGCCAGGTCGGGAGCGTGGGAACGATGTCGGCACCCACGATGACGAAGAGCTCGGGCGGGGCCGCGCCGCGCGCCACCGCCTCGGTGCGCAGCTGCTCGACCGTGTCGACGGTGTAGCTCGGCCCCCCGCGGTCGAGCTCCATCCGGCTGGCCTCGATCCCCGCCTCCCCCTCGACCGCCGCCTCGGTCATGGCGAGCCGGTCGGCCGCGCCGGTGATGGGGCGCAGCGGGCTCTTCTGCCACGGATCGTTGGCCACGACGAGGAGGACCCGGTCGAGCGAGAGGGCTCGGCGCGCCGCTTGCGCGGCCGCCACGTGTCCGAGATGGGGCGGATCGAAGGTCCCGCCGAGAAGGCCGAGGCGTTCCGCGCGGGCGCTCGCAGCGGGCACAGCCGGTCAGCCTACGAGACCGTGCGTTGGTACCCCCCGCCCACCCCATAGCATTCGTGGATGCCCGAGGCCCGCCAGGACACCAACGCCCGGGCGCCCTGGTACCCCGGCTCCTGGCGCGACCGCCCCGCGTCCCAGCAGCCGGTGTGGCCCGACGAGGTCGCCCGCAAGAAGGTGGAGGCCCAGCTGAGCAGGCTGCCCCCGCTCGTCTTCGCCGGCGAGGCCCGCCGGCTCACCTCGACCCTGGCCGACGTGGCCGCCGGCAAGGCCTTCTTACTCCAGGCCGGCGACTGCGCCGAGTCCTTCGACGACTTCTCGGCCGACGCCATCCGGGACAAGCTGAAGGTGATCCTGCAGATGGCCGCGGTCCTCACCTATGCGGCCGGCGTGCCGGTGGTGAAGGTCGGCCGCATCGCCGGCCAGTTCGCCAAGCCCCGCAGCGATCGCACCGAGCGCGTCGGCGAGCGCGAGCTCGAGGTGTTCCGGGGCCACATGGTGAACGACGACGCCTTGGACCCCGAGGCGCGCCGACCCGACCCGGCGCGCCTCATCACCGCCTACCACCAGTCGGCGTCGACCCTCAACCTCCTGCGGGCCTTCACCAAGGGGGGCTTCGCCGACCTGACCCAGGTGCACGCCTGGAACCAGCAGTTCGTGGCCACCTCGGCCGAGGGCCGCCGCTACGAGCACATCGCGGGCGAGATCGACCGGGCGCTGCGATTCATGAGCGCGTGTGGGATCGACCTGGCGGTCGAGTCGGGCGTCCAGCAGGTCGACTTCTGGACCAGCCACGAGGCGCTGATCCTCCACTACGAGGAGGCGCTCACCCGCCGGGACTCGCTGACCGGCGACTGGGTCGACTGCTCGGGGCACATGCTGTGGGTCGGCGAGCGGACGAGGCAGCTCGACGGTGCCCACCTCGAATTCCTCTCGGGCGTCATCAACCCGCTCGGCTGCAAGGTCGGGCCGACCGCCACCCCCGAGGAGCTGGTCGCCATCTGCGAGCGCCTCAACCCCGGGCGCATCCCGGGCCGGCTCACGCTCATCACCCGGCTGGGTGCGGAAAACGTCGAGGCGCTGCTGCCGCCGCTCTTGCGCGCCGTGCGCGAGGCGGGGCACCCCGTCGTCTGGGCCTGCGACCCCATGCACGGCAACACCTTCACGAGCGGGGCGCGCAAGACCCGGCGCTTCGACGACATCCTGGCCGAGCTGCGCGGCTTCTTCGCCGTCCACCGGGCGGAGGGCAGCTGGCCCGGCGGCGTGCACGTGGAGCTGACCGGCGACGACGTGACCGAATGCCTGGGGGGCGCCGAAGAGGTCTTCGAGGCCGACCTGGGCGACCACTACACGACGACCTGCGATCCCCGCTTGAACGCCCGGCAGGCCCTCGACCTGGCCTTCCGGGTGACCGAGCTCCTGCGCACCTAGAGGCGCGGCCCGAGGCCCTCCCCGCCGTCGTTGTAGCGGAGGAGGACCCAGCGACCGTCCTCGCGTTCCCACTCTGTCATCGACGCGTACTTGGGGCGCAGGCCGAGACGCCCACCCCCCGGCGCGCTCGGCAGGAACCGCACCAGGCTCGCCTCGATCACCCCGCCGTGGCAGGCGATGACCACCAGCCGGCCGGGGTGCGCGTCGGCCACGCGCTCGACCGCCCCGGCGGCACGGGCCGCGAAGTCGAGCCAGGCCTCGCAGCCCGGCGCCCACGGCCGGTCCACGACCTCGGGGTCGATGGGACCCCAGCGCTCGTCCACCTCCCGCCAGGTCAGCCCGTCGGCCTCCCCCGGTTCCATCTCGCGCAGCGTGTGCTCCACGATCACTGGCAGCGCCGCGCCGCCGCGTTCGAGGGCCGGTCGCAGGATCTCGGCCGTCTCGATGGCCCGCGGCAGGGTCGAGGCGTAGAGGGCGGCGACCTCGCCGAGCTCGCCGGTGGCCGCCAGCCGGTCGGCCAGCGCCGCCACCTGGTCGACCCCGTCGGGGGTGAGGCCGGTGCAGCCCCGCTGGCCGCCGACCACGCCGTCGGCGTTGCACTTGGACTCCCCGTGACGGACGAGGACGACCCGGGTGGCCTCGGACTCGGCGCTCACCTGGCTCAGGTGAGCTCCCCGACGAAGCGCTCCAGCTGGCGGAGGGTCCGGCACTCGACCACGGCGTCGCAGTGCCCGGCGTACTCACCGACGATCGAGTCGCCCGACCCCCAGTAGTCGCGCGGCTCGGGGTTCAGCCAGTAAAGGTGGCGGGCCTTGGCCCGCAGATCCGAGAGCACCCAGGCCTCGGGCGCGTGGTAGTTGTTGCGGGCGTCGCCCAGGATGAGGACGCTCGTGCGCGACGTGATCTCGTCGGCCCACTTGTGGTGGAACACGCTCAGGGCGTGCCCGTAGTCGGAGTGCCCGTCCACCCAGACCACGTCGGCCTCGGTGTTGATGCGGTGCACCGCGTCGGAGGGGTCGTCGACCCCCTCGAAGTACGACGTCACCTCGTCGATGCCGTCGACGAAGACGAAGCTGCGCACCTTGGAGAACTGCGAGCTGATGGCGTACACGAGGTGGAGCGTGAAGCGGGCGAAGGAGGCGACCGAGCCCGAGACGTCCGCGATGACCATGATCTCGGGCTTGTGCGGGCGCGGCCGGCGGAACTTGGGGTCGATCGGCACGCCGCCCGTCGACAGCGACCGTCGCATGGTGGCCCGGAAATCGAGCGGTCCCCGGCGCCCGTGGCGGCGCCGGCGGGCGAGACGCACCGCCAGCTTGCGCGACAGAGGCCGCAGCGCGCGGTGCAGGGCGGCCAACTCGTCGCGTGTCGCGTGCATGACGTCGAGGTCCTCGGGCAGGGGCTTGCGCACCGAGCGGGCCAGGGCCTCGGCGCCCCGGTCGGCCACCAGGCGGCGTCGGATCTCCTCTTCCACCTCCTGGCGCAGCTGCTCGATGCGCAGGCGGTACTCGTCGCCGAGCAGCCGCTCCTGGAGGGGGGTGAGCCCCTCCTCGCCGGCGCCCGCCTCGGGGCGCACCGCGGCCATGATCCGCTGCAGGACGCCGTCGAGGTCGAGGTTCCGCAGCGTCCGGTAGAGGTAGTAGGTGCCGCCGACGGGGCGGCCGGGCTCGATGCCGGCGTAGCGGCTGACGGCCTGGCGGGCCACCACCCGCATGAGCGAGGTGTCCCCCGCCATGAGGGCCCGGTAGAGCAAACTGGCGATCTCCTCGGGCGTCATGAGCTCGCCGCCGGCGCCGCCCGAGCCCTCCCCGCCCCGCATCCGATCGCGCTCGCCGGCCCGATCGCCCGGCGCTTCTCCCTCCTCGTCGCCCGCCTCCTCGGTGTTCAGCCGGTTGGCGAAATAGACGTCGAACGCCGTCTCAAAGGCGCGCCAGTGCGAGCTCGACTTCACGAGCGTGGCCCCCAGCGCGTACTTGAGGGCGTCGCGGTCCTCGAGCGGCACGAAGTGCACGGCCTCGGCCGCGTCGAGGTGCTCGGTCAACGAGACCGGGAGCCCGTTCTGACGCAGCTCGTTGATGAACCCCGAGAGCAGCTCGAGCATGGGGCTGGGCGCGGCCTCAGTCGGGCGCGGTGAGCAGCTCTTTGGCCGCCCGGTCGATGTCGGTCTGGTACTTGAGCAGGATGTGGAGCGTGTCGCGGGCCGACGTCGCGTCGATCGAGGTGGTGCCCAAGACTACGAGGGTGCGGGCCCAGTCGAGGGTCTCTGAGACCGACGGGAGCTTGCGCAGCTCGATGGTGCGCAGCGACCGCACGATGCGCGCCACCTGGTCGGCCAGCTCCTCGGTGATACCCGGCACGCGGGTGCGCACGATCAGGCGCTCGCGTTCGAGGTCCGGGTAGTTGATGTGCAGGTAGAGGCAGCGGCGCTTCAGCGCCTCGGAGAGCTCGCGGGTGTTGTTGGAGGTGAGGAACACCATCGGGATCCGCGTGGCCCGCACGGTGCCGAGCTCGGGGATGGACACCTGGTACTCCGAGAGGATCTCCAAGAGCAGGGCCTCGGTCTCGAGCTCGACCCGGTCGACCTCGTCGATCAGGAGCACGACCGGCTCGTCGGCCCGGATGGCTTCCAGGAGCGGCCGGGTGAGGAGGAAGTCCTCCGAGAAGATGTCCTCCTCCAGCTCCTTCCAGGTGGGCCCGCCCGCGTGGTCCGCGTCGGCGGGGGCGCCCTCGCCCTCGCCGAGCAGCACGCTGCCGGCCTGGATCCGCAGCAGCTGCTTGCGGTAGTTCCACTCGTAGAGGGCCTTGGACTCGTCCAGGCCCTCGTAGCACTGCAGGCGGATGAGCCGACTGCCGGTGTACTCGGCCACCGACTTGGCCAGCTGGGTCTTCCCGGTGCCGGCCGGGCCCTCCACCAGCACCGGCTTGGCCAGGCGGTCCGCCAGGTAGACCACGCCGGCGATGCCGTCGTCGGCCAGGTACCCCACGTCCGCCAGCCCGGTGCGCACATCGGCCACCGAGCCGAAGCGGGCCGGACCCGTGTCGGTCAGCCCGAGTTCGCTCAACGTCATCGCCGAACCTGCCCCTCTCCTCTCACGACCCACTTGAGGCAGGTCAGTTCGCGGAGCCCCATTGGCCCGCGTGCGTGCAACTTCTGCGTCGAGATGCCGACCTCGGCCCCGAGCCCGAGCTCGCCGCCGTCGATGAAGCGGCTGGACGCATTGACCAGCACCGCCGCCGCGTCGACCTCGCGCACGAAGCGCTCGGCCGCGGTCACGTCGCCGGTCACGATGACCTCGGAGTGGCCCGAACCGTAGCGGTCGATGTGGGCGATCGCCCCGTCCAGGTCGTCGACCACCCCGACGGACAGCTTGAGCGCCAGGAACTCGGTGGCGAAGTCGTCCTCGGTGGCGGGCGCCACCTGCGGGAGGATCGCCCGCACGCGCTCGTCGCCCACCAGCTCCACTCCCACCAGGGCGTCGGCCACCCGCGGCAGGAACTGCCCGGCCACCGCGCGGTGGACGAGCAGGGACTCGGCCGCGTTGCAGACGCCGGGCCGCTGGGTCTTCGCGTTGACGACGATCTCCTCGGCCATGGCGAGGTCGGCCGCCGCGTCCACGTAGACGTGGCAGTTGCCGTCGCCGTCGAGGACGTAGGGCACCGTGGCGTGCTCGAGCAGGGCGGCGATCAGCTCCCGACCGCCGCGGGGCACCAGGCAGTCGATCAACCCGCGCAGGCGCATGAACTCGATGGCCGTCTCGTGCGAGGGGTCCTCGACGAGGAGGACGCCGTCCTCGGGCAGGCCGGCCTTGGCCAGGGCCCGGCGCAGGACCGACACGACGGCCTGGTTGGAGCGGAGCGCCGACGAGGAGCCGCGCAGGAAGGCCGCGTTGCCGGCCTTCAGGCACAGGCCGGCGGCGTCGCTCGTCACGTTGGGCCGGTTCTCGTAGATGACGCCCACCACCCCGAGGGGCACCCGGACGCGCGACACGCTGAGCCCGTTGGGCCGCCGCCAGCCGTCCTCGATCTCCCCCACCGGGTCGGGCAGCGCCGCCACGTCCCGCAGGCCCTGGGCCATGCCGGCGATCCGGGCGGCGCTGAGGGTCAGCCGGTCGAGCGCGGTCTCGCTCAGTCCCGCCCCCTGCCCGAGGCGCCGGTCCGCCTCGTTGGCCGCCAGGATGGCGTCGGTCTCGGCCTCCAGCAGCTCGGCCGCCCGGGCCAGGGCGTCGTCGCGCGGCGCCGAGGACGAGGCGGCGAGGACCTTGGCCGCGTCGCGGGCGCGACGGCCCAACGTCCTGAGGTCGGTTGATCCCACCGGACCAGCCTACCGCCGGCCCTCCCCCTACTGGCCGAGGACCACCAGGTCGTCCCGGTGGACGACCTCTCCGGGAAGGTCCGCGGGCAGCTCCTCGCTGCGGCGCCCGACCCATTCGCCGGCGCGGCGGGCCGGGTAGCGGATGAGGCCCTTGGCGATGACCGTCCCGTCGACCAGGACGATCTCGACGGCGTCGTCGGGCGAGAAGTCGCCGGTCACCGACAGGACGCCGGCCGCCAGCAGCGAGCGGTTCCACTCGACCAGCGCCCGCCGGGCCCCGTCGTCGACCACGACCGAGCCCGAGGAGCCGAGGGCGAAGGCGATCCACAGCTTGCGGGCCGACAGCCGGGAGCTGCGGGCCCGAAAGACGGTGCCCGCGCCGGGCGCGCCCGAGAGGATCGCCGCCAGCACGCCCGTCCGCCCGGCGTCGGCGATGACCGTTTCCACGCCCGACCAGGTGGCGATCTTGGCCGCGGCCAGCTTGGAGGCCATGCCGCCGCTCCCGACCGCGCTGGTCGAACCGCCGGCCAACGCCTCCAGGGTGTGGTCGATCTCCAGGACCTCTTCGATGAGCGACGCCTCGGCCGAGCGCCGCGGGTCGGCCGTGAGGAGGCCCGGCGCGTCGGTGAGGAGGACCAGCAGGTCGGCGCGCACCAGGTGGGCCACGAGCGCGGCCAGGCGGTCGTTGTCCCCGAAGCGGATCTCCTCGTCGGCCACGGCGTCGTTCTCGTTGATGACCGGCACCACGCCGAGGTCGATGAGATGCGAAAGGGTGCCGCGCGCGTGCAGGTACTGCTGGCGGTGCACGAAGTCGAGCGGCGCCAGCAGCACCTGGCCGACGAGCAGGGAGTGACCCGCGAAGCCCTCCTGCCAGCTCGTCATCAGCTGGCTCTGGCCGACGGCCGACACGGCCTGGAGCACGGCGGGGTCGCTCGGCCGCGGCCCGGCCCGCCCGAGCGCCGACCAGCCCGCGGTGATGGCGCCCGAGGTCACGACGACCACGGTGTGGCCCTCGGCGCGCAGCGCCGCCACCTCGTCGCAGATGCGCCCGATGACGGCCGCGTCGGTCGTGCCCGCGGCCGTCGTCACCGACGAGGAGCCCACCTTCACCACGATCGTCCGCTGGCCGGCCCTCACGACGCGCCCCTGCGGCCCGAACCGCTGCGGCGCCGTCTCGGCGTGCCGGGGAGCGCGGCGACGGGCGCGGCCGACTCGTCCCGGTACCAGGTGAACGACAGCTCGCCCACCTCGACCTCGTCGCCGTCGGCCGCCCCCGCCCGCTCGAGGGCCCGGTCCACGCCGAGGCGCCCCAACCGCCCGAGCGCCTCTTCGAGCGCGCCGGGGTCGTTCAGGTCCGACAGCGCCACGGCGCGCACGGCGGCCCGTCCGGTGATCTCCCAACGGCCCGGACCGAGCCGCTCGACGCCGATCCCCTCTGGCAGGGGCCGGTGGACGACGACCGAGGTCATTGGCACCTCGTCGGCCGCGCGGGCCGCGCGGACGAGGGTGGCCAACCGACCGAGCAGCGCCGGCACGCCGGCCCCGGTGACGGCCGAGAGAACCAACTCGCAGGCCGGGTCGACCGCCCGGTCGCCCACCAGCAGGTCGGCCTTGGAGCCGAGCACGAGGCGCGGGCGCTCGAGGAGGTCCGGTTGGTAGCGGCCGAGTTCGTCCAGGAGGACCGACAGCTGGGTCGAGGGTGTCGTGCCGTCGACCGGCGCCAAGTCGAGCAGGATCACGAGGACCCGGGCGCGCTCGATGTGCCGGAGGAACCGGTGCCCGAGGCCGCGGCCCTCGGCCGCGCCCTCCACCAGGCCCGGGATGTCCGCCATGACGAACTCCACCAGGTCGCGGCTCGAGGGGTCGCCGACGCGGACCACGCCCAGGTTGGGCTCGAGGGTGGTGAAGGGATAGTCGGCGATCTTGGGCTTGGCCGCCGAGACGACCGAGATCAGCGTCGACTTACCGACGTTCGGAAACCCCACCAGCGCGACGTCGGCCATGAGCTTGAGCTCGATCCCGAGCCAGCGCTCCTCGCCGCGCTCGCCCTGCTCGCCGAACGCCGGCGCGCGCCGGCGGTTGGAGAGGAACCGGGCGTTCCCGCGCCCGCCGCGACCGCCCTCGGCCGCCAACCAGCGCTCGCCGGGCGTGGCCAGGTCGCAGAGGACCTCCCCGTTCCGGTCGCGCACGACCGTGCCGACCGGCACGGGGACCTCGAGGTCGGGCCCGCGGGCGCCGTGCTTGCGCTTCCCCTGCCCGTGCACCCCGTCGGTCGCCCGCCGGTGCGGATGGTCGCGGAACCCGAGGAGCGAGGCCTGGTTGTTGGTCGAGACCAGCCAGACGTCCCCACCCCGCCCGCCGTCCCCGCCGTCGGGACCGCCCCGGTCGACGTGGGCCTCGCGCCGGAAGGAGACGGCGCCCGCGCCGCCGTCACCGGCCTTCGCGTGGAGCTGCGCCTCGTCGACGAAGCCGGACATGACGCCCGCCGCTCAGGCGACGGCGACGTAGAGGCGGCGGGAGAGCTCCGAGCCGAAGGCCACGGTCGACGCCCCCACCTCGAGGACGAGCGTGCCGTCGGGAGCGCGCGAGGTGACGAGGGCGGTCGCCCCCGGCGTGAAGCCGTGCTCGTCGAGGTAGACGAGGGAGCGCATGTCGATCTCCACTTCCTCTGAGATCCGCTCGAGGCGCACGCGCGTTCCGGGTGTCACCTCGGCCAGCGGGCGCTGGACCTCCTCGGAGGGGGCCGTCGTCGAGCCCGGGATCGGGTTGCCGTGGGGACAGGTGGCCGGGTCGCCGAGCAGGATGACGAGGCGTGCCTCGACGTCGTCGGAGATGACGTGCTCCCAGCGCCCCGCCTCCTCGTGGACCTTGTGCCACTCGAGGCCGATGATGTCGACCAGCAGTCGCTCGGCCAGGCGGTGCTTGCGGACCACCTTGGCGGCCAACGCCGAGCCCTTGGGCGTGAGCTCGACGGTGCGGCCGTCGCGCCGGACGTAGCCCTCGTCGGCCAGACGGTCGACCATCTCGGAGACCGAGGGGGCCGAGCGGCCGAGCCGCTCGGCGAGGCGCGCCTGGATCACGGGCGTGCCCTGCTCCTTCAGGGCGTGGACCGCCTCGAGGTACTCCTCGACCGGTGGGTGAAAGCCCTCTTCTGCGCGGTCCACGTCGCCGATCCTACGGCCCGTGGCCCCGGCCCCCGACGAAAGGCCAGCTCGCGCCGGCCGAAGGCCTAGTCCGTCAGGACGTCGACCAGCTTGCGGCCGCGCCGGGAGCCGAACTTCACGGTGCCCGTGGCGAGCGCGAACAGCGTGTCGTCGCCCCCGCGCCCGACGTTGCGCCCCGGGTGGATGCGGGTGCCGCGCTGGCGCACCAGGATCGAGCCCGCGTTGACCGCGGTGCCGTCGAAGGTCTTCACGCCGAGGCGCTGGGCGTTCGAGTCGCGGCCGTTGCGGGTCGAACCGCCACCCTTGGTCTTGGACACGGTGAGCTCCTCGGTTCAGGCGCCGGTGGCGCGCTTGCGGCCGGCCGGGGCCGACGGGGCGGAGATGCCGGTGATCTCGATCGTCGAGTAGTGCTGGCGGTGCCCCCAGCGGCGGCGCTGGTTGGACTTGGACTTGTAGGTCATCGCCCGGATCTTGGGGCCGGCCTCCTCGCCCAGTACCCGGCCCACCACGCTGGCGCCGGCCAGCTGGTCGGGCGTCGCCAACACCGTGTCGCCGTCCACCAGGAGGACGGGCTCGAAGGAGACGTCGCTGCCGGCCGGCTCACCCAGGAGCTCCACGCGCAGCGTCTGGCCCTCGGCCACGCGCTCCTGCTTGCCTCCGGTCCGGATCACCGCGTACATGAGCTGGCCATGTTACCCGAACCGCACGGGACCCCCGCCTGGGTGCCCGACATGCAATTCGAGCGCTGCTACGGGACGAACGCCGGCATCGACTCGCGGTGCCCGCTCGCGCTCGCCTCCTCACCGAACGGCTCTCGGCGCCTGCTGCAGCCCGGTGAGCCGCACCAGGGCCGAAGCGGCCCGGACACTACAAGATGTCCTGGTCGATGATGACGCCGCGGCCCGCGCAGGTCTCGCAGACGGTCGACAGCGACTCGAGCAGGCCCTCGGAGATGCGCTTGCGGGTCATCTCGACGAGACCCAGCTCGGAGATGTCGAAGACCTGGGTCCGGGTCTTGTCCCGGGAGAGCGCGGTGCGCAGGGCGGCCGAGACCTTCTCGCGGTTCTCGCGGATCTCCATGTCGATGAAGTCGATGACGATGATGCCGCCGATGTCGCGCAGGCGCAGCTGGCGCGCCACCTCCTCGGCCGCCTCCAGGTTGTTGCGGTAGACGGTCTCCTCCAGGCTGGTCTTGCCCACGTTCTTGCCGGTGTTGACGTCGATCACGGTCAACGCCTCGGTGCGCTCGATGATGAGCGACCCGCCGGACGGCAACCACACCTTGCGGTCGACCGCCTTATGCAGCTGCTCGTGGATGTGGTAGCGCTCGAAGATGGGGAGGGGCTCTGTGTCGGGGTCGTAGAACTCGACCCGGTCGGCCAGCTCCGGGCTCACCGTGTCCACGTAGTCGCGCACCTGTTCGTAGAGGTCGCGGTCGTCGATGACCACGGCGCGGTACTCGGCGTTCAGCTCCTCGCGCAGCATCCGGACCGCCAGATCGGGTTCCCGGTACAAGAGGCGGGGCTGGTCGGAGCGCCGGGAGGCCGCCTCGATGGCCACCCACTTCTCCAGCAGCCCCTGCACGTCGCGTTCGAGCTCCTCGAAGGAGGCCCCCTCGGCCGCCGTGCGCACGATGAGTCCGTGACCCTCGGGCCGCACGTCGTCGATGATCCGCCGCAGACGCTTGCGCTCGTTGTCGCCCAAGCGCTTGGAGATGCCGAAGGCGCTCGAGTTGGGAACGAGGACGGCGAAGCGACCCGGGATCGAGACCTCCTGGGTCAGGCGGGCGCCCTTGGCGCCGATCGGGTTCTTCGTGACCTGGCAGAGGATGCTCTGGCCGGGGCGCAGCACGTCCTCGATCCGGGCCGAACTGGTCGAGCCCCCTTCGATGTCGTCTCGGTCGTAGCGGACGTCGCCCCGGTAGAGGACCGCGTTCTTGGGCACCCCGATGTCGATGAACGCCGCCTCCATGCCGGGCAACACGTTCTGGACGCGGCCCCAGTAGATGTTGCCGTCGATCTGGGTCGTCTCGTCGGCGGCGCGCGAGACGTAGTGCTCGACCAGCGTGCGTCCCTCGAGCATGGCGATCTGGGTGGCGTGCGGCCGCACCGAGACGCAGACGAGGTAGCGACCGACCGACTTGCCCTTGCGATCCCGGCTGCTGCGACGACGGGCGCGCGGGCGGCGGGCGCCCGGGCCCTCGGCCTTGGCGTTTTCCTCGGCCCCGTTCTCGTCGGCCTCGTACTCCTCCCGCTCGTCGGTCGCCGGGACGAGCGGCGCCAGCGTCGTGCCGCGGACGGCCGACGCCCGGGTGCCGACCGGCGGTTCGACCGGGGCCGGGGCGACCGGGCGTGCCGGGCGGGTGTCACCGATGCGCGGTCGGGGGGGCGCCAGCGCGCCGAGCTCGCCCCGCGGGGCGGCCTCAGCGGGTGGCGTCGCCTCCGGGGGGGCGCCGTCGGGTGAGCCGGCCCCGTTCGGGCGCGGGCTCATGTCGGCCGCGCCCGTTCCGGGCGAGCCGCTCTGCGTGTTGGACATGAGGGGAACCCCTCCTCGACTTCGTCATGACGCACGCCGGGCGTGCGGAGCATCGGTGTCGACGGAGGGGCCGGTGGTGACCAGCGGCTCGAATCGGACACCGTCACGCTCTATCCACTGTTGCGTCCTACAGGCTCGTCGCAGGACCAGATCGGTCCCGAGCCCTTGCATCAGCTCCGCTGGACGGACCCCGCGCGGGTGGGTCGCCAGCTCGGCTTGGAGACGGGAACCGGGTGTTCCGTCGGGCCCCGAAGCGGCGGGACCGACCACGCTCAGCGAGCGCACGGCCGGGCGAAGGTCATCCTCGTCCAGTCGGCCCTTGCGCTCACGCCGCACGAGGACGCTCGGAGCGTCGAGGAACCGCTCGACCCTCCCCGCGACATCCCCTGCAGCCAAACCGAGCACCTCCAACTCCCAGGCACACGATGTTACTTCTTGCTGCAGCGAGCCCCGGCCACCCGCGACGGCCTCGGCCGCGGTCACCTCGACCCCTTCGGGCAGGAGCGAGGACAGCCTGGCGCAGAGCGTCGCCGCCCCACCGCCCCGGCCGGCCTCGGGCACCGAGAGGCCCCAGGCCGCCGCCCCGCCGTCGGGCAGATGGACGTCCAGGTACTCGGCCACCGACTCGCACCCGGTGGGCAGCGCCAGGCCGAAGCTGATCTGGAGGCGGGGCGAGAACCCCTGGGTCCAGGCGACGGGGAGCCCGCTGCGCCGGAGCGCCCGCTCCCACATCCGGGCCAGGTCCCGGTGGCTGGTGAAGCGGACCTTCCCCTGCTTGGCGAACCGGAACCGGACGGCGTCGACCATCACTGGCGCCCGGCGCCCACGGCCGTGACGAAGCGGACGGGCACCCGGTCGCCCGTCCTCAGGTCCTGGCCGGTCCCCTGGCTGCCGCCGGCCGGGGGCAGGGCCGAGGCGACGACGTGCTCGACCCCGTACTCGGTGCAGGCGCCGCAGTCGTAGCAAGGGGTCCAGCGACAGTCCTCCACCCCGGTGCCGGCCAGGGCCTCCTGCCAGTCCGACCAGAGGAAGTCCCGATGCAGGCCGGCCGAGAGGTGGTCCCAGGGCAGGGCCTCGTCCTCTGATCGATCGCGGTAGACCACGGACTCGAGCGACAGGCCCTCGGCCGCCAGCGCCTCCTGCCACAGCGAGAGGTCGAAGCGCTCCGTCCACTCCTGGAAGGTGCCCCCGGCCCGCCAGACGCGCTCGATGACGGCGCCCACGCGCCGATCGCCGCGGCTCGCGATTCCCTCGACGGCCGTCGCCTCGGGGTCGTGCCAACGCAGCGTGAGTCCCTTCACGCCCCGGCAGGCGTTGCGCAGCAGGATGACCTTGCGCGCCAGCTCTTCGATCGTGTCCTGCCCGAACCACTGGAACGGCGTCTGCGCCTTGGGTACGAAGCCCCCGACCGAGGCGGTCACGGTGACCCCGCGCTGGTAGCGGCGGCCGATCTCCACGCAGCGCGCCCCGAGCTCCGCGATGCCGAGCACGTCCTCGTCGCGCTCGGTCGGCAGGCCGATCAGGAAGTAGAGCTTGATCCGCCGCCAGCCCTGGCTGAAGGCCGCGTCCACCGCCCCGTAGAGGTCCTCTTCGCGAATCAGCTTGTTGATCACCTTGCGCATCCGCCAGGTGCCGCCCTCGGGCGCGAAGGTGAGGCCGGTGCGCTTCACCTGGCCGATCTGGGCGGCGGTGCCGACGGTGAAGGCGTCCACCCGCAGGCTGGGCAGGCTGACGGCGACGCGCCGACCGTGGCGGGGGTCCTGGACGATGTCGCGCACCGTCGACTCGATGCCCGAGAAGTCGGCCGTGGACAGCGACGTGAGCGCGACCTCGTCGTAGCCCGTTCGCTCCAGCCCGGCGTGCACCATCTCTTGGACTTGGGCCGCCGGACGCTCGCGCACCGGACGCGTGATCATGCCCGCCTGGCAGAAGCGACAGCCCCTGGTGCAGCCCCGGAAGACCTCGACGTTCAGGCGGTCGTGGACGACCTCGGTGAGCGGGACCAGCTGCTGGCGCGGGTAGGGCCACTCCGCCAGGTCGGCCACCGTCCGCTTGTGCACGACGGCCGGCACCTGGGGCCCCCGGGGGGTCACGCCGACCAGGCGGCCCTCGGCGAACGACGCGTCGTAGAGGCTGGGGACATAGACCCCCTCGACACCGGCCAGTGCGGCGAGCACCCGTCGGCGGTCCTCGACCCGGCGGGCTCCGGCCTTCCAGGGGCCGAGCACCGCGTTGATCTCCCCGACCACCTCCTCGCCGTCCCCCAGGACGAACGCGTCGACGAAGTCGGCCAGGGGTTCGGGGTTGAAGGCGCAGTGCCCGCCGGCCAGCACCAGCGGATCGCCGCCCTCACGCTCGGCGCGGCGGACCGGCAGCCCCGCCAGGTCGATCAGGTTGAGCACGTTCGTGTAGACGAGCTCGGCCGAGAGGTTGAAGGCGAGGACGTCGAACGCGCGCGCGGCCAGGTGGTTCTCGACGCTGAACAGCGGGACGCCTGCCGACCGCATGGCCGCTTCCATGTCCACCCACGGCGCGTAGGTGCGCTCGGCCACCGCGTCGTCCCGGTCGTTCAGCAGCTCGTAGAGGATCTGCAGGCCCTGGTTGGGCAACCCGATCTCATAGGTGTCGGGGTAGATGAGGAGCCAGGCCACGGCCCCGGCGCGGTGCACCACGTCGCGCGCCCCCTGCTCTCCCCCGACGTAGCGGGCGGGCTTGCTCACCGATCCGAGCAGGAGTTCGACGCGCTCCCAGAGCGAGTCCATCCCGGTCAGTCTACGGGCCGGGCTCAGCCGGGCCCGGTGGTCGTCGTGGGCGGCGGGGCCGTGGTGGTCGTCGGCGGGGCGGTGGTCGTCGGCGGGGGCTTGGGCAGCGTGGTGGTCGTGGTGCTGGTGGTGGGGGGCGTGTTGGACGCCAGCGGCTTCTTGGTCGGCTGGACCTTGGGGGAGGGCAGCTGCACGGGCCCGATCGGGTTGGCGACCAGGTAGTTGAAGATGTTGGCCACGGCGGGGGCGGCCGCCTGGGCCCCGTAGCCACCGTGGTCGACCACCACCACAACCACGTACTCGGGGTTGGGGTTGGGACCGAAGCCGACGAACCAGGCGTCGGGTTCCTGGTCGCCCCGCGTGATCTGGCTGTTGTTGACGTCGGCCGTCCCCGTCTTGCCCGCCACCTGGAACCGGCTCTCGGAGAAGTCGGCGTACTGCTGGAACGCCCCGTAGGCGGTGCCGGCCACGTTCGAGACCACGCCCTCTAGGCCCGAGAGGATGGGGTCGTAGATGGCGGGCGGCAGGTCGACGTGGCCGGTCACCTTCGGCGTGAAGCGCTGGACCACCTTGTCGGTGACCGGGTTGACGATGGCGGCCGCCACTTCGGGCTGGTAGCGCGTGCCGCCGTTGGCGAAGGTGGCATAGGCCACGGCCTGCTGGATGGGCGTGATCACGCTGCCGCCCTGACCGAAGGCCATCTCGATGTTGTCGCCCGCGTACCAGGTCGTGTACGGGAAGGCGGTCGGGTTCGCCTTGTGCAGCGCCTGGCGGACCGACTGGCTGTCGACGCGCCCGGGCGCCTCGTTGGGCAGGTCGATGTGGGTCGGCGTGCCGAGCCCGTACTGACCGGCCACGTTCTGGATCGGCGTGGCCCCGTACTTGGACTGCTGGTAGTAGAAGAGGTCGCCCAGCCGGTAGAAGTAGAAGTCGTCGGACTGGGTCAGGGCGGAGGCGAGGTCGACCTCGCCGGCCCCCTTGGCCTCGGCGTCGTGGAAGACGCAGCCGGCCTGCCCGCCAGCCGCCGGGGTGCAGGGGTTCACGGTGAACGCCCCGCCGTCGTAGACGTACTGGTTGGCCGGCACGATGCCGGACTGCAGCGCCGCGGTGGCCGTCACCAGCTTGAAGGTCGAACCCGGCGTGTACTGGCCCTGGATCGCGTAGTCGTTCTCGGCCCCGGTCGCTTCTATGGCCGCGAACTGGGCCGAGGAGATCCCGCCCACCCACTGGTTCAGGTCGTAGCTGGGATAGGAGGCGAGCGCGAGGACCGCCCCCGTCTGTACGTTCATGACGATCGCCGCGCCGTCGGTGGCGGCCGGGTAGAGGTTGGTGGTCTTGTCCTGAGTGTTGCGGTCGACCTGGATGTCGGCGGCCAGCGCGTTCTGCACCGCGTTCTGCAGGTTGAGGTCGATGTTGGTGACGACGGTGTCCCCCTCCACCGGCTCGCGGGTGCGCTGGGTCCGCACCACGTTGCCCAGTACGTTGACGCTCAGCCGGTCGAGTCCCGGCGTGCCGGCCAGGTAGCGCTCGTACTGACCCTCGAGGCCGGCCTGGCCGAACGCGCTGGATTCGGTGTAGCCCAGGCTGCGGAAGGCCTTCAGCTCCTGCGCGTTGATGTTGGTCACGTACCCCAGGATGTCCGGTGCCGTGGCGCCGCCCTGGGGGTAGGTGCGGTCGGCCGTCTGCTGCACCGAGACCCCGGGGTACTGCGCCTTGTGCTCGGCCAGGTACTGGATCGTGACGGTGTTGGCACCGGTCAGGATGGGCACTCCCTGGTACGGGCTGAACTGGGAGCTGTTCAGGTCGTCCTGCACCTGGGTGGGCGTCGTCCCGACCAGGGCGGCGACCCGGCCGATGATGCCCGGGTCGACGAGCGCCTCGTGACGGGACAGCACGATCTGCTGCTGCACATGGTTGCCGACCAGGATGCGTTCGTTGCGGTCGACGATGACGCCGCGGGGTGCGGGCACGAGAACGGTGCGCACCTTGTTGCCGGCGGCCGCCGCGGCAGAGCTCTTCTCCTGGATGATCTGGAGGCTCCAGAGGCGCAGCACCATGACGCCGAGCAGCGCCAGGAACACCAGCCCCACCACGGCCAGCCGGACGTTGGGGCGAGACGGCTGGTCCTCGGGGGAAGCCACCAGGGCGGCCACGTTCAGGTTCCGGCGGGGCCGCATCCGGGGCCGGCGCCGCGGTCGGGAGGCGGCTCGGCGCGCGCTGTGGCTCGGCCGCAGGTAGCGGCGGCTGCCGCTGATCGGGTGGCGCAGGCTGCGGCGCGTCACGGCCGATCCCCGGTCACGAGCTCGGCGTGCCAGGGCGAGGACCGGCGGTCGAGGCTCCAGTTGACGAGCGCGCGCAGCGGCAGCGACACGGCGGCGTTGCAGAACGCCACGACCGCGACGACGACGCCCAGGTCGACCTTCAAGACCTGCTGCTGGCCGAGGACAGCTCCGAGCACCGCGTAGAGCATGGTCGCGGCGGCCGACCAAAACAGCGCGACCACCGGGGTCATGACCCAGGTGCCGTGCTCGGCCTCATACCCGCTCACCCGGCCGGCCGTGAACCCGGCCAGGCAGCCCACCAGGGCGCCCAGGCCGAAGGGGGTGGGGACGAACAGGTCGGCCGCCAGGCCGGCCGCGAACCCGACGACCGCGCCCAGCCGGGGGCCACCGGTCAGCCCGGCCACGATGGGCAGGGCCAACATGAGGTCGGGATGGGCCCCGGCGATCCGCAGATCGAGGCCGACGGTGAGCTGGGCCACCAGGACGGCGACCACCACCAACCCGAGGCGAAGCACCACCCGCGGAGTCACGGTGCGGGCTCCCACTGGACGACGTCGACGTAGGCCAGCTGGTCCAGGTTGGCGATCGGGCGGGCGGTGACGGCCTCGAAGGTGGCTCCGAGCGTCGCGTGCGACGAGAACACCGTGGCGACCGGGATGCCGCTCGGGAATTGCCCGCCCGACAGCCCGCTCGTGACCATCGTCTCACCGCGGACGAGGCGCGTGTGCGCGGCGATGAACTGGGCCGTGAGCGGGTTGCCGGCCCCCTGGCCGTCGAGGATCGAGAACGACTCCTTCGACCCGAAGGTCACCCCGACGGCGGACTGGCCGTCGGTGATGAGCTGGACGATGGCGCTGTGATGGCTGGCGAAGGTCACCTGCCCGACCAGGCCGCCCGCGCCGACGACCGGCATGCCGAGGTCGACCCCGTCGCTGCGGCCCTTGTCGATCGTGATGTCCCCCTCGAAGTTGGAGACACTGATCTCGGTCGTCTGTGCGGTCACGGTGGGCAGGTTGTCGAGGAAGGGGAGGTGCTCCAAGGCGGTGAGCTCGCGCAGCTCGCGTGCCTGGGACGGGCGTTCGGCCAACTGCTGGCGTAGTTGCCCGATGGTCCGCTGGAGCTTCTGGTTCTCGCTCTGCAGCGCGCCGTAGTGGACGGCACCGGCGAACAGGTCGCCCACGGGGCGCAGGATGTCGTTCACGCCGGCCACGACCGGCGAGAAGACGTCGTGGGCGACCGACCGGATGCCCGAGGTGAGGCTGTGGGTGCCGCTGCGCTCGTCGAAGGTGATGAGCGTGATGGAGACGAGGACGAGCACCACCACGGTGATCAGGGTTCGGCGCGACCGCCGCGGCGACGGCGCCACCCTCGAACCCGAGGCCGTCCGGTCAGCGAGACGAAGACGTGATCAGGACCTGCTTGAGCGCTTCGAACTCCTCGAGGCACTGACCACTCCCGATCGCCACACAGTTGAGCGGGTCGCGGGCAACGACGATGGGCATTCCGGTCTCGTGCTCGAGCCGCGCGTCGAGGCCGTGCAGCAGGGAGCCGCCGCCGGTGAGCACGACCCCTTGCTCCATGAGGTCGGCCGCGAGCTCCGGTGGCGTGCGGTCGAGCGTCGCCTTCACCGCGTCGATGATGGCGCTGACCGGCTCCTCGATGGCCGCTCGGATCTGCTCGGTCGACACGATGACGGTCTTCGGGAGGCCCGTCAGCAGGTCGCGGCCGCGGATCTCGGCGTGGAGCTCCTCTTCGAGCGGGAACGCCGAGCCGAGGGCGATCTTGATCTCCTCGGCCGTGCGCTCTCCGAGCGCCAGGCTGAACTCCTTCTTCACGTAGGCCACGATCGCCTCGTCCAGCTCGTCGCCCCCGATGCGCGCCGACTGGCTGGTCACGATGCCGCCCAGCGAGATGACCGCCACCTCGGTGGTGCCGCCGCCGATGTCGACCACCATGTTGCCGCTCGGCTCGTGCACCGGCAGCCCAGCGCCGATGGCGGCCGCCATCGGCTCCTCGATGATGTAGGCCTTGCGGGCGCCGGCGTACTCGGCGGCCTCCATGACGGCCCGCTGCTCGACGCCGGTGATCCCCGAGGGCACGCAGATGACCATGCGGGGCTTGGCGAAGCGGCGCTGGTGCACCCGGTGGATGAAGTACCGGAGCATCTTCTCGCAGATCTCGAAGTCGGCGATGACCCCGTCTTTGAGCGGCCGGATGGCCCGGATGTTGCTCGGGGTCCGCCCGATCATCCGCTTGGCCTCGGCCCCGACGGCGAGCGGCCGACCGTCCTTCACGTCGACCGCCACCACCGACGGCTCGTTCAGGACGATCCCGCGCCCGCGGACGTAGACCAGCGTGTTGGCAGTTCCGAGGTCCACCGCCATGTCGCGGCCTAGCAGAAATAGGCGATTGTCGGACATGAGCTCTCGTTTCGAGCCGCTACGGGAGGGTCGACTGGCCCCCGCCGAACCCAGCCGTTCGCCAAGAGGCTAGGGGACCCGGCCAGACGGCACAAGGCGAAGGGCCCCAGCCGGGCACCGGCGGATCTTCTCACCCGGGGTTGTCCACAGGCCGGGGGCCCCGATCGAGGCACGGGCACGGGGCTAGCGTCGGCCGACGGAGGGCCCGACGACGGTGGGCCCGGGGGAGGCGGCGATCGGTGACACCACGGACCACGCCCCCGTTCCGGGCCGACCACGTCGGCAGCCTGCTGCGGCCCCGCCCCCTGCTCGAGGCTCGGGAGGCGCAGGCGGCCGGGCGGCTCTCGGCGGCCGAGCTGGCCGCCGTGGAGGACGACGCCATCCGGGCGGCCGTGCGCCTACAGGAGGACCTCGGGCTGCGGGCAGCCACCGACGGTGAGTTCCGGCGGGCGTCGTGGCACATGGACTTCATCTATCAGCTGGGCGGCGTGGAGAAGACAGAGGGGCACCTCTCGGTCGCCTTCCGCAACGCCACCGAGTCGATCGAGTTCACACCCTCGGGCCTCTTCGTCTCGGCCCCCGTCACCCTCGACCAGACGATCTTCGCCGACGCCTTCTCGTTCCTGGCCGCCACCACGACGACCGCGGTGCCCAAGCTCACGATCCCCTCGCCGAGCATGATCCACTACCGCGGCGGGCGCGCCGCCATCGATCCGGCGGTCTACCCCGAGCTGGACGCCTTCTGGGCCGACCTGGCCCGGGCCTACGCCGACGAGGTGCGCGGGCTCTCTCGGCTCGGCTGCACCTATCTGCAGCTCGACGACACCAGCCTCGCCTACCTGAACGACCCGGCGCAGCGCGCCTACCTGGCGGCGGCCGGCGGGGACCCCGACCACCAGCACGAGACCTACATCGCCACCATCAACGCGGCCATCGGCTCCCGCCCGAGCACCATGGCGGTCACGACACACCTGTGCCGCGGGAACTTCCGCTCGTCTTGGGCGGCCGAGGGCAGCTACGAGTTCGTGGCCGAGGCGCTCTTCACCCAATTGCAGGTCGACGGCTTCTTCTTGGAGTACGACGACGACCGGTCGGGGGACTTCTCGCCGCTGCGCTTCGTGCCGAAGGACAAGGTCGTCGTCTTGGGGCTCGTGACCACCAAGCGCGGAGAGCTCGAGCGCAAGGACGATCTGAAGCGCCGCATCGACGAGGCGGCGCGCTACGTGGACCTCGACCAGCTGTGCCTGTCGCCCCAGTGCGGCTTCTCGTCCACCCTCGAGGGCAACGCGCTCAGCTACGACGAGCAGGTGGCCAAGTTGGCCCTGGTGGTAGAGACGGCGGCCGAGGTCTGGGGATGACGCCCCGAGCCGGTCAGGCCAGGCCGGGGAAGTAGAGCGCGATCTCGCGCGCCGCGGACTCGACGGAGTCCGAGCCGTGCACCAGGTTGTCGGGCATCGAGGTGGCGAGATCGCCCCGGATGGTCCCCGGACCGGCGTCCGCCGGATTGGTGGCCCCCATGGTGGCCCGCACGATGCTGATGGTGTCGGGTGGTCCCTCGAGCACCATGACGAGGGCGGGCGAGCGCGTGATGAACTCCAAGAGCTCGCCGTAGAAGGGCTTCCCGTCGTGCTCGGCGTAGTGCGCCTTGGCCGTCTCGAGGTCGATCGAGCGCAGCTCGGCGGCCAGGAGGTGCAGGCCCCGGCGCTCGAAACGGGCGACGATCTCTCCGGCCAGGCCGCGCTCGACCCCGTCGGGCTTCACGATGACGAGGGTCCGCTCCACGACCGCTGGAATTTAGCAGCAGCCATCGCGCCGGCCCCGGGGGGCCAGCACTCGCCGGCGCCCTAGCCGGGCGGGAGCGCGGAGCCGGCGGCCTTCTCCTCCAAGAGGAGGCGGCGGGCCTCGGCCACGACGTAGAGGGAGCCCGCGACCACGAGCAGGCCGTCGTCGGGGACGGCTCCTCGGGCGGTCGCCACTGCGTCGGCGACCGACGGGGCGGTCAACACCCGCAGGCCGAGGGCATTCGCCGCCTCGGCCACCACCTCGGGTGCGAGAGCCCGCGGGGACTCCGGCGCGCAGGCGACGACGAGATCGACGCCGGCCGTGGCCAGCGCGGCCAGCATGGCCGAGGGGTCCCGCCCCCGCAGCATGCCGACGACCACCACCGTGGCGCCGGCCACGCTGAATCCGTCGCTGAGGGCCGTGGCCAGGACGGACATCCCGGCCACGTTGTGCGCGCCGTCGACCAGGGTGAGGGGCTGGCGGCCCACCACCTCGAGCCGACCGGGCACGCGCACCTGGGAGAACGCCTCCTCGACGAGCGACTCGTCGAGGGGCGCCCCGAAGAACGCCTCGGCCGCGGCCAGGGCGCAGGCCGCGTTGGTTCCCTGGTGGGGCCCGTGGAGGGAGACCAGGATCTCGCCGTAGGTGGCGGCGGGCGTGCGCAGGTCCAGCAGCCGGCCGCCGACGGCCAGCCGGTTGGCCGTGCAGTCGAACTCGCGGCCGGCCACCCAGGCCTCCGCACCGATGCGCCGCGCCCGCCCGGTCACGATCTCGACGAGGTGCGGGTCGGTCTCGCCGACGACGGCCACGCTCCCCTCCTTGATGATCCCGGCCTTGTCGGCGGCGATGCCCTCGAGCGTCGGACCCAGGACGTCGGTGTGGTCGTAGCTGACGTTGGTGAGCACCGCCACGCGCCCGTCGACCACGTTGGTGCAGTCCCAGGTCCCACCGAGGCCCACCTCGATCACGCCGGCCGCCACGGCCTCGTCGGCGAACCAGGCCAGGGCGGCCGCGGTGAGGAGCGCGAAGCGTGTGGGCCGCTCGGTCAGCATGCCCTCCAGTCCCGCCAGCACCGAGAGCACTGCGCGGAACGAGGCGTCGTCGATCGGCTCACCGTCGAGCGCTAGCCGCTCGTTGACCCGGGACAGGTTGGGACTCGTGTAGGTCCCGACCCGCAGCCCCATGGCCCCGAAGAGCGCCGTGGTCATCGCCGCGGTCGAGCCCTTGCCGTTGGTGCCGGTCACATGCACCGAGGGGTAGGCCTCCTGGGGATCGCCCAGCAGGTGTGCCAGCTCGACCATCGGGGCCAAGGTGGGGAGGGCCCGCGCGCTGGGGGCGGTGGCCTCGTAGTTGATGTGGCCGTCGAGCCAGGCCAGAGCCTCGCTCAGCGAGTCGAAGGGTGGATTCGACACCGGGTGCGTCGGACCGCCGGGGACGCGATCAGGACGCGGCCCGGCGGCTCCGCGTCGATTTGGCCGGCGGGTCGCTCAACGGCACGAGGGTCGGGTTGACGCGGTCCAAGACGACCGCCCGATCGACGACGCACTTGCCGACGTCGGACCGCCCCGGCAGGTCGTACATCACGTCGAGGAGGACCTCTTCCAAGATGGCCCGCAGACCGCGGGCACCGGTGCCGCGCAAGAGCGCCTGCTCGGCGACCGCCTCGAGCGCATCCTCGCTGAATTCCAGCTCGATGCCGTCGTACTCGAAGTTCTTCTGGTACTGCTTGATCAGCGCGTTCTTAGGCTCGACCAGGATCCGGATCAGGGCGTCCTTGAAGAGCTGGGACACCGCGCTCACAACGGGCAGCCGTCCGATGAACTCGGGGATCAGCCCGAACTTCAAGAGGTCCTCGGGCAGAACCCGGCGGAGCACCTCAGCGTCGTCGCGCTCGGCCGCCGCCACCTCGGCCCGGAACCCGATGCTCTTGCGGCCGATCCGGCCCTCGATGATCCGGTCCAGGCCGGCGAACGCGCCGCCGCAGATGAACAGGACGTTCGTCGTGTCGATCTGGATGAATTCCTGGTGCGGGTGCTTGCGGCCGCCCTGCGGGGGAACGTTGGCGATGGTGCCTTCGAGGATTTTCAGCAGGGCCTGCTGGACGCCCTCGCCCGACACATCGCGGGTGATGGACGGGTTCTCATCCTTGCGGCCGATCTTATCGATTTCGTCGATATAGATGATGCCCTGCTGGCAGCGCTGTACGTCCCAGTCGGAGTTCTGCAGCAGGCGCAGGATGATGTTCTCGACGTCCTCGCCCACGTAGCCGGCCTCGGTGAGCGCCGTGGCGTCCGCGATGGCGAACGGCACGTTGAGCATGCGGGCCAGGGTCTGGGCCAGCAACGTCTTGCCACACCCGGTCGGGCCCAGCAGCAGGATGTTCGACTTGGCC